>NZ_NGJT01000001.1 GCF_003950315.1 Vagococcus bubulae
CTGTAGTAAAATTAGTCATGAGAAAGTCCTCCTATAAAATTTCGGTTGTGGTAACTTTAATTTTACAGAATGGACTTTCTTTTTATCTACCTAAAATTTCTATTTACACAAAATATTTTACGCTATCTGTTTTTTTGTGTTTATGTAAGGGTTTATATGTTATTTATATCAATAGTTAGATGATAAACAAACTATTTTAAAAAGTATTTCAATTAACTGTCTATTTATAGAACAATTTCACATATAATTCATAAAAAATTTGTTTTTTTCTCTGTATTTTAACTATAATAAACATAAAGTTGTTCATTTGGTTTTTAAAGCAACTTTGAATCCTATTTAATAGTTTTTTACGTTTAAAAAGATTGATTAATTGGAGGAGAGGGTGATAAACAAGCAATTGAATTATCACAGGAGGGATAAGATGAGAAAAAAATATCCTGGTTACTTCTTTGTATTAATACTGTCTATTGTCATGAGCATGTCAATCGGTTGGCAATCTGAAGCAAAAGAGAGCAAACCATCATCTGAAGCGAAAACTGAAATGTCAACGAAAGACAGTACACAAAATAGTGAAAAAAGTGTTAATACGAAAGTAAGTAGTAGAAGTACGTCATTAAAGGACGTATCAACTAAGCCAAAAAAGGAATGGGGTGACTTACAAAACTTAAAAGAGTTTAGTTTGAATGATGACGGAGTTGGTATCGTCGCTTATAACTTTGGAAAAAGTATGGAAGACATTCAAGAGTTAAACGGTGATGAAGATGCAGCAAAAGAGATGATTTTATACGAAACAGGAGCTGTGGCGTATGGACTATCTGATAGCAAGGTCGTTGATGTGTCAGAACATATTGAAGTTGGTGATTTAGGCGATTTATTATCAGTGGCATCTAATGATTTAGCTGAACATCATATTAAGTTGACTGTTCCCAGCGAATACTCAGGTACAGGAAAAGAGTTATCTACCGAAATTATTATATATACGGGTAAAGTTGCAAAAGTGAGTACGTGGGATGAGTTGGATAAAGCAATGAAGGATAAAGATGTTGTGGTTGTTGACATTTTAAAATCGCTTCAAAGTAATATTCTTAATTTTGTGTCATCAAGGGATAATATTAAAGGTAGTAGAATTTTTCTAAATGATATTCAAGATAGAAAAAAAAATATAGCTATTTTAGGTAATGGTCATTCAATTGATTTTAAAAAAAGAGTATATCAATGGTATGACCACAATGAGAATCATAAAATTATTGTTGATAATTTAGATATGTATGGTACTGATTACTATGGCCCTTTTTCAATAAGAAATACTACAGGGTTAGGTTCCACGATTATATATCGAAATATAAATTATACAGGCTCCCAAATTACAGCTTCTTATCAAGCTATTATGAGGTTTGAAGGAAAAAATAATATAAAATCATGTAATAGTTATACATCGTTTGATGGAACTAAAAATACAAGTATGAATCAAAATGAGTCTGGTTTAGAAGCGCATACGTTAGAGTTTGCTGAATCTTCAGATACCAGTATAGAAGTTGAAAATGGCGATGGTGTAATTCTAGGAGCAAAGTATTCGGATGCTGATCCTGTTAAATCTATCCAACCTAGAATGACTGTTGAAAGAAATGCTAATGTAATGATTGAAACATTAGGAAATAGTGGTGAGTCAAAAAACGGAAACATTTATTCTGTAATTAATCTTCAGCGTAATGGTAAGGTTGAATTACAAGAAGGAGCTACTGTTACTACAAAAACAGCTGAAAACACAATTAGGATACCGGTTAGGATGGATTTTGATGATAGTCTTAGGAGGGGAAATGGTTGGGTAACATCAATTAACCTGGGTAAAAACAGTCGCTTTATAGCTAATAGTAATGGCCCCATCCCCTCTAATAGAGCTTCTATCTATCTAAATAATTACTCTGAAATTAATATTAGTGAGGATGCTCATTTTGATGTGAATGCAAACAGTATGACTACTGGTGCTCCAGTTGTTAGTATGGGGGCAAACTCCAAGATTAATGTTGATAAAGATGCTCATCTTAATGTTCACAAAGATGGTGGTAGAGGTCAGATTTTAAAACTGGATAAAGATTCTGAGTTTAATGTTTTTGACGAAGGACAAGCTATTTTTACTTCTGAAAATGAAACACGTTCTACTGATCCAATGATTTATGGTGGGACAGGATCTAACTTTATTATTGGTAGAAAAGGCCACTTTAGTTCGAAAATGAAAAATGGTGAAGGCAAAAGAGATATGCTTCAATTTGATAGGAATGCCAACTTTCAATTTAAAGATGCTAAAAGAGTCGAGTTAGATATTAGTGGTAATCCTAATGCTAACTTAATTAATATGGCGAGCCCTGGAACGTTTATTGCAGATGTTCAAAAGGTGTATGCTTGGTCGAAAAACGATGCATCTAAAGTAGCTACATTATCTGAAATAACCGAAGTGTCAGATGAAGAGGACGATGAAGTCAAAAGTGCCACATTTAAATGGAATCCTATGTACGGCATGGTGATTAATTATAACCGCAGTCGAACAATCGATGTTCAGGCTAATAGTATTTCACGTAAAACACGTGAAGATTTTAAAGAGAACTATCGAACGGAAAACTTTTCTAAAATTCTTTATACCTTTATTCCAGATGTTAGTGTTGGATTGGACGAGATAAGTGATAATAGAAAGATTGAACGGGGACAAAAACTAACAGGTGTAGCTAACAATGGTGCTTATATCGCTTTTTATAAAGTGCTTGATGAGGATAAACCTGAAACAGATATTCTTCTAACAACACCTACAGTCGCTTCGCCAGTGGAAGATGATGAAACCAAATTCCATACCACAGCGGATAATAAAGGAACGTATGAGTTTATTTTACCAAAAGATGTGGTATTAAAAGCAGGCGATAAAATAAAAGCTCATGCATTTTTAAATGGTAAAACAGATGAAAAAATTGTGACAGTACAAGATAACACACCGCCAGTAGGAGAAGGTGTCACATTTTATGAGTCACTGAATAGCACAACCCCATTACCAGAAAAATTTGTGACAAACATAAAAGATACTAATCCTAACAACAAGAGTTTTACCTATAAGTTTAATAAAGACACGCCTCAAGAAGTAGTAGATGGTTACATGTCTGATGTAGGAGAACATGTTGTGAAAGTAGATGTATCTGATGAAGCGGGTAATACTACAACGATCGATGCAAAATTAATAGTTATTAAGACAAATACTAACCTAATATCGAAAGATTTAATGATTTCTTATAAGGACTTGCGAACCATGTCTGAAGATGACATCAAGCAATACATCTTAAAAAATGGAAAGCTTGAAGCATATAAATTATCAGATGGTCAAAAAGAAGATGTCACACCATTTATTTCAGTGAAAGATTTAAACGGGTTGACTGATTTAGCTAACATTAAAAGTACACCTTATAACGTATCACTTGTCGTACCTGCAAAAGATGCCGGAACAACAGAAGATATTTTAGGTGAAATTAATGTAACGGTGACAGATATTGATTCTGTGATGACTGTTCAATTTGTTAATGAAGTCGATAAAGTGGTAGATGATTACACAACTACAATCAAAGCAAAAGTTGGCGATGTCATTGATTTAACAAAAAATGAAACACTCATAAAACAGATTGCTCAGTTAAATAGAGATGGGTATTTGATTGATCAAGACAAGCGACCCGAAAAGGAATCAAGTTTTTCAGTCACGGATACAGAAGTAGTCGTGACATATAAAGTATATGGCACGATTCAATTTCAATCAGTACCAACTGAACTGGATTTTGGTTCAGTTAAATACATTGCACGCCCTAACCGTGTAGAAAAACCAACATACGATAACAATTTAGTTGTAAGAGATACGCGTTCAGGTCAGGCAACTGGCTTTAGAGTGACGGCATCTATTACAACTCCCCTACAAACAAAAGATGGCAAACAACTCCAAGATGTTTTACGTTATGTGTTATCAGGTAAAGAAACTATTCTATCAGAAGCAGAAGAACCTATTTATCAGATTGATACTGGCAAAAAAGGACTTCATGACATCAGCAAAAATTGGAGCGATAAGAAAGAATCAGATGGTATTAAATTACAATTAGGTTCTTCAGGTGATATCCATACTGGGCAATACACAGGAGAGATTACTTGGAAAATTATGGAAGGACAACCTTAAGGAGATGAAAGAGATGACAAAAAAAATGCCTCATTTTTTAATCTGTTTGATGGTTGTGCTAGTTAGTTTGCTCACTCAACCCTTTATTGTGTTGGGTGCTTCTACTAATGCTCAAGTGGTCGTACCTAGTGAGATATCTTTTTATGAAGACGATGAGTCAATCAGTCATGATTCATCAACAAAAAAAGATAATCAAATCATTACCAGTAACTCCACAGTTGGAAAAGGTATTTTACCTCAAACAGGAGAAGTGATAAAACATGATGGTTTCATTGGCATCATCATTATTTTAGTGGTTTTATTGTTATTCTTTTTGCGAAAACGTCGAAAGGATGATGAGTATGAATCATAATATAAAGCGCGTGTTGCCATATACTTTATGTGTGTTATTGATGATTGTATTTGATGGACATATTGTGAACGCACAAGGTGAATTGGGACATAATGGTTCAGTAAAAGTGGAGGTAAGTGATAAACCCCCCCCTGTTGATCCAGAAAATCCTGATAAGCCAACTGATACAGATACCGATTATTCAACAAGTGGTGATTTGAGAATTGATTTTGTTTCTCCTTTAAACTTTGGGGCAAACAAAATCACTAAGACAAATCGAAAATACGCTGCACTAGCACAACAATTTGATGGAAAATTAGATGCTCGTGCTAACTACATCCAGATTACAAACCAACAAGAGTCTAAATCAGGATGGTCACTTCAAGTCAAACAAAATCGTCAGTTTACTAGTGTTACAAAAGATAAATACCTTAAAGAAGAATTAAAGGGAGCTATTTTATCTTTAGATAAAGGATGGGCCAATTCAATTAGTGAAAGTCGCCCACCTACTGTGACTAGAGAAACAATCGCGATTAATGAGATGGAAATGGCATACGAAGTCGCATCAGCAAAACCAAATGAAGCACGTGGTACATGGCTTATCTCGTTTGGAGCATCTGATAAGAACACTAAGAATCAGTCACCGACTTTGTCACCAGTAGTAGATGAAAATAATAATCAACTTATCGATGCAAAGACAAAAAAACCGTTGATTAGAAATTCTGCTGTGACATTAACCGTGCCTGATTCGACAAATATTCAACCTGTTTCTTATGAAACAGAATTAACATGGGTGTTAGGCAGATTGCCTTAACATATATATAAAATTTTAGGAGGAGAATTTATAATGAAAACAAGAAAAATTTATTCAACAGCATTATTAGCAATTTTAGGGGTATCTACTCTAGGCGCTCCTTTATTAGCCTCAGCTGAAGCAACAAAATTAACATCTAAAGGCTCAGTAACAGTTGAAGAAGGTACTGCTGGAGGTAAAGATACACCAACAATCGATGCAGAAGATCCTACTAAACCTTTACCAGAACCAGATAAAGACTCACCAAAAGAAAATAAAAATGAAGACACTGGTTCTCTTGTTATTGAAAGAACAACAGATTTAAACTTTGGTGAAATCAAAACTTCAGCAAATGATGTAGAAGCTTTTGCAGCACCAATGAAATTTGAAAGTGGCGCTAAAACACGTGGTGCTTATGTACAATGGGCTGACGTTCGTGCAGGTGGTACTTACGGTTATACAGTTACTGCTCAATTATCTAAACAATTCACTTCAGGTGAAAATGTGTTAAAAGGTTCAACACTTGATTTTTCAAATGGTATGATAGCAGCTCAATCACAAGACAATGATAAGACAGCTGCACAAAAAACATTACCATCAGATTCTAAAACAGCTTTCACATTAACTGATAAAGAAGGGGAAGCTGGAGATGCCGTAACAGTGGTAACAGCTGATCAAAAGAAAAAAGAAGGTAAAGGTCGTTTCATGATGGAATTTGGTCAAAGTAAAGACTACAATGCACAAGGTGAAGACAAAGCGACAGATGACAAATCTGTTAAGTTAACTGTCCCAGCTGCAACAGCAACTGATATGGTTAAAGGTGATTATGAAGCTGAAGTAACTTGGAAAATTGTTGCTGCTGAATAATTTTTGACTTTAATAGATAAAATAGTTAAAAGTGTCAAAGTCGGTGTCAAAACTGGCTTTGACTTTATGTGTTTATAGAAAGAAATAAAATAAAGGTAGATGTGGGGTTTGTTATGAGGGAGAAATTACGAGTAAGTCAATTGGTTGTGACATTATTAAGTGTGATGGTTTGCGCATTTTTCGGTGCTTCAGATGTTGTATTTGCCGAAGAGGCAGAATCACCAGCAGGATTTAATTATAAAATAAATTATCCAGATAATCAGACGGATAAAAGTTTAGGGTATTATAAATTGATGGTAGAGCCAGGTCAGGAACAAAAATTATCCATGACATTTAATAATCCTAGTAAAGAAAAAATTTCTGTTTCTATTGCCATCAACAGTGCGAAAACAAATCAAAATGGGGTTATCGAGTATGGTATATCAAAAATAAAAAAAGATGACTCATTAAAATTTGACTTAAAAGATATTTTAAAAGGACCTGAGAAAGTGGAGTTAGCTCCTGATGAAACCAAAACAGTTGAGTTTACTGTAAAGATGCCAGATGAAGCATATGATGGGGTGATTTCAGGTGGGATTGAAATTCAAAAAGATAATCAAGAGGGAACTAAAACAGAAGAAGGCGGAACGAAAATAATTAATAAATATGCCTATGTTGTGGGTGTGGTGTTACAAGAAAATGATAAAGATGTGCCACCAGAATTGAAATTAAACAAGGTAGAGCCAGGGCAATCAAATTATCGTAATGCGATATTCATTAATTTTTCTAATATTATGCCGTCATATGTGAATGATATGACCACTGAAGTGAAAATCATGAAAAAAGGCAGTGAAACCGTTCTTTATGAGAAGAAACAAACAGCGATGAGAATGGCCCCTAATTCATTTATTAACTACCCTGTTAGTATGAATGGTGAGCCGATGAAACCAGGTAACTATGAGGCAGATATACTTGTGACTTCAGGTGAGAGAAATCAAACTTGGCATTGGAAACAAGCGTTTGAAATTACAAGTGAAGAAGCAGATAAGTTTAATAATCGAGATGTTGGGTTAGTCCAAGAAAAAGGGTTTAATTGGAAACTAGTGGCCATGATAGTAGGTCTGTTGTTAATCATTATTTTTATCATAGTGTTCCTTCTATATCGTAAAAAGAAAAAAGAAGAAGCTAAAAAGAAAAAAAGCAAACGTCGTAATAAAAAATAGAACAGTTATAGGAGTATGAGACTATGTTGGATTTAGAATGGATTTACATCATTGCCTTATCATTGGGTATTTTATTTGTGATAGGTGTCTGTTATTTCCTTTTTCGTTTTATCTTTCTTGGTAAGAAGTTAAAGCAGCTTTCCAAAAAGAGAGTAAAAAACAAAAAGCAAAAACGGGAAAAAAAAGAAGAGAAAAAAGCTCTTACAAAAAAGAAACACTCTATTCTAATTTTATTTATAGTATCTTTAGTCTCTTCTATTCTATTTTTTAGTGGTTCTGCTTATATAAAATACTATCAATCAATGAATTTGACGCAAGAAGATTCTAAGTCTATTGTGAGTTCTTACTATTTGATACGTGATTTTGAAGATCAACTAAAATTGTTACGAGATAAGAAGGATGATCAAGTAAAATTAGAACAAAATATTCGTCAATTATCAACCTCAATGGCAAGTTATGGTACCAAAAAAGCAAGTACTGTCAATTCAGTTGATGGTCAGCTAATCTTAAATCGTTATTATAATTCTGTGAAACAACTTGGAATGAACGCTAGCACACAAACCAAAAACTTTTATGGAAATAGTGAACTCGTGAATGACTTTTTAAAAGATATTCAAGGTGCGAAAGATTACGAGGGAGACGTTTTTAGATATTACAAAGTAGATAAGTCGGTCTTAATCAAAGCAAAATAAGTAAAAATGAATCACATATAACTAGTTTAAGTGTCTAAAAGTTATATGTGGTTTATTTCGTTTTAAATGTCTATTATGTGTTCGTAAAATGATGTTATTATTTATTTTCAAGAAAAATTCATAATTAATTGTAATTATTTTACAATGGCATTATAATATAAATATGACTTTTAAGTATTTTATCTATTTTTATTTAATAGTTAAATGATTTAATTGTATGATATGAATTTTAAAAGTGAAAGCAAAAGGAGTGAGATTTATTTGTAAAATGAGGAGGAGAGATAAGTGAAGAAAAATCGATGGATGTTGATTGTTTTTCTATTTTTTTTTGTGCTTTTAGTCGAAGGTAAAAAAGTAAAAGCAGTATCTGGAGTTGAAACAATCCCGTCACTAACACAAAAACAAACAGCGCTTAAAAAGAAACAGTTTGGTAGTTTACCTAATCTAAAAGAATTTAGTTTAGATAGTCAAGGAACAGGAATTGTAGCATACAATTTCGGTAAAAGCATGGAAGATATCAAGGCTCTCAATGGCGATGAACAAGCTGCAAAAGAGATGATTTTGTATGAGAGTGGTGCCACTGGTTATAGCTTGATGGGTGATGTGACAGATGAAATTCAAGTAGGAGACTTGGGTGATTTGTTTTCAACGTCTTCTAATGATTTGGCAGAACATCATATCACGTTAACGGTCCCAGCGGAGTATTCAGGTACAGGAAAAGAGTTATCGACTGATGTGATTATTTACACAGGGAAAGTGGCAAAACCGACAACATGGAAAGAACTAGATAAGGCTTTGTTAGCAAAAGATGTGACGGTAATAGAAGTACAGGGAAATATGATAAATACGATTAACACTAATTCAAATTCTGAAATTAATACTAAGATGAGCAATGATAGAAAAGATTTTGCGATTTTAGGGAATGGTTATTCTTTGGATTTTTTACCTACTTCTTATTATTGGTGGTCTAATTCTGCAACAAATCCTAGTGTAACATTTGATAACATTGATTTGTATGGATCTAATTGGTATGGTCCAATAACAATGAGAGATAGCTTTAAAGGTGGTTGTCACTCAACATATCGAAATGTAAATTATTCAGGATCACAAGTAACAGCCTCTTTTCAATCGATTGTCACATTTGAAGGAGTTAATAATATCCACTCTAATGACACAACCTATAAATCATTTGACGGAACAGCTAGAACGATGTTGACAAAACAACAAGCAGGATTAGAATCTCACACGTTGATTTTTACTGAGCATTCTAAAACCAATTTAGAAGTTGATCAAGGTGATGGGGTTATACTCGGAGGATATTATTGTAATGTTGGGGATGTTAGTCATATACAACCATCATTGACTTTAAAAGACAACGCAACAGTTTCGATAAAGACTAATGGAAATTCTGGAGAAAATAAGAATTGGGGAGCTACACAAGCTATTCCTTCAGCCATTAATATTCAGAGAAATGGACGAGTCGATATAGGGAAGAACGCCAAACTTGTCACAGAAACTGCAAAAAGCACTAAAAGAGTTCCGGTTTATTTAGGTTTAACCAATAACACTAGTGATGATTCGAAAAATTGGGAAACTACCATTAATATGGATACTAATAGCGAATTTATCATAACTAATGGGGGACCGATACCTAAAAGTTATGGAGCTGTTATGTTACAGAATAAGTCCAGTATTAACGTAGGAAATGCTGCGAAAATGGTTCTTAATGCTAATAATATGACAACACAAGCATCAGGTGTTTTAATGGGGGTAAATTCTAAAATAAACGTTGCTAAAAAAAGTGAGTTAACAATCAATAAGAATGGTGGAATAGGTAATATTTTAACCTTATCGGCTAATTCTAGTTTTAACGTATCTGATGAGGGAGTAGCAAAATTTGTATCGGATGGCGAAGGAAATTCAACAGACTCTATGATATACGGGGCCGATAAATCAACATTTATTATCGGTGAACGAGGTCTTTTTACTTCCCAAATTAAAAACGGTTCTGGTAAAAGAACAATGTTGGATTTTGCTACTGGTGCGAATTTTCAATTTGCTAACGCTCGTCGAATTGATTTAGACGTACGTGGTAATTCTAATGCGTCTTTAATTGGAATGGATGCAGGCTCTTTTCTAGCAGATATTCAAGCAGTTAAAGGATGGACGAAAGCAGATGCGGACAAAGGCGATTCACAACCAACATATGATTGGAGTCCCATGTATGGTATGAATATCAGTTATGCTGATGATAATATCAAGAAAATAATAGCTAATAGTTTAACTTATAAAATGCGTGATGATTTTATTGAACATTACGATACAAACAAACTATCTCGTGTGCTATTTGATTATATCCCCGATGTTCACTTGGGCTTTGATGAGTTAAGTGATAATCCTGATTTATCAAGTAGTCAAGTCTTTAAAGGTGTCGTGAATCAAGGATCGAGTGTCGCTTTTTATAAAGTGGTAGACGAGAAAGATCCAAGTAAAGATGTTTTATTACCACATGCAACAGTTGCTTCACCTGTTGAAGGTGAAGACAAAAAATATCATTTAGTAACAAAAAATGAAACTTATCAGTTTGATGTTCCAAGTGATATGAAGTTGGTCGCAGGAGATAAAATCAAAGCATATGGTTTTTTAAATGGAAAAAGTGATTCGGTCATTAATGTGGTGCAAGATAAAACACCACCCACTGCAAAGGGAAAAAACTACTATGTACCAGTTAACAGCACTGCTCCAGATGCAGAGGATTTAGTACAAGATGTGGCAGATACCAATCCAAATAATACGGGATTTACCTATCAATATAATACTGAAAATCCATTAGATAAGATACAGTCATTGATGTCTGAACTAGGTGAACATGCCATTAAAGTGGATGTGTCAGATGAAGCAGGTAATACAGCAACCATTGATACCACATTAACTGTTGTTGAGTCTGATAGTCATATTAAAGCAGATGATGTGTCGATTAAGTACAAAGATTTACGAAATATGTCTAAAAAAGAAATAGAAAACGATATCTTGTCAAAAGGAAATATTTCGGCATATAAATTGCTTAATGGTCAAAAAGTTGATTTGACAAAATATGTGACGATAAAAGATTTAGGGGGATTAGACGATACTGAAAATATCAAAACTACTCCTTATACGGTGTCTTTAGTTGTTCCTGCAAAAGATGCGGGTGAAGGGATTTATGACGACATAGTAAAAACAATGAATGTACGTGTGACAAATATAGACTCAGTACTAACAGTTAGTTTTGTTAACGAGGCGGATAAAGTATTAGATCATTACACCACAACGATAAAAGCGCTAGTTGGCGATACGCTAGATTTAACCAAAGATAAAACCATTCAAGAAAAGCGAGATTTACTTGCAAAAGATGGTTATTTGTTAGGCAGTGGACCAAAAAATGAAACAGCGTTCAATGTAGCAGATTCGGAAATGGTGATTGTTTACCATGTGGAAGGCACTGTGATGATTCAGTCAGTTCCAACTGTATTAGATTTTGGAACGGTTAAATACATTGCAAGCCCAAATCGCGTAGAAAAACCGATGTATGATAAAGAGTTAATAGTGAGTGATACAAGAGCGAATGCTTCTAGTGGTTGGAGTATGTATGCCCAAATGACAGCACCGCTTCAATCGGCGGATGGAAACAAATTAGAAGATGTGATTCATTATGTCTCTAAAGGGGAAGATAAAGTGTTATCTGATCAGTCACAACCAATTTTTCATTATAAAGAGAATAAGGCTAGTGTATATGATATTAGCCATGATTGGGGTGACAAGCCTAAATCTGATGGGATTAAATTAGATTTAGGTTCTTCAGGTGATGTTTATACAGGTAGTTATACTGGTGAAATCACATGGAAGATAATGGAAGGTCAACCTTAAAAATAATAGAAAGTTCTCGCGTTTCGTGAGGGCTTTTTATGTTTTAAAGAAAATGAAAATTGAAATTTTAGTATTAAAGTAGGCCATTTTATTGTATCATGAACAATGTATGTCTTATTCAATTGTGACGCGTTTGAAATATGTTGGGTTTGTCACTGGATTTTTTTCTGTGTGACATCTGATGAATAGGGTATAAAAATAGTAAAAGAGGTTGTTTGTGTGAAAAAAATTACTATCTGTGTTCCAATGTATAATGAGGAAGAAAATCTAGCTGTACTATATGACAAGCTTGATTTACTATCTAAAGAGTATATTGGAAGTTACGAATTTGAATTTTTATTTGTCAACGATGGGAGTATGGATCAGTCACTATCCATTGTTAAAACGTTGTCTAAAGAAGATAGTCGAGTGAAATGTGTGGATTTATCTCGTAATTTTGGAAAAGAAATTGCGATGTTAGCAGGATTTGATTATGCAACTGGTGATGCTATTATCATTATGGATGCTGACTTACAACATCCTCCAAGTACGATTCCTAAAATGATAGTTGAATGGGAAAAAGGTTATCAAGATGTTTATGGTAAACGTGTTACACGTCACGGAGAGTCATTCTTTAAAAAGGCATTTTCAAAGATGTACTATAAAATACTGACTCGTTTTTCATCTGTACCAGTGATTCCAGCAGTGGGAGATTTTAGATTACTGGATAGAAAATGTATAGATAGCATTAAAAAAATTAGAGAAACACAACGATACACAAAAGGGATTTATATGTGGATTGGCTTTAAGAAAAAAGAAATCACATTTGAAGCAAATGAACGTTTTGCTGGAGAAACCAAATGGCAATTTAAATCATTGGTAAAACTAGCAATAGATGGCATTATTTCTGATTCGGTAGTACCACTTAGGTTGTCACTGTATTCAGGGGTTGCTATTGCGACTTTTTCATTTTTGTATTTGATTTATACCTTGATAACGACTTTAGTACATGGCAGTGCCACACCTGGTTATCCAACGTTGACTATCTTGTTGTTATTTTTGAGTGGAACGCAGTTGTTTTTTATGGGGATTATAGGAGAGTATATTGGAAAAATCTTTATCGAAGTGAAACGCCGTCCGCCTTATTTGGTCCAAGAATTTGTGACACAAGAGCAGACAGATAAAGATGACGAAATAAAAGAATAAAGAGATAAAAGGAAGTGTTAATTTGAAAGTAAATTATAAAAAAATAAGTCCAGTTATCAGTGTGATAGTCGTGTTAGCTGCTGCTTTTTTAATGTATAAACTAAATGCGTTAACGACATTGCGTTCAGATGATTTTAACTATCATTATTCGTTTGCAGATGGGACAAGATTGAGTAGCTTTATGGAAGTCGTTAAGTCACAAGCAGCACATTACAAAGTGATGAATGGTCGAATTCCGGCCCATTTTCTAATGCAGCTTTCAACTCTTTTTGGTAAATCTGTTTTTGATGTTGCCAATACGATTGTCTACATCTTTTTCATTTTATTAGTATTATATATGATTAAGAAGAGTTGGAAAGTCAATCCGTTAACATTTATGATAATTTTTGTCATTTTGTGGTTTTATTTGCCAGCGTTTGGTTCAACAGTGTTGTGGTGGGATGGTGCATTTAACTATTTATGGACAACGGTTATTTGTTTAATTGCTTTATTACCTTATCGAAACCCAAAACTCTATGATTATAAAGTGAATCAATTCATTTTTCCTATTATTGGTTTAATTGCTGGTTGGTGTAGTGAAACAACGTCTGCTGGTATTGTCTTTTTCCAATTCTGGTTTATCGTGTATTGGTTATACAATAAACGTAAACACGTGATTCCTTATGTGATTACGATGTTTGCTTCATTTGGTGGGTATTGCTTGATGACGTTTGCTCCTGGTCAAATGCAACGATTAAACCGTGTAAGTGGCGGAGAAATCCCTATTTTAAAAAACATGTATCACTTTATAGTTGCGATGGGAAGCCGTTATTATTTAGAAATAATCATTTTTATTCTATTATTAAGCATCTCTATTTTCTTACAACGCAATAAAGAATTAAATTATTTGGCCATATTATTCTTTGCAACAGCTATTCTTGCTTCTTGTACGTTGATTATGGCAGGGATTCAAATTATTAATGAACGAACTTATTTTGGGATTGAAACCATGATTGTTATCGCGATGGGGATTTTAGTCAAAAATATTTTTGCGGATCAATTATCTGTGTTCCAAAAAATGAATTTAGCTTATGTGATAATTCTAGTCCCATTGTTCTTAATCAATTATCGTGCAGCTTATGTGGATGTTCGACGTACATATAATGAATACAATAAGCGTGAAGTTTACATTGAGGAACAAAAGAAAAAAGGCGAGAAAGAATTAAATCTAAACGCCATTAATAGTACAAACGACCACAGTCCTTACTATTTAACACCTGACCTTAGTCCTAATCCAAATCATTGGCAAAACGTGACGAAGTCAAAATATTATGGCGTGGATAAAATTAATAAAGTCAATTAAAAAAAGTCCTTATTCGTTTTAAGCGAATAGGGACTTTTTGGCTGTTAGTCAACAAGATACACAGAAGAATCGAAATATTGTTCGATAAACTTAATTTGGTCATATATTTCTTCTGCTGTATAGGTTTCACCTGGAGACGAGATGACCCATTTGGTTTCAACATCGTCATGTCGTTTGACAATGGCGATGAGGACACCATCAAATGATTCAATCGGGGTTTGAACAGTTCGTGATAAAATATAGGCATCTTGTTCTTTCCCATCTCCTGCTATGATGTTTTTGACATAGCCATAGTTGATTGGATAAACAGTTCCAAATTCATTTTGATACCCAAGAGGTCTGTCTATCGTGACGTTTATTAAACGAGTCATAAATAACCTCCTTTTTCTTAAATTGTAATCCATATTTTAGGATTAAGCAATTCAAAAAGAAAAATAGAAAGAAATTATTCTAAGAATTTGCTATAATAGAAAAGGATTTGATCAGAAAGGGTGTTCGTACCAAATGACGCAAAAACATAATTTATTGGCAGGTCTAAATGACAAACAACAAGCTGCCGTTCAAACGACACAAGGGCCTTTACTTATCATGGCTGGTGCAGGTAGTGGGAAAACAAGAGTCTTAACTCATCGTGTCGCTTATTTAATCGATGAAAAAGGGGTTAATCCTTGGAATATTTTAGCTATCACCTTTACCAATAAAGCAGCCAAAGAGATGAAGGAACGTGTGGTGTCGATTCTTGGAACAGTTGGTGAAGATGTGTGGGTCTCAACTTTCCACTCAATGTGCGTCAGAATGTTACGACGTGACGCTGATTTGATTGGTTACAATCGCCAGTTCACGATACTGGATGCTAGTGACCAACAAACATTGATTAAACGGATTTTAAAAGAAGAAAATATTGATCCTAAAAAATATGATCCACGCAGTATTTTATCTCAGATTAGTCAGGCAAAAAACGAATTATTAACGCCTGAATTATATGAAGAACGCTACACAGGTTATTTTGAGCAAATTGTTGCAACGTGCTACAAAAGATACCAAAAAGAACTTCGCAACAATCAATCAATGGATTTTGATGATTTGATTATGTTAACGATTCGCTTGTTTAAAGAAAGTCCTGAAACCTTGTCTTATTATCAAAACAAATTTCAATACATTCACGTCGATGAGTACCAAGATACAAACCACGCACAATACACGTTGGTTAATTTACTTGCACAACGTTTTAATAATCTATGCGTGGTTGGGGATGCGGACCAAAGTATTTACGGATGGCGTGGAGCTGATATGCAAAATATTTTAGATTTTGAATCAGACTATCCTGATGCAAAAACGATTTTACTGGAACAAAACTATCGTTCAACGAAACATATTTTACAGGCAGCAAACAGTGTGATTAACCATAATCAAAACCGTAAGAAAAAAGAATTATGGACAGATAATCAATCAGGCGAAAAAATCGTGTATTATCGTGCAAATTCTGAACGAGAAGAAGTGCAGTACATTGTGACAACCATTCAACAGTTGAAGTTACAGGAACAGCGCTCATATGGCGATTTTTGTGTGCTATATCGAACAAATGCCATGTCACGTGTGATTGAGGATACGTTCTTAAAAGCCAATATTCCTTATAAAATGGTGGGCGGACATAAGTTCTACGACCGTAAAGAAATCAAAGACATTTTAGGTTACTTAAAAGTGATTTCAAATGAGATGGATTCGTTAAGTTTTGAGCGTGTGGTGAACAGTCCAAAACGAGGCATTGGTCCTGGAACGATTGAAAAAATCAGAGAATTTGCTGATATGCATGGTTGGTCATTACTTCAGGCAACCGTTGATATTGATTTAACCCCAATTACTGGTAAAGCGAAAAAAGAGCTAGGTAATTTTGGTCAGATGATTATGCAGTTAAGAAAAATGATTCCATTTCTAACGATTACAGAATTAGTCGAACAAGTTTTAGATAAAAGTGGCTACCAAGAAGATTTGGTGAAACAAAACTCACTTGAATCTCATTCACGTTTAGAAAACTTGGAAGAGTTTTTAACTGTTACAAAAGAATTTGATAAGCGTTACGAAGCAGGCGATTATGAAGATGAAAGTGAAAACGATGAAGACAAATTAGCGCTCTTTTTAAATGATTTGGCACTTGTGTCAGATATCGATTCACTAGAAGATGACCAAGGTCAAGTAACCTTTATGACACTTCATGCGGCTAAAGGACTTGAGTTTCCATATGTCTTTTTAGTTGGAATGGAAGAAAGTATTTTCCCATTATCACGAGCTGTTTTAGAAAGTGATGAATTAGAAGAAGAACGTCGTTTGGCTTACGTGGGGATTACCCGAGCGGAAAAACAATTATTCTTAACGAACGCATCGAGCCGTATGTTATATGGACGTACGCAATACAATCGTCCGTCACGCTTTTTAGAAGAAATTGATGAAGATGTGTTAGAAAAAGTTGGCGCAGTGCATAAAGTCGCTAGCCAAAAACCGATTGGGGAAAAATACCGTCGAGCAACGTATCAGCAGCCAACAACAACAGCTGTGACAGCGAAAAAACAAACGGGTGGCGAAAAAGCACCATGGCAACCAGGTGACAAAGTCGAACATAAAGCATGGGGTGTTGGAACGGTTGTGAAAGTGAGTGGTGACGCTAAAGATATGGAGTTAGACGTGGCATTTCCTTCTCAAGGAATTAAACGTTTATTAGCCGCTTTTGCACCAATTACAAAAGTAGATTAAAAAGAGGTGACCATTTTGGGGATTGATGACGCAACAAAACGTGTATCTGAATTAAGAGACACATTAAATGAATGGGCACGCGCTTATTATGTGAAAGATGCGCCACTAGTTAGTGACCATGAATATGATAAGTTATACAAAGAATTAGTAAGTTTAGAAGAACAGTTTCCAGAACTTGTGACAAGTGATTCTATCACGCAACGAGTGGGTGGAAAATTACTCGATGGGTTTCAAAAAGTTGAACACACGATACCCATGATGAGTTTAAGTAATGCCTTTAACGAGCAAGATTTGCGTGATTTTGATAAACGCGTGAGAAAAGGCACGAGCAAAGAAATTAGTTACATGGTTGAATTGAAAATTGACGGTTTAGCGATTAATTTGACCTATGCCAATGGGCAATTTATTCAAGGGGCAACACGTGGAGATGGTGTGGTTGGTGAAGACATCACGCAAAATTTACGTACCGTTCACTCGATTCCATTATCCTTACAAACTCCTGTGACGCTTGATGTGCGTGGTGAGTGTTATATGCCAAAAGAATCGTTTGTCAGATTAAATGACGAGCGTGATAAAAAAGGTGACAGTGTGTTTGCGAATCCACGTAATGCAGCGGCAGGTAGTTTAAGGCAATTGGATTCATCTGTCACAGCAAAACGTCAGTTGAGCACGTTTTTATATACGATTGCTAATCCTGAAGCGTTAGGATTAACGACTCAAACTGAAGCGTTAGATTACTTAGATAGTCTAGGATTTAAAACCAATCATCAACGTAAGCTTTGTCACTCAATTGATGAAGTTTGGCAATATATTGAAGAATTTAGCGATAAACGTCACTCCCTTGATTATGAAATTGATGGTATAGTGATTAAAGTGAATGATTTTGAAGCACAAAATGAATTAGGTTATACTGTAAAAGCACCTAAATGGGCGATTGCCTATAAATTTCCAGCTGAGGAAGTCCAAACCGTGTTACGTGAAATAGAATGGACCGTTGGACGAACTGGAGTGGTGACACCAACTGCAGTGATGGATCCGGTACAATTAGCTGGAACAACCGTTTCTCGAGCGAGTTTGCATAATTGTGATTTGATTACTGAAAAGGATATTCGGTTGCTTGATACAGTGGTGATTCACAAAGCTGGAGATATTATTCCTGAAGTCACACAAGTTGTGTTAGATAAACGAGCAGCTGATAGTCAGCCATATGACTTTCCGACACATTGTCCAACCTGTCATTCTGAATTGGAGCGTATTGAATCAGAAGTGGCATTGAGATGTTTAAATCCGGCTTGTCCGGCACAAATTAAAGAAGGACTAAATCATTTTGTGTCACGTAATGCCATGAACATTGATGGATTAGGCCCTCGTGTGTTAGAACAAATGTATGAAAAAGAACTTGTCAAACAAGCAGCAGACTTGTACTATTTAACGCAAGAGCAATTATTAACACTTGATAAAATTAAAGAAAAATCAGCAAACAATATTTTAGAAGCCATTGCAAACAGTAAAGGCAATTCATTAGAGCGGTTATTGTTTGGTTTAGGCATTCAACACGTTGGGTCAAAAGCTGCTAAAATTATTTCGAGTGAATTTAAAACAATTGATGGTATTATAGAAGCAAGTAAAGAAGACATTTTTGCAATTGATACAATTGGTCCTGTTATAGCTGACAGTATTGTTAAGTATTTTTCTATTTCTGAAACATTAGAACAAATCGACAAACTAAAACAGGCTGGTGTCAATATGACCTATCTTGGTGTGACAAAAGAAGAGATTACCTCTATTGAGTCACCATTTAAAGACAAAACCGTTGTTTTAACAGGGAGTCTAACCCAGTTTAAACGAACGGAAGCCAAACAAAAGATTGAGTCGTTAGGTGGTAAAGTGACCGGAAGTGTGTCGAAGAAAACAGATATCGTCGTTGCTGGTGAAGAAGCAGGCAGTAAATTAACCAAGGCTCAAGAATTAGGTATTGAAGTTTGGAGCGAACAACAAATGGTTGATGCCATAAATGCATCACATACAACAGAGTAAAAGGAGAATATTGATGGCAATTTCAAAAGAAGAAGTACAACACGTCGCAAAATTATCAAAATTGCGTTTTTCAGACAGTGAATTAGATGAGATGACAAAACATTTAGGGAAAGTCACAGATATGATGGCTAGTTTAAGCAACGTTGATACAACAGACGTTGCGTTTACTTCAAACGTGACGGAAGAAACCAATGTTTTTAGAGAAGATATTAGTGTGAAAGGCGAAAGTCGTGACGCGTTATTAAGTAATGTTCCTGAAACACAAGATGGTTACATTAAAGTACCGGCAATCATGGATAATGGGGAGGCAGGAGCATAATGACTGAGTTACAAACATTAACAGTAAAACAATTAAGTGAGGCACTGAATAAAAAAGAGTTAAGCTCACAAGAAATTGTAAAAAGTGGATTTGATTACATCAAACAAACTGAACCAACAATTGATGCATTTATCACGCTAAGCGAAGAAAAAGCCTTAGCAGAAGCAAAAAAAATTGATGACTCACCACGCAGCGAATTAACGCCACTAGCTGGTATTCCGATTGGGATTAAAGATAATATCGTGACACAAGACGTGTTAACAACAGCAGCAAGTAAAATGCTATATAACTTTAACCCAATCTATTCAGCAACAGCCGTTGAAAAATTAGAATCAGCAGGACTTGTATCTATGGGTAAATTAAACATGGACGAGTTTGCAATGGGTTCTTCAACTGAAACCTCTTATTTTAAACAAACTAAAAATGCGTGGGATCAAACAAAAGTACCAGGAGGCTCTTCTGGTGGATCAGCAGCAAGTGTGGCAGCTGGACAAGTTCCTGCTTCTTTAGGTAGTGATACAGGTGGAAGTATCCGCCAACCAGCCTCATTTAACGGCATTGTGGGGATGAAACCAACTTATGGACGTGTGTCTCGTTATGGGTTAATTGCTTTTTCATCAAGTTTAGACCAAATTGGGCCAATGACTCGTACGGTAGAAGACAATGCCATGATTTTAAATGCGATTTCTGGACATGATGCAAAAGACAGCACAAGTTCTCGTTGTGACACACCAGATTTTACTAATTTGATTGGTCAAGACATTAAAGGCATGAAAATTGGGGTACCGAAAGAATTTATGGGTGAGGGAGTTCATCCTGATATTCGTGACGCAGTGAAAAATGCCGTTAAAACGTTTGAAGCACTTGGCGCGACAGTAGACGAAGTTAGTTTGCCAAATGCGGTTTATGGCGTGGAAGTTTATTATATTATCGCTTCATCAGAAGCATCATCAAACTTACAACGTTTTGACGGGATTCGTTATGGTTATCGTTCTGAAAATGTGTCAAACTTAGAAGACGTGTATGTTAACTCACGTTCTGAAGGATTTGGTTCAGAGGTTAAACGTCGTATCATGCTTGGAACGTTCTCATTAAGTGCTGGATTCTATGATGCTTACTTTAGAAAAGCTGGTCAAGTTAGAACCTTGATTGTGAATGATTTTAAAAAAGTCTTTGAAAATTATGATTTGATTTTAGGACCTGTCTCACCAACTGTCGCATTTGAGTTTGGTGCAGCTAAAGATGATCCAATTACAGCATATATGCGTGATATTTTAACCATTCCAGTGAATTTAGCTGGTTTACCAGGAATGAGTGTTCCAGGAGGATTCTCTGAAGGATTACCGATTGGGATTCAATTGATTGGAAATCATTTTGACGAAGAAAAAATGTATCAAGCAGCCTATGCGTTTGAACAAGCAACCGATTTCCATAAAAAACAACCTGTTATTTTAGGAGGTAAAGCATAGTGAATTTTGAAACAGTCATTGGGTTAGAAGTCCATGTGGAATTAAAAACCGAATCAAAAATCTTTTCACCATCTGCCGCTCATTTTGGTGCAGACCCAAATACCAATACAAACGTGATTGATTTTTCAATGCCAGGTGTTTTACCTGTTTTAAATAGAGGTGCACTTGAATATGGTATGAAAGCCGCTTTAGCGCTTAACTGTAAAATCAACCATCACACAAATTTTGATAGAAAAAATTATTTTTATCCAGATAATCCAAAAGCTTACCAAATTTCTCAAGATGACAAACCAATTGGATACGATGGTTGGGTTGAGATTGAAGTAGAAGGCAAAAAGAAAAAAATCCGCATCGAACGTGTTCATTTAGAAGAAGATGCGGGTAAAAATATCCATGCAACAGATGGTTATTCCTATGTTGATTTAAATCGTCAAGGCACACCATTGATTGAGATTGTCTCTGAAGCAGATATGCGCTCACCTGAAGAAGCGTATGCTTATTTAGAAGCCATTCGCTCAATCATCCAATTTACTGGTGTGAGTGATGTGAAAATGGAAGAAGGTTCTATGCGTTGTGACGCTAATATTTCTCTAAGACCTTATGGCCAAGAAAAATTCGGCACAAAAGCAGAACTTAAAAACTTGAACTCACTAAACTATGTGAAACAAGGATTGGCTTTTGAAGAACAACGTCAAGCAAAAGTCTTAATGTCAGGTGGCATTATCCAACAAGAAACACGTCGTTATGATGAATCAACGAAAACAACGATTTTAATGCGTGTGAAAGAAGGGGCAAGTGATTATCGCTACTTCCCAGAACCTGATATTCCATCAATTGATATTAGTGAAGAATGGGTAGAAGAAATCAGAGAATCATTACCAGAGATGCCAGCAGACAGACGTATTCGTTATGTTAACGAGTTAGGGTTACCTGAATACGATGCGATGGTATTAACTCTATCAAGTGACATGTCAGACTTCTTTGATGCAACAGTCAATAACGGAGCAGATGCGAAACAAGCCTCTAACTGGTTAATGGGTGAAGTGTCAGCTTACTTAAATAGCGAGCATTTAGACTTACTTGAAACAAAATTAACACCAGAAAACCTTGCTGGTATGATTAACTTAATTGCTGATGGAACAATTAGTTCTAAAATTGCGAAAAAAGTGTTTAAAGAGTTAATCGAAAACGGTGGCGACGCTAAAGAAGTCGTTGAAGCAAAAGGATTAGTCCAATTATCTGATCCCGCACAATTATTACCGATGATTAATGAGGTATTAGATAAAAATGAACAGTCAATCGAAGACTTTAAAAATGGAAAAGATCGTGCCGTTGGTTTCTTAGTCGGTCAAATTATGAAAGCAACAAAAGGAAAAGCAAATCCAGGAGTCGTTAACAAATTACTAAATGAGGAATTATTGAAACGTTAAACAAGTTCAATAGTAAGGAGCAAGTTAAATGAGAGCAAGATTAATTTATAATCCAACATCTGGAAAAGAATTGTTAAAACGAAATTTAGCAGATATTTTAATGGTACTTGAAAAAGCTGGATATGAAGCCAGTGCGTTTGCGACAACACCTGAGCCTTTTTCTGCCAAAAAAGAGGCCGCTAGAGCTGCAAATGCAGGATTTGATTTGATTATCGCAGCGGGAGGAGATGGCACGATTAATGAAGTCATTAATGGGATTGCCCCTCTTGAAAAACGACCTAAATTAGCGATTATCCCTGGTGGTACAACAAATGACTTTGCTCGTGCGTTGCAAATTCCACGTGATAATGTGGTGAAAGCAGCAGAGGTTATTTTAAAAAATCAGACCATTAAATCAGATATTGGAAAAGCTGGAAACACTTATTTTATGAATATTGCAGCAGGTGGTTACTTGACTGAATTAACTTACGAAGTACCATCTCATCTAAAAAGTGTTTTTGGCTATCTTGCCTATTTAGCAAAAGGAGCAGAGATGTTACCGCGAGTGAAACCTATTAAAATGCGTCTGAAATATGACGATGGTGAGTTCGACGGGAAAGCATCGATGTTCTTCTTAGGGCTAACCAATTCAGTTGGTGGCTTTGAACAAATTGTTCCCGATGCTCAATTAGATGATGGAAAATTTTCGCTTATTATTGTTAAAACAGCCAATGTATTAGAAATTATGCATTTGGTGGCTTTAATGCTAAATGGCGGAAAACACATTGATGACCCTAGAATTGAATACATTAAAACGTCTAAGTTATATGCTGAAGCATTTGATGATGATTACCGCATGATGATTAACTTAGATGGTGAATATGGTGGTGATGCACCAATGGAATTTATCAATTACAAACAACACATAGAAATTTATGCTAATTTGGATGCAATACCTGACTCGGCTATTTCAATTGAAGAAGAAGAAGCGTCTGATCGATTTATCGAACAAGTCGAACAACTCACTCAAGAAGACATTAATGAAGATGGCAATATTTTTGGCAATAAAGAGTAGTACGTGCACTGTTTAAAATAGAAAGAGGATTTTATGAAAAAAGAAAAAATCGAAGCACCAGTGAAAAAGAATGAGCGTTTAGTTGTTGATATTATTGATATGACGTATGATGGACGAGGCGTGGCAAAAGTGGATGGTTTCCCTATTTTTGTTGAAGAGGGCATTACAGGAGAGCGAGTAAAAATTCATGTGATGAAAGTCATGAAAAAATTTGCGTTTGCAAAAATTATGACATGGGAAACAACAAGTGAAAACCGTGTCGAAGCGGTGGAAAAGGATTTAATTCGTACAGGAATTGCTCCACTACACCATATGAGCTACAATGCACAATTAGATTTTAAGAAAAATCAAGTGACTCAAGCGATGAAACGAATTGGTGGTTTTGACGAATTAAATGTTGCGGACGTTTTAGGAATGGAACATCCATTTGCTTACCGAAATAAAGCTCAAATCCCAGTACGTATGATTGGTGCTGAAATTGAACTTGGATTCTTTAGAAAAAATAGTCATGATTTAATTGTGGTTGAAGACTTTTTAATTCAAGATAAAATGATTGATGAAATTTTATTATTCTTGAAAGAAAGATTAAGAAAATACTCAATTAAACCATATGATGAAAGCCAACATTCAGGACATCTGAAAAGTATCGTGATTCGCAAAGGACATTACTCAAATGAAGTGATGGTAACTTTTGTGACACGTAAAAAGAAAATTTTCTATTTACATGATATTGTGACTGAACTTGTGGCAGCTTATCCAAACGTCGTATCTGTCATGCAAAATATCCAACCAAACGTGACAAACAAAGTCTTAGATGAACGTTTGAGCGTTTTATACGGTAAAGATAGCATTAGTGACGAGTTATTAGGTAAGACATATCATATCTCTGCTCAATCATTCTACCAAGTAAACACAGAACAAGCTGAAAATCTTTATAAAAAAGCCATTGAGTTAGCTGATTTGAAAGAAGATGACGTGGTTCTTGATGCCTATTGTGGTATCGGAACAATTGGGCTGAGCATGGCTAACAAAGTGAAAAAAGTGTATGGTGTTGAAATCGTGCCAGAAGCGATTGAAGATGCGATTCATAACGCTGAAATCAATGACATCACAAATGTTGAATTTAAAGCAGGAGCTGCTGATAAAGTTCTAAAAAATTGGACAGCAGATGGCATTAAGTTTGATGTGATTGTCGTTGACCCACCAAGAAAAGGATTAACAGAAGACTTTATCAAACAATCAGTTGAACTAGAACCTGAAAAAATTGTTTATATTTCTTGTGACCCAAGTACGATGGCACGTGATATGAAATTATTTGCTAGTCTAGGCTATACAACTGATACCGTTTATCCAGTCGATATGTTCCCACAAACAACGCATATTGAGTGTGTAGGACTGCTCACTCGTGTGGAACGTTGATATAATAAGGTTTGAGCTGCTATGGATAATTCTGTAGTAGCTCTTTTTTTGGCGTAAAAAAGACAATTTAAGGGCTACCCATAGAGTTGACAGAAATGCTTTTAAGCTTTGAGTTGACAGGTTTTACACCGTAGAGTTGACAGCTTAGATGATTTTGATAACGGTTACGTTATATAATATATTATCGAACTTTCAAGGGAGACATGATCATGAAGTAGATTTTTATTTTTTCAGATACACAGAAAGACAATATTTCATATTTTGAGCGTGAGCCTGCAATTTTGGTTTCGATGAGTCGAAGTGACTTTCCATATTTGAAAAAACAGGATTTCGTAAATTATCCAGCTGTTTATGTTTTGATAGGAGGGAACAAACGATATGTTGGACAGGCTACCGGGCAATCAATCTCACTTCGGCTATCGCAACATTTTCTCAAAGAAGACAAAGCTTGGGTTGAATCTGTTTTGTTCTTTGCAAGATCTGATGGCAAAATGTCAAAAGCAGTTACTGATTATCTTGAAAGAAGACTTATCCAAGATTTCCAAGAAAAATCCGATTACGAAATGATGAACTCGACGACTGGGAACAGTTCGTACATCGATAAACTTCAAAAAGCTAAATCAGATCAATTATATGGTACAGTGTTTGAAATTATTGATGAGATTGCAAACATAGATTTACTTGGTACTTCTGAAGACAGTTAACGTCTCAGCTTTTGGTTTTAGTTCATCGTTGATTGCTGCATCAAGCGATTTATTTCTTGTTTTAAGCTCATCAAGCTGTTCCATTAGCTCTTGCAGTTCAACTTCGGTATCATGAGATTCTTCCGTCAAATCTGATAATTGAGAGAGCAATGAATGCAATTCTGACCTAGCAGTATCGATGTAGGCTGTTTGAACAGGTTTACTTAGTTCGCCATTACAGAATGGACAGTTGTGTGAAGCATCATATTTATTATGATCTGCGGGGCAAGCAAGGTTGTGTTCAAACAACAGAAGGAAACGTGGTTCATTATGGCTTTATTGAAAAATTCATCGAGGAGCTTGGTGAGAAATACAATATTCGTGAGATTATCTTTGACCATTGGGGAGCAATTCAAATGGTTCATAACTTAGAAGGTATGGTTTTCGTTGTTGTTCCGTTTGGTCAGGGCTTCCAAGAAATGAGACCGGCTACTAAAGAGTTGATGAAGTTGACATTTGAGCAGAAGTTAGCACATGGTGGTCATCCAGTTCTTCGTTGGAATATGGATAATATCTTCGTACGACCTGACCCTGCGGATAATATAAAAGCAGATAAAGAAAAATTTACTGAAAAGATTGATGGTGCCATTGCGATAATTATGGCTCTTGATCGAGCAATTCGTTGTGGAAATGATAATGGTGCAAGTGTTTATGATGATCGAGGTTTGCTATTTCTTTGAACCTATTTGTAGCGTATAATTAGACTAAATGAGACGTAGGAAGGTATAAATATTGAAACTAAATGAGTTTATTAAATTAGCACAAAAAAATCAGCAAAGTGCTATTACATATGACCTAAAAAGTGATGTGGGTTGTTTGGCTAAGGGAATATATAAAATTATTTTTGATTTTTACAACAAGGACAATTTCACAGGAGATGTAATCTTTTCATGGCGTTCTCCATCTCTCGTTAGGGATGGTGAGTTTATTGGGAAAAGGATAGACCCAAAATATAATGGAATCGAAAATAATCATTTCATAGGGAATCTATTTCCAAACTTTTTCACTGACAAGAAATATAGTTTAAATACTAATCGAAATGGCATGATGGGCGATTTTCCACATGATTATTTCGACATCTTTTTGACTCATGTAGCGAAATATGGTTATGGTAAAAATGATATTCCTATTGAAGTAAAGGAATACTATCCACTTAAAAGGGCAATTTTAGATCCTAGAAATCAAGAGTTTTTCAAGTCGTTCGATACCTTTGAAAATTATCTAACCAAGAATTATTTTACGCAAATTTGGGAATACATTTGTGATAAGAATAATACACCATTCTCGGATATGAAATTTGAACAATATAGAGAAGAATCATTAAAATTAATCAAAAGTCGTGGAAAGCAAATGATTCGAAAATTAATTAAATAGTTTTGGGGCATCTAAAAATCATAGGTGCTTTTTTGATACCCAAATTTGAAAGGAGCAATCAATGGGCATCAATACTGGAAAAACAAAAAATATATTGTTGATGGACTTAATCTCGAACAATACAAAATTAACCGACTAACTGAAATTATGCTTGAATTCGTAAGCTTCAGTGACTGGGCTTATTCGGAAAATGATGGAAAATACTCCAAAGAAAAAGCTGCAACTAATAAATTTATAACTGGTCGTGATAAGAAAGTAGAGAAATCGAGTATTTTTGTTGCTGGGGTTGGATTTGGATGGAATTTCAATAAAGCGTATGGCGGGAGTCAGATGCGACCTAATGGGTATATTAATGACTATGCAAATAACATTGTGTATGATCGCACCAATGAAAAAGACAAAAAGCTAAGGGGCGAAGTTTTTACTGGTAGTGGTCGTGAAAACTACAAGACCGAGAACTTGATTGAAATCAAAGTAGGGGAAACATCACCATCCTTACAACAAATCGAAGAAATAGTTAAAGATTACTGGCACTATAAAGAAACTGAGAAAAATAAAAAATCTGCTGAAAAAGTACCAGCAAATCCTGGTTGGAATAAAATTCTTTTCGGTCCTCCGGGCACTGGCAAGACGTATAGCATCAAACAATACATGGAAGGAAGCTATTCTACTGGCTATGAAAAATGATGGCTATCGTTCATTGAAAATTAAACAAATTCTAGAACTAGATTGGTTACAGCAGTACGTTAAAACTAAAACGTGTAAAAGTGCTATAGTAGGAAGATACTAAGTAGACAGTCAACACATATTGAGTGTGTGACAGTGTTGACGAAATAAAATAATAGGTATTTATAACGTTTTAAGCAATTCGTAGATACTACGGATTGCTTTTTTGTGTATGAAGGGGCTATTTATCGATTATTTTGGATTTTTGTCAAATTTTAAAGTAATGTCAAATTTATCATCTTTTTTAATTGCTTAATGTTATAAGGCTGTTTATCGAGAAACTTCTTATTTTCATGTTGAGAAATTATTTTATCTTCGTAACTAGCGTGTGACTAAAATTCGTCTACTATTTGTATACATTGAAAAAACTGCTATTAGTGAAATTAAATAGTAATCAAGATGCTATGGACATTGGTGAGCAGATAATTTAGCTGAAGGAACAAAAGCAAAATAAAGAATAGAGGTACAAAGTGAAGGGAATTCTTTTTATGTTTTAGTTTAAATAATACTCGTACTATTATTTAATTTCTGAAGATTGTATAATGATATTAGCAAAGGAAGGTGGAGTCTGAGAATGGATAATAAGATTGAAAGAATGCGAGGTTATTCTGCTTTAGCTTCATGGGCTGTTTGGGAAAGTAATCGAGCTGATGGGGAATTCAAAAATGAAGCAGATTTAGTTGAAGACATTGATTTTTCTATATATGAAGACCAATTAAAAAAATCAAATACTATTTTTGTAGCCATGAATCCTGGTGGAGAGTTTGATGAAGAAAAGGCAAAGTTAGCAACTAGAAAAATAGAAAATAAAGAAAGACCATGGAATAATTTTCACAATGTAGGACGAAGTAGAGATTACTTGCTCGCTCAGGCAATTAAAGGTACTCCTGAATACGGGTCTTATATGACTGACTTTTTTCCAATTGTAGGGAGTAATAGCTCTACAATTACTAAATTTATTAATTCTATAGATAACAAAGAATTATTAGAAAGACTTATATTAGAATTTGATGAAGAAATTTCGTTGTTACTTCCAAAAGAAAAAGAGATCAGATTACTTTGTATAGGAAAAAAGCCATATGAGTGGTCAGAAAAATTCCTGATAAATTCAAAACTTAAACTGAAAAAAACATATAAGATTTTCTATATTCCTCATTATTCTGGTGCAAATAATGGTGGAATTAAGAATGAGGCTGAAAAACTAGGTGTTGAAAATTATTATCCTACAGTAGTAAAGACAATCTTAAAAAAAATTCGTGATGAACAATAACGAAAACAGTTAGTGTTGGCTCATAACGAAATTCGTATAGCTAATAAGATGGGAAAACCTAGGAAATAATGACTAGGGAAATGAGTGTTTAATAAATACTAAAGTGACGTTATTAAGCGGTATTAAGAAAAAACCAACGCAAATATGGGCGAAATAAATAATAGGTATTTATAAAGTCTTGAGCAATTCGTAGTTTCTACGGATTGCTTTTTGTGTATAAAGGGGATAATTATCAATTATTCTTGGTCAGAACGAACACATTAAAAAAGCCAAAGTATCAAAACAAGTTAATGCTTTGGCTTTAGTTTAAATTGTTTGTGAAAAAAGGGGGGATACTACTTTTGACGACGAAATACAGTAATTAGGCTAGTGATGGATGACATCATTAATCCTAAAATAACTAGTTTATTTTCTTTAGCCTCGCTAGTTTTAGGTAAAAGTTTTTTTGACGTATTATTGGTTGAAGGAAGGATTGCATCTTTTGTTGTTGTATTAGTATCATCAGTTTTTCCGTTACCAATATTTTGATTGTTTACGACATTATTTTCATCATTTTTCTCTACATCATTATCATCTTTTGTATCATCTATGATAGAATCATCGGAAATTCGCTCATATACATAGGTGACATTGATATTTTCATTACCAAATTTCCCGCGTTCATTATCAGGAACAGAAACTAAACGATAACCATTAATTTCAATTGGATGAGTTTGATAATCTTCACCAACAATGCCAGTCTCGACAATTGACTCTGCAATAGATTGCCCATTTTCATCAACAAACAATGTTGTAATTTGACCATATTCAATAGAAGGAGGTATCGTTTCATCTTTTTGATAAACATAAGTGACGGTAATATCTCCATTAATAAACTGCCCTATCTCATTATTAGGAACAGAGATAAGGGTGTATCCTTCGATGTCAATTGGACTTGTTTGATAGGTTTCTCCTACAATGCCAGTTTCAACAATCGGTTTAGAGATGGAGTTTCCATTCTCATCAACAAACAATGTTGTGACTTGTCCGTATTCAATAGAAGGAGGTATTGTTTCATCTTTTTGATAAACATAAGTGACGGTAATATTCCCATTGATAAATTGTCCTATCTCATTATTCGGAACAGAGATAAGTGTGTATCCTTCGATATCAATCGGACTTGTTTGATAATTTGTTCCTATAATCCCAGTGTCCACGACAGGAGCAGCAATAGAATTCCCATCTTCATCAACGAAGAATGTTGTGACTTGTCCATATTCATTTATAGGAGGCGTGACATCATTTGCTTTATAAATGTAGGTAACAGTAATTGTTCCATCAATAAATTGTCCATATTCATTATTAGGAACGGAGATAAGAGTATATCCATCAATCTCAATTGGGTAAGTTTGATAGTCTGTTCCGACAATCCCAGTGTCCACGACAGGAGCAGCAATAGAATGTCCGTTTTCGTCCACGAAAACAGTTGTGACTTGTCCGTATTCAACAGAAGGAGGCGTGACAACATCTTTTTTGTAAACATAGGTCACGGTGATATTTTCATTACTAAATTTCCCAGTTTTATTATTAGGGACAGAAGTAAGGGTATATCCTTCGATATCAATCGGACTTGTTTGATAGTCTGTCCCTACAACCCCATTATCAACAACAGGAGCAGCAATAGAATTTCCATTTTCATCAATGAATAAAGTAGTGACTTTACCATACTGAATAGCAGGTGGTGGTGTCACACTATCTTTTTTATATGTCACATTAAATGTCTGAGCATCACAATTGAATGTTCCCTCAATCGTTTTATCAGATTGATTTTTTAAAGAGTAGCCAGGAATAGCAGGGGATTTCTCAGAAAAAGGAGTTCCTTTTGCTTGATAAGGCAATGTGTTTGTTTGTAGAATATTTCCTTCTTCGTCTTGATAGTTAATAGTGATACTGTTATCAACAATCGTTACATCTAAATCTTTTGTAACCGTCGTTTCACCTGTTTCACTTGTAACTGAATAGTTTACTTGATATGTTCCTGGTGTATTGTAATCAACTTGAGTTGAATCAATGGTAATATCACTTGTTTTTCCAGTAAAATCAGATGGCCACCATTGAGATTGAAAATCAAGACTAGAACTAGCTCCATCTTTATAGTTAGGAGGAGTATCACCTACACATAATTTTTTTTCTGGCGGAAGATTTAGTTGAAGATTTTCCTTAGCAAAGGAGATACCATTAATATTTGGTTGTACTGTAATGATTGTTGGATCAGATTTATAATAAACTTCTGTTTTAAAGCTGAGATTTGTTTCAATATCATAATCTAGGTTATTGACCTTTAAACCAAAAACAAATAAATCTTCGGAGTTAACAGTTTGTGCAATTTGACTAATATCAATTTCATAGGTATAAACATTTTGGCTCTCTTGAGTTAGAGTAATAGCAGTTGTTGGATACTGATAATGATCTGCTTCTCTAAACAACGTTACATCGTTCCAATCAATTGTTCCAGGTCCATTCAAGGTAAACGTATACTTTATTTTTGATAAATCAGTACGGTTAGCAAATGTACTATAGTCGATTCGACATAAGGGTTGGAATACCGCTTTTTTGGTATTTCGTTTAAGAATAAAGGGTGTGCTGTCCCAAACAATTGATTCCTCATTTAATTCATCGATTTCATCTTCATATCCTGGAAATACAGTTTTAGAAAACCAAGCAGTAGAAGGTGCTATCTCAGTTGATAGAGATTCACCAGATCGAAAAGAGGGAGAGTTATTATTTATTAAAGTCGTATTTAAAGGTAAAGTGTCTTTGATAAAAGGGCTATTATGATTAAGTTGTTGGCTTGTTTTTGAATGCACGATAAGTGAACCACCAGATGCGGCACTACATAAAAAAATTAATAAGACAGTCGCTTTATTAATTCTCCTCATAATTAATACCTCCTTTTTTGAATATATTTCAAATTGAGTTAAATTATAAATTAATCAAGATAAAAAGTAAACGAATAGGTGTTTATTTTAATCGTTTAGTAATGATGAATGATAATTTTCTCAACACATATCATTATAAGATATTCTGTAGATAAAAGATACGTTTTTTAGAGGAAAAAATAGGATAATGTAAAGTTTATAAAAATATGTAGAATACATTTTTACATTATATTTCAATTATATTTAGTCATTATAATAAGGTCATCAAAAGGAGGACATGACAATGAAGAATATAATTGAAATAAAAGATGTGTCAAAACAGTTTAAACATCAAGTTGTTTTAGATAATCTGTCATTAACAATAGAGGAAGGAGGAGTGTATGGTTTATTGGGACCAAATGGGGCAGGAAAGTCAACGCTACTAAAAATGATCACCCAAGTTATCAAACCAGATTCCGGCATAATTTATTTTAAGTCAAAGCCAATCAAACAAAGCGACTTACTACAGATAGGAGCGATTATTGAAAATCCTGCTATCTATCCTAATTTAACTGCTTATGAAAATTTAGAGGTTTTGGTCACATTATTAAATATTAGTAAAACACGAATTAAGGAAGTCTTATCCATTGTTTCGTTAGATAATACAGGGAAAAAATTAGCAAAAGATTTTTCTTTTGGAATGAAGCAACGTTTAGGGATTGCTATGGCGTTAATCAATCATCCAAAATTATTGATTTTAGATGAACCGACAAATGGACTTGATCCTGTTGGAATACAAGAGTTAAGGGAATTAATAAAGCTATTTTCTAGTCAAGGAATCACGGTCATCTTATCAAGTCATTTATTAAGTGAAGTGCAACAGGTTGCTGATAAAGTAGGGATTATCAATCATGGACGATTGCGTTATGAAGGAAAAAATGATCCAACTGATACTCATCTTGAAGAATTATTTATGGAAATTATTAAACAGGATGGTAGAGAAAATGATGAAGTATATTAAAGCAGAGGGCATCAAAGAAAAACGTTCTGCCAATGTGACACTGATGAATCTTGTGCCTATCATTGTGGTAGTATTTAATCTTCTAATGGTTAATCTAATGGGCATCGCACCACCAGGTAAAAGTTACATCATGGCAACATCATTTAATTGGTATCCAATTCTGATTTTACCAGTTATCCTCAGTTTATTGGTTGTCAACAGTTGTAGTAAAGAAACAACCGCACATATTATTAGACAAAAAAGTTTAGGGCTAAGTAAAAGTAAGATGCTACTAGCAAAAAATGCCATCGTGCTAGGAGAACTTTTGTTGATGTTAATAATTTCTTCTATACTTATAGATGGAGTAGGAACCTTTATTTTTCATGAAATGATTCAAATTAAGACCTTAGTTATGGCAACTATTATTCTTTTTATTGGAAGTTTGCCAGTGATTGGTCTGTCATTTTTATTTATAGAACTATTACATAAAAAAATTATCGTCATTTTGATTAACTTTTTATTGGTTTTTCCATCACCTATTATGGCAGTGACATCAAAGTGGGTGTTTTTTCCATGCTCATATAGTTTACGTATGTTAGCACCTATTATTGGTATTCATCCCAATGGCACATTTTTGGCGGAGCATCACCCCTTGATGAATAGAGAGTCAATTTATATAGGCATCATTTTAAGTTTGTGTGTTTATGTGCTAAGTCTTATATTACTAACTATCGTGTCGAGGAGGAAAAACAATGATTAAATCATACTGGATTAGAAGTAAAAGGACTCCAGTGAGAGTGTTAATGATACTAGCCCCCATATTATATTCGGTTATCATTTGTGTGTTTTTTTCTGTTTCTAAAACATTAAAAGGACAAGAGGTACTCTCATTTTTTGCCATGCTGTCCATTATCGCTAGTTTTTCCTTGAGTGTGCTTGTTCCGATGGTTTATGATTCAGATAAATTGGCTAGTTTCTATGCCAATGATTTACGAATTGGTATCAACAGACGGCGATTATTTTTAACAAGATTTGTATTGATAAAGCTTATTTGTGTGGTTGTTGTTTTAATAGCAGTGAGTCTATTGGCTATTTTTTTATTAGTTACGGATAAATTATTTCATCGTACCGAGTTCATTCTATTAACCATCACTCTACTAATCACTTTAATGCCAATGATTGTGGTTTATCAATATGTATCACTACGATTTTCTTATTCTGGTAGCGTCATAATGGGGTGTTTGACTACATTAGCAGCCATTTTACTTGGGACAACTCATTTGGGTGACAATATTTGCCAGTTTTTGCCTTTTACATGGCCGATAAAACTTACCTTTGATGTAGGAAAAGAAATGATTCCTTTTCATGTGCTCAGTCTATTTTGGATGGGCTCTGTTTTAATAACGTCAATTCTTCTCTACCTATTGTCGCTTTGGTATAATAATTGGGATGGTGTGACACGATTGGAGGAATAAAATGAAACTGTTAGTGATAGATGATGACGAAGATTTATTAAAATTAATAGGGAATGCCCTCAGTAAAGAATACACAGTCGATGTTAAGTTAGGTGCTAATGATATCAATCCTGATGATTTAAAACAGTATGATTTAGTGATATTAGATGTCATGATGCCAGAGATGACTGGTTTTGAGTTTTTAAAACAATATAGAGAGTGGATTGATGCACCTATCATTCTTCTGACAGCAAAAGATTTTGAAAAAGATAAATTAGAAGGATTTGCTTTGGGAGCAGATGATTATGTCACGAAACCTTTTTCCATTAAAGAAATACGCGCCAGAGTAGCAGCTCATTTAAGAAGAGAGCAACGTCAAAAGCACTATCGGTTGGTAGATTATCCAGTATCGTGTGATTTAGTAGCAAAAGGATTCTTTTGTGATGAAACAGAAATCGCACTCACGTCTAGTGAATACACTATTTGTGAACTCTTGTTAAAAAATAAAGGACAAGTCTTTTCTAAAGAAAATCTATATACCTCTGTTTATGGATTGGACGCAGTGGGAGATAGCCAAACCACAATGACTGAGCGAGTGAAACAAATTCGGGCCAAATTTCATCCTTTTGGTGTGAATCCAATTAAAACAGTTTGGGGAGTGGGGTATAAATGGGAAGTAGAAAAGGATTAACACAATTAGTAACCAAATATGCTGTTATGGAGTTACTTTACACGTTTTTTGTCATGGTTTTTTTCTTTGTACTCCTTAATATTTTGGTGAATGTTGGAATAATCTATCCGGCGAATTACCCAGAAAGTCAACTTAATCAAGTTGAAAAAGAGTTTAAATCGGATAATTGGACACCAGAAAGTTTACCCTTTTTTTATGATTATGAGTATATCAAAAAGGGAAACATAGTGGATAATACCATTAATCAGACATATCAATCATATGTCAAAACAGCTAAAAAAACAGGACGAGCTTCAAAGGATAGTTTTATTGGGGCAAGAGTGTTTCGATATTACACAGTTGGTGAGAAAGAACTGATTGTGAGTTACAAATTGAGTATGCTCTTTTCATCAAAGTCACTTAACCAAGTTATTCCTCATGTTGAAGGGTTTTATTGGTTTTTAGTCTTTTTTGTTTGGATAAGTGGTTTTTTATTTTTAATTGTGAGATTAACGAAGAGATTGAAACGAGAAATTCAAAAAATCTCAACAGCCAGTGTCTACATTCAACAACATAATCTTGATTACCCAAGAATGACGAGTGATTATAAAGAAATAAATGAAGTGTTATCAACGATTGATGTACTAGCACATGATTTAAAAGAATCTTTGCAGGAACAATGGCAAATGCAAGAAAATCAACGCCATCTGATTGAGTCGGTGACACATGATATTAGAACACCCATCACATTGGTTAAAGGTAATCTTGAATTATTAAGTGAAGAAGAGTTGACAGAAACATCTTACGAAAGAGTATCAGACATGGAAAAAGGTGTCTCTCGTTTAGAAAGCTACGTTGAAAAATTACGAATGATTTCAACACATATGTTTGAGGAAAAAAAGGGAGTAACCAAGGATGTATTGAATAATTGGATTGATATGGCACAGCTATTATGCGATACGCATCATCGAACTCTAATGATAACATGTGCTGATATAAGTGATAAGCTACTTGAAACAGATGGTATCGCGATGGCTTTACAAAATATTATGATTAATGCGATTGAACATTCTAAAATCAATTCGACTATTCTGCTAGATTTTAGTGATAATCATGATGACTATCGTATTACGGTAACGGATGAGGGAACAGGTTTTTCTGACGTGATACTAGAAGCAGCCTCAAGAAAATATGTATCTAGTAAGTTAGATAATACCACGTCACACGGATTGGGACTTCATATTGTCAAAGAAATAGTGAAGAGAAACAATGGGCAACTAATTATAAAAAATCGTGATCATTTTCATCAAACTGGTGCGGTTATTAGTATGGTGTTTATAAAATAAAAAGGACGAAGCAAGTTAGTTGTAGTATTGTCTTTTTCGTTGTATAGTTACTTACATAAAGTAAGAGTTATAGAAAGAGGTCGATAAAATATGACATTCCATCAAAAACCAGTGACTTATGTTGGAGAAGTTCAGCTAAGAGTGAGTGACTTAAATCAATCAACACGTTTTTATACAGAAGTATTAGGATTAAAAATAAAAGAACAAACGTCAAATAGTGTGTCATTTACGACAAATGGTCAGGATGTTTTGTTAACGATCACCCAACCAAACAATATAAACAAAAAACAAGAACAACGAACAGGGTTATACCATTTTGCTTTGCTATTACCAAAACGAGCAGACTTAGCTCAAGTCGTGAGACATTTTATTAATTTAGGCGTTCGTTTGGGTGGAGGAGATCACTTAGTTAGTGAAGCCATTTACTTAAATGATCCAGATGGCAATGGCATTGAAATTTATGTTGATAGAGATGCGAGTGTTTGGCAATGGTCAAATGGAGAAGTGAAGATGACAACAGATCCAGTTGATTTTGATGATTTGTTAAAAGAATCAGTTAACCCAGTTTGGAATGGATTACCTAAAGGAACGGTGATGGGACATATTCATCTACAAGTAAATGACTTAGAAAAAAATAAACAATTTTATGTTGATGGGCTCGGGTTTGATGTGGTCAGTCGCTACGGAAGAGAGGCGTTATTTTTATCTGATTCAAACTACCATCACCACATCGCATTAAATACTTGGTCAGGTACGCAGATTAAACATGCCGAAAAAACAGAGACAGGCATCGAAAGTTATACTATTTTATTTCCAAGTGAGACAATCAGAGATGAGAAACTGATGTCACTTAGAAAAATTGGTGCCTCTATTTATGAAGAAAATAACACTTTTTATACGATTGATCCATCGCAAATAAAAGTATATTTACGTATTAGTTAAAAAATAAAACCATCTATCTTTTGTTCTAGGTAGATGGTTTTAGCTATTTCGATGAAAAAGAATGTTTAAACGAGACATTCTTAAAGATATCTATTGTTAATTGGTTATCAAAATCAATAGTTTTTCCATTAAAATGAGTGTAGATATTGGGTTGAAACGGTTTAACGGATGGCTGAAAAACAGAAGTCAAAATTGTTTGAGGAACATCGTAATGCAGTGTGATGTAAGTTGTTTTATCTGTTTTTTTCAGTTTGATTTGATAGATATATTGATTATTAATCCATTGGTAAGATAGTTTAGTATTGTCAATTTCTTGGCTATCGACAATATGAGAATCAGTATACTGACTCATTTCTTGTTTGACTAGTTGGGTATATTGCTGTTTTTTTATCAAAAAGAATGAACTGATAAAGATTAAAATAGTGATGACACCAATCTTTATTTTTTTCATTTAGGTAGCATCCTTTCTAAAAAAAAATATTTTGAATGAGAACCATATAAAAAACAGTCCCTAATCCTATACTTAAAAATGTGCTGTGTTTCCACTTATGGATGATGACAATAAATAAAATAGTGAGTAACTCTGGGAAAGCAAAAGCTCTAGTCACAGCATCTTTCAAACAAAAAATTACCAACAGTCCCATTGTGGCATAAGGTAAAACATTCCCTAGATAAGTGATATAGGCTGGTGGTGTTTTATTTTCTGGAAATAACAGGAAAGGTAAAAAGCGAGTAATCATTGTACCAATCACTACAACGGTAATTGTAATCAGTTGATGAGGCAAAGACATGGTTGTCATAATGTGGTGACCTCCTGTTTATCTAGATTTTTTCTATCTAAGGTAAAGATTAACACAATTAAAGCCATTGCCGGCAACATAAAATTGTCAGCTCCTAACAAAATCAAACAAATAAACGAACTAATCAATCCAATGAGAGCTGGTCTATGATCAGTTGTTTCTTCCCATTGATTGATAAACATGACAACAAATAAAGCGGTCATGACAAATTCAATTCCAGTTGTATCAAAGGTTATGACAGAACCTAGTAACGCACCAAGTGTCGCGCCACCTACCCAGTAAATTTGATTTAATAGCGTGACAAAAAACATAAACCATCCTTTATCAACATCTTTTGGTGGTGTAACCGTACAATTTATCGTGAAGGATTCATCACACATCCCGTAAATTAAATAAAACTTTTTCCAACCGGTATTTTTGTATTTGTCCAACATAGAAATCCCGTAAAATATGTGTCTAGCGTTGACTAAAAGAGTCAAAACAAAGGCATAAAGTGGATTGTAAGTTGACATGAGCAAGTTAGCTGTGACAAATTCCATTGAGCCTGCATAAATAAAAAAGCTCATGAGCATTGGGTACCAGACACTAAATCCCATGCTTCGCATTAAAAAACCATAAGACATCCCTAAAAATAAAAACCCAACACAAATTGGTAATGTATAAGGCAAAGCTGTTTCAAATGCTTTTCTTTTCATTTAACTCCCCCTAATAAATGAATATTTTTTCTATCATACAGTTGTTAGAATTATCTGTCAAGTCAGTCAATTAAAGTGGGTTGTCAAAACAAGTATCACCATGTTATAGTGAAAACAATAATTAATGAAAGGGTGACCCAAATACATGTACAACTAAATCCTATTTATAAGCAAAGTAAAGAAAACGATGAAACAAGTTTATTTTGTTATGCGTTTATCTTTATTTGTAGAATAGGTGTGGTTGTATAAAGTAGTCTTGGGAAAATAAGCTTATTTAATTTACCCTTAACACGTTTAAACCCTCCTATTCTAAGAATGATAGGAGGATTTTTTTCTCCTAAAATGAGGAGACGATTTTATGAAGCAAATAGAAACAACTCACATTACTTATGAATTGACACCAGATTTAATGTTAAATCTTAATCCGTTATCAGTAAATAAAGGCGATAAAATAGGTTTAATTGGGACAAATGGGAGTGGCAAGACAACCTTACTACATATTTTAGCTAAAGAATTAAGTGTAGAAGACACGCTGATTCAACACCATACTTCTGTGACGTTAGTCAAACAATTTAAAGAAGGGTTTGATGATAAAAGTGGAGGAGAGAAAACACAGCGATATTTACAACAGGCTTTTACAGAGGAAAGCGTGTGGTTACTAGATGAGCCAACAACAAATTTAGATGACACGCATGTTGAGTGGGTTGAAAAGAACGTGTTAGAACATCATGAAGGCGTGGTGGTTGTTTCACACGATCGAACATTTTTAACATCGGTTTGTAATAAAATCTGGTTTTTAAAAGATGGTGAATTAAGTGTATTTAAAGGGAATTATTCTACCTTTTTAGCACAGTATCAAGCAGATGAAAAAACGAGACAGCAAGAGTATGAACAATATAAACGAGAAAAATCAGAACTAGAACAAGCCATTCGCATGAAAAAACAACAAGCAAATGGAGCGATGTCAGTTCCTAAAAAGAAAAAACAAGCGGGGGAAAGAGTTGGAGGAAGTAAGCCTTATTATGCTAAGAAGCAAAAAAAGCTTGATAAATCAGCTAAAGCATTAGAAACAAGATTAGCACAACTCACTCATGTTGAAGCACCAAAAAAAGTCGCGAAGTTAACGATGTCCACATCATTATCTCACTTATCTGGAGACCATATAATTTTACGAGGAAACAATGTAACGAAAAAAATAGGGAAAAAAACATTGTTTTCAGGAAGTGATTTTTACATCAAAAATAAAGAAAAAGTCGCGATTATTGGAAAAAATGGTGTTGGAAAAACCACTTTATTGCAAATGATTTTAAATGGAGAGGATACTATCCAACTGTCACCTGCTATAAAAGTAGGATACTTTTCTCAAAAGGTTGATTTGCTTGAAGAAAATAGCACTATTTTAGAAAATGTGTTATCTACGTCAAGAGAATCGAATCAAATGATAGCAAGAACGATTTTAGCACGAATGCAATTTTTTGAAGAAGACATTCAAAAACTAGTTAAGGTATTAAGTGGTGGGGAACGCGTCAAAGTTACGTTGACTAAATTGATATTAAGTGACATAAACACATTGCTGCTAGATGAACCAACAAATTATTTGGATATTGAAGCATTAAACGCTCTTGAGGAATTATTATTAGCTTTTGATGGAACGGTCATTTTTGTGTCACATGACCGAAGTTTTGTGGAGTCTATTGCGACTAAACTTCTTATTATCGAAAATGAGCAGATTAAGATGTTTGATGGCAACTACATAGAATACCAAGAACAACAATCAATTAAAGTAAAAGCAAAAAGTAAAGATGATTTATTAGTACTTGAAACAAAAATCAGTGAAGTGTTAGGTAAGATGAGCATTGAGCCGAGCCAAGAGTTAGAAAAAGTGTTTCAATCATTATTACAACTAAAACAAGAATACAAAAAACCACACAAGAGTTAAACTCTTGCGTGGTTTTCGCTTTATTTAGCTGTTGATGAAGAAGTTTCAGTGGTTGCACTACTTTGAGTATTTCCATTTTTTTCTTCTTCAATTTGTTTATATGTTTGAGTTTTAAATAGGTCAACCGTTGATTGATTATTATGTAGTGAGTAGACACTGGTTGATTTGTCTCCTTTTTGTTGTTCAACTTGAAGGAGTTTATCTAACTCATTTTTGTAATCAAACTTAGCAGGGTCAAGTGGTTTTAATCCACTGTTTGTATTAAATCTCAATAAATCACCATTTGTGATCGCATCAGACATATGAAGCTGTGTGTTTCCTTTTTCTTTTATGTCCGCTATTTCTGCTAATTGTTCTTCTGTTGGTGTGTCAATTAATTCACCAGTTGTTGTATCATAGATGGTTTCACCTAAGATCGTGTATTTTGGTGTGACGATGGTTCCATTTCTAAAGGCAACTATTTGGTCTTTGTCTTTAGAGAAGAAATCTTGTCCTAACTGAATATATGGTTGAGTATCAACACCTAATAAATGTAGCAGTGTTGGTAAGACGTCAACTTGACCACCAAATGTGTGATCAACCCCACCTTTAGTTTGACCAGGAACGTGGAACATAACTGGCACACGTTGGACAGCAGTATCATCAAATTCGTTCCATTCTTCTTTTGATTTACCAAGTAATTCAGCTAAAGATTTGTTACGAGAATTTGAAATACCATAATGGTCACCATATAACACAATGACTGAATTGTCATAAAGACCAGATGCTTTTAAGTAATCAAAGAATTCTTTAACGGCTGTATCTAAGTAGTTTGCCGTTGCAAAGTAACCATTGATTGTGGCATCAGATGTATTAGCGATAGGGAAACCAGCATTATCATCTTTAAATTTTGCATATGGATAATGGTTAGATACTAAAATAAATTTAGAATAAAACGGCTGTTGCACATGTTCTAAATATTGAATGGATTGTTCTAAGAATGGTTTGTCATGTAACCCATATTGGAATGAGTTATTTTCATTGACATCATAGTAACTACCATCAAAGAAATAGTTATAACCTAAACGTTTATATGTTTCGTTACGATTCCAGAAAGAGCCACCATTACCATGGAAGGCAACGCTAGTATATCCTTGTGTTTGACCTAAGATATCAGGTGCAGCTTGGAATGTGTTTTTATCACCTAATTGAGTGAACAATGGTCCTTGGCTTAATCCAAAGAATGAATTTTCTAATAATGTTTCAGCATCACTTGTTTTACCTGAACCCACTTGGTGGAAGGCATTATCAAAGCTAAATGTTTCATTAGAGTGGAATAAACTGTTTAAAAATGGAGTGACTTCATGTTCAACACCATTTTCATCTTTTAATTTGTAATCAATTAAAAATTGTTGGAAACTTTCTAAATGGATATAAATCACGTTACGTCCTTTAGCAATCCCATACATATCATCATTTGGCTCAGCATAATGTGTTTTCACATATTCTTGTACATCAACCAAGTCATTTTGACTAGCTTGAGCTCGTCGTTGAGTGGCGTTATATGTTTGCACACCATCATAAACAGTAAAGACGTTCATCCCTAAATATTTGACGATATGATTTCTTGAGAATGTTCGTTTTAATAATTCAGGTCGATCAGTTTCAGCTAAAGTTAAGTTAGCTGAAAATAATAGAATGGAAAAACTTGTGACAGCAAAAGCTGAACGTGCAGCGATTGGTCTTTCATCAATCTTGATTTTTTTAGTCGCAAGTAAGACAATCACAACAATAATATCAATCCAATACAATAAATCATATGGTCTAAACATACGAAGAGCACTTTCACCAAGACCAGAAGCTACTTTACCGGCACCAAGCATGGTGTTAACGGTAATAAAATCTGTAAATTCTCTGTAATAAATGACGTTAGAAAAAAGTAACAAGGTGGTTAATGATGAGATAATCAGTAACGTAATGTAGGCTTTTTTCGGACTTTTTACATAGAGTGCGGCAGAGAATAAAAAGACTGTTGTTGCCACAGGACTAATGAATAAGATAACGTATTGGAAAAAACTTTCAATTCCTAAATTAAAGTCAACTGTATAAGCTAGTAGGTTTTTTAGCCAGAATAACACAACCATTAATGAGAAAAAACCCATCCTGGTGTTAATCCAGTTTTTATTATATTTATGTTTCAAAATAAACATCCTTTCTTAACAACTTAGCGTCACTAGACCACCAAGCTGAATACTCCATGTTACATTTTACATATTCCTTACATGTCTGTCAATTATGGTCATTTTTCTTAAAAAAAAATATAGAACTAACATCCTTAAAAAAGGGAGCAAAAAAGCTCAAAAACTGATATAGTAGTATCATACAATAAATGAATAGAAATTAAAGGGATTGACTGCATGAAGAAAGTACAAATAAAGCAAAAGAAAAGTCAAAAATACAAAGGCCATTATCCATTAATTAAAGCTGAAGATATGGTAAATGCCCAAGATGATTGTAAAGAATGGGTAAGTTTTTACTCTGAAAAAGACGAATTTTTAGGATATGGCTATTTAGGAAAACAACATAAAGGATTAGGTTGGATGATAAGTTTTTCTGAAAACCAACCGATAGATAAATCTTTTTTAATTAACCTATTTAATGAAGCCAAAGATTATCGTTCAACGTTTTTTAAAGATGAAGCCACCAACGCTTTTCGCTTGTTTAATGGTGAAGGAGATGGATTAGGTGGCGTGACGATTGATTGGTATGCTGGTTTTCTAGTGGTTTCTTGGTATAATGACACCATCTACCAATTAAAAGAAGAAATATTAGAAGCGTTGATGTCTTCTGATATTGCGTATCAGGGAATATACGAAAAAATTCGCTTTAATACAACAGGCATACCTGAGTCAACATTTTTAAATGGGACAAAAGCGCCTGAGCCACTTTTAATCAAAGAAAACAACATCACGTATGCGACTTATTTAAATGAAGGATTAATGACAGGCATCTTTTTAGACCAACGAGAAGTCAGAAGTCGTTTGACTGATACATATGCGATTGGAAAAACAGTATTAAATACCTTTAGCTACACTGGGGCTTTTTCTGTTGCAAGTGCAATGGGAGGTGCTGTGTCAACAACAAGTGTTGATTTAGCAAAAAGAAGTCGACAAAAAACACAAGAACAATTTGCTGTGAATGGACTTAATACTGACAATCAGTCTATAATAGTAATGGATGTTTTTGATTATTTTAAATACGCTTTTAAAAAACAATTCACTTTTGATATTGTTGTAATGGACCCACCAAGTTTTGCAAGAAATAAAAAGAAAGTATTTTCTGTTGCCAAAGACTATCAACAGCTAACAACAGAAGCGGTAGAGTTATTGAATAAAGACGGGTTACTCATCGCGTCAACAAATGCTGCAAATGTTTCGTTAGATAAGTTTAGACAAATGGTTGAGTCTGGGATAAAAGAAACTGGTCGTGCGTTTACGTTTTTAGAATTATATCAATTACCAGAAGATTTCCGAGTGGCAAAAGAATTTAGCGAAGGAAATTATTTAAAAGTATTGTTTTACCAAGTGAAATAAATGTGATTATGAAATGATAGGTGGGGTTTGATGTCAGAGTTAAAAGTACGTAACCTTGAATTAGGAAAAGGAAAACCAAAAGTATGTGTACCACTTGTGGCAAAGAATTTTGAAGAATTATTTTCAGAAGCCATACGATTAAGTAAATTAGATTGCGACGTCATCGAGTGGCGCGCAGATTATTTTATGTATATTCATGATGCAAGATTCATGAAAAAAGCAGCCTATTTTGTGCGGTATGCCATAGATGATAAGCCACTTATTTTTACCTATAGAACATTACAAGAAGGTGGCGGACAACATATTGAGTTAGATGAATATCTTGAACTCAACCGCACAATGATTGATACAGGCTATATTGATATGGTTGATTTAGAACTTGAAATGCTTTTAGAAAGACCAACTGATATATTGGATTACTCTAAAAGAAAAAGTGTTCGAGCGATTGTATCAAAACATAATAATCATTTTACGCCTAAAAAAGAACACATGGAAGAAACCATTAAAGACATGTATGACTTTGGTGGCGATGTGTGTAAATTAGCTGTCACACCAAGTGATTTATCTGATATGCTTTCTGTTCTTGAAGTATCGAATAACATACAAGAAGACTATCCAGACATTCCTTTTGTTTTGATTAGTATGGGAGAATTTGGGCAATTGTCACGTATGACGGGTGAATTATTTGGGTCAGTGATGACATATGCATCGAATGGGAAAAAATCATCCGCACCTGGACAACTGCCGATATCAGTTGTGAGAGATGCTATGGAAGTCATTGGATACAAAAACGAGGAGTAGATAGTCTTGTCTAAGAAAAAAGCCAAAACAAATGCCGTTAGAATTTTAGAACAAAAGAAAATAGCATTTGATACAAGAGAGTATGAGTATAGTGACACGCACGCAGCGGCACTTGAAACGGCTCATGCGTTAGGGATTGATGAAAATCAAGTGTTTAAAACTCTTGTGACTGTGGGGAATAAAACAGGCCCTGTTGTGGCAGTAATACCTGGAAATAAAACACTGGATTTAAAAAAATTAGCCAAAGTCAGTGGTAATAAAAAAATAGAGATGCTACCAATGAAAGAGCTCGAAAGTTTAACAGGCTATATTCATGGAGGGTGTTCTCCTGTTGGAATGAAAAAACTATTTCCGACTTATTATGCTGAAGAAGCGAAATCTTTTGATACCATTCATGTTTCAGCGGGGCGACGTGGACTTCAAATGAGCGTCTCACCGGAAGACTTATTAAACGTGACACGAGGACAATATGCGAATTTAACAGAAGATGAAACGATTTTAGGGTAATCCTATAATCGTTTTTTTATATGTACTTAAAAATCAACTCGCTATAAAAATAGCTCTTATTGGCGTATTGAACGATTATTTGGTAATATAACCATGTTTTGACATAGTTAATAAACTAAAAAATCTATTTTATGTTGTACGATGTTTTTTATTAATAGATTAAATAAAGAAGGATGACAAATGAAGAAAGAACGTTTTTTTATTCTATTTCTGTGGATAGGATTATCATTACTTTATATGTTACCGATTGTGGATTTAACAGGATGGCATGTGGCACTTATTCGTGGAGATGATTATCCATTTCATTTTGCACGAATTTTTGGTGTCATGGATCAATTAAAAGACACAGGGCACACGCAAGCTATCGCAAAGTTTGGTGAGCATGATATTTTTTATGGAGCAAATATTTTTTATCCTACGCTCACAACAGTCTTGCCAATCGCGTTATTATCCTTTGTTTTTCAATCAGTGATTGGTGGCGTGTATGGGTATTTATTTTTGATGAATTTACTGACGTTTTATATTGCATACAAGTGTGCCAAATATATTAGTAATATCGCTTTGTCACAAATAAACATGCGAGCCAAGCAGTATCTACCGTTTATTTTTTCATTTTTTTATGTATTTTCTCATTATCGAATGATTTGTTTTTATCAACGATTTGATTTGGGTGAATTTTTTGTTTTAACCATGTATCCTTTAGTATTTGCTGGATTTTATAGTATTTTAAAAGACAACGGAACAAAAAAATATTGGCTGATTGGTGGATTAGCACTTATTTCGTACTCACATATTTTATCGCTCATGTTAGCCGTTGTTGTTTTAGCGGTATTATTTGTGGTTAGTCTGATTAAAAAAATGATTACGACACAAGTTTTCAAGCAACTAGTGTTTAGTGCCGTTATGACTGTGTTGCTTTCGTTTGGTGCGCTAGCTCCGATTATTTATGAAATGTTTACTCTACATATTCGTTCTGTACGAATTCATGATTTAGCTAGTGAAGCCGCAAATGTTGGAGTTATGTTGGCATCCTCTAGTGTCAATTATTTAAGTTACATGAGCATTGGCATTGTTTTGTTGTTTACTCTTATTATTGGCGTGTATCAAGTGATTTGGAAAAAAGAATCCTTTGTTCGGAAAAATAAACTACTCAGACTATGTTTATGGGTATCACTTGTCATAACACTCATGATGACATCAGTGTTTCCTTGGCATCTGTTGCAACAGACACCCTTATCTATTATTCAATTTCCATTTCGTTTAATGCCATTTTTATCAGTATTTGGCAGTTTTTTAGGAGCGGCTATTTTAGCTGACAGTTTAAGTCAGGTTACTACGCTGTCAAGAAAACGAGTGATTCTTGGATTAAGTGTCGGTATTTTAATTATGTCGACTCTTAGTGTCAATTCTTTAATGATTCGTCGGTCGTTAAATAAATTAATGTATAGTAAGCAAGATATTGTGACAACGAGACGATATGAAAGGTCAGTGAATAAAGATTACTTTCCAGCAGGATTGACAGACGAACAAACTAAACGCATTAAAGATAAGATAGGGCAAGTGAATCAAGAAGAAGTCCCAATGCCTTATCAGTTTAAACGTCATGCAGCGATAATAGAACTGACACTAACGGATCCAACAAATACTGTTATTACACCCATTATTGGGTATAGTGGGATAGTGGTGGAAGATGAGCATGGGAGACGCATTAAAACAACCCTCTCATCCGAGAGAACTTTATCATTTCAGTTACCTAAAGGAGATTACCAGCTATCTATTTATTATGATCCGCCTTTTTTAATAAAATATAGTATGGTATTTTCTGGTATACTGGCGTTATTTTATAGTGTTTATGTTGTTAAAATACAAAAAAGAGACTTACCTCAGCCGTAAAGCTAAGGCAAGTCTTTTCTATTTTAATAGTTAAAATAACTAGCAATTTCAGCCGCGTGTTCACCGGCAACATGTCCTGTACAAAAAGCAGCGGTGATGTTAAATCCTCCAGTGTAGCCATTGATATCTAACAGTTCACCACAGAAGAACAAGCCGTTCACACATTTGCTTTCCATTGTTTTAGGATTGACTTCTTTTAGACTAATCCCCCCACCAGTGACAAATGATTTATCAAGTGGATAGGTTTTATTGACTGTAAAAGTCAGATGTTTGATTTCATCAACAAGAGCATCAATCTCTTTTTCAGTGATTTGTTTAAAAGGGGTTTGCGTGTTGATATGGCAACGTCCCAATAAAAATTCTAAGTAGCGTTCTTGCATCAATGGTTTTAATGCGTTCTTAATGGATTTATTGCCATCTTCACTTTGTATGCTGATTACTTGTTGTTTGATGTCTTGCTCAGATTTTAATGGAAACAAATCGAGCGACATGGTGACAGTTTCTTGTCCTTTTTCAAGTAGTTGATTGACAAACATGCTACAACGAAGTGCTGCAGGACCTGAGATACCAGAATGAGTGAATAACGCATCCATTTCATGTGTGACCACCACTTTTCCTTTTTCATCTAGAACAGATAAACCAATGTCTCTTAAAGATAACCCTTGAAGTTCACGACTTTTAATAAAAGACTCTTCAGATAAAAGGGGAGATTCAGTTGGAAAAAGTTTGGTGATAGTATGCCCCACTTTTTTAGCCAACGTGTATCCATCCCCAGTGGATCCAGTATATTGATAAGTCTTCCCACCAGTTGCTAAGACAACACAAGGTGCATGAATTTCTTCTTTTGTGTCAGTCATCACTCCTGTTATATTGCCATCAGTTACTAATAATTTTTTAACCGTTGTTTTCATTTTTAATTCAACATTTAATGCATTTAAGCGATCAAATAAGCCGTTAACGATTGCTTTAGAGGTATTTTCAACAGGAAACATTCTTCCATGATCTTCTTCTTTTAAGTGCACACCGTGGCTTTCGAAAAACTCCATAATGTCATAGTTGTTAAATTGAGAGAAGGTACTATACAAAAACTTCCCATTTCCAGGGATAAAAGAAATAATTTCTTCTGGCGGTCTATTATTGGTGACGTTACAACGACCTCCGCCAGTTAAGCGTAGTTTTTTTCCAAGCATTTTATTTTTATCAATAATCATGACGCGTGCGCCTTTTTCTGCTGCGGAAACGGCAGCCATCATACCGCTTGTTCCCCCACCAATGACAATGACATCTATACCCATCTATTGCCACTCCTTTCGTTATTAAATGATAGTTTAGCATACTTTTTTTAAAATTTGATGAGAAAATATTTTTTTTTTTTATTTAAATACTATATAATACTAATTAAGTTTAAGAAGGGAATGATACATTATGTCAGCACAAGATTATGTAACAAAAATGATGGATGAAGTGAAAGAAAAGTATGGTTATCAACCAGAGTACATTCAAGCAGTGGAAGAGTTTTTGACTACAGTGACACCATTTTTAGAAAAAAATCCCGTATATTGTGAAAAAAATATCTTAGGGCAATTGATTATACCTGAGCGTTTAATCGAGTTCCGTGTTCCTTGGATGTCAGATTCTGGTGAATGGATGGTTAATACAGGATACCGTATACAATACAACTCAGCGTTAGGACCATACAAAGGGGGATTACGTTTCCACCCATCAGTGAATCAAAGTATCATGAAATTCTTAGCGTTTGAACAAATTTTTAAAAATAGTTTAACCTCTTTACCAATTGGTGGAGGTAAAGGCGGAAGTGATTTTGATCCTAAAGGTAAATCAGATGGCGAAATCATGCGTTTTTGTCAAAGTTTTATGCAAGAATTACAAAAACATATTGGCCCAAGCATGGATGTTCCAGCAGGTGATATGGGTGTAGGTGGACGTGAAATTGGGTATCTATATGGTGAATACAAACGCCTAAATGGTTATCAAGCAGGAGTCATCACAGGTAAACCACTTGCTTTCTGGGGAAGTTTAGCTCGTACAGAAGCAACAGGTTATGGTTTAGTGTATTTTGTTAAGTATTTATTACAAGACAAAGGCGATTCACTAAAAGGTAAACGTGTCATGATTTCGGGTAGTGGAAATGTGGCCATTTATGCGATTGAAAAAGCACAAGAATTAGGTGCAACAGTATTAGGTTGTTCTGACTCTTCTGGTTATATCATTGATGAAGATGGTGTAGACTGTGAGTTAGTCAAAGAAATCAAAGAAGTAAAACGCGGTCGTTTAAGTGAATATGCGGCAGCAAAACCAAATGCTAAGTACGTTGAAAATGCGTCAATTTGGACAGAAAACATTGTTTATGAAGTAGCTTTACCATGTGCCACTCAAAATGAAATTGGATTAGACGAAGCAGCTATCCTAATCAAAAACGGGGTAAAAGTCTTAGCTGAAGGGGCAAACATGCCAACAAAATTGGAAGCATTGCACCAATTAACTGATTCTGGTGTTATCTATTGTCCAGGTAAAGCCGCTAATGCTGGTGGAGTGGCTGTATCAGCTTTAGAAATGGCTCAAAATGCTCAACGTTTACCTTGGACTTTCGAACAAGTCGATTCAGAACTTGATAACATTATGAAAAATATCTATGAAACATGTGCGACAACAGCAAAAGAATACGCGCAAGAAGACGATTTATTAACTGGGGCAAATATTGCTGGATTTGAACGAGTTGCAAAAGCAATGCTTGCTCAAGGACTTGTTTAATAAAAATTCTCCACGTTTTGTTATAAACTATCTGAAAAAGATGTGAAAAATTCAAAAAAATGGTAGAATAGGTATGTATTCTTGTACGAAGAATCACATATTATTAGGAGGATGATTATGTCACATATTCGTTTTGATTATTCAAATGTTGGTACATTTATTGGTGACCATGAATTAGGTTACATGCAAGCAGAAGTAACAGCAGCACACAATGCATTGCGTGAAGGGACTGGACCAGGAAATGATTTCCGTGGTTGGATTGATTTACCAGAAAACTACGATAAAGAAGAATTTGCTCGCGTTAAAAAAGCAGCAGAAAAAATTCAATCAGATTCAGATATTTTAATCGTTATCGGAATTGGTGGATCATACCTAGGAGCTAAAGCTGCTATCGACTTTTTAAACCACTCATTCTACAATCTTTTAGACAATGAAGAAAGAAAAACACCACAAGTATTCTTTGCTGGAAACTCAATCAGTTCAACTTATTTAGCTGATTTAATCCAAATTATTGGCGACAAAGACTTCTCAGTGAATGTTATTTCTAAATCTGGTACAACAACTGAACCAGCGATTGCTTTTAGAGTCTTTAAAGATTTATTAGAGAAAAAATACGGTAAAGAAGAAGCAAACAAACGTATCTATGCAACAACTGATAAAGCTAAAGGCGCTGTTAAAACAGAAGCTGACGTTGAAGGCTGGGAAACATTTGTTATTCCTGATGATGTTGGGGGACGTTTCACTGTATTAACACCAGTTGGATTACTTCCAATCGCTGTAACAGGTGCTAACATTGATGAGTTAATGAAAGGTGCTGCTGATGCTCGCGTTGCATACAGCTCTGATGATTTAACAAAAAATGAAGCATATCAATATGCTGCATTACGTAATATTTTATACCGTAAAGGAAAAGTAACGGAGTTATTAATCAATTACGAACCAAACTTACAATACTTCTCTGAATGGTGGAAACAATTATTCGGCGAGTCTGAAGGAAAAGATCAAAAAGGTATCTACCCATCAAGTGCAAACTTCTCAACTGACTTACATTCATTAGGTCAATACATTCAAGAAGGACGTCGTAACATTTTTGAGACAGTTATTAAAGTAGAAAAACCTCGTAAAAATGTGGAAATTCCTGTACTTGATCAAGACTTAGATGGTTTAGGTTACATTCAAGGAAAAGAAATTGATTTTGTTAATACAAAAGCATTTGAAGGAACTCTTTTAGCCCATACAGATGGTGGCGTACCAAACTTTGTGGTAAATATTCCTGAAACAGATGCTTATACATTAGGTTACTTAATGTACTTCTTTGAAATTGCAGTAGGTATTTCAGGTTACTTAAATGGCGTAAACCCATTTGACCAACCAGGTGTTGAAGCATACAAGAAAAACATGTTTGCTTTACTAGGAAAACCAGGTTTTGAAGACTTAGCAAAAGAACTAAACGAACGTCTTAAATAAGACAATTAATGAGCGCTCGACAAATTTGTCGGGTGCTTTTTTAATGGAGGAACCTTAATGACACCAACACAAGAAAAACTTTTTTCGATGCAAGACAGGACTTACAAAGTATTTAATGCCAAATTAATTCCGACAGTTAATCCAGATAAGGTTATTGGCGTTAGGATGCCACAACTCAGAAAATTAGCTAAAGAGATGATAAAAAATGATGATACAGCACACTTTTTATCAGAGTTACCTCATACTTATCATGAAGAAAATGTACTTCACATGTTGATTATTTCAAGTACAAAAGATTTTGAAGAAGCTATCAAAGCATATCAAACTTTTTTGCCTTATGCAGATAATTGGGCCGTGACAGATTGCCAAACACCTACTGTATTTAAAAAGAATCCAGAAAAGTTATTGCCATTTATTGATGAGTGGCTAACCTCAAGTGAAGAATACACAGTGCGTTTTGCTATATTGCAGCTGATGAACATTTATCTAGTAGATGAAAACTTTAATCAATCCATTTTGGATCGTGTATGCGAGGTAAAAAGTGAGGCCTATTATGTCAATATGATGCGTGCGTGGTTTTTTGCGACCAGCTTGGCTAAGCAGTATGATGCCACGATTGCCTATATTAGTGAACGTAAATTAGATGATTGGACGCATCAAAAAACGATTCAAAAAGCGAGAGAAAGTTTAAGAATCTCACCAGAAACAAAAGATTATCTAAAGACACTGAAAAAGCCTTCCAATTAATGGAAAGCTCTTTAAGGCGCTTTAGTCCCAAACATATTCATTTTTGGTTTGGGAATTTCTTTGTTATGCTGAGCTGCTAAATCCATCGCTTTAACATACAAATCGAGTTTTTGATCGAGTGTTAACTCTTTTTTCTCGGACATCAAGACTGCTTGGGCAAATTTTTCTTTGTCAATATAAATCATCATTTCATCCCCCTTAACATCATTTCTAAACATATTATAGCAAATTTCAATCGAAAAAAGTGTTTTAAAGAATTGATTATTTAATGAATTTTTCAAAAAACGAACAAAAAGATGTTATAATATATAGATAAAGAAAAACTAGATGAAGGGGAAAAAAGAATGAATCCAGAACATTTTGTAACAGAGTTATCTCATTTGAAAGCTGCTCTCATGGTAGAAGAAAAGGTTGATATGGTACGCTTTAACAAGCTATATCAAACAGCTCAAGACCTGATGCTTAAAGGGGAGAGAGTGAATAAAGAGTTGATGGAGGAGTTTCTTTATTTTAGAAATATCGTAGAGCAGTAATGAATAGATAGAAAAGGGGTTGGAAAATGAAAAATATTGTCAGACTAATGAGTTTGTTGCTTATTATTGGGGCCTATAATACACGTTTTTCGTTTTTATCTTTGAATATTTTACTCGCGTACATCCCTTTAGAGTTGTCGTTTCAGTTTTTTCGTGTGAAGAAGAATGGGTTGAAATTAGGACTAGCCGCTTTATTTATGTTGTATTTTCCTAATATTCCTTATTTAGTGACAGATATTATTCACATGGATATTTTAGATATTTACAATCATTTTACAGGGGATAGTATTAAAAATTTGGGTGATTGGACACTGACGATTGTCTTGTTTCTAGCGATTTTTAGTTTTGTTCTCATTGGATTTGGACAGTTACTAAAACTTCTATCTTATGCAAAAAAACAGTATCGATTGACCACCACACAAGTAAGCGGTGTACTACTGCTTGTTTGTTTCTTATCATCACTAGGTATCTATGCTGGAAGATTTCCACCGAGATTTCATTCGATTGATATTTTTGTTAGACCATGGTATGTGTTTAAAACCATATTCCTTGAGTGGTCTTTCATTAAATTAGAAATAGTCCTACTCTTTTTAGGGCTTCATTTGGCTATTATTGGTGTGATGACAATGAACAGACAATTATCAAAACTAAAATAAAAAGCACGTCACCTTTTTAATTCAGGTGATGTGCTTTTTGCTTAATAATGTTCAGCGCCTTTTTTAAGGAAGGCTAAAGAAAGTGCTGCTAAAATACCTAAAGCAAAGAAATAAATAAAGGCAGACAAGTAAGTTTCTGAGCTATCTACTAATGCCCCAATAATAATCTGCGCTGTTGCTCCTCCTAAAATACCACCAGTTGAGATGGTTGAGTAACTTGGCGCAAAGTGTTTTCCAGTAAATACTTTTAGGGGGATTGTCATCAGAGTAACAAACGCAACCGTCATTGATAAAGTCGCTAATCCTAAAACAAGGATAAATAGAACAAGAGAATGGACATAATAAGATAAGAAGACTAATGACGAGCCGATTGTTGCCATTATCATAATGACAATCGTATCTTTCTCAGAGAAAAATTTACTGACGATATAACTCCCACCAATGGCTCCAACGAGAGAAAACACACCCACACATGAGCTAACAACACCAGATTGAGTCAGTGTAATACCGCGTTGACTCGTTAAAAAGCTTGGTAACCAGTTATTGATTCCGTACAGTAAGCTATTAACAAAAAACGCAGCCGCAAATAGTGTCCAAATGTTTCGGTTTTTCCAAATTTTCAGTAAGGATACTTTTTCAGAATCTTCTTCAGCGACTTCTATTGATTGTTTGTTTGGTGTGGGGATTCCTCTTGCAATGATAAAAGAGGCAGCAATAGCAAGAATAGTGAGTAACACATAAGCAAACTTCCAATTGTATTTATCAATAATTGGAGAGAGTAAAATAGGACCGACAACACCAGCAATTCCAGAAGAGGAGATGAGGATTCCTTTAGCAAACGTTCTACGCTCAATAGGGAAATTATCAATGATTTCTTTGCTAGAAGCGGAAGGGTAACCAGAATGAGCAAGCATACCAGTTAAAAGTCGGATGGCTAAAAGCATCGTGACTGTTTGGCTAAAGCTAAAAATAAAATCAAAGACACCAATCATAAAAACTGACCAAATAAGCACTTTTTTTGCACCAAATTTATTAATTGCAAAACTCATTGGCACTTGCATAATGGCATATCCAATAAAAAAAGCACTTAAAATGAGTCCTTTTTGACTTTCTGTCATGGGGATGTCTTTGCTAATTGAAATAATGGAGATACCAACAGACAATTTATCAATGTAGACAATCACGTAACCTAAAAATAACGTGGATAATAATAGTGATAAATTCACTTGATTTTTTGTATTGTTCATAGACCTATCCTTTCTTAAAAAAATATAACTATTTAATAAATATACAGTTTTTTTAAAACGTTGTAAATTAAAATTCTAAAGCTTCATTATTTTTTCGAAAAAAACTAACTTTGCAAGATACATTATTTTATTATAGAATAAGTGATGTTGCCGTAAAGAGGGGGAATACCTGTTCTTTACATCGGCTTAAAAGTAGCCTATTATTGATTAGAACAAGCAATTAACTTGTTTACGTTATGATGGTAGAAAAGGAGTTTACCTATGTCAAAAGAAATAAATAGACAATACGATGATTCATCCATTCAAGTATTAGAAGGTCTAGAGGCGGTAAGAAAACGTCCAGGGATGTATATTGGATCAACAGACTCTAAAGGATTACATCATTTGGTTTTTGAAATATTTGATAATGCCGTTGACGAAGCGTTATCTGGTTATGGAACAGAAATTGATGTCACAATACATAAAGACAATAGTATCAGTGTACGAGATTATGGTAGAGGGATGCCAACAGGAATGCATGCTTCTGGAAAGCCAACGATTGAAGTGATTTTTACTATATTACATGCAGGTGGAAAATTTGGCCAAGGTGGTTATAAAACCTCAGGAGGGCTTCATGGTGTTGGAGCAAGTGTGGTGAATGCTTTATCAAGTACGTTAACAGTGGAAACCATTAAAGATGGTCAGATGGCGACATTATCATTTAAAGATGGTGGACATCCTGATGGGAAATTTAAAAAGACGAAAACGTCGATTAAACAAAATGGTTCAACAATTACGTTTAAACCAGATGCGTCCATTTTTTCAACAACGGTTTTTTCTTATGACGTATTATCTGAACGTCTAAGAGAATCTGCCTTTCTATTAAAAGGAATTAAAATCACTCTAACCGATGAACGAGAAGGACAAGAAAAAGAAGATGTCTTTTTATATGAAGATGGAATCAAAGAGTTTATTGCTTATTTAAATGAAAGCAAAGATGACTTATCTCCAATCGTTTATTTTGCCGGAGAAAAAGACGGCATTGAAGTGGAATTTGCCTTCCAATACAATGATGGCTATTCTGAAAATATTTTGTCTTTTGTTAACAATGTGCGTACAAGAGATGGTGGAACACATGAAGTCGGAATGAAAACGGCTTTAACCAAATCATTTAATGAATATGCGAGAAAAACAGGCTTGTTGAAAGAAAAAGACAAAAATCTTGAAGGTAGCGACTTTAGAGAAGGGTTATCAGCCATTATTAGTGTGCGTATTCCCGAAAACTTGCTTCAATTTGAAGGGCAAACGAAAGGAAAATTAGGTACACCAGCTGCTAGGACAATTGTTGATACAGTCATTAGTGATCAATTAGGATTTTATTTGTTAGAAAACAATGATTTATCTCAAATGCTTGTTAAAAAAGCGCTGAAAGCACGAGAAGCACGAGAAGCGGCACGTAAAGCACGAGAAGACAGTCGTAACGGGAAAAAACGTCGTAAAGGGGAATCTTTACTATCTGGTAAATTAACCCCAGCACAATCACGTAACCCAAAGAAAAATGAATTGTACTTAGTCGAAGGGGACTCTGCTGGAGGATCAGCTAAACAAGGCCGAGACAGAAAATTCCAAGCGATTTTACCACTTCGAGGAAAAGTCATTAATACGGAAAAAGCAAAATTACAAGATATTTTAAAAAATGAAGAAATTAATACCATGATTTATACCATTGGCGCTGGTGTTGGTCCTGATTTTCAACTAGATGATGTGAATTATGATAAAGTCATTATCATGACCGATGCGGATACAGATGGGGCACATATTCAAGTGTTACTATTGACGTTTTTCTATCGCTACATGAAACCTCTTGTCGAAGCAGGAAAAGTTTATATTGCTTTACCACCGCTATATAGAGTAAGCAAAGGTCGCGGTAAAACTGAGCAGTTAGAGTACGCTTGGACAGATGATGAAATGGCTGATATTACGAAAAAGATGGGGAAAGGCTACTTAATCCAACGTTACAAAGGGTTAGGTGAAATGAATGCCGATCAACTTTGGGAAACAACCATGAATCCTGAAACAAGAACATTGATTCGAGTAACGATTGATGACTCAGCAAGAGCTGAAAGACGTGTGACAACGTTGATGGGTGACAAAGTAGAGCCCCGTCGTAAATGGATTGAAGAACACGTTCAATTTACATTAGAAGAAGATGGCAGTATTTTAGAAAACCATGACATTATAGAGGAACACGTCACACCTGATAATGACATAGTCGAAGAAATCAATCTATTTGATTAGCGAGTACCAACAAAAGGGAGAGAACAAGAATGAATCAAGAACACGGGATTCAAAATCTTAGTCTAGAAGATGTAATGGGAGACCGTTTTGGACGTTATTCAAAATACATTATTCAAGATAGAGCATTACCTGATATAAGAGATGGACTAAAACCTGTTCAACGCCGTATTTTATTTTCAATGAATAAGGACGGTAATACTTACGAAAAAAGTTTTAGAAAATCAGCTAAATCTGTCGGAAACATCATGGGGAATTACCATCCTCATGGTGATAGCAGTATTTATGAAGCAATGGTTCGTATGAGTCAAGATTGGAAGTTACGTGAACCATTAATTGAAATGCATGGGAATAACGGGAGTATGGACGGCGACCCCCCTGCTGCGATGCGTTATACAGAAGCACGACTATCTAAACTTAGTGGTGAGCTATTAAAAGATATCGAAAAAGAAACCGTTGATTTTGTTTGGAACTTTGATGACACAGAAAAAGAACCAACTGTTTTACCTGCAGGATTTCCGAATCTTTTAGTTAATGGGTCAACAGGGATTTCAGCTGGGTATGCAACAGAAATTCCGACACATAATTTAGGTGAAGTTATTGATGGCACGATTTACTTAGTCGATCACCCAAATGCTAGTGTCGATAAATTAATGGAATTTATTCCTGGACCAGATTTTCCAACAGGCGCGATTCTTCAAGGAAAAAAAGAATTGAAGAAAGCTTATGAAACAGGAAAAGGTCGAGTAATTATTCGTTCTAAAACTGAAATCGAACCACTAAAAGGTGGTCGTGAGCAAATCGTCATTACTGAAATTCCTTATGAAGTCAATAAAGCAAACTTAGTGAAAAAAATGGATGAATTACGTTTGACAAAACGAGTAGAGGGAATATCTGAAGTCAGAGATGAAACGGATAGAACGGGTTTACGTATTGTGGTGGAGCTTCGTAAGGAAGTCGACGCAGAAGGTATTTTAAACTATCTACTTAAAAACACGGAACTTCAAGTGAATTATAACTTTAATATGGTAGCCATCAATAAACTTCGTCCACAACAAGTTGGGTTGAAAGATATTTTAGAAGGCTATATTACTCACCGTAAACAAGTGATTATTGACCGCAGTCAGTTTGATTTAAATAAAGCGAAGAAACGTGAACATATTGTGCTAGGTTTGATGAAAGCTTTATCCATCTTAGATGATGTGATTCGTATTATTCGTCAAAGTAAAGACAAAAAGAATGCCAAAGATAACTTGATTTCAGCACATGACTTTAGTGAAGAGCAAGCAGAAGCGATTGTATCATTGCAATTATATCGTTTAACAAATACGGATATTACGGCACTTGAACAAGAAGCAGCTGAGTTAGAAGCATTAATCAAATCGCTTGAGTTGATTATTAATAACCCGAATGAGTTGTTAAAAGTCATGAAAAAAGAATTGCGTGAAGTGAAGAAAAATTATGATACCGCTAGACGAACTGTTTTAGAGGATAAAATAGAAGAAATCAATATAGAAACAGCTGTTATCGTACCTCAAGAAGACGTCATGGTCAGCGTGACACGTGAAGGATACGTTAAACGTAGTAGTTTAAGATCATACGGTGCATCAAAAGATGATGCCATTGACATGAAAGAATCAGATGATCTAATTTATGTAGAACAGTTAAATACCCATCATCATGTGTTGTTTGTTACAACAAAGGGGAATATTATTTACCGTCCTGTGCATGAATTAACAGATAAAAAATGGAAGGATGTTGGTGAACATTTTTCACAAACACTAAGTACCCTTCTTCCAAATGAACAAATATTGAAAGTTTTCCCTTATGAAACGATTGATGAAACGAAAGAATTTGTTTTCGTAACAAAAGAAGGCATGATTAAGCGAACACTAATGAGTGAATTTGCTAGTTGGCGTACTTATAAGAGCCGTCCGTTGATGTGTATGAAACTCAAAACAGACACAGATGAGTTGATTAGTGCAAATCTAATCTCAACTCAAATAGAGTATGAAGTCACCTTGATAAGTCACTTAGGATTTGGATTGCGTTATGATCTAAGTGAAGTGCCAACAGTTGGTGCTAAAGCATCTGGCGTTAAAGCCATGAACTTAAAAGAGGGAGATTACTTAGTTTCAAGTCATATTTTCCCAATTAGTACGGCAGAACATTTGGTGACAGTCGTGACACAACGCGGATCAGTCAAGAAGATGGATGTATTAGAGATTAGTAAATTAGGTCGAGCAAAACGTGGATTGATGGTATTAAGAGAATTAAAAAATAATCCACACCGCGTCTTTTCGGCGATATCAACTAATGATGATAATGAATCAATTATAGTAGAAACCAAAAACGGTGCAAGCTACACAACAGATACAAAAGATATCCCGGTTAATGATCGAACCTCTAATGGCTCATTTATTTCAAATGAAAAAGTAGATGGAGAAGTGGTTAAAATAACTCTTTCACAAAAAGAAAAAGAAGACTAAATAATAAGAAGAAATCTTTCAAGGATTTCTTCTTTTTCTGTTATATGACACAAGTTGAAATGTAACCGCTGTTATAATACAGATAGACACAATAAATGAAACAGATAAAACAGAAAAGCACCTTAATAAAATTTTAAGAAAGTCAATAAACTAGCGTTTAAACAGTCCTTGTGTTTTTTTTAACAAAATTAGTAATTTTTTTCACTATAACACTTGCGCAAATCTGTTTTTGTGTTATACTGAACATGTAAAGAAATTAAATATAAAACTTTGAAACAACTAACTTAAGGAGGTTCTCATATTATGGGATACTGGGATGGATTTAAAGGTAGTAAATGGCGCACACAAGTGGATGTTAGAGATTTTATTCAAGCAAACTACACAGAGTATAAAGGTGACGACAGTTTCTTAGAGCCAGCTGCTGACAGCACAGAAAAATTATGGACTAAACTACAAGAATTATTTGAAGTTCAACACGAACAAAATGGTGTTTATGACATGGATAACAACATCCCTGCCACAGTAACATCACATGAACCAGGTTACTTAATTAAAGAAGAAGAAAAAATCGTTGGGTTACAAACTGACGTACCATTAAAACAAGCCTTTATGCCATTCGGTGGTATCAACATGGCAAACAATGCCTTAGTATCTAATGGTTATGAAGTTGATGACGAAATGACTAAAATCTTCAGTGACTGGAGAAAAACACATAACCAAGGTGTATTTGATGCTTACACTCCAGAAATGAGAGCCGCTCGTAAAAATAAAATTATTACAGGTCTTCCAGATGCTTATGGTCGTGGACGTATTATCGGTGACTATCGTCGTTTAGCATTATACGGTATTGACTTCTTAATCGCTGAAAAGAAAAAAGACTTATCTAACGTAGGTAACAAAGTGATGACAGATGATGTTATCCGTTTACGTGAAGAAGTATCTGATCAAATCAAAGCATTAGTTGACATTAAAGAAATGGCTACTTACTACGGATTTGATATTTCTAAACCTGCTAAAAACGCTCAAGAAGCAATCCAATGGGTATACTTCGGTTACTTAGCAGCTATTAAATCTCAAAATGGTGCAGCAATGTCAATCGGACGTATTTCAGCATTCTTAGATATCTACATCCAACGTGACTTAGAAAACGGTGTGATTAACGAAGCAGAAGCACAAGAATTAATTGACCACTTAATTATGAAATTACGTATGGTTAAATTTGCTCGTACTCCTGAATACAACCAATTATTCTCTGGATACCCAATTTGGGCAACATTATCAATTGCTGGTATGGGAATTGACGGACGTTCATTAGTAACTAAAAATGATTTCCGTATTTTACATACATTAACAAACATGGGACCATCTCCAGAACCAAACCTAACAGTATTGTATTCTTCTCATTTACCAGAAGGATTCAGAACTTATGCAGCTAAAATTGCGAAAGAAAGTTCTTCAATCCAATTTGAAAATGATGATTTATTACGTGCTAACTGGGGATCAGACGATTGTGCGATTGCTTGTTGTGTGTCTGCAACTGTAATGGGTAAAGACATGCAATTCTTCGGAGCTCGTGCTAACTTAGCAAAAGCGGTATTGTATGCAATCAACGGTGGGGTTGACGAAGTGACGAAAGCACAAGTTGCACCTCGATTCCGTCCAATGACTGGTGATACATTAAACTACGATGAATTCATCACTCGTTACAAAGATATGTTAGATTGGTTAGCAGAATTATATGTAAACACATTAAACGTTATCCATTACATGCATGATAAATATGCTTATGAAGCACCACAATTAGCATTCATGGATACTGACTTAAAACGTACATTCGCAACAGGTATCGCTGGTATCTCACATGCGGCTGATAGTATCATGGCTATCAAACATGGTAACGTACAAGTTATCCGTGACGAAGATGGATTAGCAGTTGACTATGTTCCACAAAATGAGTTCCCAACTTACGGAAATGACAATGAAGAAGCAGATGCAATGGCAAACTGGATCTTAGACTACTTCATGACTCAAATTAAACGTCAACATACTTATAGAAACTCAACACCTACAACATCATTATTAACGATTACTTCTAATGTTGTTTATGGTAAAGCAACTGGTAACACACCAGATGGACGTCGTGCAGGTAAACCATTAGCACCAGGTGCTAACCCAAGTTACCAAGATGGTAAATTCTTAGGTGAGAAAAATGGTCTTTTAGCATCATTAAACTCAACTGCAAGACTTGCTTATACATCAGCTTTAGATGGTATCTCAAATACACAAACTATTAACCCTAATGGTTTAGGTAAAGATGATGATACTCGTATTAACAACTTACGTAACGTAATGGATGGTTACTTCGATAGAGGAGGATATCACTTGAACGTGAACGTCTTTACAACAGATTTATTATTAGACGCTCAAGCTCATCCAGAAAAATATCCAAACTTAACTATCCGTGTATCTGGATATGCTGTTAAATTCCGTGATTTAACACCTGAACAACAAGCAGACGTTATTTCTCGTACTGCTCATGATAGAATGTAATTAAACAATTAGTAAAATAAAAGGATGGCTGTTTTAGCGGTCATCCTTTTTTTAAAGCAAAGTTAGGAAGTGACGATAATGACAGAATCAGTAACAGGTAGAATTCATTCAACAGAAAATTTAGGGACAGTCGATGGTCCTGGCGTTCGTTTTATTGTATTTATGCAAGGGTGTAAAATGCGTTGCCAGTTTTGTCATAATCCTGATACTTGGAAAATTGGTGGAGGACGCGAAGTAACAACTGATGAAATATTAGAAGAAGCATTGCGTTATAAATCATATTGGGGTGAAGATGGTGGAATTACCATTAGTGGTGGTGAGCCATTACTTCAACTTGATTTCATCATTGATTTATTTAAAAAAGCAAAAAAACATGGGATTCATACAACCGTTGATACATGCGGGAAACCATTTACGTTTGACGAACCATTTTTTAGCAAATTTAATGAGATGCTGAAATACACTGATCTGTTTTTATTTGATATTAAACATATCGATCCACAAGGTCATAAAGAACTAACAATGCATACTAATGATAATATTTTAGAAATGGCAAAGTATTTGTCTGATATTGGTCAGCCAGTTTGGATTCGTCATGTGTTGGTTCCTCAAAGAACAGATTATGATGAGTATTTAATTCGATTGGATGATTTTATTAAAGAATTAAAAAATGTCGATAAAGTAGAAGTATTACCATATCATACAATGGGCCTTTTTAAATGGAAAGATTTAGGGATTGATTACCCATTAAAAGGGATTGACCCACCAACTCAAGAAAGAGTGAAAAATGCCCAAGAATTACTTCATACGGCAGACTATAACAAGTATAAAGAAAAACGTGCGGTGAAATAATGGATGGCCTAGAAGGAGTATCTTCTAGGCTTTTTTGTGAGTTTAGGGTTTATAGATATGAGGTCTTATTGAAAATCATTCTTAAGTAGGATATTATTTTCATAAAACATACTTTATAATAAGAACATGTTAAGGAAAACAAAAGGAGAGAATGAAAAATGAAAAAAATAATCTTATTAAGTAGTGTGGTTTTATCATTAGGAGTATTTGCTGGGTGTTCATCACAAAACACTGATTCGGGTAATACAACTAAGTCATCAAGCTCACAAGTTTCAAGTTCAAATAGTGCCACTAATACGTCTAGTAGCTCATCGACTGGTACGTCAACTTCTTCAGAAACAGTTTACAATGTGAGTTTAGCAGACGCGATAGAAACATATAAAGAAACTTATCCAGATACTGATATTACATCAATTAGTTTAGACACTAGTTTAGGCCAATCATTTTACGCGATAGAAGGTGTAGATGATAATAAAGAATATGAAATAAAAGTAAATACTGATACAAAAGATGTAAAAAAAGAACGTGAAGAAAACTTAGATCGAGATGAGAAAGATGGCGTAAAACGAAAAGAAAATAAACTAGACTTAACAAACTTAAAAGATATGAATGAAATTTTTGATGTTGCCTTGAAAGAAGCTGGTTCTGGCAAAATAGATGATTGGGAAATCAAAGAAGATATGGGTGTCACTTATTGGGATATTTCCATTAAAGCTGGTTTGACAAAAGAAATTGAGTATAAGATTAATGCCCAAACTGGAGAAATTATTGAAACAGACGCAGATTAAATAACAAAACAGATAGATTAGCTACACTAGGTTAACCTATCTGTTTTTTCTACATGGTTTTATTTAGTTTGGTGATAAAATAAAAAGTTAAAGCGGTATGAATGAAAAATAAGCCAACTAATGTTGCTGTAATCCAAAGAGCTTGCTGTGTGGCAGATGTAATTAGAGATAAAATGACTACTAAGATAGATAAAATGGAGCCAGATTTAGCTAGTGCCATAGTACGTATTTCAATGTTACGAGGGTCATTTTCTTCTATTTTATATTGTTTGGCATATTGCGGATTGGTAACGAATTTTTTGTATTTTAATAAGTTTGCCATCGCTCCTCCAATAAATCCTGATCCAAGGCCAATTGAAATAGAGGATAGATTTGATTGAACTAATAATCCGATAAGTAGTAAGATCACTCCGATGGTAAATAAGATGACACTTGCGATTTTTTTCTTTTTCATGTGTGTTCTCCTTTTAATCGTCTTCTTCGAGTAAAAAAATGTCTTCAACAGGGATATTAAAAAAATTGCCAATTTTTAGTGCTAAGATAATAGAAGGATTGTATTTTCCTTTTTCAAGTGAAATGATGGTTTGTCTAGAAATATCTAACACACTGGCTAAGTCTTGTTGAGTCATTTTTTTCTCTTTTCTGATGTTAGCTAAATTGTTTTTCATAGCTCCTCCTTTTGTAAAGTGTCCTTTACATTTACAGATTACTAAAGATGATTAAAAATGTCAAGTCAGCTTGACATTCTTAATTTTAAAATTTTCTGCTTATTGATGATAAAAATTGTGATATAATACAAATTGTATGACATTAATTGGAGGGATATATAACTATGACAAAGGTATTAATTTTTGGTCATCAAAATCCGGATACAGATGCAATTGCTTCAGCAATCTCATTTGCTTATCTACAAAATAAACTAGGTGTAGAAGCTGAAGCTGTTGCTTTAGGAACACCAAATGAAGAAACAACGTATGCATTAAACTATTTTAACGTGGATGCACCAAGAGTGATTGAAAGCTGTGCAAATGAAACAACACAAGTGATGTTAGTTGATCACAATGAAGCACAACAAAGTGTGAGTGACATTAAAGAATTAGACGTATTAGCCGTAGTGGATCATCACCGTATTGCAAACTTTGAAACAGCTAATCCATTGTATTATCGTGCTGAGCCAGTCGGTTGTACGAATACTATTATCTTAAAAATCTATAAAGAACATGGCATTGACATTCCAAAAGACATAGCAGGTATGATGCTTTCAGCGATTGTGTCTGATTCATTACTATTTAAATCACCAACCTGTACGGATGAAGATGTAGCGGCAGCGAAAGAATTAGCTGAAATTGCTGGTGTTGATTTAGATGCTTATGGCTTGGATATGTTAAAAGCAGGAACTAATCTTTCAACTAAAACAGCATTAGAATTAATCAATGCGGATGCTAAAACTTTCCCAATGGGCGATAAATCAGTTCGTATTGGTCAAGTTAATACAGTAGATGTGAACGACGTATTAGCTCGTCAAGCAGAATTAGAAGAAGCGATGGCAAAAGAAAACACTGATAACGGGTTTGATTTATTTGTCTTAGTGATTACAAATATTTTAGATAGTAATTCAGTGGCTCTTGTTGTTGGAGAACCAAAAGAAAAAGTGGAAGCAGCTTTTGGTGTGACCTTAGAAAATAATACAGCTGAATTAGCTGGTGTCGTGTCACGTAAAAAACAAGTGGTTCCACCGCTAACAAACGCATTTAATGCATAAAAAACCTAAAAATCTCTGAGGAAACTTGGAGATTTTTTTCAAATGAGGCGTTAATTTAATGTATCAATTTATAACATTACAAACAGAACAGACTTATCGGTCATTAATGCAAGATAAAGCATTTCAACAAGTTGTTAATTTTATGATTGAGCAAGGGGAAAGTGTGACCTTGCGCGATATAAAACGTGCCTTGCCTAATGTGGAAGAGATTGAGGTGATAATCGAAATATGGATATCAGCAGGACTTATCACGCGTCATCATGGACGATATGAGTTAGTTGGAAACGTGATATCCGAAGAAAAACAAGAAGAATTAAAACAGACCTATCAGTCATTTTTTTTACCTTGTGTTGAAAAATTAAAAGCTGAATGCAACCAATTGGCTTTATCGACAAAAGAGCGTGCCTTGTATTTTTTGTATGCTTTGCACCAAAAAATACAAGGTAATATAACTTTGGGACAGTATATGGAAGACACACCAGTATTAGCGGAAATAAAGCAGTTGCCTGTATATTTTCAACAATTAACTGGTAAAAAAACAGAATGGCTATCGTTTGAAAGTCTAACCAATTTAGCTGAATGTGTCAGTTTACCAAGTTTTTTTTATGAAGAAACTTACCGAGAAAACACAAAATCACCACAGTTTTTAGCGTTAGAAAAACAATTGGGTGATGTAAATGAGTCTTATTTTTTAACATATGTTGAACGAAAATTACGTCGGATTGAAAAAGGACGAATCATCTCATCCGACACACCTGATATTTTTCTAGCTTCACTTGTCACGTTGGGGTATTTGACCATAGAGGAACACCATTACAAGTTAAATGTATTAAGTGTTGAGGAACATGTGTTGGAAGTGATTCATCAAGAACTTGATTCAATCATTGAGCGATTTGATGAAACCTTTAATAGATCATGGGAGATAATGGCAATTTATTCTTTTTTAGATGTGATGGATTTAGCAGGTACGTTGGAATATTATCCTACTCTATTTGGGTTTAAACCGCTTTAGGCATAAAAGTTGGATTAACCTTAGTCTCTTTATATAATAAAGAGAGAAATGAGGGGAAACGTTATGTTTGAAAAAGTTTATGACATCAATCAATTAAATGAAAAAGTGTCTCAAGAAGGATTAACGATGGTTTATTTTGGCCAACCGAATTGTAGTGTTTGTCACGGATTGAAACCACAAGTGGAGAAAAAATTAGCTGAATTTAGTGAAGATGTGACATTTTTAGAAGTGAATACGTTTGATATTCCAGAAGTCTCTGGGGAATATCAAGTAATGACAGTACCAGTCATATTATTATTTTTAGATGGTAGAGAATATTTAAGAAAAGCAAGGTTTGTTCCCATTGAAGAATTATATAAAGATGTAAAAAAAATCGTCGATGGTGTCAATAGCATGAGCTAGCCTTTAGAGGAGATAAGACATGAAAGTATTTAAACGAATTTTTTCTATTTTAATTTTAGTCATTATTATTGGTGGGGTAGGTTATTACTTTTACACTGAACAAATAAAAGGTGGCGCACCTGATATTGTGGCAAAAGATACAGGAAGTATTGATTTATCCAAAATAGAGCAAACGGATGATTCGAAAACTGATTCAAAAACAACGGACGAAGGAAAATACACAGAAGAATTTGAGTCCTGGGATGCTCTAGATGATAAAGCTAAAGATGGTATTTATACATTAGATAAATACCCAGATAAAACATTGTATCTGATTTCTGCGACTAAACAAGCCGATGGAAAGATAATGGCAGTGTTTGATGATGAACCAATTAAAGACAAATAATAAAAATGTGGACAGTGTTTGTATTTGAAAAACATTGTCTTTTTTTGTGTTTTTTGATTTTTTTTACCTATACCACTTTTTAGGGTGAATGGATTTTATAACAATTACTGAAAGAAAAAAGTCACTTTTCATTTTAATAAATAAAATAAGCAAGTATTCATCCATGGGTTTAGGGGTGAATACTTGCTTTAATTACTGGATTCGTCCAATGTAATTACTCCTTAACAAGTTGATTTAAGTTATTTTTTGCTTCTTCAATGGTTGCGCCTGTTGCAAAGATTTCATCGTTTGTTGCATCAAATACAATAAAGATGTTTTCATCAGTGTTTAAGGTTACGCGGTATTGAATGGCTTGTTGTGTAAATACCATAACACATTCCTCCTTTTTAAAACTTTCATGGAAGACTCACGTCAACCACATCTTTAATTTAACATATACCAATTATTTAATCAACTAATTTATCGTGAAGTTTATGAATAGAGTGTAAAAATTATGTAAAAAAACGTAATTATCAATAATATGTGTTATATAAATGACGAAGTATAAAAGATGGTTATGTATAGCTATTAGATGACATCAAATGGTAATTCTTAGTAATAAAAGTGTTTACTTTATTAGAAACGTTAATTATACTTTTAATTATATTTTTTATTTTAGGAGGGATTTTATGGAATGGATTAAACTAATCGGCATTTTGATTATTTTAGTCGGATTTATTTTTAAATTTGATACCATCGCAGTAGTTATTGTGGCAGCATTGTCAACAGCGCTTGTATCAGGTATGTCATTATACGAATTTTTTACAATGTTAGGTGAAGCCTTTGTTAATAATCGTTTGGTGACAATATTTCTATTAACATTACCAATGATTGGCTTATCTGAGCGATTTGGATTAAGGCAACAGGCAGTTATTTTAATAAAGAAAATAAAAGGACTCACGCCCGGAAAATTTATCACACTATATACTGCACTACGTGAATTAGCCGGTTTATTTGGGATTCGTTTATCTGGACATCCTCAGTTTGTACGTCCAATCGTCAACCCAATGGCTCAAGCAGCAGCCAAACATACTTATGGGGATATGTCAAAAGAAGACGAAGATAAAATTAAAGCAAGAGCTGCAGCAAACGAAAATTTTGCTAATTTTTTTGCTCAAAATACCTTTATTGCCTCAGCAGGTGTGCTATTAATTTATGGAACGTTAAAAGATTTAGGTTATAAAGTAAGTGATGCAAGCATTGCGCGTATGGCGTTACTTGTGGCAGTGATCGCTTTAATTCTTTCTGCTGCGTCAAATTGGTTATTTGATAAAAAATTAGCAAGAAAATACCAAAAGAATAAAGGAGTTGAAAAATAATGGCGGCATATATTCCAGCAATTTTAGAATTCTTTTATATTTTAATTGGTTTACTATCTATGATGACAGCTGTTCGTTGTTTTAAAGACGAGACCAATAGTGCCCGTATTGGTACTGGGCTTTTTTGGTTAATCCTTGGGGTGATTTTTGCGGCTGGAAAACTAATGCCTTATGTTGTATCAGGTGTGTTATTAGCTATTATTGGTGTTTTAACTTTATTCAAACAAGTAAAAGTTGGTAAATTAGCCGAGATTAGTGAAGAAGAAGGTCAAAAATCAGCCGAAAGAATCGGAAGTTGGATTTTTTTCCCATCTGTTTTATTAGCAATTGTCGCTGTGGTGATTTCGTACACACCACTTGGAGGGCAAGTGGGGATTGGTGTGGCTTCGATTGTCGCGTTACTTGTGGCGATGGTGATTACGAAAGCTCCACCAAAAACAGCATTAGAAGATACTGACCGCATGCTACAATCGGTGGGGACGACAGGTATCTTGCCACAGTTACTAGCAGCGCTTGGTGTGGTATTTAATGCAGCAGGTGTGGGTGATGTGATCTCTCATGCTATTTCAGGTGTTGTTCCCGAAGGAAATCGCTTAGCAGGCGTCATTGCTTATTGTTTAGGTATGATGATTTTCACTATGGTAATGGGAAATGCGTTTGCAGCCTTTACTGTTATTACAGCAGGAATTGGTGTTCCATTTGTGATGATGCAAGGAGGGGACCCTGTTGTTGCTGGGACACTTGCGATGACGGCAGGATTTTGTGGGACACTCTTAACCCCAATGGCCGCTAATTTCAATGCGTTACCTGTGGCTTTACTTGAGATGGATGACACAAATGGTGTGATAAAAGCCCAAGCACCAATGGCTATTGCGATGATTATCATTCATATCATTTTAATGTATGTATTAGCATTTTAAAAAAGAAAGGATAGAGAAAGATGAAACTATTAGTAACAGGTTTTGATCCCTTTGGCGGAGAATCAACTAATCCTGCTCTTGAAGCAGTAAAGCAATTACCAGATGAAATAAATGGGGCAGAAATTATTAAATTAGAAATACCAACTGTTTTCAATAAGTCAAAAGAGGTTGTACAAGAAGCCATGATAAAACATCAACCAGATGTCGTGGTCAATATCGGTCAAGCTGGCGGACGATTTTCTGTGACGCCAGAACGAGTGGCAATCAATGTAGATGACGCGCGTATTCCAGATAATGAAGGCAACCAACCAATTGATGAAGTGATTCAAGAAGATGGTCAAGCCGCTTATTTCACTCAATTACCAGTCAAAGCGATGGTAGCATCAATGAAAGAAGCAGGCTTACCTGGGGCAGTATCAAACACGGCAGGAACATTTGTCTGCAATCATATCATGTATCAAGTTCAATATTTGATTGATAAAGAATTTCCAAATGTAAAAGGTGGGTTTATCCACGTTCCGTTTATCCCATCACAAGTGGTTGATAAACCAAATCAACCAAGCATGAGCTTAAAAGATATTGTACGCTCACTTGAAAAATCACTTGAGGCCATCGTCTTGTTTAACAACAAGGAAGATATTCGAACAATTGGCGGAGAAACACACTAATTTCAAAGGCCAAAAAAATAAGAAGATAACGTGAAGAAAAAAAGCGTTTATCTTCTTTTTTTTATTAAAATAATCATTAAGTTGGAAAAAATTGAAACTAATTAGTGAATAATAGCTCAAAGATTAAATATTTATTTAAAAAAACAGCGCAATCATTGAAATATTTGAAATTGTTTTGTAAAGTTATTTAGGTGCTTATATAACTAATCTGTCCATTTTAGTTCCATGTACGTTCTAAAAAGAGTATACTATTAGAAGAAATGTAAGGTAGGTGTTATTTTGATATTTAGTTTTGTTGGAATGTTGATGACGGTGCTTGGTGTCATCTACTTGATTTTTCCATCGAAAAAGCGAGAAAACAAATACGGGTACCGTACGCAGCGAGCAAGATACACAGATGCCTCATTCAAGTATGCTCAAAAAATAGCGGCTAAAGTATTGCTTTTGATTGGAATCATCACATGGTTAATTGGTTTTCTTATAAAGAGTAGTGGCATGACACAATTCTTTATTTTAGAAATATTTTTGATAGCAATACCTATTATTAGTGTGTTCTATCAAATTGAACGACGTCTTGAGTTGTTCAATGATGAGTTTGACCGCGAGATTGGTAAAAATGAATAGGGGGATATACACATGAAATTATTAATGATTGAAGACAACGAGTCTGTCTCAGAAATGATGAAAATGTTCTTTTTAAATGAAGAATGGGACGTTACTTTTAAGGATGATGGAAAAGAAGGACTAGATGCCTTTTTAGAAGATCCAACATCTTGGGACATGATTACACTAGATTTAAATTTACCAACAATGGATGGTGTGAGTGTTTGTCGTGAAATGAGAAAACATTCATCATCTGTTCCGATTGTCATGTTAACAGCAAGAGATTCTGAAAGTGACCAAGTGATTGGATTAGAAATGGGAGCAGATGACTATGTCACAAAACCATTTAGCCCAATTACATTGATTGCTAGAATTAAAGCTTTACATAGAAGAGCACAAATCAAAGAAGACGGTGACGGAAGCACTGAACACGGTGGAAACGAAGATTTTGATGTGAAAACAGAACACTTTAAAATTAACATTAAAACACGCGAAGCCTACTTTGATGATGAATTGGTGAGTGGTTTAACACCAAAAGAATTTGATTTATTATTAACATTGGCTAGAAAACCAAGACAAGTATTCTCTCGTGAAAAATTATTGGAATTAGTTTGGGATTACCAATATTTTGGAGATGAACGAACAGTTGATGCGCACATCAAAAAATTAAGACAAAAAATCGAAAAAGTTGGTCCACAAGTGATTCAAACAGTTTGGGGCGTTGGGTATAAATTTGACGATTCAGGTATTAAAGAGTAGCGCTTTATGAAATATCTACTCCAACAGATGCTCGCTTTTGTTGTGATTATTTTAACGGTATTAATCATTTTTGGCATTTCGTTTCGCTCGTATACTAGGCGAACAGTGACAGAAACCTCGTATGCTCAGTTAAAGGGATACTCTGATACCGTTATTGAAAATATCAAACAACAAAACTGGACGCTTCAGCAATCACTCGATACGTCTCAATCTGTGTTGAAAAAACAAAAAGTGGCATTTACGATGCTAAATCCTGATTTAACGGTTAGCTATCCAGTAGAATTTGATGGGCAAAGTGGTTCTAGTTATGTAACAAAATCAGAATTGGAATCATTAAAAAATGGAAATACGATTAAGAAGACAGTAAAAGATACACACTTATCAAATACTAGTCAACCAACATCGTTATTTATTCAACCACTCTTTTCGTCGCCTGACTTAAAATTTATTGGACTGTTGTTAGTATCAAGACCAGATAGCAGCATAGATGCTAGTTTAAAATCACTGACCAATGACTTATTTAAAGGATTTTTAATTTCGACCATTATTGCGATTTGGTTAAGTTACTTTTTGGCTAAATTCCAAGTTAAACGAATAGACCGAATGAAACAAGCAACTAATCAATTAGCTAATGGGGATTATGATGTGCAAATAAAGGTAAAAGATAAAGGTGATGAGTTAGATGAACTTGCGTCTGACTTTAATTTACTGGCCGTTGCGCTAAAAGAGTCACAAGAAGAAATCGAACGCCAAGAAGAGCGTCGTCGTAATTTTATGGCAGATGTTGCTCATGAAATGCGAACCCCTTTAACAACCATCAATGGTCTGTTAGAAGGGATTTCGTATGGTGCGATTCCGAAAGATCAAGAAGAAAAATGCATTACGCTTATGCAAAATGAAACCAGACGATTAATTCGTTTAGTCAATGAAAATCTTGATTATGAAAAAATTCGAACCAATCAAATCAAAATGATTATGCAACAATTTAATGCGACTGAAGTGTTAGAGTTGATTATTGAACAGCTAAAAGGTAAAGCGAGTGATAAAAATGATCAACTTATTTTAGAAACATCTGAGCCGATTACAGTATGTGCTGATTACGATCGTTTTGTTCAGGTAGTGGTAAATATTACGACTAATGCGATTCAGTTTACGCAAGACGGTGAGATACGGTTGTCCTTGTCTCGCCTAGAAAATGCGACAGTTGTCTCTATTTCTGATAATGGTATTGGGATGGATAAAGAGCAACAAAAAAATATGTGGGATAGATATTATAAAGCTGATCCATCAAGGAAAAACACAAAATATGGTGAATCAGGGTTAGGTCTATCTATTGTCGATCAGTTAGTGAAACTTCATAAAGGCTCTATCCAAGTCATTAGTGAGTTGGGTGTTGGAACCACCTTTAAAGTGACGTTTCCAGATCATGAGATTAAAAAATAATTATTAGCCAAAAAGGACAGTTTTCTTCGTCTTTTTTGGCTTTTATTTGTTTTTACTATCTCTTTAGTGATTTTTTTGATACACTTTTAACTAGACAATATTATGATAAAGAGAACAGGTGAGCGTGTGAAAGAAAATTTTACGTATCCAATGAATCCAGATTGGACAACGGATGAATTAATAAAAGTGATGGGAATTTGGCAAGCAGTGGAACAAGCATATGAATCTAAAATAGACATCAATGATTTTTTAGAGACCTATAGCGAATTTAAAGAAGTCGTTAAAAGTATTGGTGAAGAACGTCAATTAGGCCGTGAATTTGAAGAAGTCAGTGGTTATTCCTTATATCGTGTGGTTCAATTGGCAAGAAAAAAACAATCAGGTTTGATTAAGAGAAAGGATTTAGTGAATGGATAACAAACAATTAATGCTACAAGTCAAACAGTGGATTGAAGAAGCTGGTCAATACATTAAAGATGAGTTAAAAAAAGTGGTCAAGGTAGAAGAAAAAACGAATCGCAGTGATTTGGTAACGAACGTTGATAAAGGCACAGAAGCCTTTTTAGTAAAAAAAATAAATGAAGCGTATCCCGATGATTTAATCATTGGCGAAGAAGGAACAGGAAGAGATGTTTCTTCAACCAAAGGGCGCATTTGGATTATCGATCCAATTGATGGCACGCTGAATTTTGTCAAACAACAAGAAAATTTCTGTGTGATGGTCGGCATTTTTGAAGACGGAAATCCATTACTAGGTTTTATCTATGATGTGATGAAAAATGAGTTTGTGTACGGTGGTCCATCCACAGGTGTTTACTTAAACGAAACAGTGATAAACGCACCTGAAGACCTTTCTTTAGCAGATGGGTTAATGGGATGCAATGCGAAAATGTATACAGATAATTATGAACACAGTAGAGAAATTGCTTCAGCAGCCATTGGTGTAAGAATGTTAGGATGTGCTGGGTTAGATTTTTTAAATGTCATTCGAGGCAAGCAAAATGGTTACATTTCCAATCTAGCCCCTTGGGATTTTGCAGCAGGAACGGTTTTATCACAAGCGTTAGGATTAGTCTGTCGTCAATTTCCTGATTTAGACTACAATATTTTGGGAGAAAGACAGTATTTTATTGTGGCAACACCACAGACTTTTAGTGATATTCAAAAATTTTTTTAAAAATAAGTGAAAAATGAAAAACTTTCACTTTTTTTCATGGAATTTTTTTGTTATACTGAATAGTCGGTTAATTTAAGCGAGGATTAATCGCTTATGTTTTTAAACAGTAAGGAGAGTATATAATAGTGAAATTAAGAGAAGATATTCGTAATGTGGCAATTATTGCCCACGTTGACCATGGTAAAACAACTTTGGTAGACGAGTTGTTAAAACAATCTAATACATTGGAAGGTCATACACAGTTACAAGAACGTGCGATGGACTCTGGTGATATTGAAAAAGAACGTGGTATTACGATTTTAGCTAAAAATACAGCAATCAACTACGCTGGAAAACACATCAACATCTTGGACACACCAGGACATGCGGACTTTGGTGGAGAAGTTGAACGTATCATGAAAATGGTAGACGGTGTGGTATTAGTTGTTGATGCGTATGAAGGAACAATGCCTCAAACACGTTTTGTGTTGAAAAAAGCCTTAGAACAAAAATTAACACCAATCGTGGTTGTAAATAAAATTGACAAACCAACTGCTCGTCCTGCTGAAGTAGTGGATGAAGTATTAGAATTATTCATCGAGTTAGGTGCAGATGATGACCAATTAGAATTCCCAGTAGTGTATGCTGCGGCTGTAAACGGAACATCAAGTTTATCTGATGATCCAGCAGATCAAGAACACACAATGAATCACGTATTAGACTCAATTATCGAGCACATTCCAGCTCCAGTTGATAATAGTGATGAGCCATTACAATTCCAAGTATCATTACTTGATTACAACGATTACGTTGGACGTATTGGTATTGGTCGTGTATTCCGTGGAACAATCAAAGTTGGGGACCAAGTTGCCTTAATGAAATTAGATGGTTCGGTTAAAAAATTCCGTGTGACTAAATTATTAGGTTTCTTAGGATTAACTCGTGTGGAAATTGATGAAGCCAAAGCTGGTGACTTAATCGCTGTTTCAGGTATGGAAGATATCTTTGTTGGGGAAACTGTTACACCAGTTGACAACCAAGATGCATTACCAATCTTACATATTGATGAGCCAACATTACAAATGACTTTCTTAGTTAACAACTCTCCATTTGCAGGTCGCGAAGGTAAATATGTGACTGCTCGTAAAATTGAAGAACGTCTACAAAACCAATTACAAACAGATGTGTCTCTTAAAGTTGAAGAAACTGAATCACCAGATAAATGGATTGTTTCTGGACGTGGGGAATTGCATTTATCTATCTTAATAGAAAACATGCGTCGTGAAGGATACGAGTTACAAGTATCTCGTCCAAGCGTTATTTATCGTGACGTTGATGGCGTATTATGTGAGCCATTTGAGCGTGTACAAATTGATACTCCAGAAGAATACATGGGTGGCGTTATTGAGTCATTAGGTCAACGTAAAGCAGAAATGCAAGACATGATTAATTCAGGTAACGGTCAAGTCCGCTTAATCTTCTTAGCTCCAGCTCGTGGATTAATTGGTTACTCAACTGAATTTATGTCATTAACTCGTGGATATGGAATTATGAACCACACATTTGACTCATACTTACCAGTAATCTCTGGTTTAGTAAGTGGTCGTCGTAACGGTGCATTAGTCTCTATCGATCAAGGTAAAGCAACAACATACTCTATTATGAGTATTGAAGAACGTGGGACTGTCTTTGTTGAACCAGGTACAGAAGTATACGAAGGAATGATTGTAGGTCAAAACTCTCGTGAAAATGACTTAGGTGTTAACATCACGAAAGCTAAACAAATGACTAACGTGCGTTCTGCAACAAAAGACCAAACATCAGTGATTAAAAAACCAAAAATCTTAACATTAGAAGAATCATTACAATTCTTAAATGATGATGAATACTGTGAAGTAACACCAGAAAGCATTCGTTTAAGAAAACAAATCTTAAACAAAGCTGAACGTGAAAAAGCAGCGAAACGTAAAAAACAAGCAGACAATGCTTAATTAAATTGGAAAGACTGGCAAGTTATCTTGTCGGTCTTTTTTTATAAATAACAGAAATCATACAGTTTATATCATTTAAAAAAATATGATTAGTGTTATAATAAGTTTAATGACTAAAAGTGAGGCGAATATATGGATTATCAACAATTATCAAACCGTTTAGAAGCAGTAGCAAATTTAGTGCCACAGGATAGCTTTTTAGCTGATATCGGCTCTGACCATGCGTATTTGCCTGCTCATTTAATATTAAATAATCAGATTACAGGAGCCATCGCTGGCGAAGTTGTCAAAGGTCCTTATGAATCTGCTCAAAAATTAGTGACTGATTTATTACTAACCGATAAAATCGACGTCAGATTAGGGGATGGATTAGAGGTCATTAAACCATATGATGATGTGAGTGCCATTACGATTTGTGGGATGGGTGGCACACTCATTCGTGATATTTTAGAACGTGGTAAAAACAAGAAATGCCTAACACGTAAAGAATTATTAATCTTACAACCAAACGTTGGCTCTCATGTTTTAAGACGTTGGTTGGTAGAAAATGACTACCTTATTCAAGATGAAAAAATACTACGTGAAAATGATAAGACATATGAAATTATTGTCGCAAAAGAGTCTGACAAAAAGGTGAAACTAACTGAATCAGAAGAGTTATTTGGCCCCATTTTGATGAAAGAATCATCTGATGTGTTTAAAGTAAAATGGCAATTTGAATTAGAACAATACGAACGTGTGATGAATCAGTTGTCTCAATCTAAAACAAGCCAAGATGAAAAAATAGCACAAATCAATCATCAGTGTGATTTAATCAAGGAGGTATTAGCTTGAAAATAACAGGAACAGAGTTTATTAAGCAGTTTGAGTCAATTGTTCCACTAGAACTTGCTGAAGATAATGATCCAGTTGGGTTGCATATTGGCACGCTTAATAAACCGATTAATCGTGTGATGATGACACTAGATGTTAGACCTGATGTGGTGCAAGAAGCGATTGATAAAAAAATAGATTTAATCGTGGCGAAACATCCGCCGATTTTTCGACCAGTGAAGCATTTATTAGTTGATGATTTTCAGACAAAAATGTATGCTGACTTATTGAAACATGACATTGCGGTCTACGCAGCACACACCAATATGGATATCGTCGACAATGGGTTGAATGATTTGTTTTGTGAGATGTTGGGTATTGAAGCGACTGATTATTTACGTCAAACTCACGAATATTTTTATCGTAAGTTAGTGGTTTATGTGCCGACAACCCATGCAGAGTCACTACGAAAAGCGTTTGGTGAGGCAGGTGTTGGTGCCTATCATAACTATGACTACACAAGTTTTTCATCTAGCGGAACAGGTCGTTTCCGTCCGCTTGAAAAGGCTCAACCGGCAATTGGTGAGAATAACGAGCTGACAAGTGTTGAAGAAGAAAAAATTGAATTAATGTTTTTACCACAACAGTATCCAACCGTGTTAGCCATTATTAATGAGTATCATCCATACGAAGAACCTATGTTTGATATTTTTCCATTAGAAAACATATCAAAAACATATGGTATCGGTCGTATCGGCACATTAGAGAACTCTATGAGCTTACTTGATTTTGTTGAAAAAGTGAAGAAGACGTTTGGTTTAAATGCCATTCGTTTAACGACTGACACAAAAGATAAACAAGTAAAAACAGTGGCTATTTGTGGTGGCAGTGGTGAGAAATTTTATAAAGACGCTCTTAAAAGAGGGGCAGATGTGTATATTACCGGAGATGTGTATTATCATACGGCTCATGATATGATGGAGGAAGGGTTATCAGTGATTGACCCAGGACATTATATAGAGTCAGTTTGTAAAAAATACTATGTTGAGTTATTTAATCAATGGAAACAACAAAATGATTGGGATGTCACGTTTATCGAAAGTGATGTGAATACCAATCCATTTGAAATAATATAAGGGAGTGTCAATTATGTATACAAATTTAGTACCAAGATTTATCAAGTATGTTAAGACAGAAACAAGATCGGATGCAACAAGCAAAACAACACCATCTACACCAACTCAAATTGCGTTTGCAAAAGAGTTAAAAAAAGAACTAGAAGATATTGGAATGTCAGATGTATTCCATAACGAAGAAAATGGTTTTGTGATTGCTACATTACCAAGCAATACTGACAAAGATGTGCGTAGCATTGGGTTTATCGCGCATATGGATACAGCTGATTTTAACGCTGTTGGAGTGAATCCTCAATTTGTTGAAAATTATGATGGTCAAAGTGATATTCCTTTAGATAAAGAAGGCAAGTTTAAGTTAACCGTTAAAGATTTCCCTAACTTAGCTAACTATAAAGGTCAAACATTGATTACAACGGATGGTTCAACTCTTTTAGGAGCAGATGATAAATCAGGGATTGCTGAAATTATGACTGCGATGGAATACTTAGTGAATCATCCAGAAATCAAACATGGTAAAATCATGGTAGCATTTGGTCCAGATGAAGAAATCGGTGTTGGAGCAGATAAATTTAACGTCGAAGAATTCCCAGTTGATTTTGCTTACACAATGGATGGTGGACCAGTTGGTGAATTACAATTTGAAACATTTAGTGCAGCACAAGCTGAAATTTCAATCGAAGGTAAAAATGTCCATCCAGGTACAGCAAAAGACACAATGATTAATGCGTTACAAGTTGCCATTGACTTACATAACAAATTACCACAAGATGAAGTACCTGAAAAAACAGATGGTTATGAAGGATTCTTCCATTTATTACAATTAGATGGCGTGCCTGATGAAGCAACCATGACTTATATTATTCGTGACCACAACCGTGAAAAATTTGAAGCACGTAAAGCTTTAATTGAATCAATCGTAAAAGAATTTAACGACGGATTTGGTCAAGAACGTGTGTCATTAAACTTGTTTGACCAATACTACAATATGCGTGAAGTCATCGAAAAAGATATGAGTATTATTGATTTAGTGGATGAAGCCATGCGCAACCTAGATATTGAACCAAACAAAGCACCCGTACGTGGTGGAACAGACGGTTCTAAAATTTCTTACATGGGCTTACCAACACCAAACATTTTCGCTGGTGGAGAAAACATGCATGGACGTTTTGAATATGTGGCAGTTGAAAGCATGGAAAAAGCAACTAGCTTAATTGTCGAAATTGTTAAATTAAATGAAGCAAAAGCCTAAAAATATGAAGACTCGGTGATAATCGAGTCTTTTTTGTGTCTTTTGGTAGATTCTGTCGGTTAAAACCTCAAAAAAATGTCGTTATCCATTAAATGATTGATTACAATAAATTTATAGTCAAACATCGAGTCTTTTTGTTTGACCTATTTTGACCTAAAGTGTAAAATAATAATGTAGTTAAGAACAAGGGGGTATTGATATGAATATAGAAAAAATGACTACGACATTGCAACAAGCTATTGCAGAAGCACAACAAGTTGCAGTCACTCGAAAAAATCAAGAGATTGATATTGTCCACTTATGGAAAATATTCTTACAACCCAATCATTTTGCTAGAAACTTATATGCCGGTATTGGCTTAGATGTGGATGCATTTGAAAGAGAAATTGATAATGAATTAGATAAATTACCAACCGTTAGTGGGAATGTTCAATATGGACAAAATTTAAGTCAAAACTTGTTTCACTTATTGCAAGAAGCTGACAAAATAAGAGAAAGCTTTAACGATGACTACTTATCAACTGAAGTCGTGGTGTTAGCTTTAATGAAATTAAAAAACTTTAGTTTAACTCGTTTTTTAATGGCTCAAAAAGTGACAGAAGCGGAGTTAACTGAACGAATTAAAGATTTGAGAGGAGGAGAACGTGTGACTAGTCAAAATCAAGAAGAACAATATGAAGCACTAGAAAAATACGGAACAAACCTTAATGAAGCAGTAAAATCAGGAAAACAAGACCCAATCATTGGGCGTGACGAAGAAATTCGTGATGTGATTCGTATTTTATCACGTAAAACAAAAAATAATCCAGTATTAATCGGTGAACCTGGTGTTGGTAAAACAGCCATCATCGAAGGATTAGCACAACGTATTGTGAAAAAAGACGTTCCTGAAAACTTAAAAAATAAAACCATTATCTCTTTAGATATGGGCTCATTAATTGCTGGAGCGAAATTCAGAGGGGAATTTGAAGAGCGCCTAAAGGCAGTCTTAAAAGAAGTAAAAAATAGCGATGGCGAGATTATCTTGTTCATCGATGAAATCCATACAATAGTAGGTGCTGGTAAAACAGAAGGAAGCATGGATGCTGGAAACTTACTTAAGCCAATGCTTGCTCGTGGTGAGTTACATTGTATTGGGGCAACTACTCTTGATGAGTACCGTGAATACATGGAAACAGATAAAGCCTTAGAAAGACGTTTCCAAAAAGTATTAGTGAAAGAACCAACTGTTGAAGATACCATTAGTATTTTACGTGGATTGAAAGAACGTTTTGAAATCCATCATGGGGTAAACATTCATGATAATGCATTAGTGGCTGCAAGTACGTTGTCTAATCGCTACATCACTGATCGTTATTTACCAGATAAAGCGATTGACTTAGTCGATGAAGCGTGTGCGACTATTCGTGTTGAGATGAATTCTATGCCAACTGAGTTAGACCAAGTAACTAGACGTTTGATGCAGTTAGAAATCGAAGAAGCGGCTCTTAAAAAAGAAGACGATGACGCAAGTAAAAAACGTTTAGATATTCTTCAAGGTGAATTAGCTGAATTAAGAGAAGAAGCCAATACACTAAAAATGCAATGGGAAACAGAAAAAGAAGAATTAAACAAAGTAAATGAAAAACGTTCTGAGTTAGATCAAGCTAGAACACAACTTGAAAACGCAGAAAGTAACTACGATTTAGAAGAAGCGGCAGTGTTACGTCATGGAACAATTCCAAAACTTGAAAAAGAGTTAAAAGAATTAGAAGAAAAAGAAAAACATGATGGCCGTATGGTACAAGAAGTGGTAACTGACAAAGAAATCGCAGTTGTAGTTGGTCGTTTGACTGGTATTCCGGTGAAACGACTTGAAGAAGGCGAAAGAGAAAAAATCTTACGCTTAAACGAAACACTCCATAAACGTGTGATTGGTCAAGATGAGGCAGTCGATGCCGTGTCTGACGCGGTGATTCGTTCTCGTGCTGGCTTACAAGACCCTAATCGTCCACTTGGCTCATTCCTATTCTTAGGACCTACAGGTGTTGGTAAAACAGAGTTAGCGAAATCATTGGCTGAAAACTTGTTTGATTCTGAAGACCACATGGTGCGTTTGGATATGAGTGAGTACATGGAAAAACATAGCGTGTCTCGTTTAGTTGGAGCTCCTCCTGGCTATGTTGGCTATGAAGAAGGTGGTCAATTAACAGAAGCTGTAAGAAGAAGTCCATACACAATTGTCTTGCTTGATGAAATTGAAAAAGCGCATCCTGATGTGTTTAATATTTTACTTCAAGTATTGGATGATGGTCGTTTGACTGATTCTAAAGGCCGTGTGGTTGACTTTAAAAATACTGTGTTAATCATGACAAGTAATATTGGCTCACAATTATTGCTTGATGGAGTCGATGAAGATGGAAATGTTTCTGAAAGTGCGAAAGAAGGCGTACTTGACATGTTACGTGGCCACTTCAAACCAGAGTTCTTAAACCGTATTGATGATACTATCTTGTTTAGTCCACTTAGTCTAGACAATGTGAAAGATATCATTGTGAAAATGACTGAAAGCTTAACTCGTCGTTTATCACATCAAGATATTCACTTGAATATTTCAGATGATGCGAAAACATGGATTGCTGAACAAGCATACGACCCAATCTACGGAGCTCGTCCAATCAAACGTTTCTTAACAAAAGAAGTGGAAACACCTCTTGCTAAAGAAATTGTGGCTGGAAAAATTGGCCCTAAATCTGACGTGATGATTGAAATTGTAGATGATAAATTATCATTTACTGCATTACAAACTGAAGAGTAGTATAATAAAAAGCAAAGATGCTAAGGTGTCTTTGCTTTTTTTAGTAAGGAGAGGAGCTAATCATGAAACATAAAAAACAATTATTAGTAGTGGGATTATTAAGTATGACAGTAATCATGTTATCAGGTTGCCAAGATATTATGAATTCTTTTAAGCAGTTTGAACAAAGTTTTAAAGGCTTAGAGATGACTGTTAGAACGTATGATGAACAAAGCCAAGTGATGGATCAAGTTCAAGGTAAATCAGTCAAAATTGAACGGGATGATACTTTTGACACAGATGAAGATAGTAAAGATTCCAGTGTCATTCAAATCACTGTTGGTAGAAATGAAATGCATCATGTTGGCTCATCAATGATTATCGAAGAAAAAGGGTTGACGAATATTTTTGATGAATATGCTGACAAAGTAGATATCAACAACACTAAAAGAAGTGTGCCAATGATTAATTCAATGGTGAATGATTTTAGTAATTCGTTTAAAGGAAAAGACAAAGTGATCTTGATAAGAAGTCAAAATGGAACCCCACTGGCTACCTATGCTGGAAACAAAGTATCGATGTACTCAACAGATGTGCCAAAAAGTACGGGGATTTTAATTGACGGAAAATATTTGTTTATTTACCGATGCGACTACACGATCTATGATAAGGCGTTAGTTGATTAATCTTTAATATTAAAAAGAAGCGACTATTATGGCTTCTTTTTTTTGTTATTTTCCAATTATATTACTCTTTTAAAGTAATGATGAGTGAAATAATAGGATTGAGAGCGTTTTTAAATGATGGGATATTAGTAAAATAAATTAAATTGAGTTTTAAAAAATTTATTTTGTGATACCATAAGAGGTATATTAGGTTAGGAGGAAGTTAGTATGACAGTTCAAACATTTAAAACAGTAGCAGAGAATACTCAAGGAGTACAAGTTTCCGTAAAATCAAGAGGCTTTGAATTTGTATTGGATGAGCCTAAAAACTTAGGTGGAAATGATACTGGAATGAATCCAGTGGAAGCATTATTAGGTGCATTAGGGGCATGTAAAGTGATTGTAGCCAAAAGTTTTGCTGCTTATCATAAAATTAATTTGAAATCAATTAAAGTTGAAGTAGAAGGCGAATTAGATACGGATGGTTTTTCAGGTAAAAACCCAAACGCTAAAGTTGGTTTTTCTAAAATCGTATCAAACTTTTATATCGACGCTGACAACACAGACGAAGAAATTGCTGATTACGTGCGTTTTATCAACAAAACATGTCCAGTAGCAGACACAATTGAAAACGCTCCTGAAATGGAATCGTACATTATTAAATAATTTTTTCACTAGACTAGTCTTTAAGACTAGTTTTTTTGTTGCTTGGCAGTCAAATAAGATTAACAAAAGCGATTTAGTTTGGTATAATGCGTATTGTGCTATATAGAAGGGAGGAGTGAATTAATGGCAAATAATCAGTCGAACAATAAATATCGCTTATTATTAAAAGGGTTTTTTGTTATTTATGTGATTGAATTAATTTGGTTCTTATATTCTCAAATTATTAAACCACTTATGGAAGGCAAAACCTTAAATATGGGCTCAGTTGAGCTAGCTATTTTATTGGCAGTTGCTCTTATTGTTGTATTAATCTTTTATATGTTGAAGAAATCGCGTAAAGTTAGCGGTATTGTGTTATCTATTTTTGGTGTTAGTTTAATTCTTTTTGGTATTCTTGCCCCACTGCTAGATGTATATATACCATTTCTATGGCATTTATTCCATTAAACAAACTAGGAAGAGGCTGACCCAAAAGTAATTTATTAAGTAAAAATCACCAAACTAATAAAACAGAAATCCCATGAAATCAATATTTTAATAAACTGATTTCACGGGATTTTTTCTATTTTAAGACTTCTGGGTCAGCCTCTTTTATTTATTTAGCGTTAAATTAGATGTTTTCTATCTAGAGGTATGTTAAAATAAATAAAGTGAAATTAAAGGAATGATAAATGATGAATTTTTCTGAAAAGCGTAAACATTTTAGATTTCCTGCTTATGATGATGAGTCAGGAGTTAAATTAAATAGACCACCACAACAGTCGAGTGATAATGCTAAACGAACTGTGAGCAATCAAGAAAATGACACAGTTATCTTAGATCCTATCGAAATGGTCGCTGAACCTAAATACTTTGGTGGAGATGGCTTGCCAGAAGTAGAAATCGAGCGAGCGGAACCGACACGTAGTGTGCAACAACAAATTAATGTGAAGAAACCGAAAACCCCATTGACATCTAAGACTACGGTGCCTAAAAAACCTGTAGAAAAGACCGTCAACTTAAATACCAATAATGTTGAAATCAAAACGATGAACAATCAGGTGTATGCTGAGCCGAGTAAACAAGAATATAAAGCGCCACAATCATCTTTTTCCAATAAGTTATATGAAACAGATAAAAATGGTCAAGCAAAATATCGTAAACGATATAATAACCGAAAACCGTTTGAATCGTCTTATCATTTGCCAGGGGAGAATCCACAAGATTTATTTAAACCTAAGTATATTCCAGCTTCTTTAATTGAGGATAAACCGGTTAGTAAGAGTGAAGTCGAGCCAACACAGGTTATGAAAGACTTAAGAAAAGCGGCTGAAGATAATTTTTTAATGATGGATGAATTAGATCCAGTGGAGATGGTTGATGAAACAACGCCAACACCAAAAGCGACTAAGAAGAATCATCGATTAGAAAAATCGTTGTCTGGCATTATGCAAGATGAATCAAGTCAACACTTAGACAACTTTTATTTTGACTAAGGAAATACTTACTTGGATCAATTGATTCTTGTAAGTATTTTTTATTGAATTGTTATCTTATTTGTAAGATAATACAAGATAGTAATAATTTATTAACAGAGGAGCTTTTCAATGGAACTGCATAAAAATAAAACGTACCACTTTGTCGGAATTAAAGGAACAGGCATGAGCGCCTTAGCTCTCATTTTGCATCAAAAAGGATTTACCGTGCAAGGGTCTGATATCGACAAATACATCTTTACTCAAAGAGAGTTAGAATTAGCTAATATCCCGATTAAACCTTTTCAAGAAATTAATATACAAGATGATATGGTGATTATTGCCGGAAATGCTTTTCCAGATAGCCATATTGAAATAAAAGCGGCACTTAAAAAAGGATTACCTGTTATTCGTTACCATAAATTCTTAGGTGAATTTATCAAACATTTTACAAGCATTGCAGTGACAGGCTCTCATGGGAAAACAACCACAACTGGTCTTTTATCTCACGTATTTTCTGGCATTGAACCAACAAGTTACTTAATCGGAGATGGGACTGGACATGGTGAACCAGGAGCGAAATTCTTCTGTTTTGAAGCATGTGAATACCGCCGTCACTTTTTAGCTTATTCTCCTGATTATGCCATTATGACAAACATTGATTTTGATCACCCTGATTATTATCACGGCATTGAGGACGTATTTGATGCATTTCAATCATTTGCTAATCAAGTGAAAAAAGGAATCATCGCATTTGGTGATGATAAAAACTTAAGACGTCTAAAAACAGATGTGCCAGTTTATTATTATGGATTAAATGAGACGGATGATTTCCAAGCAGTTAATATCGAGCGAACAACAGAAGGGTCATCATTTGATGTGCTTCATAAAGGGGACATGATTGGCTCATTTAAAGTACCAACATATGGTGTGCATAATATCTTAAATGCTTTAAGTGTGATTGCGATTTCTCATTTAGAAGGATTTGATATGAGTTTAGTCGCCAAAGAGATGCTAACATTTGGTGGAGTGAAACGTCGTTTTAGTGAAAAACGTGTCTCTGATATGATTATTGTAGACGATTATGCTCACCATCCAGCAGAAATTAAAGTAACGATTGATGCTGCAAGACAAAAATATCCTGAAAAAGAAATTATTGCTGTCTTCCAACCACATACGTTTACTAGAACCATTGCGTTATTGGATGAATTCGCTGAATCACTAGATCACGCTGACCAAGTTTATTTATGTGACATCTTTGGTTCTGCAAGAGAAGAAATTGGTTCTGTAAAAATTGAAGATTTAGGCGTTAAAATTTCTAAAGGTGGCGATTTAATTACACTAGAAAATATGTCACCACTACTTGATTACAAAGAGGCTGTTGTGATTTTTATGGGAGCAGGAGATGTACAAAAATTTGAAGTTGAGTATGAAAGTTTGTTAGGAAACACTCGTCCAAATACAATGTAGTTGGTGATTGTTTTATTAATATGGTAAGATAAAAAAGAAGGGAGAGGTAATCATCGATTCGTCAAAAAATAAAATTAAAGCCATTACGGAATTTAATGAAGGAGAGATTTTAAGCATTACAGAAACTTTAGAAGATAGTCAAATTTTACTCTATCTAGGTTTAACAAAAGATGCGAACCCTTTATTTATTCAAACAGAATTTGCAGAAGAAACGATTAATGATGCGCCAATTGTACCAAGTGTCATGCTAATGGGAATTATTTCAAGTAATATCTCAAAACATTTACCTGGTCCAGGATGGAATATTGTGAATCTAACATTTAACTTGTTGAGAAATGTGTATCATGGTGAAACATTGACGTTTCATTTTGAAATCATAAACATTGATGAGTTGAAAAGAACGATGACACTTTCTGTTAAAGCGTATGATTATGATGATGAACGCATTTTAAATTCGGTGGTTATTGTCGAACTTAATACAAAAGAGAAGGTGAGAGATGTCAATGAATCAACAACATCAAACAATTGAAAATACAAATGGATTAGCGAAGTTTTATAGTAAAGTATATGGCTACTTAGGAGTTGGGTTGGGTATTAGTGCCTTAATTTCTTTCCTAGTGCTTAATGTATTTGCTGAATCTGTTTTACCAGTTATTTTTGGTAACCCATTATTATTCTGGGGTATGTGGATTGCGCAGTTAGTATTAGTTGTTTATTTAGGTAAAAATGCCTTTAATGATTCAGCTAAGTCACTAATTGGTTTTATTGCTTATTCCGCTTTAACAGGTGTTACCATTTCTGTCACACTTGCGATGTATAATCAACAAGCAATCGTTCGTGCGTTTGTTACAACAGCGATTATGTTTGTTGGGATGTCACTACTTGGCGTGTTTATCAAAAAAGATTTAAGTGCTATTGGTCATGCGTTATATAGTTTAGTGATAGGTGTCATTATTGCTACACTGATTAACGTCTTTTTCCTAAAAAGTGCCCCAGTTGATTATTTTATTTCTTATTCAATGGTTGTCATTTTTGCCGGATTAATTGCATACGATAACCAAAAAATTAAAGTGATTTATCAAGAAAGTGGTGCAAAAACAGCATCAGGATTAGCCGTTTACTGTGCATTAAGTTTATATCTTGATATTGTTAACTTATTCTTAGCGTTAGTAAGAATTTTTGGAAGAGATTAATACAAGTAAAAGAAGTCCTTTTAAAAAGGGGGCTTCTTTTTTTGATGTCCTTTTTTGTTATAGTTGACATATAACGTTTTTTTGTTATACTATAACTATAACAAAAAGAGGTGAGACCATGATAGAGATTGATACAGAGAGTGTTATCCCAATATATAGTCAGCTAATGTTTCAAATAAAGCAAGCGATTGTATTAGGGAATCTAAAGAAAGGGCAAAATATGCCAAGTGTAAGGGCGTTAGCAGGAGATATTGGAGTGAATTTGCATACGATTAACAAGGCGTACAAATTACTTGTAGAAGAGGGCGTATTGGTTCAAGAAAAAAAGGGTTTTACGGTGAGTTGTGAGAAACCGATTCAAACCAGCGAAGAAAATAAAAAACAAATTCAACAAAAATTAGATGAAATCATTATCGATGGGTTAATTTTTGATCTAGATATAAAGGCGTTAATTGCGCAAAGATTAAATGTAATTAAAGGACGTGAAATAAATGATATGGATAATTAGTGCTTTACTTTTATTTTTAGGGTTTTCAATGGCGATGACACCCTACATAACACAAAGAGGGATTATTTTCGGTATCACATTACCAAAGGAAACCGATGACATAACTCATTTAAAGAAACAATATTTTAATCAAAATATGCTATTAAGCGTATTGATGGTAGTATTATTTGTTTTATTTGATAAGGGAATGAATGTGTCTGATGAAAAGTTAAGTATTATAATGGTAGTATTTATATCCCTTCAAATGGTGTTTGGTATTGTGACTTATTTCATTGCGAATCGAAAAGTAGACTATTATAAAAATAAACTAATTGAAGAAGGCTATCAACCAAATAAAAAAATGGTGCTTGATTTACATTACCGAGAAAACATGACGATTTTTCCAACATGGTTATTAGTTGCTATTCAACTTATTATTATCGCAATCGAAATAATTATTACGATAAAAAATCAGGCGATTATCCCTGATAAAATCATCATGCAATGGGATTTTCAGGGGAATCCAACCAGAATGGTTGATAAAACATGGTTTAATATTTATTCTTTACCCGTTATTCAATTAGTCATGGTATTTATATTAAGCTTCACCAATGAATCGTATAAACGTGGCAAGCAACGCGTGATGAATAATCAATCAGTTAAATGGAGTCAGTCTTTTAGAAAAATATCCTCTTACATAGGGACAGTGATCGCTGTCTTGGTCCAAATCATGATGTTTAGTATTCAAATGACTAGTGTGGTACCATTTCTGACTGAAAAGACCATGTCTAAGATAGTATTTATTCTTATAGGGATCATGTTACTCACTATTATTGGTTTAATGGTGATTTATGGACAAAGTGGATCGAGATTAGATCCATCAAGTGTGACACCACAAGCCTATGATGATGATAAATATTGGAAATGGGGGATGTTTTACTTTAATCGAGAGGATCCATCCTTTTGGGTTGAAAAACGAATGGGTATTGGTATGACAATTAATTTGGCAAATTGGAAAGCAGTAGCGTTTGTCGTGATTCCAATTGTTTTTATACTAGGACTCTCCTTTTTTATTGGGTAAATAAAAGGGCACAAAATACATGCGATTTTGTGCCTTTTTGTTTACTCTGAAAGCATTAATTTCAAGCCAAAGAAAAGTAGAATGATGCCAGCTGATTTATTAATGAGCGTTTGTGTGCTATTCTTTTCAAAGAAGTGTCTTACTCGACTTAAAAGTAGCGTGTATAAACCAAAAATAATGAAAGTAATACTAATATAAGTAATGCCTAATACCCCAAAGTGCCACCAAGTCCCTGTACTTGCATCCACGAATTGAGGAAGAAAGGTTAGAAAAAACACAGCGATTTTTGGATTAAATAAGTTAGTCACTAATCCTTGAGAATAAAAGTTTGTTTTTGTTGCTTTCTCTTGTTGTTGAGTGCTGTCTTGTTTGGTTAATAAAGATTTCATACCTAGATAAATTAAATAGCCAGCTCCAATGTATTTGACAATGGAAAATAAAATAGCTGACTTAACGAGCAACGCTGATAGACCAATAATAGAAAATAGCGTGTGACACATTAAAGCAGTACACGTACCAAAAATGGTTTTAAATCCAGCTAATTTACCAAATTCTAGCGTATTTTTAGTAATTAAAATGTAGTCAGGCCCTGGAATGATAACCAGAACAACTGTGAGAAATAAGAAATTTACATAATTGTTCATAAAAGCACCTCAATTGATTATTTTATCTATCATATCAAATATTAAGTAAAAAGAATATGTTTCAAATAAAATTAGTGAAGTGTGGAGGAAAAATGAAAAAGAAAATAACACTATTATTAGTAATGATATTTTTCAGCACGTTTTTGTTTAGTCATACCAGTTCAGATAGGGCACTTAGATTGACAGTACTTTTGAATGGATTTCCCAAAGAAGCAATAACATCAGATATTGAGTATGTCTTTAAACATGACGAGAATACAAAATATTATTTTTTAGAACCAACACCAGTTAGCCATCAAACTGGACCAACCAATGCTTGGAAAGCGAAACAAGTTGGTATATTTTACTTTGCCAGTTATTATGGCGCATAATATTTTATAACTATTATCGCAAACAAGATAATCTTTTAAAAAACAACGCAACTAGACAAAAATAAAGCCCATTACGATTTTTAACTTTCGCAATAGCACTCAAAATTTGATAGAATACTAACAGAAGAATAGAAATGGAGTGTCATAATGGCGAAGAAAAAATTATTATTAGTCGATGGAAATAGTATTGCATTTAGAGGATTCTATGCACTCTATCAATCACTTGAACGTTTCAAAAATAACAATGGTTTACATACAAATGCGTTATATGCAGTCAACAATATGTTAGAAAATATATTAGCTAAAGAAGAGCCAACTCATGTACTAGTAGCATTTGATGCAGGTAAGACAACCTTTAGACATGCCTTTTACGAGGATTATAAAGCTGGACGAGCGAAAACACCAAGCGAGTTTAAGGAACAAATGCCTTATTTAAGAGATTTAATCGAAGGGCTTGGAATGAAGCATTTTGAACTAGATAATTATGAAGCAGATGATATCATTGGAACACTTGCGACCAAATATGCGTCTGAAGAAATGGATGTTGTGGTACTATCAGGTGATAAAGATTTGACTCAATTAGCTAGTGAACACACAACAGTTGATGTGACAGTCAAAGGTGTCAGTGAAATCGAAAGCTATACACCTGAGCATATCATGGAAAAATATGAATTAACTCCGTCACAAATTGTCGACATGAAAGGTCTTGCAGGAGATCAATCAGATAATATTCCTGGTGTCACTAAAATCGGTGAAAAAACGGCCATCAAGTTGTTAAAAGAGTATGGGACAGTTGAAGGCATATATGAACACATTGATGACATGAAAAAAAGTAAAATGAAAGAAAATCTGATTAATGAAAAAGACATTGCCTTATTAAGTAAAAAATTAGCAACCATTGACACAAATGTTCCACTAGATATGACACTAGATGATTTAGCTTACAATGGGAAAGATTTAGAAAAATTGATTCCTTTTTATAAAGAAATGGATTTTAATTCATTCTTAGCTAAATTAGATACCAGTAATGTGGAAAGTGATTTAGTTGAAAAAGTCGCAATTCATTATGAGGTGATATCAGACTTAACGGAAGACATGTTTACTTCAGATATGACGTTTTATGCGGAGATGTTAGGAGAAAACTATCATACTTCCCCAATTGTTGGGTTTGCTTTTGGAAACAAAGAAAAAGTCTATGTGACAGATAATATGGACTTATTTTCTCATCCATTGTTGATTCAGTGGCTCCAAGACAATGAAAAAACAAAAAAAGTTTTTGATGCAAAAAGACAGTATGTGGCGTTAAATCGTTATGACATTAAACTTGAAAATGTTAAATTTGATATGCTATTAGCTGCGTATTTAGCTGATTCAACGAATAACAGTGAAGACTTAGCTCAAATCGCTCATTTTTATGATTATTATGATGTGGATCGTGATGAAGTGGTTTTTGGAAAAGGCGCTAAAAAGGGGCTTCCAGGGTCTATGGACACGTTATATGAGCATCTAGCTCGTAAAGTTGTAGCGATTGATTCATTGTATGAGCCAATCATGACTGATCTTGAAGATAAAAATCAAGCAGATTTATTTTATGATATTGAGTTGCCTATTTCGTTAATTTTAGCTGACATGGAAATAGAAGGTATCACGGTGAATGCAAGTCGATTGCAAGAAATGAAAGGCGAATTTGCTGAGAGATTAAGTGAAATTGAGCAAACGATTTACGGTATTGCTGGTGAAGAATTTAATATTAATTCACCAAAACAATTGGGTGTGATTTTATTTGAAAAAATGGGATTGCCTGTTATTAAGAAAACAAAAACCGGTTATTCGACAGCAGTTGACGTATTAGAAAAATTACAGGGAGAGTCACCAATTATTGATAGTATTTTGTCTTATCGACAGTTAGCTAAAATCCAATCAACATACGTGGAAGGATTGTTAAAGGTCATTTTTGAAGACAATAAAATTCATACTAGATACATTCAAACACTAACTCAAACTGGGCGACTAAGCTCAGTTGATCCTAACTTGCAAAATATTCCAATTCGATTAGAAGAAGGCCGTAAAATTCGCCAAGCGTTTGTTCCACGACAAAAAGGATGGAAATTATTTGCGTCAGATTACTCTCAAATTGAGTTGCGTGTTTTAGCGGCTATTTCTGATGATGAGCACTTAAAAGAAGCGTTTATTGAAGGATTAGATATTCACTCAAGTACAGCGATGCGTGTCTTTGGTATTGAAAAAGCTGAAGACGTAGATAGTAATATGCGTCGTCAAGCAAAAGCCGTGAACTTTGGGATTGTGTATGGGATTAGTGATTATGGTTTATCACAAAATTTAGGCATTACACGAAAAGAAGCACAAGAGTTTATCGACCGTTACTTTACGATGTATCCAGGTGTTAAAAAATATATGGAAGACATTGTGCGTGAAGCGAAAGATAAAGGCTATGTTGAAACGTTGTATCATCGTCGCCGTTATTTACCAGATATTAATGCTAGAAACTTTAATCTGCGCTCATTTGCTGAAAGGACAGCGATTAACACGCCAATCCAAGGAAGTGCTGCTGATATTTTAAAAATTGCGATGATTAAAATTAATAAACGTTTGAAAGAAGAAAACATGCAAGCTACGATGTTGTTACAAGTACACGATGAGTTAGTATTTGAAGCACCTGAAGAAGAAATACCAGCTTTGCAACAATTAGTTGAAGAAACCATGAACCATGCCGTTGAATTATCTGTGCCACTTAGAGCGGATAGTAGCTATGGTGACACATGGTATGATGCCAAATAAGTTAAAGGGGTAGAGTGAATGCCTGAATTACCAGAAGTTGAAACAGTTAGAAAAGGACTGGTTCAACTTGTTAAAGGAAAAGAAATTAGTAATGTTATCGTCGATTGGGGAAGAATTATTGAGTCCCCTGAAGTAGACGAATTTATTCATACATTAGTCGGTCAAACGATTTTAGATGTGGACAGACGTGGTAAATTTTTGATTTTTAAATTAAGTCATCATGATATGATTAGCCATTTGCGAATGGAAGGAAAATTTGAATATCATAATCAAACAGATGATATTCAGAAACATACCCATGTGCGTTTTCAATTTACTGATGGAACAGAGTTGCGTTATCTCGATGTGAGAAAATTTGGACGTCTATCGCTTGAGCCAAAAGGATTAGGGCAAGAGTATAAAGGAATAAAAAAACTTGGTCCAGAACCTGTTTTACCAGATTTTGATTTAGAGACTTTTAAGCAACAACTAAAGAAAAAGCATCGTGCGATTAAACCGTTATTATTGGATCAAACACTTGTCACAGGGTTAGGGAATATTTATGTAGACGAAGCATTGTATCAGTCTTGTATTCACCCAGAGCAGATAGCATCAAAACTAACGGATAATGAAGTTGAAACACTTCATCAAGCCATTATTGATGTCTTAGCAACAGCTGTAGAGGCTGGTGGAACCACCATTAGAACGTATAAAAATGCTTTAGGTGATGCCGGTCATTTTCAAGTGTATTTATCGGCATATGGCAAACAAGGTGAACCTTGCAAACGTTGTGGGCACACGATTGAAAAAATAAAAGTCGCTCAACGTGGCACACACTTTTGTCCTATCTGTCAAGTCACTCATGATTAGGGGGAGTCAACCATGACTTATTTATTAGGATTAACAGGTGGCATTGCTTCTGGGAAATCAACGATTAGTCAGTTTTTTAAATCAAAACAGATACCTGTGATTGATGCAGACATCGTCGCTAGAGAAGTTGTGGAACCTAATACAGCTGGTTTAAATCAAATCGTGGCTCATTTTGGTGAAGAGATTCTTTTATCCAATGGCGAGCTTAATCGAAAAAAATTAGGGTCGATTATTTTTGAAGATAAGGAAAAAAGGGAATTACTTAATCGTATTTTATCCGATGAAATACGAGAAAATATCTTGAGGAAAATATCAGACTATAAAAAACAAGAACAGCCACTTGTCGTACTCGATATTCCATTATTATATGAGGGCGGTTATGATAAAATGGTTGATCGTGTCATGGTTTGTTATGTTCCAAAACAGGTGCAACTATCTCGTTTGATGTCGCGTGATCGATTGAACGAAGCTGATGCTTTAAAAAGAATCAGTAGTCAGATGGACTTAGAAGAAAAGAAACGATTAGCTGATGTTGTCATTGACAATAGTGGATCAATCGAAGAAACATTAAAACAAGTCGATAATTGGCTAACACCATTTTCATAAAAAACCACCTGAGCGTTTTCGCTCAGGTGGTTTCATTTATATTTATTTATCCTTTCGCTTTATCTTTTCGTTTGTAAAGACCAAATGTTAAGATGAAACTAATACACATAATAATAGATGCAATACCGATTGTTTTAACCACACTGTTTGTAAAGTTATGGTCTAGTTTTGTGACAATATTATCTTGAATTGATTTTGTTAAATGCAATGCTTCAGGATTTGATTGTTTTAACACACGAATAGATGAACCTGCACTATCAATCACACTTGATTCAAGTGAATGTTGAACTTGAGTTGGCAATCCAACATTGTCTAGTGTATTTGGGATATCGTGTTGAAGTTGTAAACCAAATACTGTCCCAATAATTGCAATTCCTAATGCGGAACCAATTTGACGAACGGTAGACTGGATACTTGACCCTTGACCTGATTGAGCAGGTGGCACATCTTTTAACACAATAGATGTTAATTGGGCAGAGGCAAAACCTAATCCAATACCATAGACGATTAACCAAACAATAATCCAAGTTAACCCATTATTGGGATCAACTGTTTTAAAGAATCCGAAAAAGCCAAGTGTTTCTAGGAATAACCCAAGAGAAACCACAAATGAAGCAGATGTTTTCTCAACAATAAAGGATGCCATCCCACCAGCTAAAAAGGCTCCAAGTCCCATCATCGCTAAAATAGCACCTGATTTAATAGGACTAAGTGTCAAAATATTTTGTAAAAATAGCGGTAATAAGAATAATAAGCCGGATTCCCCAATTGCTACAATCCCTGCAATGGTGTTCCCCAATGAAAAACTTTTGAATTTAAACAATGATAAATCAAGTAAATGAGATTTATTTGTTTTACTTAGATGTGCTTCCCAAACTAAGAATAAAGCAAAGAAAATAGCTCCTACAACAAGTAGGGTTGGGATGATAGATAAGTTAAAGAGAGTAGGATGATCGCCTTTTACGTGCCACCAACCATAATTACGTCCTTCAATAATACCAAATACTAATAAAATTAACCCAATAGTTGATAAAATAAAGCCAATAAAATCAAAACCGTTCGTCATCTTTTCACCATAAGTTTCAGGTAAAAATTTTAAAGCCGCTAAAATAATAAATAATCCAATTGGTAAATTAATCCAGAAAATCCAATGCCATGTCATATAAGTGGTAAAATACCCACCTAACAAAGGCCCAATGGCGGCCATACCAGAAATAACAGAACCCCATACGGCAAAAGCCACAATCCGATCTTTGCCAAAGAATAATGAGTTAACAGCAGATAAGGTAGTTGGTAAAACCGTTGCTCCCCCAATCCCTTGCATGGTTCTAGCAGCTAACATAAACGTAATATCTTTTGAAAAACTAGCCATTATAGATCCGATTAAAAAGATAACAATCCCAATAATCAGCATTTTTTTTCGACCAAAATTATCTGCAATGCGTCCCATTGTGATTAACAAAGAGGAGAAAATTAACGAATAAAGCGTAATAATCCATTCAGCATCAGTAAAAGATAATTTCAAATCTTTCATAATGACGGGTAATGACACATTAACAATGGTCCCATCTATGACGACTAATGACACAGAAAGAGCTAATATGGCTAGTGCCCACCATTTATGTTTGACAGTGTTTTGTTGCGTAGTTGTTGTATCTGTCACTTTGTACACCTCACTTAAAATATTTGTTTACGTGTGTATATTACACCTAAAGTGACGTTGTGTCACACAATTTGCAATATCATCATATATCTTTTACATATGCACAAATTATTCGATATTTTAAACAAAAAATTCATTATTAAATACGAATTTCTCAAAAAAGATTCTTTGTTTTTTAGTATGGATAAAAATTTGTTATAATGGTCTAATCTGTCTAAACGAGTTTGCCTATACCGATAGTGGTGTTACGTGTTATAATAGTGCTACTATTTCGTCTGTTGAGACAGTTTATGAAGAGGTGAAAAACATGCAGTGTCCTAAATGTAGCTATAATGGTTCAAGAGTAGTAGATAGTCGTCCTGCTGATGACAATCGTGCCATTCGTCGTAGAAGAGAATGTGAAGCGTGTGGCTTTCGATTTACCACGTTCGAGCGTATTGAAGTATCTCCATTACTTGTTGTGAAGAAAAATGGGGCAAGAGAAGAGTTTAACCGTGAAAAAATACTAAGAGGTTTAGTTCGTTCGGCAGAAAAAAGACCCGTGTCCATGGACCAGATGGAACAAGTCGTTGAACGTGTGGAAAATAGAGTCCGACAAAAAGGGGACAATGAAGTATCGACCACTTTAATTGGCGAATATGTCATGGAAGAATTAGTTAATCTAGATGAGATTGCCTATATTCGCTTTGCCAGCGTTTACCGCCAATTTAAAGATATGAGTGTCTTTTTAAAAGAATTACAAGAAATTATTGATAAAGAGCAACATGATTAAGAAGATAGAAAGTGAAGTGAGTATGAGGTGATTAAAACACACCCCCATTTAAAGCCTAAAGATACGTTTGAAGTACATTGTTATAGCCTATTAAATGGAGAAGATACACGTGTTTTGAACCTACTGTATCAACCAATAATTGGTGGCAATGCGTTGATGTTGTACCATAATTTGTTGAGTCATGTATCTGAATTTAAAAAACCAACCTCTCATTTTGTGTTACAAGATATGATGAATAATGGACTTCAAGAGTTATACCAATCTCGCATCAAACTAGAAGCCATTGGGTTACTAAAGACTTATGTTCGAAAAAAAGATGAGGGTTATCATTATGTTTATATATTAGGTAATGTCTTACCACCACATATTTTTTTAGCGGATGATGTGTTGAGTTTGCTATTATTAGATAGAGTTGGAGAACAGAGATTTCAATCGTTAGTGGAGGTATTTAAACCAGATACCCCTGACACCTCTGATTATAGTGACATTACAAGCAACTATACTGACATTTTTCAATTAAGCTCCGAGCGATTAGTACAATCAAACGAGTTAATCGAACAAACGAATCAGGTGATGAAACAGGTTCCAACACCTGTTGTACCTAAAGCAGAAGCTTCAACATTTGATTGGGAATTTTTCGTAGATAACTTGTCTGGTTTAAACATTGATCAAACTTTTTTAAACACCGAATTTAAACCACTTGTTTACACGATTCATGGATTGTATGGTATAAATGAATTAGATATGGTGAGTCATGTGAAATATTGTTTAGACTATGTCACCAATGAAGTCGATGTGAAAGAGTTTAAACGTCATATTTATAAAAAATATCATCAAACCAAATCGATAGCATCAAATGTAGAAAAGAAACAAGTCACATCATTAACACCTAAACAAGACGATCAAGCGATTGAACGTCATAAAAATGATTTAAAACATCAAGGATTCTCTCCAGAAGAAATTGCCGTGATTACATCGTGTGAAAGAATTGCCCCACTCATTTTTTTAAAAGCCATTAAAGAACAAAAAAATGGGTTTGTGGCGCAAAATGAACGTTGGACGATTGAAAATTTAAAAGCGCAATCTAAATTGCCAGATGAAGTGATTAATATGTTGATTCATTATTCACTGGTTGTGTTAAACAATCCATCACTTAATCAAAATATGGTGAACACAATTGCTAATAACTGGGCACAAAATAAAGTATATAAAGCATCGGAAGCCTTAAAACAAGTGAAGAATTTCAAACAAGAATCGACCAAGAAAGCAACAAACAAGAACTATAATCGACATTATTCAAAAAAACCAACGAGAAAAGAAACGTTACCAGATTGGGCAACAGGTGACAGTCGAAAAGAAACCCCTCTTTCTGGTGAAGAGTTGTCTATGCTAGAGCAACAATTAAAGAAATTTAATCAAGGTGGTGAATCATCATGAAACACATCAATCAACAACTTAATCGAACAGTCAACAATCAAAATATCCAAGACCGTTTAGTGCAACTAATGGAAGTTGTGCAAAAAGATCAAGACGTGCAAACGTTTATTGCCGAACATCGTGATCAGTTGACCGATGACGATATTTTAAAAAGTTCTGCTAAATTATATGAGTTTGTCAAAGAAAAAGAAAAATTTCTTGCCAATGATGCGAGTATGATTGCCCCAGGATATGAACCAAAATTATTTTTAAATCATCATTTTATTGATGTCACCTATGTTCCGACTGAAGAATTATTGAAGAAAAAAGAGTATGAAACGATTCGAAATCGTGTTCAAGCTATTTCAATGCCAAAAGATATCAAAGACGCCTCATTAGATCAGTTTAATATTACGGCTGAGAGAAAAGAAGCATTGAGCGAAGCCATCACATTTATGAATGATTACTATGAGAACCCAAAAGCATTTCATCAAGGACTATACTTGTATGGCACATTTGGAGTAGGAAAGACCTATTTGTTAGGAGCCATTGCGAATGGGTTAGCAACAAAAGGTATCCGAACGACGATTGTCCATTTTCCAACCTTTTGTGTGGAGATGAAGCAATCAATCAAAGATGACAGTGTTGCATCAAAACTGGATACGGTGAAGAAAACACCCATCCTGATGCTGGATGATATTGGGGCAGATTCTATGAGTGCATGGATACGAGATGATGTATTGGGTGTGATTTTACAGTATCGTATGCAAGAAAAATTACCAACCTTTTTCTCTTCTAATTTAGATATGAAACAGTTAGAAGAAGAACATCTTCGCTTCTCGCAAAAAGGAGATGACGAACCATTGAAAGCAAAACGCATCATGGAGCGGATTAAGTACCTTTCAAAACAAATTACCATGATTGGTGAGAATCGTCGATTAGATAACTAATTTAAACCGAATGATGTTATCAAAAACTGATTGACAAAGGAATTACAGACTAGTATAATTATTTTTGTTGCTTAAGGAGTGATAGAATGAAGTGGGCATTGTCAGAATTAAATAAGTTTAGAGGAAGTCAAGTGGATTTCTTAGAAACAATTGATTTATCAGCCTCTTTAAAAAAAAGAGAACCATCTATTATTGATATTTCTCCAATTAAAGTCAATGGGTTTTTAGAAGTCGATGAGATAGGTTACTATGCTCATATGACAATTGAAACCATTCTTACTGTTCCATCATCTCGTTCATTAGAACCTGTTGAAATGCCATTAAATCTTCTCATAGATGAAGAATACATGACGCCTAGACAGTATGATGCATTAAAAGATGTGTCAGAAGATGATAAAAGCTTGATAATTGTGTTGGAAAAAGATTTAATCGATTTAACAGAAGCGATTGAAGACTTTATCCTACTAAATTTACCATTACAAGTTTTAACAGAAGAAGAAAAGCAATCAACAGAATTACCAAAAGGTGACTTTTGGCAAGTTGTTTCAGAAGATGATATTAAGGTAGAACAAGAAACTGAAGCAGCATCAACCATTGATCCTCGTCTTGCTAAATTATCTGACTTTTTTAAGGAAGATGAGCAGTAGGATTGGAATATATGTGACTTGTCACGTATTTAAGTTAGTAGGGAGGTGTATCTAGATGGCAGTACCAAAAAGAAAAACGTCAAAAGCTAGAAAAAATAGACGTCGTACTCATTACAAATTATCTGTACCAGGCTTAACAGCTTGCAGTAACTGTGGTGAAATGAGAAAATCTCATCATGTGTGCCCTTCATGTGGTCATTATGATGGAAAAGACGTTATGACTAAAGAAGCATAATTTACATTTTTATAGAAAATGTAAAACCGTTAGACTAACCATGGAGTCTAACGGTTTTTTGTTTTTCTTAAACCAAAATTTACTTTACTTTCTGTCCCTGCTTTGATTCGTTTGATATTATCACGGTGACGAATAATAATAAACAATGTGATGGCCACAGCAAGTGAAGTGAGTAGCCAGTTTTGTTCAGCTAGAATAAATGGTGCATAAATTGGTAATACTATAGTAGAAATGGTAATAATGATAGCACTAATCATACTTGCTAAACTAACGGTACTAGTTAAAAATAAAAAGATGATAAACAAACTAGCTGAGTAGATGAAAAAAGTGGGTGAGTAGGCTAGTAGCATCCCAGCACTTGTTGCCACAGCTTTACCACCTTTAAAGTGTCCAAATATTGGAAAAGTATGCCCCAATATCGCAGCCACACCAAACCACAATGGATCAATTGATAAACCAAACCAGATTGGTAAGCTAGTTGCCACTGTTCCTTTTAAGATGTCCATAAATAATACGGCTGTCCCAGCACGTTTTCCTAGTACGCGAAATGTGTTGGTTGTTCCTGTGTTGCCACTTCCAAACTCTCTAATATCTTTATGATAGAAGAATTTTCCAATCCACACACCAGATTGAATCGAACCAAGTAAATAAGCTAATATAAATAACGAAATAGTTTTCACGTTGTGTCCTCCTTAACGCTAGTCTATTTTACCATGAAATAAACGAGTGAACAATTGAGATAGGCAGTTTAAGAGAAGTAATCGCTTTTTTTTGTTATAATAAATGAAACAATTAGGAGGTTGATAATGATGGCATATAAAGATTTAGGCGATAAGAAAGTAAAAGAGATTTTAAACATTGCTCGTACTGTGGCGATTGTAGGATTAAGTGATAACCCTGAAAAAACAAGTTATCGTGTGGCAGAAGTTGTGCAAGCAGCAGGTTATAAGATTATTCCAGTTAATCCAATGAAAGAAGGAAAAACGATTTTAGGTGAAAAAGTTTATCCTTCTATTGAATCAGTTGATGAAAAAATTGATATCGTTGATGTATTTAGACCAAGTGCAGCATTAGTGGATGTGGCGAAAGATTTCTTAAAATCAGATGCGCCTGTTTTTTGGGCACAACTAGGAATAGAAAACGATGAAGCAGCTGACCTTTTATATGATAATGGTATAACAGATGTTATTATGAATCGCTGTATTAAAATCGAATTACAAAAATAATCAACAAGTGCAAAATTGCACTTGTTTTTTTAATCTTCCTTTACCGTAAATTTTGTGTAAAAACAGGGTAAAATATTCGTTTTTAAGACAAATTTTTTCAAATGTAATTGCTTTTATGAAGTAAAATGCTATAATTTAAGAGTATTCAAGGAAGTGGATGCAGATAATTTAAAGGAGGAACAGTCGTTGTTTAAAAAAGTTTTGAAGTATACAGGTCTAGTTGCGTTGGTAGCAACATTAGGTGCATGTGGTAGCGATTCTGCTAAAGATAAAGGAAGCGAATCAAGTAAAGGTAAGGATGATAAAGCCATTGAAACATTATCAGTTGGTTTTGTCCCATCAAGAGATCCAGAGGAAATTGTTTCAGCAACAGAACCTCTAAAAGAATTAATGCAAAAAGAGTTAAAAGAACAAGGATATGATGTAAAAAACATCGACATCACTGTTGGAACTAACTTTGAAGCGGTTGGTGAGTCACTAGATTCAGGTACACTTGACATTGGTTTTATCCCTGGTGGAACTTACGTCTTATATGATGAAGGGGCAGAACCTATCTTAACTGCAACACGCGCTGGATTGTCAATCGACTCAGACGAAGCGAAAGTTTGGAATGAAAACAAACCAACTGAGCCAACTGACAAACAAGTTGATTCTTACCGTGCATTAATGATTGCTGGACCATCTTCAAAAGGCCAAGCAGTTGCAGATAAAGTAAATAAAGGTGAAAAAGTATCATGGGATGATTTAAATAACCTTTCATGGAGTGTGATGAGTTCATCTTCTCCAGCTGGATACATTTACCCAAGTTTATGGTTAAATGAAAACTATGACAAAAAAATCACTGACTTAAAAAATATTGTACAATCAGATTCTTACGGTAGTGCCTTTGCTCGTTTAGCTTCAGGTCAAGTTGATGTGGTATTAACTTATGCTGACGCTCGTCGTGATAATGAAGAAAACTGGACAAAAGAATTTGGCCGTGAAAAATCTATCTGGGATGAAACAAACGTTATCGGTGTGACACCAGCGATTTATAACGATACAATCTCAGTAAGTAAAAACTCTAAAACAATGACAGATGATTTGAAAAAAGCGTTACAAAAATCATTTATCAACATCGCTAAAACAGATGAAGGTAAAAAAGTTATTGGTATCTACAGTCACGAAGGATATGTAGAAGCAAATCCTAAAGACTATGATAATGAACGAAAAGCACAAAAATTAGTTCAAGACGCTAAATAAATTTAAGAAAAACGAAACGTCAAACTGCGATCATCTCTTTTGATGATGGCAGTTTGTTTTTAGAAAGGATTTTAAGATGATAAAGTTTGATAACGTCCAAATGGTCTATCCAAATGGATATGTGGGTTTGAAAGATATTAATTTAGAAATTGAACAAGGTGAGTTTGTCGCAATCATTGGACTGTCAGGAGCGGGTAAATCAACGTTAATTCGTTGTGTTAACCGTATGCATGATATCACTGAAGGAACATTAATGGTTAATGAGACAAACGTTGGAAAGATTAAAGGAAAAGAAATTAGGGAATTTCGCCGTAAAATAGGGATGATTTTCCAATCATTTAACCTAATCACTCGTGCAACCGTACTAAAAAACGTCATGATTTCATCAGTCCCTGAATTACCTTGGTGGAGACGTGTGTTTGGTATTTTCCCAGAAGACGTCAAAGTAACAGCTTTAGAGTCATTAGACAATGTTGGGATTTTAGACAAAGCTTTTGTCAGAGTGGATCAACTATCAGGTGGACAGCAACAACGTGTGGCTTTAGCTAGAACATTGGCTAGTCATCCAGAAGTTATCTTAGCTGATGAACCAGTTGCGGCACTTGACCCTGTCACAGCTAAAACTGTCATGGATGATTTTAAACGAATCAACAAAGACTTAAATATTTCAGTATTAATTAACATTCACCACGTGGATTTGGCATTAGAATATGCTGATCGAGTGATTGGGATTAGACAAGGACAAATTGTTTATGATGGCCCATCAAAAGACGTGACAGAAGAAGTATTATCAACCATTTATGATGGGGATAAGAAAGGAGAGTAAACATGCGTAAAAAAACGATCACTTTGCCAAATGGAAAACAAGTCGTTCAAAAAGCATCTTACACTCCGTTGATTGTGTTATTAGTTCTTATATTTATGTATATTTCAATTCAAGTAACACAATTTAACTTCACGCAACTAGTCACTCGTGGCGATCAGTTTTTTGTGATGCTAAAAGCCATGTTTCCACCTAAAATGGATTTTTTAGATAAAGTGTGGGTTCCTCTTTTTGACACGATTAAAATGTCTTTACTAGGGTCACTCATTGGGGCATTATTAGCTGTTCCATTTGCTATATTGGCTTCTAATAATATTGTAAAAAATCGCTTTGTTTCGTCATTATTTAAATTGATTTTAAGTTTCTTAAGAACTCTACCAACAATCGTTATTGCCTTAATCGCAACATTTGTATTTGGTCTTGGAACAATGGCAGGGACAGTTGCTATTTTTATCTTTACGATTTCTTATGTTGGAAAATTAACATATGAACAAATCGAAGCACTTGATATGTCAACATTTGAAGCGTTGGAATCAATGGGGCTAACTCGTTTGCAAGCTTTTCGTTATAGTGTGATTCCAGCTATTTTACCATCTTATCTATCGACTTCTTTATTTAACTTTGAAGGAAATTTACGTTATGCGTCAATTTTAGGGTATGTTGGAGCTGGTGGATTAGGTATCTTACTGAACGAGCAGTTGGGTTGGCGAGACTACGGAAACGTTGGAACGATTCTAGTAGTATTGGTTATCTCTGTTGGAATCATCGAAACAATCAGCGAATTTTTCCGTAAAAAATTACAATAGAAAAGGAAGACATATATGAATCAACGTATTTTAACTGAATTAAACAAAGAACCAAATAAGACAAAGCAATACGTTATATTAGTAGCTGTCTTGCTTGGAGCGTTTATCTGGTCGTTGTCAGCATTAAATTTTAATGCCATGGACGAAGGCGGTGGAAAAATTGCCGCAAACATTCTCAAAGGGATTGTTCAACCGGATACTCAGCTTTTATTTAACGGCACAAAACAAGGTGTCCCTTACTTATTATTTGAAACAATCTGTATTGCCTTTTTAGGAACCATTTTTGGTGCGATTTTATCTATTCCAATCGCTTTTTTAATGGCACCAAGTATTATGCCAAAACCAGTGTATTTATTCATGAGAGCATTTGTGGTCGTGATTAGAACCATTCCGGCATTAGTCTATGGGTTAATGTTTATCCGTGTGACTGGACCTGGGCCATTTGCCGGAGTAATGACCATGTCTCTTACATCTATTGGGATGGTATCAAAATTATATGTTGATGTCATCGAGGAAATTGATACAGGTATTTTAGAATCAATGGATTCTTTTGGGTGTACAACGTTTGAAAAAATTCGTTTTGGGATTATCCCACAATTAATTGCTAACTTTACCTCCATTACCATCTATCGTTTTGATATGAACTTACGTGATGCGACTATTTTAGGTTTAGTAGGAGCTGGTGGTATTGGGGCACCACTTATTTTTGCCATGAATTCATATCGTTGGCATCAAGTAGGGTCTATCTTAATTGGCTTAATCGTGTTAATCTTAATTGTCGAAGTTATATCAAACTATTTGAGAGGAAAATTAGTCAATGGATAAGATAACAATTCTTTCTACCAGTGATACACATGGTTATTTGTACCCGACAGATTTTAGAGCAGTTAATCAAGATTTACCATTTGGCCTATCAAAAGCTGTCACAGCGATGAAAGAAGAACAACGCCAATCTGATGAGACACTTGTCTTAATAGACAATGGGGACTTTTTACAAGGTTCACCCATGAGTTACTACCTATCGAAGAAAAAAGAGAGTAAACAAGTCGCAGATATTATGAACGCTGTTGGGTATGATGTTGGCGTTCTAGGCAATCATGAATTTAATTATGGTGTCGAATACTTACTTGATACAGTGGAGCAACTAAACTACCCAATCGTTTGTGCGAATATTTTAAATGAAAACAATGAACCACTTACTGGTCAAGCTTATGTGATACTAGAAAAAAATGGTTTAAAAATTGCGGTGTTAGGGCTAACCACACCTTATATTCCAAATTGGGAACAACCTGAAACGATTAAAGGATTAACCTTTTTATCTGCACTTGAAACAGCTAAACACTATGTACCAAAACTTAAAGAAGAAGCAGATGTGGTCATAGTGAGTTATCATGGCGGATTTGAAAAAGATTTGCAAACTGGCACTCCTACAGAAAACTTAACTGGTGAAAACGAAGGATACGATATCGTGACCCAAGTTGAGGGAATTGATGCGTTTGTAACTGGACACCAGCACCGAGTGATTGCAGAAAAAATTAAAGGCACACCTGTTACACAACCGGGAGATAAAGCCAAACATGTTGGTAAAATCACGCTATGCTTATCTGATGATAAAAAAGTGACAGATTCAAGTGCTGAATTATTAACAATGGCTGATTATGATGCTGACAAAGACATAGTAGAAACATTTAAACCAGTATTAGATACTGTAGAAGACTGGTTAGATCAACCACTTGGACACATAGATGGAGACATGACGATTACTGATCCAATGAGTGTGCGAATTAATGGGCATGCTTACATTGAATTCATTCAAGATGTTCAGATGGACGCCACTGGGGCAGATATTTCTGGTACAGCTTTATTTGATAATGACAGTAAAGGATTCCAGTCTGATGTGACGATGCGAGATATCGTGACAAATTATATTTATCCAAATACTTTAGCCGTTTTGACAGTTTCTGGACAGGACTTGAAAGATGCGTTAGAACAAAGTGCTGAGTACTTTGCACTGAATGAAGATGACGAGATTGTCGTAAGCGATAAATTCTTATACCCTAAAACAGAGCATTACAATTATGATATGTATAGTGGTATTGATTACAAAATCAATGTGTCTTATCCTGTTGGTGAACGTGTGAGCGAGTTATCTTACAAAGGAAAACCAATCAAGATGGATGATTCACTAGATATTGTCATTAATCAATATCGTGCAGTAGGTGGCGGAAATTACGCAATGTTTGATGCGTCAAAAATCATCAAAGAAGTGACAGTTGATATGACAGAGCTTATTTCCAACTTTTTACAAACCCATCCAAATTATCAAGCAAAAACAACCTTTCACTTTAAAGTAGAAAAAAATAAAAATACCGACTAGAATTTACTAGTGGGTATTTTTTGTTTTTTTTAAAAGCCTTTAGCTACAAAATAACTAAGGGCTTTTACATGGATTATTTTTGTTGTTCATCATACTTATCAGCTTTTTCTTTTAACTCTTTAATATAGGCTTCGAATTCTTCCACTGAGTCAAATCCATATTTCTTTTTAATATAAGTTATTACAGGCATTCCTTTATCGAATTCTTGTTTAAGATTATCAAGCATTTTAGTCACCCTCCAATCGTTCGCTAGTTACATTTATTTTAGCAATAATAGTCAAAATAATATGTTATTTATTAATAACTTGAATGAAATTTATGTTTTTTTTAATATCTATTATTATATGACAAGACATTCTTTTTTTGGTACACTTAATGTAAGTTTTAAAGAGAGAGGATGATAACCATGTTTAGTAAAACAAAGTTAGTAGTTGGCTCCGTCATTTTAGGTGTGTTAGGTTTTAGTCCCATGATTATGTCTCTTATTGGAAAAGGAAAGAAAGAAGAGTATTTAAAAATTAATCCTAAATATTACCATGATAAAGATGAACCTCTTTTTAATAGTGACAGTAACAAATAAGGTACAAGTTCTTAGAAGCTATTCTAAGAGCTTTTTTAATGCGAAAAATGACGTTCTTACTTTTGACAGAGTGGTTAAATCTAGTTATACTGAGTTTAACAAGTGAATAGGAGATGAGAGTAATGGAAACAGTCGCTAGAAAAATTGGAAATTCTGTTGGAGCTATTTTTCCTAAAGATATTTCTCCTGAAGTAGGAGATACGTTTACTATTACTAAAGTTGGCGAAGCCTATATTTTAAAACCTAAAAAAGAAGATATTTTTAAAGATGCTAAGGATTGGGCAGGTTTTAGGGATTCTGTGGTACAAGAAGATACCGAGTGGGATATTATGATGTCTAAAGGGGACGAGCATTAAATGAACGCGCCAAAACAGAAGGATATTGTCTGGATGGACTTTGATCCATCAAAAGGTAAAGAAATTAAAAAACGTCGACCAGCTTTAGCTGTTAGCCGAGACGAATTTAATCAGCATACTGGTTTTTGTTTGGTGTGTCCCATCACGTCAACAAATAGAGATTTTTCTACTTACGTGACGATTAAACAGCCACAACAAGTAGAAGGTGAAATTGTCACCCACCAGTTACGAGCAATTGATTTTACAAAACGTCATTTAGAAAAAATCGAGCAATGTGACATGTTGACCTGGATAGATGTTGTAGAAGTTATAGATATGTTTATATGAAATCTAAGAAAACTTACCTTTATAGGGTAGGTTTTTCTTTTTTATTTAAAGTGGGTTTCAAGTGACAAAGTGTCACTATTGTGTTATTCTTTTTCTAAAGTAACACTTTGTCACTTTTGTAGCACGATTATTTAGATGGAGGGATTATATGAATAGCACACTAAGTATAAAAAACGATATTATGACAGAAATATTTTTAGGGAAAAAGTACGAAGAAGCTGAACAACACGACAAATTTATGAGTCACTTATACATGAATATATTGTATCCTAATAACTATGATTATTGGATGGCACACAATCCACCTATTGCAAAAGGTATCACCCTTTTATTTGATAAGGAGAAACAGTCAACCTATATTGGAACATTACATCATGACATAATAGAAAATAGACCAGGATTTGAGAGGATTGAGATAAACGGAGAAGAACTCGTTCAACTAACGGTTAAAATTAATCATGCTTCGGGGGAATCATTTGAGGATAGTACGTTTGATACACTATTAGCCGATCATTTGCCAAATAAAATGGATTATAAGTTTGCCCATGTGACGTTTGATTCAGGGTTTAATCTTGAAGAAAGTGAACAAGAAGTTGTGGTTAATTATATTTATTAAATAATATTCATTTAAAAAGTGGTAGATTAAATCATTTTGATGATGTCATTGATATGATATAATCTATGACTTTTTTTGCTTTGAATAATGGTGACAAAAAGAGAAACGTTACGTTATAATGGTGTTTAAAAAGGAGGGTTAAAAATGACAATAGAACGTTTTTTTAAAGATGGAAAGTTAACAACAATTCCTCGGAAAACGAAAGATAAGCGATTATTATTTGAAAAATTGAGCGATCAGTTTGAACAAAATACTGATTATACTGAAAAAGAGATTAATAACATCCTGAAAAACTATTATGATGACTTTGCTATTCTAAGACGATTTTTAGTAGATAATGATTATTTGGTAAGAGACGACTACGGTACGATTTACCGGAAACAAGTAAAAAAGTGACTAATCATAGTGATTGATATATGTAAACAACTGTATACATGTTGATATATAGGCTTTGTCACGATAAATAGACAGACAAGACTCTAGTTTATCATGTACTCTTTAATTCACTAGGAGGATAAAAAAATGAACTTTAGCAAACAATTAAGAAAATATCGGGAACTTCATGGATTTTCTCAAGAGGTATTAGCAAAAAAATATATGTCACACGTCAAACAATTTCTAAATGGAAAAATGACAAAAGTTATCCTGATATTCATAATTTACTCGCTTTGAGTATTCTTTTTGATATCACCCTAGATGAATTAGTCAAAGGGGACATGGAAATAATGAAAAATGTTGTGGATAATGAGAAGATGGATACAGACGTAAAAGGCATGTTGATTTTTCTTATACTGATGTTAATTATTGGGATACCTTGTTTAATTGTATTTGATGGCATAAAAGGGTTGATTTCTTTTTTATTTTTCTCAATAGGTATGATGTATTATGCAATGAAGATAGAAAAAAAGAAGAAGAAATATAACATCAAAACATTTAAAGAAATTATTGCTTTTTCTGAAGGTAATGGGACTTTAGAGGAGTTACAAAAAAATCGTAGTACAAAAAACTATCTTAAAGAAAAAATCTTAATCGTAACAAGTTTTTTAGGTGTTGTTACTATTTTAGGTACAGTAGTTAAGTTTATTACTGAATTTCTTATGACATTTTTTTAATTTTTTGACCTATTTTATTGATAGGTCTTTTTATTTTGGCTTTTAATAAGAATTAATGCTGTGAATATCATAGGTGATAGCTTATTTCAAACAAGTAAAAAGTATGTTTATTATTGGTTTTATGATAATATCATATAAAAGATATGTCGTATATATTGAAATAGGCTATTCAAGAGAAACAGTGATAGTATCAAAAAAATTAAATAAACGATGTGAAATTCTGTAAACCTTGAGTTGTTCTGTATTACAACTAAAAATTTCGACTATTTATAGTTAGGAGGATAGGAAATGAAAAAGAAATTATTAAAGAGATTAGGGTATTTATTTGTATTTTTGGTCTTTGTTTTTCTTTTTTATCATATTTTTCCAGTAATAGTTGAAGCAAGAGCAGGTGGTGGGGGAAACACTGGTGGAAGTATTAGTGGAGGAAACAATTCAGGAAGACATAATATCTTTCAAGTGCTTTTATTAATTTTATTAGCGCCACTATTCATGTTGAAAAATTTTTTATCCTCTTTAAAGGAAAATACTATGTATACAGATATCGATGACTTAGAATTATGGGAATACAAATCATTGTTTAGAAATATACAACTTGCTTGGAGTCATGGTGATATGACAGAAGTAAAAGACCAAATGGATGTCACATTATATGAAGATTTTCAGCAAAAACTAGCAGAATATAAACGATTGAATAAACAAAATATTGTCACAAATATTCAGATAGATAAGGTCAAAGTAACACGCTCCACACAAAACAATCCTTTAAAAAAAGTGCTATTCGAGGGAACGCTGGTTGACTATTTTGAAGAAAATGGTATGCCACCAAGTGGTGAAATTGAGCCTATATCATTTAAAGATATCTGGATAATTGAAAGAGTAGGAGAGAAAATGATCGTAAGAGATATTCAAAATTTATAGATGTAGTTAATTAATTTTAATAATAAAGGTGAGGTGACTCTAATGGATGATAAAAAACTCTTAAAATCAGAAAAAATACGGTTAAAAAATGACAAGTTACGAGCTAAAGGAAAAGATCCTTTAAAAGGTTGGGGGAAGATGGTAAATACAGGACTAGGAGGCTTAAATAAAGCAAGCTTGGTTGATACGAAAGATTTTGCAAAGGACTTGCAAAAAGATATAGCCAAAGAAAATGAAAGAAAAAAACTATAATAAAAACAAAGGGAGAAATATGAAAGACTATTTATTAGAGCTAAGAAAAGATGTGGGAAATCGGCCATTAGTAGTAGCAGGCGTGCTAGGTTTACTAATAGAGCGTCACGAATTATTGCTAATTAAACGAAGTGATAATGGATTATGGGGATTGCCTGCTGGTTCAATTGAGTTGTATGAATCTCCCTATAAAGCAGTATGCAGAGAACTTTTTGAAGAAACAGGATTGAAAACATTAGAAAAAGACGTCGAACTATTAAATGTTTTCGGCGGTGAAAATCATGTATTTACATACCCTAATGGAGATATTTGTTCATTTGTTTCGATGAGTTTCTTAATAAAAGACTATACAGGAAGCATTATAAAACATACGAATGAAACAATTGATTGTCAGTTCGTTCCATTAGACAATTTACCTGAAAATATAGCAAATCATGAAAAACTTATCATCAACGATTACATCAAGAATAGCGGACTGAGAAACTAGTAAAAATAGGTATTTATAAATAACGCCATTTTTGTTTGACAACGCTTTAATAAAATGCTAATATATGTTCATAATTCATTATGTTATTACTTAGGGTAAGCATGTTTGAATACAAGACAGTGATTATTTTAAATATGGAAGTTATCACATTAGTGAGCTGAGACCTATTTACATCATTTGATAAATGATTAAATGGGATTTTTTTGTTTAAATAGGAGATTAGCTATGATCATAGAAAGAGTATTAAATAATAACACAGTCATCTCTTCAAATGGCAAAGGTTTGGATATATTGCTGATGGGTAAAGGAATTGCATTTGGTAAGAAGAAAGGTTCCAAGGTTGAGATGGAACAGGTTGAAAAAACATTCATCTTACAAGATAAGAATAATCAAAATAAGTTTACAGAACTTTTGATCAATGTGCCAATGGAATATGTTTTAGTTTCTGAAAAAATTATAAATTTTGGAAAAATCAAATTGGGTAGAGCCTTAAATGAGATAATATACATTAACCTGACAGACCATATTTATTCAACTATTGAGAGATATCAGGAAGGTATTCGATTAAAAAATCCTCTACTATGGGACATTGCAAGATTTTATCCTGATGAATATGCTGTTGGAGAAAAAGCTTTAGCCATTATTAAATCAGAATTAAATGTAGAATTGGAAATAGACGAAGCAGCGTTCATTGCATTACATTTTATAAATGCGTCTGATAGTAAAACAAATGATTATGCTTATGAGGTGACAAGTATTACCAAAAAAATTGATGAGATTGTAAAAGAGCATTACAATACGGAATTTGATGAATCTTCATTAGACTATTATCGTTTTATAACTCATGTTAAATTTTTTGCTCAGAGACTGTTGGCACATGAACATTATGATGATGAGGACGATGATTTATTAGAAACACTGAAACATAAATATGAAAATGAATATGTGTGTTCTCTTAAAATAAAAGAGTCTATTTTGATGGACTATCAATACGAATTAAGTGCCACCGAACTAGTCTATTTAACGGCACACATTAGAAGAATTACAAAAAATTTAAATTAATAGGATTGTTATCTTAACAGAGCATGACCTATCACTAAACATTTAGTAATAGGTTATGCTCTTATTTTATATTCGGAGGGAAGAAAAATGGATTATAAAAAAACAGCGAAAGAAATTTACCAAGCATTAGGAGAAGAACAAAATATTATTTCAGTTACTCATTGTATGACGAGACTTAGGGTGAAATTAAAAAATACGGATAAGGTTGATGATGCAAAAGTTAAAGATATTCCTGGGGTTATGGGGGTTATGAAAAAAGGAGGACAATATCAAGTTATTTTAGGAAATGATGTCAATAAATACTACAAAGAGTTTATAAAATTAGGTGATTTTAAAACAGATGATGCAAGTGAAGAGCCTAAAGAAAAAACAACGGTATTAAATGCGATTGTAGACGTGATAACTAGTTGTATGTCTCCCTTAATTCCCGCTTTAATTGGTGGAGGGATGATTAAAGTATTACTGATTATACTACCGATGATTAATTTACTTAGCAAAGATTCTCAAACGTTTGCCGTGTTATCATTTTTTGGTGATGCTCCGTTTTATTTTATTCCAATCATGTTAGCTTATACCGCTGCACAGAAATTTAAAGTATCACCAATGTTGGCAGTCACTGTGGCAGGGATTATGTTGCATCCTAATTTCGTTGCATTAGTAGCGGAAGGAAATCCTTTAAACGTTTTTGGGTTACCTATTACGTTGGCATCCTATGGTTCATCAGTTATTCCAATTTTAATTGTAGTTTGGTTGATGAGTTATATTGAACGATTCTTTGACAAAATCATTCCATCTGTTATTCAAAGTTTTGCAAAACCGTTATTAGTTATTATTGTATCCGGTGTGCTAGCTTTAGTTATTGTAGGGCCTTTAGGAACATTGGTAGGTGAAGGGTTATCTACTATGATGATTTGGTTACAAGACAAAGCAGGTTGGTTAGCATTAGGGTTGATGGCTGCTTTTATGCCTTTAATTGTTATGACAGGGATGCATTGGGCATTTGCACCAATTTTTTTAATAGCCTCTTTCCAAAATCCAGATATGCTTATTTTACCTGCTATGTTAGCTTCGAATATTGCTCAAGGAGCTTCTGCGTTAGCAGTATCATTTAAATCAAAAAATAAAGACACAAAACAAACAGCATTAGCTGCCAGTTTATCTGCCTTAATAGCTGGTGTAACGGAACCTGGTTTATATGGGATTGCATTGAAATTTAAGAAACCGTTGTATGCGTCAATGTTAGCTTCAGGAATTATGGGTGTATTTGCAGGGTTTGTCCATTTAGAATCTTATGCATTTGCTGTACCATCATTTATTTCACTTCCTCAGTTTATTGGAGAAAATGGAAACTCAAATATTATTAATGCCATAATTGTTGCGGTTGGCTCATTTATTTTATCATTTGTTTTTACTTGGATTTACGGATTTAACGAAGAAAGTATGTCATCAAATGACCAGAGCCAAGTAGATAATACTCATTTATCTGTTAGCAATGATCCGAAAAAAGTGTATTCTCCTGTAAAAGGTCAATTAGTAGCATTAGAAAAAGTAAATGATCCAACTTTTTCTGAGAAAATAATGGGAGATGGTATCGCTGTTGTTCCGGAAAACAATGAGATAGTTGCTCCATTTTCTGGAGTTGTGTCGGCAGTTTTTCCGACAAAACATGCAATAGGATTAACCAGTGATTCTGGTATTGAATTGTTAATTCATATAGGAATTGACACAGTTGAATTAAACGGTAAATATTTTGAATCGTTTGTTGAATCAGGCGATACAGTCGAAAAAGGACAAAAAATGATTACTGTTGACATAGAGAAAGTGAAAGAAGCTGGATATGACATAGTGACTCCTGTTATTGTGACAAATACCGCAAATTATATTGACATTGTTGTGCCAAATGATACTGGTGATGTTTCAAATCAAGATACTATTTTATATACAATTTAGAGGAAGAGGGGAGAAGAGATGAAATTTCCTGAAAACTTTTTATGGGGAGGCGCAATAGCAGCGAATCAAGCTGAAGGTGCGTATAATATTGGTGGAAAAGGATTATCTGTACAAGATGTTACTAGAAAAGGGTGGCAAGAAGAACCACAAGAATACCCAACCGAAGATAATTTAAAATTAAAAGGAATAGATTTTTATCATAGATATAAAGAAGATATAAAATTATTTGCTGAGATGGGATTTAAAGTGTTTAGACTTTCTATCTCGTGGCCTAGAATATTCCCCAATGGTGATGAAAACACACCAAATGAAGAGGGGTTACGATTTTATGATGAAGTATTTGATGAATGTTTGAAGTATGGGATAGAACCCTTAGTGACATTATCTCACTATGAAACACCCTTACACTTAACGAGAGAGTATGATGGATGGAAAAATAGGCAATTAATTGATTTTTTTGAAAAATATGTTGAGGTAGTGTTTAAACGATATAAAGATAAGGTAAAATACTGGTTGACATTTAATGAAATTAACTCCATTACACATGTTCCATTTTTAAGTGGAGGGATCAATACTCCTAAATCAGAATTAAGTCATGAAGATATTTACCAAGCCATTCACCATGAGTTAGTTGCTAGTGCTCGTGCGGTTAAAAAATGTCATGAATTGATTCCAAATGCTCAGATTGGGTGTATGATTTTAGGTGTTCCAATTTACCCATTGACGCCTAATCCCCATGATGTTTGGGAAGCGTTAGAAACAGAAAGACAGAATTATTATTTTTCTGATATACAAGTCAGAGGGTATTATCCAAGTTATACCAAGCGATTTTTTAAAGAAAATAACATTCAGTTAAACATTACGGAGCAAGATAAAGAAGATTTAAAACATACAGTAGATTTTGTTTCGTTTAGTTATTATATGAGTGCTTGTGCTTCTTCTGATCCCACGATAGAATCAGGAAAAGGAAATATTATTGGTGGTGTTCCTAACCCTTATCTTGAGTCAAGTGAATGGGGTTGGCAAATCGATTCGTTGGGATTAAGAATTTATTTGAATGAATTATATGATCGATACCAAAAACCCGTTTTTATTGTTGAAAATGGATTAGGTGCAGTCGATGAATTGGTGACATTAGATGATGGAACTAAAACGGTTATAGATGATTATAGAATTAATTACATGAATGACCACCTTGTACAAGTGAGTGAAGCGATTGAAGATGGCGTTGAAGTGATGGGATATACATCATGGGGATGCATTGATCTAGTCAGTTTCACAACAGCTGAGATTCGAAAGCGATATGGTTTTATTTATGTCGATAGAAATGATGATGGATCTGGTTCCATGCAACGCTATAAAAAGAAAAGTTTTGATTGGTATAAACAAGTGATTGCGACTAATGGGAAATCTTTAATTAATAATAAAATAGACTAAAAAGATTCAAAATCTCTCTTTATGATAAGTTTATTCTTATCATGAAGAGAGATTTTTTGTTATGATAAAGGAATTTAATTGTCTTTATTGCTAACTAAATAACAAAAAATGAAACTTTTTTAATATTAATGATAATTATATTGTTTAATTATTGGTTTTTGGATTACAATATAATCAAATATATAAATAAAAGAGGGATGATTATGAAGAAAATAACGATTTTTTTATTGTTATTAGTGGGAATTCTTTTTACAGTACCTAAGACACAAGTGGAGGCAAGTAAATTACCTGATGAGCCTAAGAAAAATGTAAGACTTGATATTAACTTAAAGGATAATCCGGATGTGCATTTAAACAATATCAACTTAATGCCATCAAGATTATATACGTTAACAGATGATGATCAAAATATCTACTTCTGTTTAGACGAAGGCAAATATTACCCAAATAATGTTGATTATACACTTGATACTAGTAAAAAATTATCAGGGCCTGTTTTGTGGTTAATGCAAAACTATTTTACAAATATTGATAAAAATGTCCCTGTAAAAAATGTGCCAGACTATCAAAGTGCGAATAATTTAACTCGGTATACTGCTACACAAATTGCGATATGGAAATTAACCGGAGCAAACTTTAAAGATATTATTATTGAATCAAACCCTTTAATTCAACAACTATATGAAGAAGCAAAAGATAAAACAACTGATGGGGATAGCTATCAACAAACCATCGAAAAAATTGATAATATTGAGATTAATGTAAAAGATATTATTCCAAATGGTGAAGATGAAAATAACTATTACTATAAAATGACATTTCAAGATAATATTGATGCTGAAACAGAAAAACTAATTCAAATAGATGATAATGATACAAATATAGATGTTCATCTACTAAAAAATGGGAAAACCACAGATATTACAAAGGATGTTAAGACAGAATCAAATTTTGCCACACGAACTATTTCTCTTACAATTCCTAAAAAAATAATAGATGAAGATAAATCACCTGATACAGAACTATATTGTAATATTGACACGATCGTGCGAAGTAAAGAACCTTACTATGTTGTCTATTATGCCAAACCAATTGTGCAACCAATAGGAACCTTACAACCGATTGAAAAAAGATTGGTTACTCGTGCAAGTATTGACTTCGATGGAACAGAAACCTCATTTTCTGTTTTGAAACACTGGGAAGACCAAGATAATCAAGATGGTTTAAGACCACAAAAATTAGCTGTCCAACTTTATCAAAGCGATAAACCTTATCAATTTAGTAAAAATGAAAGCATCACAACAGGTAATGAATCAAAATTTGAAGAACTTAAATACTTAGATGAATCCAATGACTGGGAGTACATTTGGGGAAACTTACCAGTAAAAAATGATGAGGGACAGCCTGTCTACTACACTGTTAGGGAGGAATTTGATTCTAAAGATTATGAATTAACTATCCAAGCGACTGATGAAGGGAAAGCCTTATTATTAAAAAATAAACATAAAGTAGAAGAAGTCGTCATTGAAGGCGAAAAAGTTTGGAATGATTCAAATAATCAAGATGGTGTTCGACCTAATGCTGTGACCATTGAATTATTTGCTAATGGCAAATCCGTTATGAAACAAGAAGTTTCAGAACAAAACAATTGGAAGTTTCAATTTAAAGGATTACCAAAATATGAAAATGGAAAAGAAATAGTCTATACAGCAAAAGAAATAAATGTACCAAAAGGCTATAACTCAACCATTAATAATGATGAGAATGGAAACATTGTCATCACAAACTCTCATGAGCCAGAAAAAACAGAAATTTCCGGCAAGAAAACATGGAATGATGCCAATAATCAAGACGGCAAACGCCCAAAATCAATCAAAGTAAACTTATTGGCAAATGGCGTCAAAGTTGACTCGAAAACAGTGACTGAAAAGGATAATTGGGCCTATACATTTAGCGACTTAGATAAATATGAAAATGGCGAACCAATTGTTTATACTGTTAATGAGGACAGTGTTCCTGATTACACCGTCTCAATTAAGGGCAATGACATAATCAATAGCTACATACCAGGAAAAACAAGTGTCACCGTATCAAAACATTGGAATGACTCAAATAACCAAGATGGTATTCGTCCACAAGATATTAGTGTTCAACTCTATGCTGATGGCAAAGAATCAGGTAAACCTGTGACACTAAACGAAGAGAACAAATGGCAACATACATGGAAAGAGTTAGATGAAAAGAAAGATGGTAAGACCATTGAGTACACAGTAAAAGAAATAAACGTACCAAAAGGCTATAACTCAACCATTACCAATAATGAAAATGGAAATATTTTAATCACGAACTCTCATGAACCAGAAAAAACAGAAATTTCTGGCAAAAAAACATGGAATGATGCAAACAACCAAGACGGTAAACGTCCAGAATCAATCAAGGTAAACTTATTGGCAAATGGCGTTAAAGTTGACTCTAAAACAGTGACTGAAAAAGATAATTGGGCGTATACGTTTAGCGACTTAGATAAATATGAAAATGGTGAACCAATTGTTTATACTGTTAATGAGGACAGTGTGCCTGACTACACCGTCTCAATCAAAGACAATGACATCACAAATAGTTACACACCAGGAAAAACAAGTATCACTGTATCAAAACATTGGAGTGACTTAAACAACCAAGATGGTATTCGTCCGCAAGACATTAGCGTTCAACTGTATGCCGATGGAAAAGAACTCGGTAAACCTGTGACACTTAATGAAGGAAATAAATGGCAATACACTTGGAAAGAATTAGCCGAAAAGAAAAATGGTAAAGCTGTTGAGTATACAGTGAAAGAAATAAATGTACCAAAAGGCTATACTGCTACTGTCTCAGATGATGGTAAAGGACACATCACTTTGACAAACTCTCACAACGTATCAAAAGAACCTGGAACAAATGGAAGTGGTACAACACCAAATAATAATAATAATCCAAATTTACCAAGTACAGGTGAAGCCCGTTCAATGAGTCCAATTTTCTATGGAACAGGCATATTATTAATGTCAATGGGTGCTTTTTATATTAGAAGAAAACACTAAAATTCATTTTTATAAACATCAATTTATGATGAGTGGAAATCTCGTCATAGATTGGTGTTTTTGATACGTTGTAATTTAATCAGTCATAAAGAAACAAACGTCAGATTTCGTGTGACGTTTTTTCTTTTACCTATTAGACCTATAAATCAAAGTAAACATATACTATAATGATAAAAATGGATACGGAGTGATAAGTATGAATACAGATTATAGAAAATTAGATTCCACATCTAACAATGTTCCAAGATGTGAGGCATTGCTACCATATGCACTTGAAATATTGAAAGATGGAAGAGAGATTCATAAGAATGAGTTTAGAAAACGTGTGATAAAACTTTTAGCAATTCCTGATGACATAGTAAATATAAAATATCCGAATCATCCTGATGCTGAAGGCATACTAATGGATAGATTGAATTACGTTTTAAGTGATCTATTTAAAGCTAAAGCTGTAGAAAGAACTAAGCGAGGAGTCTATAAAGTCACAGATTTTGGCATAGGATTACTGGATAAATATGGTGAGAATTTAGATTATACGATATTAAAACAACAAGAACCGTATTTAAACTATTTAAAAGAACTAAAAATTAGAAATGAAAAATCTGGCATAGAATCATCTTATTTACAAGAAGGGAATACTGAAGAACAAGATTTAATGGAAGTTGAAAACATAGTTACTTCTATGAAAAATATGGTAGCTACTGAACTTTTAGAGAAAGTTAGAGCAAGTGACCCTATCTTTTTTGAAACGCTTGTTGTAAAACTTTTAGTCGGTATGGGGTATAGCGGTACAAATGGAAATGCTTACGTGACTAAACCAACAAATGATGGTGGAATAGATGGTGTGATTAATCAAGATCCCCTAGGTACTAGCACTGTTTATATACAAGCAAAGAGATATGCAGAAGACAACAAAGTTGGACGAGCAGCTATCCAGTCTTTTTATGGGGCTTTAGCAGATGTTCATGCGGACAGAGGAGTGTTTATTACTACTTCAGATTATTCGAAAGGTGCCATTGATTTTGCAAAAAATCAAGGAATAGTCTTAATCAATGGTATAGAATTAACCGATTTGATGATTCAATATGAAATTGGTGTAGAACCAATCAGAGAATATAAACTTTATCGAATTGACAATGACTATTTTGAAGAAGAATAATGATTAAATTACTTCAAGAATATAAATAAAACTATCAATGAAATAAGTTAGCTGAACATGAATTACTACAAAAAACACGCATATAACGGCGTGGAAGGATAAACAATACTATTAAAAAACTTTCGATATACTAAATAGTGATTACCAACCGCTATAAGAGAATCGAAAGATTTTTTTATTCTGTCATAGTTAAAACGTCACAATTTTATCTGCCCATTCAATCATAGCAACGCAATCATATATTGTTGAGATAGGACATGACGTTGCATCTTCAAGTTGACGAGATTTTAAACACGTTCCACATGCAAGTAACTCGCCACCAGCATCTTCAAATTTTTTCATTTCTGATACAACATCATAAGTTGCATCAATGATACTCTCAACTTCTACAGATTCCCCCATTAAAAAGAATTTTACTTCATGGTTTGAGTTTAATGATGCTACTCCAAGTCTAAATGCATTCCAAGCTTTTTCGTGTTCTTTCGTTTCTAAAATAATTGCTAATTTCATAATATAACCCATTTCTTTAATTTTTTCGTCAGTACTAAAATGATACTATTTTTGAACTATACGAAATTATGTTGAATAATAACAATCAAATAAAAGCTTGTAAAGTACAACATGTTAGAAATAAAACAGTCGTTTTTTTCTTTTGTTATTTTTAACTGATTAATTAATTCTTGATCTTCTTTAATATCATATCTTAAAAATCAAAATATTAATAAACATATTAGTCGGATAAAACATTCATACCAAACTAGATTAAAGATTATGGTGGATAGTTTAGAAGAATATATGCCAGTAGAAGTTAGTTATACGAAACCAGATGGAGGAATGTTTATCTGGGTCACTTTACCAGAATATTTGGATGCATTTGATATTTTAGATAAAGCCAAAAAAAATGGGGTTATTTTTGTCCCTGGAAGTGAATTTTATATTGATGGTAAAGGAAAAAATACCATGAGACTAAATTTTACTAATTCGACTGAGAGCGAGATTAGAAAAGGGATAAACTGTTTATCTAATATAATTAAAGAAGTCTTATGAGATATCGTACCTTCAACAAGTGGTCTATATGTCGTGTTTGATTGGTTTGGTAATTCGGCGTTTTACTTTTTACCTTTTCTACTAGCAGTATCAAGTGCCAGAAAATTTAAAGTTAATGAATTTATTGCACTATGTTTAGCTAGTATTTTATTTGCTCTTGGACTGATTTCAGGCGTGACAGATAATCTGGCTCCTTTGAAATTTTTAGGCATGGATTTACCTTACATGACTTATAGTTCATCAGTTATTCCAATCATTTTGAGTGTGCTTTTAATGAGTTATATTGAAATCAATTTTTCAATATATGTTAGATTTAATTATCACTGTTCCTCTTATGTTAATTATCATAGAACCATTAGGATTTTTACAGGTGGATGGTTATCTAAAGGGTTAATTCAGTTGTTTGATGTTTCTGGTCCGGTAGCTGGAGGATTGTTAGCAGGATATAACTTAATAACGCCAGTAGTGATAACCAATTATACCGATTTTGCTAATATTGATGTGGTGTCAAGTGGGCTTGTAGATAATAGCCAACCCTTACTAGAGGTTAACTTAACCATTAATTAATCCTTTTTTATCACGAAAAATAACATCTTGTATTTATAAACCCTCCTATTTAAGGTATGATAAAAAAATAAGCCGTTATAGGAGGGGTTAACCATGTCTGATAAAAATTCTTATCCTTTTAATCTAAATCTTTTAAAAGGGAATGATTATGTTGCCAAAAAAAGTAATCTCATCCGACTTTTTTTTATCGTTGAAGGAACGTGTTTGGTTAATCATCAAGAAGCTGAATACACCATGCTTGAGAAGGATATTTTCATTTTAAATACGTATGATCAAGTTTGGGTTCATTTTAATTCTCAGGACACCATATTAGGTTCCATCGAAATAGATACGTCACAACTGAGTGACTTGTTTCAAATTCGGTGGCAACCTTATTATGAGTGTCTTTCAATGAAACAACACCATTTTATTCAACAGGATGAGCGTTTCACTCAACTACGCTCACTGGTTTTAAGTCTGTTCAGTGCTTTTTTTACACCGATAAATGATTCTGTTTTTTTAATTTATAATAAATTATTTGATTTAATCTCTTACATGGATGAAGCCTTCCAACCTGTTACTCCGCAAGTTGTTCATGAACAGGATGATGTCATATCAAGCATATTAAAAACAATCAATCAACGTTATGCTCAGCCAATTTTATTAGAAGACTTAGCGAAAGAATCTTTTCTATCATATAATTACTTATCTAAAAAATTTAAAGAACAAACTGGGGAGACATTTAGAGAGTATTTGAAACAAATTCGCTTAAATCATGCCGCAAAAGAATTATGTCAGTCAGATGAGTCTATTTTAAAAATTGCGGTCAATAATGGGTTTTCAAGTAGTAAATCTTTTCATAAAATGTTTAAAGACTATTTTGGTGTTACGCCAAAAAAATATCGTGCGCAAAATCACTTAACGAATGTCCATCAAATTAAGCATCAAAATCAATACACATTACTAGATAGGCAATCCATTATGGCTATTTTAGCAAGAAAACTAATGCAGGCAGAAGTGATAAACGATACAGTAAACACCAAAATTCACAGTCAGATAAACTTATCCCAAAAGAAGACTCCCATAAACTTGCCTAAAATGATTATTAATTTAGGGCAGTCAACAAATTGGAATAAAGCCATTGTAAAAGAAGACTTAAACCAGGTAATAGAGGAGTTACCAGTAGACTTAATACGATTTCAGAATTTTTTATCTGATGACGCAAAAGCAACTGATTTTATGATGTTTTCTCATTATCAAGGAAACAATCAATTATTTGAATACATTTTTAAACACCATAAAAGCCCAATGGTCAGTCTAAAATATGATGCTTCAAATACGCTATCTATGGAAGAGTGGTTTGACAAACAATGTCAATTTATCCATCAATTAATTAAACATAACGGGGTAGAAAATTGTTCTAACATATATTTTGAGTGGCATTTTTCTCATGAAGATATGGCTAATCAGTTTAAACTATTTAGTCGATTTTACAGCTATATCAATAAAGAATTACCTCATCCAATCATAGGGATATTTTTAGGAAATGTTTACGAATTATCTGACATTGAATCAATTGATTATTATTTAAAAAAAATCGCTGAAAATGTTTTAACGATTCGGTTTTATAGCTACAAGTCAAAACCTAATAATGTGAGTTTATGGGATGAACATACTAAGATTTCTATGGAAGATTATCAAGATAAAAATGTGGTATTAATCAAATTGCTTCTTGAAAGGTATTCTTTAACAGGTGATATTTTATTGGTCGATTGGGATACTTTAGTAGGACATGGGAAAATATTTGCCGGAACATTTTTTCGTTCAGCTTTGTTTGTAAAAGACATGCTACAATTATCTACTTCTTTACAAGGAGTGGGTGTTTGGCTCAACTCAGAAGCATTAAATGATGCGACTTTATCCTCCACACTAAAAAATAATTTATCCTTATTCCTCGATTTATCTTTAAAAAGACCTGCTTATTTATCGATTGAGCTATTAAGTAAACTAAAAGGAGATGAAGTGTATCATGATGACTTTGTTTATATATTTAAACAACAGGATACACTCATGATTTTATTATTAAATCCATCTTACATTGACCCTCAAATGTCAATTGATGCTGATTATATACAAAATCAAACCAAAAGTTTTGATTTAGTGATTGGACAAATTAATAAAGGAAAGTATTTGAAAAAAACCTATTCATTAGATAAAGATAATGGAGGAATTTATAATCAATGGTTAAAAATTGGAGGGTTAACAGAACTAGATGAGGAGGGGTTAAATTATTTAAAAAAGAAGTTATTACTAAGCCTTGAGGTATCTGTTCAACATTTATCAAATGAGTTTAACGTAAAAGAAACCCTTACATTCAATGCATGCCGATTGATTGTCTTGTCTTACTTATCTGAATAATAAAAAGATACCGTTCTTTTTACTCTTTTGAATAGAAGAGTATTAAAAAAACGTATAAAGAAATCGTTTTATCGTAAATAACCCCCTATTTATTATCCTGTTTAATTTTTATAATTAATACAGATAATAAATAGGGGGTTAAAAAATGGAGTCAACGACACCGAAAAAAAATACTTTTGGCATTGTCTTTGCATTGATGGCTGGCTATTCAATGGTTTACATGGACAAAAATATGATCTCAACAGCCATCATTCCAATATCAACACAGTTTGGTTTAGACGCAGGTCAAACAGGGTTAATCATGTCATTTTTCTTCTTAGGTTATTCTTTAATGCAGATACCAGGAGGGATTTTAGCAGATAAAATTGGGGCAAAAAAAGTATTAATGCTGTCATTAGGCGTTATTTCACTATTTTCATTTGCGTTTGGATCTGTCAGCAGTTTATTACTTTTTGTTACGATACGTTTTTTTGCAGGAATCGGACATGGGGGATACCCACCAAGTGTTAGTAAAGCTGTAGCAAGTAATTTTGAGCAAGACAAACGAACAATGATTCAATCAGTTATTTTATCAACATCTGGGATTGGAGGCATTTTGGCGTTCACTCTAGGTGCTAACTTGATTAATAACAATTGGCGATATGGTTACATGGTATTAGGTTCATTATTTTTAATTTCTTTAGTTCTTGTCTATATCTTTGTACCAAAAGATGTAAAAAGTTCTAAACAAACAGCAGTGAAAAGAATTCCATTTTCACAAGTCATCTCCAATCGAAATGTTATTGTATTATTTATTTCAATGTTACTACTAAACTTTTTATTATATGGAAACATCTCTTGGTTACCAACTGTACTAAAACAAAAATTTGCTTTAGATATTACGCAAATTGGTTATTTATTAGCTATTAATGCGATTTTCCAAACAATCGCTACAATGTTTGCAGGTGTCTTATTGTCTAAGTGGTTTTTAGGAAAAGAAAAAATCTTTATTTTAAGTGCCACTTTATTATCCGCAGGGTTAGTTTTAGGTTTTGTTTTTTCTAACAGTTTAGTGTTATCGATGATTTGTATTATTTTAGTTAGCATGATCTCTACCAGTGCTTTTACTGCAGTATTTACCTACCCACATAAAATACTAGACCCTGAAACAATCGGTTCTTCTATTGGTATTATCAATACTGGTGGAACATTAGGTGGATTTTTAGCGCCAATGATTTTAGGTCAATTAATTAAAGTTGGAAATGGATCATTTACACTATCATTTATTTTTATGGCGATTGCCAGTGTCTTATCAGGAATTGTTGTCTTTATAGGAATTAGAAAAGGAGAGAATGAACGATGACAAAAGAAAGATTAGTTGAATTAATTGAAGAAAAACAAACACAATATTTTGACGCAGCAGATCAAATTTGGGAAACACCTGAAACACGCTTTGCTTTAAACAAATCAGTTCAACCGTTTTATACGATTTTAGAAAAAGAAGGGTTCTCCGTTGAAAAAGGACTAGCTAATATGGACGATTGTTTTGTTGCGACTTACGGTGAAGGCAAACCCGTTATTGGGATTTTAGCTGAGTATGATGCCTTAAGTGGATTAAGTCAGGTAGCTGATGCTTCTAGTCAAGAAGCACTTGTCAAAGGAGCGAATGGGCATGCTTGTGGTCATAATCTTTTAGGTATGGGTGCTCTAGCTGGTGCTGTGGGTATTAAAGATTACATGGAAGAAAATAACATAGCTGGAACGATTAAACTATTTGGCTGTCCTGCTGAAGAGAGTGGTTACGGTAAGGCGTTTATGGCAAGAGAGGGACTATTTGATGATGTCGACGTGTCATTAGCTTGGCACCCTTGGGATATCAATGGTTCTTGGACGATTAGTAGTTTAGCTGTTTATCAAGTGTATTATCGTTTTAAAGGAGTCTCTGCCCACGCTGCAGCTGCACCAGAACTTGGTCGTAGTGCATTAGATGCCGCAGAAATTATGAATGTAGGAGTACAATTTTTAAGAGAGCATATGATAGATGAGGCAAGAGTACATTATGCCTTTACTGATGTTGGAGGAGAATCTGCGAATGTTGTTCAACCATCTGCTAGTCTGTATTATTTCATCCGAGCACCAAAAATTGAGCAAGTTGACGAAATATACAAACGAGTGAATCGGATTGCTGAAGGGGCAGCTCACATGACAGAAACTGAACTGGAAATTGATTTTGATTCAGCTTGTTATAACTATCTGCCAAATCATGCTATTTCTGAAGTGATGCATGCCAACTTATTATCTTATGGCGATATGGGCTTAACAACAGCTGACCAAGAGTACGCACAACGCTACTATGATTCTTTACCTAACACAACCAAAGAGTTTTTAGTAGAGCGAGCAAAATCCAATGATACTACTATTTCTGATGAAGAAGCTAAACGATTAGGCTCATTGCCAATTTCTGAACAAGTTCAACCTTTAGTTTTCTCTGATGCGACAGCTGGGTCAACAGATGTTGGCGATGTTAGTTGGGTTTGTCCAACAGCACAAGTCTTCATTGGCTGTGAACCTCAAGGAACACCTGCACATAGTTGGCAATGGACAGCTAATGGAAAATCAGATGTGGCGCATAAAGGGTTATTGTCAGCTGGAAAGGTCATTGCGACAACAGCTTTAGATTTATTGACACATCCTGAATTGATTGAAAAAGCTAAGCAAGAACACAAAGAAACATTACATGGTAAACAATATCAATCAGCAATCCCTGTTGATGTCTTACCAAGATAAGTTGATGGAGGTAGTTTAATGGGACAGTACAATAGTGTTTTCGATATCATTGGGCCGGTCATGATTGGGCCAAGTAGCTCACATACGGCAGGTGCAGCACGTATTGGAAAGGTTATTCGTCGTATTTTAGGTGAACAACCAGACTCTGTTGATATTTATTTATATGAATCCTTTGCAAAAACATACCGAGGACATGGGACTGATATTGCTCTGGTTGGTGGTTTGCTTGGAATGGAACCAGATGACGACAGGTTATCACAATCACTTAAAATTGCACATGAAAAGGGGATGGAGGTAGCATTCATTCCAAAAGTGGAGAAAGCAGATCACCCTAATCAAGCCAAAATGGTATTAAAAACCAAAGATAGAACCATGACTTGTACGGGGATTTCTATTGGTGGTGGCGCTATTCAAATTTCTGAATTAAATGGATTTAAAATTAATTTAGATTTTTCAACACCAACTTATATTACATTTCACCAAGATAAACCTGGCGTTGTGGCGAATGTGACACGATTATTATCAGAACGTAGTATTAATATCAGCACTATGACCTTAACGCGTGAAGCCAAAGGAGAAAAAGCCATGATGATTATTGAAGTCGATAATCGCGTGGAGGGGTTATTAGATTCGTTAAGAAAAATTGACTATATAGATGCAGTTGATTTTTTCAACTAGAAAGGGAAGAACTATGTTTGAAACCATTGAAGAATTAGTTGCTTTAGCACATAGTCATGGGTCACTTGCTGAAGCCATGATTCAAACAGAAATGACAGTATCGCAACGCTCGAGAGAAACTATTATCGAGCAAATGGAAAAGAACTTATCTGTCATGCAGGCATCAATAAAAAAAGGTGTAAATGGCGTTACATCAGTAACTGGTTTAACTGGTGGCGATGCACCTAGAATGAATGAGTATATTAACAAGGGAAACGTGTTGAGTGGCGAGACCATTTTACGAGCCGTTCAAAATGCGATGGCTGTTAATGAAGTGAATGCTGAAATGGGCTTGATTTGTGCTACACCAACTGCTGGAAGTGCTGGAGTAGCAGCAGGAGTCCTCTCGGCTGTAGCAGATGAGAGGAACTTGACATATGAGCAACAAATTAACTTTTTATTTGCAGCAGGAGCTATTGGTTTAGTCATTGCAAATAATGCTTCGATTAGTGGAGCTGCTGGTGGTTGTCAAGCTGAAGTAGGCTCAGCAAGTGCCATGGCTAGCGGAGCGTTAGTAGAACTTTGTGGCGGAACACCTGAACAATCTGCTCATGCTGTAGCGATTACTATCGTCAATATGTTAGGGTTAATTTGTGATCCTGTTGCTGGTCTAGTAGAAATTCCTTGTATCAAGAGAAATGCATTAGGTGCATCCCAAGCATTCATCTCGGCCGATATGGCATTAGCTGGCGTAAAAAGTGTTATTCCGGTTGATGAAGTGATTGATGCCATGCATCAAGTTGGTATGCAAATGCCGTCAGCGTTTAAAGAAACAGCAGAAGGTGGTTTAGCAGCCACTAAAACAGGGAAGAAAATTATGCATCAGTTATATAATGGGAAATAAATCGCATCTTTTGGTGCGATTTATTTATTTTTAACATAATAGTTTAATAAAAAGGAGTAAATTTATTTGGTTTTATATCATGATTTTGTACCATCTACCATATGGACATGATTGTAAAAATAAACTAGACAACTAAAAAAATAATTTATGGTATACTCAAAATAAAATAATAATGAGACTATTCTTTTTTATTTGAAACGAAGGCATCAGTTGTCGTTTAAAGGGAGAGGCTGTTATGACTAGAAAAGTATACAGTAAAAATAAAGTATTTCAAGGTGTTGGCAACCAAGAAGTCGAAAGCTATTTAGGTATTCGTTATGCAGAAGCACCGATTGGTAAGTTACGATTTAAAGCACCCAAAAAAGTAACTGTCTGTTCAAAAACTCCTATCGTTGTTGATGATTATCCGATAAATCCAATTCAAAAGGGACATCTTGAAACAAGTGAGGACTGCCTATTTCTAAATATTTGGAAACCATCTAACATAACAGAACCTTTACCTGTCATGGTTTGGATATATGGAGGGAGCTTTGAAACTGGTGGTATCGGAAAAAAAGGCTCTGGTATTGGTTTAACCTATGATGGTCAAGAATTATGTAAAGAGACGGGATGTATTATCATCACGCTAAATTACAGACTTAATGTTTTTGGATTTTTAGACTTTTCATCGTTTAGTGATAAATTTGATAGTAATATTGGTATCAAGGATGTTATCTGTGCACTTGAATGGATTCAATCCAATATCGCTGAATTTGGAGGCGATGCAAACAACGTTACGTTATTTGGTCAATCAGCAGGAGGTGCATTGATTGGCTGTTTAAATAAAATCCCTTCAGCCACACATCTATATCATAAAATGATTATTCAAAGTCCTTGTATTGAATCGGTTTACCATAAAGATGAAGCAGAGTGCTTATCTAAAAAATATCTAGACTTACTTGGCATTTCTGAAGACAACATAGAAGACTTATTGACATTATCTCCTGAAAAATTAATTTCTGTTAATGATAAGTTGCAAACAATTGTAAGAGATAAGGTATTAGGGATTACCACATTTTGTCCTGTTATTGATGGCGAATTTCTGTTAGAAGAGATTTATAAACCAGGATATTCTAAATCAAAGCCCATGATGATTGGTAGTACAAAGAATGAAGCAAGACTGTTCACTAGATTTTCAAAGGAAATTTCTCAAGAGTCTGGAGAACGTATTTTTCCTTATTTAGATAAAGAAAAACAAAAACAACTAACATCACACTACTCTAATTTCCCAAGTTTTAATGCTAATAGTCAGCTCCTAACAGATGTTATGTATACTGTTCCTAAATATTGGTTAGCAGATAATTATTCACAGGTTAATGATGTTTATGTTTATCGGTTTGATTTTTACGCCGGTCTATTTCAGTTACTAAACGTAAAAGCTTGTCACATAATAGATGTACCGATTCAATTTAATATGGGGTTATACTTTTATGTTGGAAAAATACATAAAGCAAAACAATTAGGGAAAAAAATACGTTGTAGCATGGGTAACTTTGCTCGAACCGGAAATCCAAATAGGGCAGATAATTTTTGGAAGAGTTACTCTATTGAGCATCCTTATGTGTTAATTGTTGATGAAAACTTGAAATTAGAAGATGATCCTGATAAATCAGTCAAACACATTTACAGATATGATACATCTTTTTTTCATGAACATACTTGAAAATAAGACTATTAAGTTTAATTAATAATCAAGTTGTTTTACAATGAGTGACAGGAGGCGATGATATGATAAATGCTTATAAAGAATATTGGAATAACATCACGGTAATGAACGCTTCATCCACGCGAGCTCAATATTGGTGGCCACAAGTGATTAATTATTTTGTTTTGGCTCTCTACACTAGTCTAACAGGAACATACAAGTACATTGATTTTATGTCAGATGGGTCAAAAGTCATTAGAGAATGGAATTCGGTAACCATTATTTTTGTTGTGATAACTTTTTTAATTTGGTTAGCTAATTTTACTGTTAGGGCCAGAAGACTGCATGATAGAGATCACAGTAACTGGTGGATTTTATTTTATCTTTTACCAGTTATTGGTAATATCATTATTTTTATCACATTGATTTTACCGAGCAAACAACCAACTAGATGGCCAATTAATCAGTCTGATATATAAAAAAGACATGTGGAACAGATAAATATAAAAGCCTCTCCGAAGAATTTACGTAAAATGAATTTAAACGGAGGGGCTTTTTTATCGAATAGTCAAAGAAGAAATTTAATTCTTTTTAAAAAAGCATTACCTATTTAGATAATGATTCTCCAGAAGTACTTTTAAAGGATAAAGAATTACATGATAATTTAGTATAATTAGTAATAGATGAACATTAAAGGTGTTAAGTTTTTTAGCTTGTTTATTTAAATTAAATATTAATCTTTTTTTAAAATTAACTGAGGAAGTGAATACATTGATGATAGGATATGAAGCCCCGTATGAAAATGATGAATTTAAAGAGGGCGTTTATATAGATAATAATATTCTTTATATCATTACTTTTAATAGTATGAATGAATTTATAGACTTAGAAAAAGTGATAAATAGTTTAGAGATACCACTTAATTTAGAAGGAATGACAATATATGGAAATCAAGAAGAAGTGTTAAATATTGATATATTAAAAATATATACCAACTTGAAGTATATTGATATTAGAAATGTGGAAATTAGAGATTTAAATTGGTTAGTTAATTTAAAAAATATTGAATATTTGAAAATATCGAGCACTATGGGACTTGATATGAAAGGTTCTCTGTATCATCCTATAAGATATTTAACTAAACTAAAAAAATTAGATGTATCCTTTAGCAGTTTTTCAGATGAGGCTATCTACATTTCAAAAGATAAATCAATATTTGATAAATTATTCTGTCTAGAGTATCTAAATTTGAGAGAAACAAATATAAAAGACACATCATTTTTATCTTTAATAAAGTCTAAATCAATGCTTCTTAATTTTACAGATAATACTGTTCGCTTAGATTTTAATCAGTATGATACTATTCAATTAGTAACCCTTCTACCTGCGTCCAGTGATGGCTCGTTAATGGACATATCTAAATATATAGGCAGTTACTAGTACTACTCTTTGCAGTCATAACGCCTTTTTTAGTGACAACTATAAAACAAACAGGGTTTTAATTTCATTAATTGTTGTAAAAAAAGATTTAAAAAAATACGACTACCTTTCTCCCTTTGATTATCGGAAAAAAGTAATCGCATACGTGTTTTATTGTTGTCTCATTAGGAGGCTGTGCTGTCTTATGACCTACTACCATTTATCAGAAATAATCACTAAAGTAAGCCTCTTGGTCAGGAATGATTCTCTCAAGGGTTCTAAGTGTTTCTTTATCAGTTTTTAATCGTTCAATACGATAAAGATATGACGGACGTTTATAACTCATTAGAAGAGCTGTAAGTGTTTGAATATCGATATAAACAGGGTTTCCAATGGCTTCATTGGTCACTGTTAAATGATTATCTTCATCCCACATTAAACTAAACGTATTATTATTCCATTCAGCAATGGGATCAGTAACAACAAAATGGAATGGTTTACCAGTAGTGATGAATGGATACTGTTTGATAAACTGCTCGACATCCACAATTCGTGCCATAAAATAAGGCTCAATGGATTCTTTGATTTCACTGTCTTCAAATAAAAAGGCAATGGGCTCATTTTTATAGGTAGCTCCAACAACACGATCAATCATTGAAAAATGGGCAGAAACAAAATTCCAAAGACCTTTTCTAGCTTCTTGGTTTAAATAAAACATCTCTTTAATATGAAAAACTTCCTCAGCTATCCAATAAAAACAAACCCCACATGGCTGACCGTCAGCACTATAATAAATAGCCGCCGTACGTTCTTCCTCATTTTCCCAACGCCAATATTCTTCCCAGTTTAAATCAGAACGAATCATTGCGCCATGATTTTGTTCAGCGAATGCTTCATAGACTGTGTAAACATCTTCATGGTCAATGTCTTCACGTTCAACATAACCAGGAACATCAACTGTTTTAGGTAATTGCGTATCTTTGATTTCAAATGATATTTTATCAGACATAATTTCCCACCCCTTACGACGATAGTAGGGGATATTGTAAGGATAAAGGTAGGAAATCCATTGATTATTGTCACGCATTTTATCTAAACCTAATTTAATTAAATCGCCCATCAGTCCCATGTTGCTATACTCAGGGTATGTCCCAACACCTGTTAATCCTGCCATTTCATAAACTGTATCATGGATATTGACTTCACAAGGATATATGGCTAGTTGAGAAATTAACTCATCATCTTGAGTAAACCAACCATAAACATCTGCCTCGCGTAGCACAGGACGTTTTGCTCGAATGATTTCAGATTCATCTTCATAACCACTCTCCTCAATGTCAGAGTCTGTGACTTGAAAGACATAACGAAGTAATTCATTAAATTGTTTCAAATATTTTAATTCGACTTTTTTTAAGGTTAAATTCTCGTGTGCATCTTTTGATTCCATTTATCTTTCTCCTATTAGTTAATAATTTTTATTATATCAAACATATTTTGAAAATACTTTAAAAACACTCAAAAGATTGGTATAATTGAAAATGCTGATTAATAGAAAGTAGGAGATAACGATGAATTTTGATGAAATGAAAAAGAGACAAGAATCTATTCGGAATTTCTCCATCATAGCACATATTGACCATGGGAAATCAACGCTTGCTGACCGTATTTTACAACAGACTGAAACGGTGTCTGATCGTGAAATGCAAGAGCAGTTGCTTGATTCAATGGACTTGGAAAGAGAACGCGGTATTACAATCAAATTAAATGCCGTTGAGTTAACTTATAATGCGAAAGATGGAAAAGAATATATTTTTCACCTAATAGATACACCCGGACACGTCGATTTTACCTATGAAGTGTCACGTAGTTTAGCAGCTTGTGAAGGTGCTGTACTTGTGGTGGATGCAGCTCAAGGGATTGAGGCTCAAACGTTAGCCAACGTGTATTTAGCTGTTGACAATGACTTAGAAATATTACCAGTTATTAATAAAATAGATTTACCAGCCGCAGATCCAGAGCGTGTTAGAAAAGAAATCGAAGATGTTATCGGAATTGATGCGAGTGAAGCAGTACTAGCCAGTGCAAAAGCTGGGATTGGGATTGAAGATATCCTAGAACAAATCGTCGAATATGTTCCTGCTCCAGATGGTGATTTGAATGCACCACTAAAAGCACTGATTTTTGACTCTGTCTATGACTCTTATCGTGGGGTTGTGTTAAATATTCGTGTCTTTGATGGTGTGGTAAAACCAGGGGATACCATTCAGTTAATGAATAACGGTGTTCAATACGAAGTAAGTGAAGTGGGGATTTTCTCTCCAAAAGCTGTCCCAAGAGATTTCTTAATGGTAGGAGATGTGGGTTACTTAACGGCAAGTATCAAAAATATTCAAGATACACAAGTAGGGGATACCATTACATTAGCAGAAAATCCTGCAAGCGAGCCTCTAGATGGTTACCGTAAGATGAACCCAATGGTGTATTGCGGGCTATATCCAATTGATACATCAAAATACAATGATTTACGTGAAGCTCTTGAGCGCCTGCAATTAAATGATTCTGCTCTTGATTTTGAGCCAGAAACATCACAAGCACTCGGATTTGGTTTCCGTTGTGGGTTCTTAGGATTGCTGCATATGGACGTTATTCAAGAACGATTAGAACGTGAATTTAATTTAGATTTGATTACAACAGCTCCGTCAGTTATTTATCATGTCAATATGACAGACGGCTCACAAGTTGTCGTTGACAATCCAGCAGAATTCCCAGAGCCTGGTGTGATTGACAGTGTCGAAGAACCATATGTGAAAGCGCAAATCATGGTACCAAATGATTATGTTGGAGCTGTCATGGAAATCTCTCAACGTAAACGTGGTGAATTTGTGACGATGGATTATTTAGATGATTATCGTGTTAATATCGTCTACAATATTCCATTATCTGAGATTGTCTTTGACTTCTTTGATAAATTAAAATCAGGAACAAAAGGCTATGCCTCACTTGATTATGAATTGATTGGTTATCGAACAAGTAACTTAGTTAAGATGGACATTTTACTAAATGCTGAAAAAGTCGATGCCTTGAGCTTTATCGTGCATAAAGAATTTGCGTATGAACGTGGTAAAGCCATTGTTGAAAAACTACGTAAATTAATTCCAAGACAACAGTTTGAAGTGCCGATTCAAGCTGCGATTGGAGCGAAAATTGTGTCTCGTACTGATATTAAAGCCTTACGTAAAAACGTTTTGGCGAAATGTTATGGTGGGGATGTGTCTCGTAAACGTAAATTACTGGAAAAACAAAAAGAAGGTAAGAAACGGATGAAACAAATCGGATCAGTCGAAGTACCACAAGAAGCCTTCATGGCCGTTCTTAAGATGGATGATGACGAGCCGAAGAAGAAATAGTAGCTTATTAGATTAGGTATCAACTGTATAATAATATTTTCCAACAACTTACTGACTTTCAATATAAAATGTTAGCAGGTTGTTGGAATTTTTTATAGTTTCTAATTTATTAATTGTTTATTTTCTTGATTATATGAGAATATGTATAAATAATAGTTAATTAATGGTATAGGGAAAATAAAAAAGAACTAGTAAAAACTTTAGTTCTTAATTTTTGATTCTATGTCATTTAAAATAACTCTGGCCAGATTAGGATATTTTAAAGATTTTGATAACGATTCTGCTTCTTGTAGGATTGCTATTTCAAGATTTTGATAAACTCTTTCAAGGTCAGATTCTATGTCAGGTAATCTTTTATCAAGTTCAAGTGTAATTATCTCAGCACTTAAATAATAATATTCTGGAATGATTTTGCTAGAATCTTTCCCTAGATATTGAATATTTTCCATAATTAAGTTGGTGAATTCTCGTCGAATATGTAGAGGGAGTTTACTATGTTTCTGTTTAGAATAACTTAAATGCATAGTTTTACTCATAAAAGGCACATAGAAAGTTTCATATCGTTTTAAGTCAACCACATCTTTTTTTGTTGCTTTATTAGAAAATAAACCCAGAAAATATGAAAAAAGTATTGTTAAAAATGGAATTATGTAACCGGACCACAATTTAAATCACATCCTTTTAGAAAAAGTATATCAAATTTGCTCTATTGATGTTAGCATATTTCAAGAAAGAATCAAACAAGCAAAGTATAATCCCTCTTTAGAACTCGCTGTTAAAATTTCAAGAGTCTTAGATGTTCCAATCGAAACATTATTTGAATTTAACTTATAAAAAATCACCCTCTTTTTTTGGTTAAAACGAAAAGAGAGGGTGATTTTTTAATTAACGAGCACATATTCTAGTGGGGCTGTTCCATCATTATAATCAATTATCATTTTTTCATTTGTGATGATATGTATCTGAGCAGCTTCACCACTAATTGAAACATACAAAGTATCACTTATGGCATTGTAAGAGTCAATTTGTATATCTAGTTGCCTTGGTTCATTCATTCCAACTGTTGTTGATGACCAAGAGCCATCTTCATGAATAGTTAGAAAGCTATCCGTTGAAGGAATTGACCATTTACCTTGTAGCGATATCATTTTATCAAGTGCTATATCTTTTTGACTCAATGATGCTTCAGTACTTTGTGATTCTCTCGTTGACTCCAGTGTACTTATTTGTGTTGTACTCTCTATTTCTTTTATCGTAGATGATACTTCAGTTTTTAAAGTAGAAGTAGTTGAGCTTTTTTCTTTATTTTTTGTCCCTAAAAAATACCCACCACCTGCAAATATTACCACAATTAAAATAACAATTATAATATCTCGTTTATCCCTCATTTTATCCTCCAATAACGTCATTATAGAAGTTGATTATACCATGATTTTTATTGTTTGTTATTTTATTATTTAGTCAAATATGTCCCTTAATAAAATAATTTACGGAGAAATTTTATAATGGTATCATTAGGCAAATCATAAAAGAGGTGAACAAATGAAAAAATTCATCACAGCGCTTAGTCTAATTATTATTGGAACCATTCTTTCATTTAGCTTTTTCGAAAAATCATTACATGTCAAACCTGTCGATAATCAGCCGAACTGGTATCTATGGCTATATTTATTAGGAATGGGCTTAATGATGGGAAGGGTGATTGTAGGAGTAAAGGGATTATTTGGTTATTTGTCACAAAAAACAACCTTTCCTTTTTATCAATCACTAACATATTTTGCACTTGGTGGAGTGACTTTTGCTGCAACTTATAATGGACTCATGCAAGTGGAATTACTAAATTTCTTAATTGATCCATATTTTCTTTTGTTTCTTTTTAGCTTAGCTATCTTAGCATGGGCATTAATACTATTAATAAATGAATTATTTGATTACTATAAAAAACGGTAAAAAAACGTTCAATCTCATTCTTTCGTCCTATATAAAATAACTTAATTAAAAGGTAAGATAGTCTTATAAATGAGAAAAGGAGACTATCTGGGGTGAGATTAAGAAAAGGGTTAGTAGTTTTAGCGATATTTAGCTTTTCCGTATTTGGGTATCATTTTTACCGAAATGGGACATTTGAAGTTGGTTTAAAACCTATACATAGTCAAGCAGCGATTTTAATTGATACAACAGGTAAAACCATTGCATCCAAACAAAAAAATAAAAAGATAAAACCTGCTTCATTAGCAAAAATAATGACAGCAATTATTACATTAGAAAAAACTGATAACATCTATAATATAGCAACGGTAGATACTGATAAAGTGATACAATTACAAAATTCAGGTGCTTCTATGGCAGGTTTTCAACCAGGAGATCAAGTAACTGTCAGGGAACTTTTATATGGATTAATGTTGCCATCAGGAGCTGATGCGGCTGTTTCTTTAGCAAAACACGTTTCTGGTAGTGAAGAGACGTTCGTTGAAGAAATGAACCAAAAAGCAAAAGAACTTGGGATGAATCGCACTCACTTTACCAACTCTTATGGGTTAGATGATAAGGAACAGTATACAACAGTAGCAGACTTGGCTTTATTGACCAACTATGCATTAAAGAACGGTGATTTTAGAGCAATCTTTACTTCAAAGTTTTTTCAGGATGATCAATTTGTATTTTACAGTACCGTTTTTGAAAAATTTGGCGAAATATCTTTAAGAAATGGTGAATTATTAGGTGGTAAAACAGGTTATACAGAAGATGCTGGACTATGTTTAGCCAGTTTAGCTGTCATTGACGGTCAAGAATATATCCTTGTATCTGTTGGAGCGAAAGGAAATCACGATACCGAACAATTCAACATGACTGATGCTAAAATGATTTATCAATCATTATAAAAAAGGTTAGGGAACATATACATCATATGGCTGAGTTATTTTATTTGTTTCTTTAGCTTGTTTAAATAGAGAGACACACCTTTCACGCCATTCGTGTCATCTAACATACAAAACATGCCAAACGTTTATAACACGCTTGACATGTTTTTATTTATATAGAGAGATGTTTCAACTCATCGACTTCGGACCAGTGGACATCGTAGCCTTTTCCTTTTTTAAAAAAGATAGAATTAGCGGTATTTTCTCGATCACTTTCTGGATGATAAGAGAGGGTTTCAATCAATTCTTCTTGATTTTGACAAGGATAATATCCCTTTAAAGTCATTTTCAATCTTCCTTTATTTTTAGTAAATGAAGCAAACGACAAAGGATAGTCAATAAACGATGCAACAGGGACACTGGCTTCGATGGTTGTCATCTCTTTAGTGGCAGTCATAGTAGGGTATACAGTTCCTCCCATTTTAACTACATCCGCACTTACTTTACCAACTAACTCAGAAGGAACTGATATTTTGAGTGAGTACCACGGTTCAAGAAGCTGGCTTGTTTCCTTTATTTTCATTAACCCATGGCGTATCGCACGATAAGTTGCTTCTCTAAAATCGCCACCTTTTGTTTCTGGGTAATGTGCTAGTCCATCTAATAAGGTTATCGTCACATCCGTTAAAGGAGAGCCTGTTAAAACACTAAGATGTGTTTTTTCTTTAATATGCTGTAACACACGCTGTTGAAAATTAATTTCCAAGTTTTCTCTAAGGCATTTATTTTTAATTACAATACCTTGACCTGACTCCCCAGGTTCTAACAGTAAAGCGACCTCTGCATAATGTCTTAATGGTTCATAATGACCAACGCCAATAACAGATTGAGTAATCGTTTCTTTGTATAAAACACTCGGAGGTAAGAAATCAATACTAAAAGAAAATCTTTCAAGGAATATCTCTTTTAAATACTCCATTTGAATCACCCCAACAATGCTAATATACAATTCATTCACTTCTTTTTTATACCGTAACTTTAACATAGGGTCTTCATTTGCTAATAAATGAAAACTTGTCACCATATCGTCAAAGCGTACAACATCACTTGGGACAACTTGTACTTCAAATATCGGATCACGTTTGAATGAAATATCTAATGGAATATCTTTTGACTCAACAAGTGAACTAGTTAAAAATTCTCCAGGCGATACACTTGTTAGTCCAGTCATGGTCACAATATCGCCTTCTTTGGCATCATCTACTTTTATAAAGTGATTTCCTTGGGGAAAGAATAACTCATTAATTTTCAACGTGTCTTCTGATTTTCTTATCTTGATTGTATCTTTTGAATGAAAAGTCCCTGAAATAATTTTAGCATGGGCATGTCTTATTCCTTTTCTATCATGAGTTATTTTATAAACTTGTGCAGCGGGGGTATTATTTTCATTTTTGGTTAATTCTAACATATCCAGTAACTCTAACAACTCATTTACCCCTATCAGTGTTAAAGCAGAGCCAAATACACAAGGAATGATTGTTTTACTCATAATTGCTGTGCTTAGAAAATGTAATTTATCCTCCATCACGATTTCTCGATTATCGACCATAATGGTGAGCCAGTCATCATCTAGTAGGGCCCATTCTTCGAGAAATTCACTATTATCCTCTAATGAATGGGTATCAAAAGGGATAATTTTTTCTGAAAAGCGACTTAATTCTTCTTTTAAAGATACTAAATCAACTGTATCGACATCTATTTTATTAACAAACATCAGGATAGGAATACCATACTCTTGACATAAATCAACAATGGTTTCAGTGTAACCTGTCACACCGTCCATCGCACTTACAATGACAATAGCAATATCAACAACTTGTAAAATCCGTTCCATTTCAAAAGTCAAATCCATATGTCCAGGTGTATCAATAAATGTGTAAGGTTGTTGATTAACATTAAAACGAACTGGTTTACTTGAAAATGTAATGCCACGCCGTCTTTCTATTGGCTCATTATCAAGAAATGTTGTCCCTTTATTGACATTACCGATTTCTTTTATCACGTCTTTTTTATATAAAATAGCTTCCATTAGAGTTGTTTTCCCGCCATCTACATGAGAAAAAACACCAATGACTTTATTTTTTTGCAACACACTCATTCCTCCTAGTGACTCATGCGAAAAACTAATAAAACCAATTATACCATGGAAGAAGAGGTGCTTCATAAAAAAATAAAACGTATAAAATCAACAATTTGTTCATCTCATACATTTTATTTTTTATAATACTGCTAGTGCCAAAGCTTGTTGAATTTCAGTGATACTGCCATCTTTTCTAAATTGTAAAGATTCAGCTGGTTCAAGTCCACTGGAAATCCATATTTTTAGTTCTGCATCTAAATCAAAATGACCTGATGTTTCAACGCTAAATCTGGAAATACTTTTATAAGGAATCGATTTATATTCTATTTTCTTTCCAGTTACCCCTTGTTTATCAACAATGATTAAACGCAATTCAGTAAACACAATTAAATCTCTGACTAATTTATAAGCTAGATTAATGTCTTCATGTGGAACAAGGATATGATCCAATTCTTTTCGTACTTCCTTATGGCTCATTTCACTTGCATTTCCCATTAACCCATCAAATAATCCCATAACATCACACTCCTTTTTTTAATCATACCATTTTTTTAACAGTAATGGCAAAAAAACGAAATACTATACAAAAAATATATTTTTAGTTTTTTTAAAAGAACAAATTGAAAAGAAAGCGCTTACGTGGTATTGTTGTAATACATAACAATAGAGTTATAAAAGGAGGAGTCTAGTTTGAAAAAGGTTCAAACGTTGGTAAATAAATTAGTAACACTTACATTGGTGAGTAGTTACCTCGTAGGGGGCGTGGCGACTGTTGCCGCAGCACAAGATGTGGCGGTTGACTCAACAAGTGTTAGTGAGGTGGTTGAAAAAACCGAGACAACAACTAGTTCACAAGAGAGTAAAACAGACAGTCAAAACATAACAGAAGGGGAAAAGATTGCGACAGACAATCAGACTCTTAAAAAAACAGATGAGTCGATTGAACCTTCTGCTAAAAAAGAAGAAAAAGACACAACAAAGAAGAAAAAAACGGTTCCTATTCAAATTTTAGGGATTAATGATTTTCATGGTGCAATCAATACAACAGGGTCAGCATACCTTGATTCAAAACTATCTAATGTAGGAAAAGCTGCCTATTTATCTGCTGAATTAGACAATGCAGAACAACAATTTAAACAAGCCAATCAAGAAGGAGCCTCTCTTCGCGTTCAAGCAGGAGATTTAGTGGGGGCTAGTCCATCTAATTCAGCTTTATTACAAGATGAGCCGACCATAAAAATCATGAATCGGTTAAACATCAAACTAGGGATTTTAGGAAATCACGAATTCGATGAGGGGTTACCTGAGTTTAACCGTATTATAGAAGGAAATGCTCCGATTAAAGGTAGTGTGCAAGACACTGAAATTATCAATAACTACCCTCGCGAAAAATCTAACATGAAAATTTTATCCGCAAATGTGTTAGATAAAGCTACACAAAAAAGTCCATTTGGTTACGCTCCATATACCATTGAAACATTTGGTGATGTTAAAGTTGGATTTATTGGGGTGGTAACAGATGAAATTCCTAATCTAGTATTAGCACAGCATGTCAAAGACTACACCTTTATTGACCCAGCTCAAGCTATCGTAGATAATGCAAAAGAATTGAGAAGTAAAGGGGTCAATGCGATTGTTGTTATCGGACACACTGGAGCTTCTGGTGTGGATGCCTCACTTGGTGGGGAAACAACTGAAATCATTGCTAAAATGAATCAACTAGATCCAGAAAATAGTGTGGATGCCTTTTTTGCCGGACATAGTCACACTTATGCTAATGGAGTGTATCAAAATGTTCGTGTGATTCAAGGGACTTCTCAAGGTAAAGCTTTTTCTAACGTCATGGGTGATATTGATGTGGAAACACAAGATTTTGTTGACACCCCTAAAGGCGTCGTATCACCTGTCTTAACGGATAAATCAACACCAGCTTCAACTTTAAAACCAAATGCCGAAGTTCAAGCCATCGTAACGGACGCAGATGAGAGAATTTCAACATTGGTCAATGAAGTCATCGGAAAAACCAGTGATGGAAAACTCATTTCGCGGGACGTTAATAATGCTAACGAACAAGAATCAGCACTAGGTAACCTAATCACAGATGGTCAATTACAGATAGCACGAGAAACTTTTAAAGATGACAATACACCAATTGATTTTGCAATAACCAATAATGGCGGGATTAGAGCAGATTTACAGGTAACTGATAACGGAGACATTACGTGGGGAGCAGCTCAGGCTGTACAACCTTTTGGAAATGTCATGCAAGTGGTATCTATCAAAGGTGCTGATTTAATCGAAGCGTTAAATCAACAATTTATCCAACATTATTTCTTACAAGTATCAGGGATGTCTTATACCTTTACAGGTGAGGTATCAAAAAATGCTGATGGCACAACTAATGACACCAGAAAAATAAAAGATGTGACAGTTATTTCTGAAAAAGGAGATAAAACGCCTCTTAAAGCCGATAAAACTTATAAAGTCGTGATTAACGACTTCTTATTTGGTGGGGGAGATGGCTTTGCTGCCTTTACAAAAGGGACGCTGATTGGGGAGCTTGACCCTGATACAAACATTTTTGTGAATTACATTAAATCACAAAAAACTGTTTCAGCAAAAGTCGAAGGACGTAAAAAACAAGCTGCCGCATCAAATGAAAAAGAAAAAAATCTGACTATTTTAGGGACGACAGATGTTCATGGCAATATCTGGAACTACTCATATGAAGATAACAAAGAAGCTGGCAATGGGCTAGCCAAAGTAGCGACTTATGCTAACAGTGTGAGAGAAGAAAAGGGAAAAGAAAATGTCATCTTAGTTGATAATGGGGACATCATCCAAGGAACGATTTTAACGGATGACTTGTACAATGTAAATCCAGATTTACTAAAATTAGAACACCCAATCATTAAAGCGATGAACGTCATTGGCTATGATTCTATGACCTTAGGAAATCATGAATTTAACTTTGGACAAGATGTTATCAAAAAATTAGTCAAAGAAGCAACATTCCCACTTCTTTCTGCGAATACTTATATTAAAAAAGATGGTAAACATTTAGTAGAGCCCTACACAGTGGTCGAAAAAAATGGCTTAAAAGTCGCTATTTTAGGAATGACTGTTCCAGATGTTCCATTATGGGATGGTCCAAGAGTAGAAAAATTAACATTTAAAGGGTTAGAAGAAGAAGCGAAAAAACAAGTCAAAATAATTGAAGAAAAAGAAAAACCAGACGTGATTATTGCGTCAATTCATGCCGGATTAGATAATTCACGTGCTGAAAGTGCGGCAATTAACGTGGTCAAAAATGTTACAGAAATTGATGCCTTTATCGTAGGTCATGACCATAAAACAATCGCAACAAAAATTAAAGATGCCAATGGGGTAGAAAAACCAGTCGCAGGCTCCAAAGATACAGGATCAGAGATGAGCCGTATCGAGTTAGATATGGCATACAATGATAAAACAAACAAATGGGAAATCAAAACGTCAACTGTTGAAGACGTCAACTTAGCAAAAGTTGAAGCGGATAACGCTGTAAAAGAAGCAACAAAAGAAGCTCATGACGCAACAATCAAGTACATTAAAGAAGAAATTGGTCAAGCATCTGATAATTTCTTACCTGAACAACAAGTGCCTGGTATTCCAGAAGCTCAGATGGCTCCAACTGCTTTGATTTCACTCATCAACAACGTGCAATTAAAAGCCACAAAAGCAGATGTGGCAGCAGCATCACTCTTTAAAGCAGATAGTCAATTAAATAAAGGTTCTATCACGTATTCAAATATTTTTGACATTTATAAATATGCCAATACTTTAGTTGGTGTCGAAATTACAGGGAAACACTTAAAAGAATTTATGGAAGATAGTGCGAAATACTATAACCAATATAAAGACGGAGATTTAACTGTTAGTTTTGGTGGAAGTGGCAATCTTGATAGTAAAATTCGTGTGTATAATTATGACATGTTCGCTGGAGTAGACTATCAAATTGACGTGTCAAAACCTGTTGGGCAACGAATTATCAACCCAACAATTAAAGGAAAACCAATTGATGATAATAAAGAATACAAATTAGCTATTAATAATTATCGCTATGGTAACTTACAAAAAAATGGATGGGTGACAAAAGCTCCTTACTTTGATACTGATCCAGATACATTAAGAGGCTTAATTGCAAGCTATATTAAAGATAAGAAAGTCATTCATCCAAAAGACGAAATCGTCACAAATTGGGAACTAGTGGGAGCTGATGGCTTAACTCATTTCTTACGTCCAGTGATGATTGACGCAGTAAAAAATGGCATTCTTACAATTGAGAGTACACCAAATAATCGCACGCCAAACATCAACACACTCACTATCAATGATTTAATTGAAAAAGATTTAGTAGGACGTGTCTCTGTTTCAACGCTTGAAAAAGACATTCAAACAGCTGAAAAATTAAATGATAAAAACTTAAAAGAAATGCTTAAAACTGCAAAAAAAGTATTAGCTGAAGCAACTGCCTTAAATTCACAACTAGGTAGTGCAAGAGATGATAATGGTCAAGCTCAAGCGATTATTGACCAATACACTAAAAACTTACAAGAGGCAGTGAAAAAAGCTGAAAATGATGGTCAAACAGATCCGATTGTAAAATTAGATTTAAGCAACTTAGAAGATGTCCTTGTTAAAGCAAACAAAAAAGAAGAAGCTCGCTACGAAAAACAAGCATGGCACACATTTTCTAACCTTATAAAAGATGCAACTAATCTATTAGAGCAAGCGAAAAAAGAAGCATCATCAACAAAGATTACTCAAAAACAAGTGGATGATATGACAAAACAAGTGACTGAACAATTAGCTACACTTGAAAAACATGTGATTAATGATAACACCACACAGGAGTCTACTGAAGACACAATATCTAAAGAACCACAAGAAATCAGTGATTCAGTGAATAATCAATCAGGTAACTCATCAAGTAACAGTAAAACACCATATATTGGAAGTCAATCTAAACCAACATCAACAAAAAACTTACCAAAAACTGGTGAAAAGAAACAAGTCTATTCTATCATTGGATTAAGCTTAGTTTTAGGGACTTCAACAATTATCTACATTAAGAAAACAAAAAAAGTGGCATAAGTTATTTTAAACAAACTCTCCAGCTATTTTGGAGGGTTTGTTTTTGACTTTAAGTACAAACCATAATAGGATAAAACCAACTTGTTTAATTATTGTATCTATTTAAAATGATATCGTCATACAAAAGTGTCTTTTGGACAATAAAATTATCATAGAATGACCATGGTTTGTTAGAAAATTTTGATATGATGAAAGAGTCAAATAGACTAGGAGGAATACAGAATGTGCACAAGTATTACATTACAATCAGAAGATAAATTAACCTTTTTTGCTCGTACCATGGATTTTGGGTTTGAATTAAACGGCTTACCAATTGCCATACCAAGACATTATGCCTCAACCTTTCATTTTGAAGGCACTTTAAAAACAACCTATGCTTTTGTTGGAACAGGGCAAAAAATAGGTCGTGATTACATGTTTGCTGATGGGGTGAATGAAAAAGGACTTGCTATTGCAGAGCTGTATTACCTTAATGAAGCATCTTATCAAACAAATCCGGTTGAAGGGAAAATTAATTTAACCCAAGACGAATTTTTAACATGGGTACTTGGACATGTTGCAAGCATTGATGAATTAAAAGAGGTAATAAAACAGGTAGCGATGATTGGGGTAAGCAATCCCTTGTTATCCGTTATGACACCACTGCATTTTATCGTGTCAGATAGAACTGGAAAATGCGTTGTAGTAGAAACAAATAATGAAACGTTAACCATCAAAGATAATCCAGTTGGAGTCATGACAAATAGCCCAACACTTGAATGGCATTTAACGAATTTAAATAATTATTTATTTATCAAACCAACAAATTATCAATCAAAAGAATTTGAAGACTATACCATCAAACCTTTTGGACAAGGATCAGGAACATATGGTTTACCAGGTGGGTTAACATCACCAGAGCGATTTGTGCGTGCAACTTATATGAAAACATACGCAGAAAAAGGAAAAAATGAATCACAAACTCTAAACAGCATCTTTCACATTTTAAACACTGTCACCATTCCTAAGGGAGTAAACATTAAAGACGATGGTCACAATGATTATACGCAATATCGTGCTGTATTTAACTTGAATAGTGCCACTTACTACTTTAATCCATACTATACACAGGAAGTATTTTCAGTAGAACTAACGGAAGATTTGTGCTCAAAAGATGAGGCTACTGTATTTTCAGTATCACAAGATTTTTCTGTAACAAAATTGAACTAAAGACGAAAGAGCGTTTAAAAATAACGCTCTTTTTATGATATAATCTAACTAAACAAGAAAAAGAGGAGGAGGAAACATGCATTTAGAACACGCTGCCATGTACGTTAATGATTTAGAAAAAATGAGAGCGTTTTATGAAGTTTATTTTAATGCCACAGCAAACCAAAAATACCATAACCCAAAGACAGGATTAGAGACTTACTTTCTCTCATTTGAAACAGGCGCACGATTAGAAATAATGACTCGTCCAGATAAAGTGGACGAAGAAAAACAATTATACCGAACAGGATTGACTCACTTAGCTTTTAAAACAAATTCAAAAGAAAAAGTAGACATCTTGACGTCACAATTAAAAGAAGATGGATATAAAGTGTTGAGTGGTCCTAGAATAACAGGGGACGGCTATTATGAAAGTGTCATTTTAGATCCAGAAAACAATCAAATTGAAATTACAGGTTAAAAAGAGGCTGACTAAAAAGTCCTAAAATAGAAAAAATCCTAAAATAGAAAAAATCCCATGATATCCGTTAATTAGAACGTTTATTTCATGGGATTTCTATTTTGTTAGTCAAATGATTTTTATTTAAAAAATTACTTTTGGGTCAGCCTCTTTTTTATATTCCTAATCTGAAATCTGCTAACGTATTGCCAATTTCATCCGTTGTTATCCCGATATATCGTTTGGTCACTTTTTCAGAACTATGATTAAATATTTCCATTAATGTCGCAATATCTCTTGTTTTTCGGTAATAATGATAACCAAATGTTTTCCTAAGAGAGTGAGTGCCAATATCTTTTCTACCTAAATTATCCGCGATTTTTTGATATTGTTTATACACCGTGTTTACTTTCAAGTGTCCACCTTGCTGACGGCTAGGGAATAACCATTCATCATCGTCTTTTCCTTCAATATATTCTGCAATGACATCTTGTAAATTATCAAGATACAATACTTTTCGTTTCCCAGTTTTTCTTTCCACAATGATAGGACGTTTTTCATATTTGATATCTCTTACTTTTAGTTTCACGATATCTGACATTCTCAATCCGTTGTTAATCCCAAAAATAAATAGAAAGGTATCACGTTCTGGATGGTTTGTTCTTCTAAGCCAAAATAAAAAATCATCTATCTCTGTTTGACTGCGTAATGGTTGAACATTATACGACATTTTACCACTCTTTTCTCTAAAATTTACAGTTCACTATTTTTATTATATAATAACACAATAATGAACTTAATAATATAGAATTTTAAACACTTGATAAATCAACTCTTAAGTTCACGATTTTACATAATATAGTGAACTCAAATTCGAAAAAGATGATTTTCGCTATTTATTTTAGGACGATTCTAAGCACTTTAAATTTTTTCTGATAGGTAATTACCCAAACAAGCGCTTAAAATCATGATTTAGAAATTGAGGAAAAATAATGAAACTAGTATTAATAGAAGAAATAGATATTCCAACCATCAAACAATTTAAAGAGTCATTTAATCAAACACACGATATCATACACGGCGCCAATCAATTGCAGCGATCAAAAAATATCGAAAAATGGTTGCGAGATGTCACGATTTTAAAAACAAAAGATTACAAACAATCGGTTCAAACAACACATTATGCACTCATTAACCACTTAGATGAAATGGTCGGTATCTCTGATGTCAAACATCATTTAACACCTTATCTACAAAAAGAAGGGGGACACATTAGTTATAGTATTTCACCTACTTATCAAGGAAAAGGTTATGGAACATTATTACTTAAAGAAACGCTAAAAAAGGCACATACGTTAGGATTAAAAAAAGTACTGTTAACTTGTAAAGAAACTAACATTGCATCTAAAAAGGTGATTGAAAACAACCAAGGTATCTACCAACACACTATGTTAGTAAACCAATCCAAAGTAGATCACTATCTCATTTATTTAGATAACAATAATTATATTATGTAAACCTAATAGTGTGTTTTTAAAAAAGATAGCATAAATCAAATGAAATTTTAATTATTTTATTGACAATCTCTCATTTAACCACTATACTTAATTCAATCTTACATCAGTTTGGAGTGGAAATATCATGAAAACAACTCATATAATAAAAAGCCCACAACTGAATAATTACTACTTTAGCTATTTTAGATAGGTTTGTGTTCATCAACGTATGGATACAAACAACCCAAGTTTGTATCTATGATGGCTAAGGAAATTTAGATTGATTTCAAAACCCACATAGATCTTAAGAAAATCTATAGTGGTGTTTTATATATACTGTATATTAAGTATAAAGATGTTCACTGTAGAAATTTTTAAGTCTACGTGAACATCTTTTTTATTAGGAGGAATTAACAAACATGTCGTGTATCGAAGTGAATGGCCACACTAGATTAGCAGGATTTTTCGCTAGTCCTGCAAAACACAGTTTATCTCCAACGTTGCATACCACATCGTTTGAAGAACTTGGTATCAATGCTGTTTATCTAGCATTTGATATTAAACCAGACCAACTTGACGCTGCAATCAACTCTATTCGTACATTAAATATGATGGGAGTTAATTTATCAATGCCGCATAAAGTTAATGCTCTCCCGCTTATGGATGAATTGTCTAAAGAAGCAACTTTGATAGGAGCTATTAATACAATTGTTCATAAAGAGGGTAAGTTAATTGGACATAATACAGATGGATTTGGTTTTATGGAAAGTTTGCGTGTCAATCAAGTTCCGATTAAAAATCAAACCATGACCCTTTTAGGAGCAGGTGGCGCAGCTACTGCTATTGTGGTTCAAGCTGCATTAGATGGATTTAAAAAGATTCATTTATTTAGTCGTCCTGGCGAACGTTTTGATGATATGCAAAAAAAGATTGAGGAACTATCTGATAAAGTAACATGTAAGATCACTATTACGAATTTATTTGATTTACCTGCTTTAAAACAAGCTATCAGTCAGTCACATCTCTTAGTTAACTCAACGAGTGTAGGTATGACAACCGATGAGAGTCTCATCACAGATGATGCTATCTTTAGAAAAGATTTAGTTGTCTATGATGTCATTTATAATCCAAGAAAAACACTATTACTAAAACAAGCACAATCAAAAGGCTGTCAAACCATTAATGGTCTTGATATGTTATTATATCAAGGAGCTAAGGCATTTAATCTTTGGACAAATGAAGATATGCCAGTAAAAAAAGTAAAAGATATTATTGATACTATTTAAGAAAGAGGGAAAAAATGATGATCGTTATTATGAAATTAGGAGCAACAAGTGAGCAAATTGATAAAGTGGTAAAAAGAATTGAAGAAAGTGATTTAGAAGTACAAGTTAATACTGGTGAAGAACAAGTGGTCTTAGGAATTAAAGGCGATACTCGAAATATTCAAGATGTTGCGTTCAAAAGCTACGAAGGGGTAGATAAAACTGTTCGTATTACCAACACATATAAACTAAGCTCTCGTGAGTTCCATCCAGATAATACTGTAGTAGATGTTGATGGGTTAAAAATCGGTGACGGTAGTTTTGTTACAATGGCAGGGCCATGTTCTATTGAGGGATTAGACCAAATCCGTGAAACTGCTCGCATGGCAAAAGCTGGTGGAGCAAGCGTCTTACGTGGTGGAGCTTTTAAACCTCGTACATCTCCTTACGCTTTCCAAGGTTTAGAAGAAGAAGGTCTAAAATACATTAGACAAGCGGCTGATGAGTTTGATATGAAAGTCATCACTGAGGTAATGGATGAAGCTCATATTGATATGGTAGCTGAGTACAGTGATATCCTACAAATAGGTGCTAGAAACATGCAAAACTACAAGTTACTTAGTGCAGTAGGACAAACTGGTAAACCAATCGGATTAAAACGAGGTATTGCCGGAACAATTGATGAATGGTTAAACGCTGCTGAATACATTGCGATTTCTGGTAAGAGTGATGTTATCTTTATTGAACGTGGTATTCGTACATACGAAACAGCAACACGAAACACGTTTGATCTAAGTGCCATTCCTATTATTAAAAAATTAAGTCATTTCCCTGTTATTGCTGACCCAAGTCATGGGACAGGAGTATGGGACTTAGTGACGCCAATGGCAAGAGCAAGTGTCGCTGCAGGGGCTGATGGTATGATCGTTGAAATTCACCCAGATCCAGCAAACGCTTGGTCAGATGGTCAACAGTCATTAAATGAAAAAACTTACTTAAAAATGATGGATGAAGTCAACATCCTAGTTAAAGCAATGGAAGATATTAAATCATTATAAACTAAAGGAGTCTTTTGCATGATTGAAGTAAATTTACCAAACCACCATTATAAAATTGACGTAAAACGAGGCTTACTTAAGTCTTGTGGTCATTGGGTAGCGAATCTTTGGAGACCGCAACGAATCGCTATTATTACAGATGAAACGGTTGCAGAATTATATAGCGATGATGTGATTGATAGTCTGATAGACAATGGATTTGACATCACCTTGCTAGTTGTTCCACCTGGTGAAGAAAGCAAATCATTAGAACAAGCGACTCAACTATATGATGCTTTAGCTGATAATGGCTTTACACGAAGTGATGGTGTGATTGCTTTAGGTGGTGGTGTGATTGGTGACTTAGCAGGATTTGTTGCCTCAACGTATATGAGAGGGATTCATTTCTTACAAATTCCAACGACCTTACTAGCACAAGTTGATTCAAGTATTGGTGGAAAAACGGCAGTTAACACAAAAAAAGCAAAAAATTTAGTTGGGACGTTTGCTCAACCTGACGGCGTCTTGATTGATCCTAACGTGTTAAACACACTAGAAATGAGACGTGTTAGAGAAGGGATTGCCGAAATCATCAAATCAGCCGCGATTGCCGATAAAAATCTTTGGCGTTTCTTAGGCACATTAAAAAATGAAGAAGATTTACTCAATCATGCAGAAGAAGTCATTGATGCCTCATTAAATGTCAAACGTCGTGTTGTTGAAGAAGATGTATTCGACCATGGTAGTCGCTTGACACTTAATTTTGGTCATACGATTGGCCATGCAATTGAAAAAACATCTGGATATGGTGTCATTAGTCATGGTGAGGGTGTTAGTTTGGGTATGGTAATGATATCCACTCAAGCAGAAAAATTTAATCAAACGCCTAAAGGGATTACAACTGACTTGGTTGCTATGCTTGAAAAATTCAATCTTCCAACAGTCATTACTCTAGATAAACAAACTATCTATGAAGCCATCACACACGATAAAAAAGCTCGTGGTAATACCATCAAAATTATTTTATTAAAAGAAATCGGACAAGCTAAAATTGTCGATATTCCTATAGAAACAATAAAAGACTACATTATCGAGGAGGAAGTTTAGTGAGATATATTACAGCTGGTGAATCTCATGGTCCTGAATTAACGGCCATTATCGAAGGATTACCTGCAGGATTACCCTTAACTGCAGATGATATTAACAAGGAATTAATTAGACGACAAACTGGTTATGGTCGTGGTGGTCGGATGATTATCGAGACTGATAGAGTCCGGATTACATCTGGCTTACGTCACGGAAAAACTCTCGGATCTCCTATTACGCTAGTAGTCGAAAATAAAGACTGGAAAAATTGGACCAAAGTAATGGGGATTGAAGATGTCCCTGAAAAACAAAAGTCTATTCGCCGTGTTGCTAGACCTAGACCTGGACATGCAGATTTAGTCGGTGGAATGAAATATCATTTTGATGATTTGCGCAATGTATTAGAACGCTCTTCTGCTCGTGAAACAACCATGCGTGTAGCGATTGGGGCAATTGCAAAAAAAATCTTATCGGAATTAGATATCGAAGTAGCCGGTCACGTCACCATGCTAGGTGGCATTAAAGCAACGATTCCAGACGGTCTAACTGTATCAGAAATTCGCGACATTTCCGATAAATCCGATGTTCGAGTGGTGGATGCTTCTGTCGAACAAGAAATCCGTGATTTAATCGATGAAACAAAGAAAAAAGGCGACACGATTGGTGGTGTTGTTGAAGTGTTGGTTGGTGGCGTTCCAGCTGGTTTAGGTAGCTATGTCCAATGGGATAGAAAACTTGACGCAAAAATTGCTCAAGCAGTCGTTAGTATTAATGCCTTTAAAGGAGCAGAGTTTGGTGTTGGGTTTGAAGCGGGTGTTTTACCTGGCTCTCAAGTCATGGATGAAATTATTTGGGATGACCAAAAAGGATACACGCGTCGGACAAATAATTTAGGAGGATTTGAAGGAGGCATGACAAACGGCGAACCCATTGTTGTGCGTGGCGTCATGAAACCTATCCCAACTTTATACAAACCACTTCAAAGTGTTGACATTGACACAAAAGAACCTTACAAAGCGAGTATCGAACGTTCTGATAGTACGGCTGTCCCAGCTGCTAGTGTGGTGGCAGAAAATGTGGTCGCAACAGTGGTCGCAAATGAGATACTAGAAAAATTTGAAAGTGATTCATTTGAAGAATTGGTTGCATCCGTTAAAGAATATAGAGAGTATACGAAAAACTTTTAGCTTCTAGGAGGCGTTTTATGACACAAAAAAAGATCATGATAATAGGCCTTGGTTTAATTGGGGCTTCCTTAGCAAAGTGTATTAAAAATGCCCATCCTAATACCTTCATTTTAGGATGGGATGCTCTTGATAGTACCAAGCTCATCGCAAAAAAAACAGGAATTGTCGATGATATTCCAGAAGATTTTGACACAGGTGTATGTGATTCCGATGTCATTATTCTCTCCACACCAGTATCTGTATCCATACATTATTTAAACCAGTTGTCTACACTGACTCTAAAAGAAACGGTGTTAGTAACTGATACAGGAAGCACAAAACAAGAAATCATGTCCACTGCTAAAGAGATGCCTTTTGATTTTATTGGATCGCATCCAATGGCAGGCTCGCATAAATCAGGTGTGACCGCGGCTGATGACAACTTATTTGAAAATGCTTATTTTATCTTTACAAATGACTTAGCCATTCCTCGTGTTAACGAGCTAAAAGAACTATTTATTGGCACTAGAGCTAAGTATGTTGAATTGACTTCTAGTGAACATGATGAGATTACTGCCATGTTATCTCACTTGCCTCACATTATCGCGTCAGGATTGGTCAATCAGGCAGATACCTTTAATCAAGCCCATCCTAGAGCTAAACAGTTAGCTGCGGGAGGATTTCGCGATATTACCCGTATTGCCTCATCAGACCCTAAAATGTGGACGGATATTTTAATGAGTAATCGTGCAACGCTGATTGAGGAACTAGATGAGTGGCAAGCTCAAATGACACAAGTTAAAACGTGGTTACAGCAAAAAAATGCGCAAGAAATCTATCGTTTTTTTGAACGAGCAAAAGAAACAAGAGATCAACTTCCTATTCACCAAAAAGGAACGATTCCTGCCTTTTATGATTTATTTGTTGATGTCCCAGATAAACCGGGGATTATTGCGGAAGTAACAGGCTTATTAGGAGAAGAGCGACTATCTATCATCAATTTAAAGATTTTAGAAACAAGAGAAGATATAATCGGTGTCTTGCAAGTTAGCTTTAAAAACGATCACGATTTATTAAAAGCGAAAGAATGTATTGAGACACAGACAGATTATACTTGTCGAACACAGTAGGAGGACGTATAGCCAATGAAATTAATTTCTGCTCACCCATTAAAAGGAACGATTCATGTTCCCGCTGACAAATCAATCTCTCATCGAAGTATTATGTTCGGTGCGATTTCTCATGGAAAAACCACCATTAAAAACTTTTTAAGAGGGGAAGATTGTTATAGTACATTAGAAGCCTTTAAACAATTAGGTGTCCCAATCACAGATGATGGTGATACTATTTCTGTCACTGGTGTGGGGGTTGATGGTTTATCACAACCATCTGAAGCACTAGATTTAGGAAATTCTGGTACAACCATTCGATTAATTATGGGGATTTTAGCTAAGCAACCATTTGAAACAGTATTGTATGGAGATGAGTACCTAAATAAACGCCCTATGAATCGCGTGATGCTTCCATTAAATCAAATGAATGCTCATCTTACAGGTCATGAAAACTCTGAATACCCACCAATTCACATTGCTGCAAACGATCGTCTGACACCCATTACTTATCATATGCCTGTTGCAAGTGCACAGGTTAAATCGGCTATTTTATTTGCCGCTCTTCAAGCACAAGGTGAGACAATCATTATCGAAAAAGAACCAACTAGAAATCATACTGAAGAGATGATTCGTCAATTTGGTGGAACAATCGACACAAATGGTAAAGAAATTCGAGTATCTGGCCCTCAATCACTAGTTGGACAAGATGTTACAGTACCTGGAGATATCTCATCAGCTGCCTTTTTCTTAGTCGCTGGCGCTATCGTACCTGACAGTGAGATTGTTTTAAAAAATGTTGGGATTAATCCAACACGTACAGGTATATTAGATGTTTTAGAAAAAATGAAAGCTGATGTAGTCATTAGTGAGATAGATGAAGCCAATCAATCAGCAACGATTACTGTAAAAACAAGTAATCTTACTTCCACTACAATTGATGGTGACATTATCCCACGATTGATAGATGAAATTCCGATTATTGCCTTATTAGCTACTCAAGCAACTGGGACAACCGTGATTAAAAACGCTGAAGAATTAAAAGTAAAAGAGACTAATCGTATCGATGCGACTGCTGAAGAACTAACTGCTTTAGGGGCAGATATTACACCAACTGAGGATGGGTTAATTATTAACGGCCCAACCAACTTACATGGTGGGATTGTTTCGAGTCGAGGTGATCATCGCATTGGGATGATGTTACAAATCGCTGCACTGTTGACAGATGAAGTCGTTGATATGGAAAAATCAGACGCCGTTTCTGTTTCTTACCCTGCTTTTTTTGAAGATGTGACACGATTGACAGAGGGGGAGAATAAATGACTGTTGTACTATTAGGTTTTATGGGTGCTGGTAAAACAACTGTAGGAAAAATATTAGCTCACAAAACAAAGAGAGAACAAGTTGACCTTGATCAGAAGATTGTCGAAACAATCAATATGCCCATAGCTGAATACTTTGATAAATATGGCGTAGAGGCGTTTAGAAAATTGGAAACACAAGTGTTAAAAGAACATATGGACTTTCCAGGAATTGTGTCTCCTGGTGGGGGAATTATTTTAGAAAGAGAAAACCAAAAGATTTTAAAAGAGATGCCTTTAGTTGTGTACCTACAAACTAATCTAGATGAATTATTAAGTCGGATTAATCAAGATAATGACAATGACCGTCCGCTAGTCCATGATAAAGCGATTGAGGAAATCAAAGATATCTATTTACCACGCGTGCCATTATATGAAGAAATAGCTGATTATATTATTGATACAACAGATAAAACACCCGAAGAAATTGCCGATATGATTATAGAAATAGAAGGTGATTAAATGCATGTTGGTTATTTAGGACCAAAAAACTCATTTACCTATCAAGCAGCGTCATATTGTTTTGACTCAGCTGTTTTAACACCATTTACAAGTATTCCAAACTGTTTAAATGCCTTAAAAAAAGACCACATAGATTATGCGATTGTACCGATTGAAAACTCTTTAGAAGGGTCTGTACATACCAGTGTAGATGGCTTATTTAATCAAAAAGACATACAGGTGTACCAAGAGATTATCTTACCAATTGAACAACAGCTACTGGTAAAAAATGTGACCGTTATTCCCGAAAAAATATTATCTCATCCTCAAGCAATTGCCCAATCTCAAACTTTTTTAGAAACATACTATCCTGATTGTTTAATTGAGCAAGTAGCCTCAACGACTTTTGCCGCACAATATGTGGCGAATCATCCAACTGAATCTATTGCTGCCATTGCCTCTAAAGAAGCAGCAGAAGAGTATGGGTTACATATTTTATCACGCAACATACAAGATAATCGGTTTAATCAAACGCGTTTTTGGTTACTAGGAAAAAAACCGTTAAAAGATTCGTTACCAATTGAAAAATTAACGCTTTTTATTACCTTACCTAATAATGCACCAGGTATTCTCCACAAAGTTTTATCCGCTTTTGCTTGGCGTAGTATTGATTTGAGTAAAATTGAATCTAGACCACTAAAAACAGAGCTTGGTGAGTATTATTTTATTTTAGATGTTCCTGTTACAAATAATAAAGACTTAATCAATTATGCGTTAGAAGAAATTTCTTTATTAGGAGCAACCATACAACATTTAGGTTACTATCCTATTGTCATAAAGGAGAGATAGCATGTTAATCAATTGTAAAAATGTTAAGTTTATACGTGAACAAAAACCCATTTTATCTGATATCAACTGGCAAATGAATGATAATGAAAATTGGGCCATATTAGGATTAAATGGTTCAGGTAAAACAACGCTTTTAAAACTAATCACAGGATATGAATGGCCTTCAAGTGGGGATTTAACCGTATTAAATCAACCATTTGGAAAAACATCTATACCAGATTTAAAGAAAAGAATTGGATGGGTTAGCTCTGATCTTAGAAAACGGATCAAAGAGCATGAAGTTGCAGAAAGAGTTGTTTTAAGTGGGAAATTTGCAAGTATTGGTATTTGGGAAGATGTAACAGAATCTGATAAAAAACTGGCGATTGATATGTTGTCATTATGTGGTGGCAAAGAATTAATAGACAAACCTTATGGCGTTTTATCACAAGGACAGCAACAAATAGTCATCATTGCTAGAGCCTTAATGGCAAAACCTGAATTACTCATTTTTGATGAACCTTGTAATGGTTTAGATTTATTCGCTCGTGAAGCAATGTTAGATAAAATTAATACCATTGCAAATGAACAACAAACAAAAGGACTAATCTTTGTTACACATTATATAGAAGAAATACCGACATGTTTTAATCATGTCTTGCTACTAAAAAACGGACAAATATTTGCTAAAGGTTTAACTAAAGATATTTTCAATGAAGATTTACTCAGTCAATTTTATGATAATGATGTAGATATCATTCAACTAGCTGATAACCGAATCACTATTATCCCTAAAAAACTCTAAACTTATCTATTGTTACAAGATAAGTTTAGAGTTTTTGTTATTCTCAAGTTAAAGAGAATAGAAGGTACAAAGACGTGTTTCATTAATATTTTTTGTTATTGGTTTACATAATATATATTAAACGAAGTAGATTTAGAAGTTAAAAGATACCTTAAACATACCATCTAACTAATCAAATATGTTCTTATGACTCATTTAGCTAATCATTCCTATTACTTTAAGTGACTTAGCCCAATAAATCATTCGCTGCAATCATTTCAGTCTCTGTGATTCATTATGTCTATCTATATTTAAGCGATTCTAATGTCAACAGATACATAATTTCACATTGTATTAATCTATAAACAATGACTTAAATGATTACTTTTCAGTTATTAAATAACACAAATGATAATAATTAAAATGTAACAAAACGAGTCAACAATCAATAAATGATCTAAAGTATTTTTTTAATACCAATCAATGATTACTAATTAGATAAATAATATCAATCTTCCTAACTGATAACACTTACTTTTTTACCTTTCTTGAAAGTATTAGCTTTCAGGAAACATACTCTACTTCTTTTTTTTAAATAACAACATCTGTTAATTTTATTGACTTCTATCAAAATAAAGGATATTATATATACAAACATATGTTCGGAGGTTATGCTATGTCTCAAGAAAAAAATATTAATCGACTAGAGTTAGAATTAAAAACTCTTCCCTTTTTTGTTCATGAGTATGTACAAAAAAAAAGCATCGTTCCCTATTCTGTTACCACACTATATGAATACTCTAAGGAATTCCGCCGTTTTTTTGAATGGCTGCAACATGAATCCCTTCTTTCTTCAGATATTTCTCATATCACACTTGCTGAAATGAACGCTTTAAAGTATGACGATGTCGAATTATATAAAGGTTATCTTCTTTCCTCTCCACGAATGGGAACAAGTTCAGACGGAAGATTAAGAAGTCATGTTAGCATCCAACGTTCGATTACTGCGTTAAAGTCCCTATTTCATTTTTTAGCGACTCAAACAGAAGATAAAAATGGGCAACCTTACTTGCAGCAAAATATTATGTTAAAAGTTGACAATGTTAAAACTGGACGAACGCTTCAAGATCGCTCAAGAGCAATAGAAAAGAAAATATTAATTGGCGATGAATCTCTTGCCTTTATTGAGTTTATTGATACTTCGTATGAAGACTTGTTAACCAGTCACCAAGCTAAATTTGCGTTTAAACGAAATAAAACACGTGATTTAGCCATTATTGCCCTATTTTTAGGAACAGGTATTCGTTTATCAGAATTAGTTAATATGAATGTTTCAGATCTTGATATTGCGAATATGGAAGCCACTGTGATTCGTAAAGGTGGATTTAAAGATACTACGATGATTTCTTCTGTTTTTATGGAATATATTCGTGACTATGCTAAAGAACGTCATACTCTTTATCACCCAAAACACAATCAAAAAAGTTTATTTCTTTCACTTTACCGTGGACAAGCACATCAAATTGATCAATCAACTGTTGAAAAATTAGTCGCTAAATATAGCAGTGCCTTTAAAACACGAATTACCCCACATAAACTACGCCATACAGTCGGAACACAACTCTATAAAAAAACAAATAGTCTACTAACTGTCTCCCATCAACTAGGACAAACAGGAACAAGTGCCACAGCTCTATACACTCATTTAGTTGATGAAGAAAAAAGGGAAGCGATTAATGATTTATGGACAAACTAAAGCTATTCATTATGTGAATGGCTTTTTATATATAAATTTTAATCAAATAATCTCAAAATTATGACATATTTTTGTTATACTTATTTTTATAAATCGAAAAGATACAAAGGAGTTCCATTATGTCTCAAAAAAAATATCGAGTTGACATACCTGCCTCATTTATTAATGAAAATAAGTTAGATGACGAAAAAATAATACAGATTAGGAAAGAAGATAATCGGCTAATTCTTGAAAAACCAACGATTGACAAAAATAATGAAGCAATCTCGCTTAGGTACTTCATCTACCCATCTATTGTGATTACACTGATATTTTGCTACTCTATTTATCAAAAATCACTTGGACAAATTCCTTTAACCGGTAATTTTTCTATTGCGAGTCACTTGATTTATTTGGGTTTAATCAGTGGCATGTGTTCTTTTTCCTACTTTTTTATTAAAGGAAAACGGAATCCTAAAAATAAATCGACATTAGATATCTATTGGCGAAATGTCCCTACTATTATTTTCTCGTTTACCGTCACGTTAGCTCTCCTATTGTCCTCTTTTTTTTGGATGATTAGTAAACTATTTGTTGGGGCTAGCTTTGACGTCTTTACTGCAACAGCTGTCTTTTTCGTTTTTGCCTGTATTATTAACTATTTTATGATTTATTCTGCTAACATATTTACTTCATCGATGATTGTGTCCTTATTAATTGCAGTGATTATTGGTGGCGTCTTTTTCGCTATGTTAACAAACAGTCAAAGTAAATGGTGGCAACATAATTTTAGTTATCTTGGAACGAACGAAGCTGTAAGGAGTTGGCCATTTAATTTAACCCTGATTTTAGCTTCTTTATTAATGATTGCTTTAGTTGACTACTTATTCGTTAATTTAAAAAATCATGGGTACAAAGGAAAAGGAATAACTATTTTACAAGTTTTAATGACCATTCTTTCCATTTCGTTAGGGGGCGTTGGCTTTTTTCCTAATAATGAAGGGGTATGGCATGAATTACATAACCGTGCAGCCAATCTTATGGTTTTTATTATTATCATCCTTATCATAGGGATTAAATGGCTATTACCTAAAGTGACAAAAGAGTTTTTAATTGTTTCATATGGTATCGCCGTCATTTTGTTAGTCGCAAATTTTTTATTTGAAACAATTGGTTATTTTTCGCTAACCGTTTTTGAAATTATAGCCTTTGGTTTAGCCTTTAGTTGGATATTATTGTTATTACAGCAAATTAACCGACTGTGCGCTTATGAAGATGATATTATTTTAGTGAAACTTGAAGAAGTTGATAACTAAAAAATGATGTGAAGGAACACTCCCTCACATCATTTTTTATTGTTCTTTTTTAAATGTCTGATAGTAATCATTTAATAATTCTAACATTTGTTGCCCAATTTTTTGATAGTCTTTCGTTGGCAAGTTGGCCTCTGATACACGTAAATCACCAGGGTTTGCTCCAAATCCAACGCCATCCATTAAAACAATCCCATTTTTTTGAGCAAGATTAATTAGAAAATCAATTTGTTCATAATGAGTTTCTAAATATTTCCTAAAATCCGGTCCATATTTCTCTTCTGCTAAATGATAGATATTAATCATCGAATAATACTTAGCGTTTTTAGCACTCTCGTCTTTAGCATAGTCCAGGGCCGTATGTAATTTTTCGTAACGGTCATTCACCAATTTTTTTGACGCTTCGATATAATCATCTGTCTGATCTGATACAACTAAATGGGTCAAACTAAATAAGGCTTCCATGATTTGCGACGGAGTTGATAGACCAGCAATATGATACAATCCAATCGAGCGACTGTCTGCTACCATGCGATCGATAAAACTCATTTCTTCTGTATCTAATACAACTAAATTGTACCGTTTATTTAATTGTTCTTGCTGTTCACTCGGTAATTCTTTAATCAATTTATCAAAGACATTTTCTTTATGTAGACCAATAACCCCTAATCGCCAACCTGTTGCGCCAAATAATTTTGAATACGAATAGACAAGTAGTGTATTAAAAGGCACAACAGAATAAACTGTTTGAAAATCATTGACAAATGTTCCATATACATCATCTGTGATAATCATCAAATCAGGATTATTTAAGACCACTTTTTTTATTTCATTTAAAGCTTTATCGTCTAGCGCTTTTGATCCTGGATTACTTGGGTTAACTAAGAAAAATGCCTTTAATTCTGGATCATTTAATTTTTCAATAGTTGTTGGATCGATTTCCCAATTATTCTCTTCTTTAGAACTCAAATCAACCTCAACAAGTTCATAGTCATTTAATACAGGGATTTGCAAGTATGGTGTAAAAATTGGAGTATTGATTGCAATTTTATCGCCAGGTTTGATTAACTTGTTTTCTTTTAAAGAATTAAACGTATAGACAATGGCAGCACTTCCCCCTTCAGTTGGGAAAAGAGTGGTGTCATTTGCTAAATCCACCCCATTATATAACACACTTTGTAAATATTGATTTAAAATAATTTCTGTATTTTTTAACACACGATTTGGTGAGGGGTATAAATTTCCCAATACACCATCGACAAATTCTTTGACAACACTGTCTAAATTCAAAAGCAATGTGTTTTTTAGATAATCTAAACAATAGATTAAAAACTGATCTGTATCATTTGTTTTAGGTGATAAAAAATCAATAAATCGTGCAGATATGCCTGTTTCTTCAGTATAACCTACTAAGTCACCATCCGAAATTGTACGCTCAGACTCTTTGATCCCAAACTCTAATAAGCGAGAAAAAGCTAAACGTGCTTTCTTGTTAATCCAATTTGGGTTTCCACGTCCGGCATTTAAATATGGATTCCCTTTTGCATTAATTTTAGCTAGTTCTACCATCTTTTCACTAATCTCAAAAGCACCAAGGGTTTCAATTTTTTCTTCTTCTGAAATGTTCATACGTTGTCATCCTCCACTATCTTCAAAACAAATGTTTTTATTATACAATAATGTGTTATAGTATAACATTTCAATTGGATAATTTCATTTATAAAAGAAAACATTCAATAAAATATCATATGCTTCATAAAATTATCATAAGTTATAAAAAAAAGACTTAGATAGTTTCCTAAGTCTTTTGGTTTACATAATATTATTATGGTTGATTTGAGATATGAGTTTCAGCAATCACATAATCACCTGAATAAGGAACATCTCTTCCCTTTATTTTTTGATACAAATCTCTTCCCTTACCTGCTAATATAACGGTATCATGACTTGTGGCTAAATCTAACGCTTGTTTAATCGCTTCTTCTCTATCAACCACAATATGTTGAATCACTTCTTTATTTGTAATATATTGACTAATTTCATTGATAATCATCACAGGATCCTCATGTCCAGGATCATCAGATGTGAGAAACACAACATCAGTGTAATCATTTAATACATCACCAAAATCTTTTCTTCGAGAGGTTGCTTTATCTCCCGTACTACCAATCACGGTAATAATTTTTCCATCTTGGTGCTCATTTTTAGCAAATGCTAATAAACTCGTTAAACTTACTTTATTATGGGCATAATCAATATACACAGTAGAGCCATTTTTTTGAATGAGTTTTTCCATTCGACCAGGAACAATCGCTTTTTCTAACCCTTTTTGACAACTCTTAATATCTACTCCTAGTAATCTAGCAGCCATCAAACTAGCTAAAGCATTATCCTTATTAAAGTCACCCATTAAACTTAATTGGTAAGTATCACACAAATCAAGCACATCATCATGTGCTTTTACACTAAAACTTGAGGCATTTTTTCCTTTTTCCCAGTAATAAGTTGCCGATTCATCATGTGCACTATAAGTGAGAGTTGGAATATTTCTAGCATGTGCTTCTTCTAGAATTAATGCCACATCTTTTGTTTCCTTATTGACAATAAAATGGTTTGAATGTTGAATTAATTGTCTCTTACAATAATAATAGTCATCAAATGTTGGATGCTCTATCGGACTAATATGATCTGGCGAAATATTAAGGAAAATCCCGACATCAAACATTAGTTTGTAGACACGATTTAACTTATACGCTTGTGATGAAACTTCCATCACTAAATGTGTCATCTTATTATCAACCGCTTCTGCCATCATGCGATATAAATCCATTGACTCTGGTGTCGTTAAATGGGACTTAAAGTAAGTCTTTCCATCTAGTGTTGAATTCATTGTTGAAAACATCGCTGTTTTATTTTGGTTAAATTCATCTAAAATATATTTTAAGAAGTATGCTGAAGTTGTTTTTCCTTTTGTTCCTGTAAAAGCCACTACTTTTAGTTTCGTTTGCGGGTAATCATAAAAAGCCATGCTAATCAAAGCCATTGCTTTTCTGATGTCTGTCACAATGATACCTAAGCCATCCTTCACCTCAAAAGGCATCTCTGACACATAAACAGCTAGGCCTTCTGACATAGCATTCATTAAATACTCTGCTTTAAAACTAGCTCCTTTACAAAAAAATAGCGTCTCACTTGATACATCTCTTGAATCATAAGATAGATGTGTGAGTATGTTATCCTCGGTAGGAAGATTATAATGCCACTCATTGTTATATATAAATTCTTTTAATAAATCATTTTCTTTTAATAAAGTTTCTACTTGATGCAATGAAATCGTCAAAAAAACCACGCCTTACTAATTATAATTTATTGACATTATAACATACTCTTAGCATAATCGTACCGGATAGATTTTATACACAACATACTTAAAAAGGTAGACTTTGTTTTATAATAACGATTCTATCTCACAAAAGTATGAACTGTTAACAGTTTAATGCGATTATATGCTATAGTATGAATATATATCATTTGTTTTTTTATTATACTCTGGGGGAATTATTATGAAATATGTCAAATCATTATTACTCTTTGTTATCGCCACGTTTTCATTAACTGCCTGTACTAGTTCTAGTTACCAGCAAGAACTTACCAAGCATGATTGGACACTAATTAGAGAATCGGAAGAACAATTTCCACCTCTATCTGTGAGATTTGATCATGATAAACTAATATCTAAAATTGATAGTAAATCATTTAACAAAAAAGACAAAGATTATGTTGGAGATGATATTGCCAAAAAATTTGCTAAACAATTATCAAATAATACCGAAACAGAATCACGATACACAATTGATGGAGACAAGATCACTTTTAAAAATACTCAGTTAGACATAAAAGGGATTTATACAATGTCTCATGATGGTAAAGATATTATCTTAACCCCAACTGATAGCGTTGATAATACGGATATGATCATTAAGTTAGTCCCTAAAAATAAATAAAAAGAAAAGCTAGTTAGTCTCTTAAATGACCTTAACTAGCTTTTTTAATGGGTCCACACCAAAATGATTGGCTTGGTATAAAAGGATATTGGCACAAGCCAGACTGTCGTCTAACGCGTTATGGTGATTGTCTAAAGAGATGCCTAGCTTTTCACTGACAGTATTTAATTTATGGTTTTCAAATTCTGGAAATAATTGTTTACTTGTTCGAACTGTACATAATGACAAATAATGTGGTTGCTCTAAACCATAATACTCTAAACATCCTTTTAATATATTGCAATCAAAACTAGCATTATGTGCCACGATTAAGCGATTTTCTTTGAAATAGGGTTTAATTACTTGCCAAACTTCTGGAAACTTGGGAGCATTAACGACATCTTCTGGCCTTATCCCATGTATTTGTATATTCTTCCAATGAAAATCTGTCTCAGGTTGGATAAGAGAATAATAACTCCCCACAATTTCATCATTTTTTACCATAACTAATGCAATGGAGCAAGCACTGTGTTTTTGATAGTTGGCTGTTTCAAAGTCAAACGCAATAAAATTCATCATCAAAACTCCTTTTAACCATTCGTTTGTTTTATTATACACCATCCTTTTTAAAATAAAAAAAGTTAGATTAAATAAAACCTCCCAATTCATGTTTCCGGGAGGTTTGGTTTGGTTATAAATTGAAAAACGTCAGTAAATCAGCTAATTCTAGTTGATTTTTTTGTGTTTCATCCATGTCTTTTTGAACTTGTCCTGAATCTAACACGATTAAACGATTGCCATATTTTAATGCATCTTCCATACGGTGTGTAATCATTAGGCATGTTAGATTATTTTCTGAAATGGTCTTTTCCGTTAAGTCCATCAATTGCCGACTTGTTTTAGGATCAAGAGCAGCTGTATGTTCATCCAATAATAATAAATCAGGTTTTTGAATCGTTGCCATTAATAAACTAAGTGCTTGTCTTTGGCCACCTGAGAGATTACCAGTTGGTGTGTCTAAATGATTTTCTAATCCATTTCCTATTTTTTGACATTGTTCAAAGAAAAATTCTTTTTGCTGTGCTAATTGGCGTTTTTTGAGTCCTCTTTTTTTCCCTCTAAGTTGAGCCAATAATAAGTTCTCTGAAACAGTCATTCTTGGGGCAGTACCTAATTTAGGATCTTGAAAAACGCGTGCAATATACTTAGCTCTATTTTCTTCACTTTGGTTCGTCACATCTTCACCATTTAGTTCTACTTTACCACTGGTTAAAAATAATTGACCAGAGATGACATTAAACAAGGTTGATTTACCTGCACCATTTCCTCCCAAAATAGTCACAAATTCGCCATGAGGTATTGAGAGGTTTAGATGATCCATAATATGACGTCCACTTGAAATAGTTTTAACACCATTGATAATATCTAAGGCATTACTCATTGAGGCTTCCTCCTTTTTTCTCACTAAACTTCTTACTTAACTCTGGAATGATTAAACAAATACCTAGAATAACAGAAGAATAGAATTTCAAATAAGTTGTATCAAAACTTAATTTAATCACAGCTAGTATCAATAATTGGTAGATAATACTTCCCACTACAATGGCAATGAATCGTTCTAACATAGTTAATTCTCCAAATAATAGCTCTCCTAAGATGATAGACGCTAAACCAATGACAATAACACCAATCCCTTTATTGATATCAGCATACCCATCACTTTGTGCAATTAAAGCCCCTGATAATCCAATTAAGCCATTTGATACAACAAGGCCTAAAATCTTCATTTTATCTGTATGAATACCTAGTGATTTTGCCATAACTTCATTATCACCAGTTGCAATGTAAGCTTGTCCTAAATCAGTATTTAAAAATGACAATAAACAAAATATAACTATCATTACAACTAGCAATCCAATCAACACAACATCAAAATTAGCTGGTAAATGTGCAAAGTTTAGTAATGAAAAGATTTTTGGTTTATTAAGCAGTGACAAGTTAGGTGATTTCATCACAAACAGCATCACTGAATTGAGTGCACTCATCACCAGTATTCCTGAAAGAATGACTGGTATCTTTCCCTTAGTGTAGAGTAATCCTGTCGTTAGACCAGCTAACATACCAGCTACAACTCCTAATAAAGTTGCTATAACAGGCGACACACCATTTGTAATAGCCGTGACACATACAGCACCTCCTAAAGGGAAACTCCCTTCTGTTGTTAAATCTGGAAAATCTAATATTCTGTATGTTAAGTAAATACCTAAGCCTAGTACTGACCATAATATTCCTTGTCCTATCGTTGAAACAATCATTTTTTAGCCTCCTCTTTTAACTCTTGTGGAATGGTTATCCCTAATTTCTGTGCTTTTTCTTCGTTAATAATAAGTGTTCCTTCTTTATATGTGTAAACAGGTGTTGTAGCAGGTTGTGACCGTCCTTCTAAAACGTCAATTGTCATTTGAGCAGTCTTAACACCTAGTTGGTATTGATCAATCCCAACAGTTGCTAATCCACCATCTGCTACCATCGAATCAACTGATGGAAAGATTGGAATATTGGCTTTATCTGCTGTATCGACTAAGGTTTGATACCCGCTAGCAATAATGTTGTCAGTTGGAACATAGACTGCATCGACCTCACTCACCATGACTTGAGACATTTGAGCAATGTCATTTGTTGATGGAACAGCGTACGTTTTAATATCAAATTTATTTCCAGCAGCTTTTTTAAAATTTTCTATTTGATAAATTGAATTATCTTCTGCTGATGAATAAATAATTCCAAGTGTTTTGATTCCGGGCATTATGTTTTGAATTAACTCAATTTGTTCTTCAACTGGAGCTTGGTGACTTACTCCTGTAATATTTCCACCAGGGTGTTCTCTTGATTCAACAAGTCCTGCCCCAACAGGATCACTAATTGCTCCTAGCATGATAGGAATATCTTTTGTTTGATTAGCTAATGATTGAGCAGCTGGAGTGGCAATTCCTACCACTATGTCCGGCTTTTGACTAATTAGTTGTTGACTCATGCTTGAGAGCTTACTTTGATCCGCTTGTGCATTTTGATAGTTTAAATGAATTGTTTCCTTGTCCTTATACCCTTGATTTTCTAATTCATCAACAAATCCCTGATAGATTAAATCAAGAGATGGATGACTAACAAATTGCAAGACGCCAATTGTTGGAATAGATTTATCAGTAGCCGTTGATTTTTCCTTGTTATAATAGAAAAATGCCCCAACTAACGCAACACACATCCCAATAACAATATATTTGATATTCTTTTTCATTCATTTTCCCCCTAACACATTATTTTTTTAGTTTCTCTTTTAATTCTTTTGGAATGGTTATCCCTAATTTTGCTGCTTTTTCTTCGTTAATGACTAAGTCACCTGTATCAAAGGTATAAATAGGGGTATCACTTGGTATCATTTTTCCTGTTAAAGTATCAACTACCATTTTAGCTGTTTGAACACCTAAGTCATATTGATTAATTCCTATTGTAGCGACTCCGCCTTCTTCTACCATTGTATCAACAGATGGGAAAATCGGAATATTTGCTTCATCTGCGATGGAAACGATTGTTTGGAACCCATTAGCAATCGTATTATCTGTTGGGGTATAAATAGCATCTACCTCACCTGTCATAACGTGAGTCATTTGAGAGATTTCATTAGTAGAAGGAACGGCATAAGTTTTAACTTCTATTCCTTCTTTTTCTGCTATATCTTTAAAACGATTCACCTGTGATAAAGAATTATCTTCTGCTGATGAGTAAATCACACCGATTGTCTTAATATCAGGCATTAATTGTTTGATTAGTGCGAGTTGCGCTTCAACTGGTGATTGATCACTGACTCCTGTAATATTGCCTCCAGGTTTATCATTATCATCCACCAATCCTGCCGCTTTTGGATCACTAATTGCCCCTAAAATAATCGGGATATCTTTTGTTTGATTGGCTAATGCTTGGGCAGCTGGGGTTGCAATTCCTACTAACACATCTGGTTTTTTACCAATTAATTGTTGACTCATACTTGAGAGTTTACTTTGATCCGCTTGACCATTTTGAAAATCTATATTAATACTTTCTTTATCTTTATAACCTTGTCTTTCAAGTTCTTCAACAAACCCTTTATAAATCAAATCAAGAGATGGATGACTAACAAATTGCAAAACACCGACTTTAGGAATTTGTTTCACTGTTTTTGTCTCTTGTTTTTTCATTCCCATTACAAATGACCCTACTAAAACGAATACCAAAAGATAGACTGAATATTTTAATCGTTGATTTTTCATATTTTTTCCTCCTCAAAATAAAAAAGACAATAAACCCGAATGCAACGGTTTATTGTCTTTGCTTTTCCCACAAAAAAACCGCATAGATATGATTTCTATGCGGTAGGATATGTCTGATTATTCCTTAGCATAGATACATCTTTAGAAAGTCTCTAAAAGTTGTATCCATACACTCGTACAAATACAACTATCTACGCCAAGTTTGCCATGATACATTATTTAAAAGAATGGTTTGATTGTTTACTTGTTTTTTCATGGCAATTTCCTCATTTCGTTTTAAAGTTGTTATCATAATACCGCTAAAACGAACACCTGTCAATCATTTATTCAAAAATAATTTCTTTCGTTTTTTTACGAGTACTACTATCTGTTGTTGACTCAGTTAAACTATCCTCAACTTTTTTAGCGACCTTAATACGTTTAGGTTCTTTTCGAGCAATTTTAGGTTGAATAATCTCCACTAATTTCTCATCTAATGTATCAAGACCGCCGGGTAACTTATCAAACGAGTATCTCCCTTTTTCTTTACCGTCTTCCATAACGATAAAGTTGTTTTTAGCTGTTAAGTTATACTCTTTTGCCATATCTGTAAAGTTATAAATTGGTTGAATATAATTAATTTTCCAATCGATTGTTTCTAATGGTGTTTTTTGTGTTAATAATTTTTCGACTTTTGAAAAACTTGGATTTCCCTTTGAATCAATCACAGCTATAATATGAGAGTCTTTGTCTGATAAAACAGTTTGCATGTCTGTCTCTTTTGTTGGGATGACTTGTTTATTATCAGATTGTAACTCTGAAATAGCATGAAGTTGTTTTTCTCTTATAGTTGGTCTAACTGTCGCGACAAAGGCTGACATGACTAAAAAAAGAAGCGTTATTAAACTAATAATGACAACAAAATGTTTATTTGACTTAATCATATCTAGCCAATTGACTTTTTTTAGGGAACGAAAAAGTTGATTTACTCGCCGTTTGAATTCCGTCATTTACTCCCCACCTTATTTATTCTACGAACATTATAACGTAAAAATGTTTCTTTGAGAATAGTCGATACATAAAAGAATCCGAATTGATTCTTCTTTTTGACTACTAATTTTGTATCGAATGGTTTATAATATATAGGTTAATATAATTATTCAAAATAATAAGGAGCGATTTCTTTTGACCAATGAAGTAAAAAAATGTCCAAATTGTGGTCATATATTTAAAGCAGGAGAAACCTATTGTCCTAACTGTGATTTGTTTGTCCCAATTGATAAACAAAATAATATAGCTAATGATACAACAGAAGAGACACATCAAGATACAACCAGTACTTCTGGGGAACAAGCAATCCCAACATTTAAACATCGAACACTATCTAGTCAAGCTCATGATGATGAGTATGAGTCTTTTGATGAAGAAGAAACAAAACAAATCCCTGTTATTGAAGAGGCAGATTTAGTTGAAGAAGATGTTGAGGAAGAACCCTATGAACCTATTATGGAGACACCAGTACTTCCAGAAGCTGAAGAAGAACTAGTAGAAGAAATTAAAGAACAAGAAATAGAAGATATTGAACCACCTATTGACGAGCCACCTGTTTCTGATACTAGACAAACTCCTCCTAATAAAAATAACAAAACAAAAATTTTAGTTGGAATCATCATTTTACTCATTGTTTTTGGTGGTGGCTATGTCTATAACTCTCAGAAAAAACAAAACGAGTTAGAAACAACGTTAAAACTAACAACTAGTGCCGAAAATGCAGTTGACGATTTATTTATGAAAAATCAAGGAGATATCTTTTTGAAAAAAGACATTACCCAATCAGATATAACAACTGCTGAAGACAAAGTAAAAGATATCAAAGGCACTGAGCAATATGACAAATTAAACGAACGCTTACAACAAGCCATTAAAACATTTACTCGTTTAACAGCGATTAACGAAGCATTTAAAACACCTGTTATTGAAGGAAATCAACTATTGTCTGATGCTTATGTCAAAGATGACACAAAATTAACACTTGAAGCCATTGATCCTGAAGAAAATGGATTTGACAAATTATACAATGAAGCCATTAAAGATGCGACAGATCAAAAATCTGCCATCAAAACATTCAAATCAACGCTTGAAAAACTGTATCGAGATGATAAAGTTGTCAGTGAACCAAGTAAACAAGTCTATAATGATGCCGTGAAACAATTAGCTGACATTAAAGACCCTAGTTTAAAAGCTGACTATCAAAAAATACTAGATGAGATAAGTAACGTCATTAATACTCAAGAAAAACAAGCTGAAGAAAAACGTAAAGAAGAAGAAGCAAAACAGGCAGAAACCGCCAAAGCTGAAGCGGAAAAAAATAATCAACAAGCACAAGCATCTGACAATAACAACACTCAAAGTGGAAGTTCTTTCACCCCATCAACAAATGGTGGTCGTTGGGGAACAAGACAAGATGCAACAATTAACTTATCAGATCCTGCTTGGGCATGGAATCCTGGTGTACAAGAAAAAGTGATCGCTGAAGTCATTAAACGTGGCTATGTCGTCGAAGGTGGTTACACACTTGTTCCTAAGTTTATTGAAAATGGTGTTGGATTCTATGATTTATATGCTACAACGAATTCAAAATTATTCCCAAATAGTAAACCTGAAGAATTTCCAATATACGTTGTGACAATTAATGATAAAACTGGTTGGTTTAAAGGAAACGGACCAAACTAAACATGAAAGGAGAAATAACATATTAACTGTTGTTTCTCCTTATTTTATTTATTTTTAAAAAGGAGGTTTTACCATGTCATTTGACGGTATTTTTACTCATTTAATGGTAAACGAATTATCAAACACATTAACAAATGGACGATTGTCAAAAGTCCATCAACCGTACGATAACGAATTGATGTTGGTTTTTAGAAACAACTCAAAAAATCACACACTACTCTTATCAGCAAACCCAAATTATGCACGCATTCAACTAACAAATATTAAATACAAAAACCCTGCTACCCCACCTAATTTTTGTATGACACTAAGAAAGTATTTAGAAGGAAGTATTTTACAAGACATTAAACAAACAAACAATGATCGAATTATTTCGTTTTCTTTTGAAAGTCGCAATGATTTAGGAGATTTAGAAAGTATTGTCTTGATTGTTGAATTGATGGGCAGACACAGTAATATTATTTTATTAAATAAAGACACACAAAAGATTATCGATACGATCAAGCATGTTGGAATGAGTCAAAATAGTTATCGTTTGCTTTTACCAGGGGCTGATTATGTCACTCCTCCACTAAAAAATACACAAAATCCTTGGACAGTGAATAAGGAAGAATTATTTAAAGAGCTAAATAGCATGGCAGAAATCACACCACAAGCCATCCAACAACAATTTGAAGGCTTTTCTAAAGACACTGCCAATGAATTAGTTTATCGCTTAATTAACAGTGATACTGATAAAGTTACTACTTGGACAGAATTCTTTAATGAAATGACTAATAGATTAAATCCCACAATCGGTTTAATGAATCAGAAAGAACGTTTTGCACCTATCCCCTATCAAACTTATGATGATGTTTTATCAAGTTTTGATACTTTAAGCGATATGTTAGATGCTTTTTATGAAGGAAAAGCTGAAAAAGATCGCGTGAAGCAACAAGCTGGTGAGCTGATAAAAAAAGTAACCAATGATATTAACAAACTGAAAAAGAAAACCACTATTTTAGAAAAACAATTAGTCGATGCTGACAATGCCGAAATTTATCGTATTAAGGGTGAATTACTCACCACCTTCTTACATGAGGTTAAACGTGGTGCAACATCTGTTGATTTGCCAAATTACTATGACAATGATAACCCCATTACCATTAGTTTAAATGAAGCCTTAACACCAAATCAAAATGCTCAAAAATATTTCCAACGATATCAAAAACTGAAAAATGGGGTTGCTGTAGTAAAAGAGCAGTTAACTATTACCAAATACGAATTGCTTTATTTAGAATCTGTTTTAGCACAATTAGACATTGCTTCTCCTAGCGATGTGCAACTCATCAGAGATGAATTAATTGCTGAAAAATACATAAAAAATAAAACCAAAGATAAGAAAAAACAAAAGAACAAACCATCAAAACCACTTCAATTTATTTCAAGTGATGGGGATACCATTTTTGTCGGAAAAAATAATATTCAAAATGACCAACTAACACTCAAGACTGCCAATAAAAATGATATTTGGTTGCATACTAAAGATATTCCAGGTTCTCATGTGATTATTAAAAACAGTGAACCAAGTGAGCAAACGTTATTAGAAGCAGCGTTACTTGCAGCCTATTATTCTAAATACCGTCTTTCGGCTTCTGTTCCTGTGGATTATGTTGCAGTGAAACATGTTAAAAAACCAAATGGCGCCAAACCAGGATTTGTCATTTATGAAAATCAAAAGACATTATTCGTCACACCAGAAATTAATGAGATTAAAAAAATAAAGGAGTCTTAGTTCATGTTACGTTTCAGAACCGTTTTGATAGGTGTTGTAGGAATCAGCTTAGCTGTATTTGCTTTATCTTATTTCATTTACCGCTACCTCTTCAAAAAAGAATTAAACAATAAAAAATTAAATGTCTTCATGCTTGTTTTAGTCATTAGTGGTGGTGTGCTAGTCTACAGCCCAGCAAAGCAATATATACAAATAAAAAAAAGAACCATCGACCACAGTAATGTTGTCACTTACAATGGTCGAAAAATTAAAACAGAAGCTAACGCAACTGAGAGATTAACCTTACCTTCTGTATACGGAAGTATTGAAGCCACACACCCTTCTGTTGTGGCCCTTGACACACCACTCGATGGCTACAAATACTGGATGGCTGTCACTCCCTATCCAAAAGGAAAAGCAATATACGAAAACCCTCATGTGTTTAAATCAAATGATTTAGTTTCTTGGATTCCAAACGAAGCCAATCCTTTAGATGAACCAAAAAGCGAAAAATTTAATGACAATAACACACCAATGCAATATGACTCGGATACACATATCCTTTATAACAAAGAAGCTAATCGTCTAGAAGTCTTTTGGCGATATGTTGATGATATCAATAAGAAATCGATTATCTACAAACGAACCTCAACAGACGGCAAAACTTGGACACCAAAAGAAATTGTTTTTGATGGAACAAAACCAGGTGAAGATTGGATATCACCAGTCTTTATCAAAGATGAAAATGGATATAAAGTGTGGTACGTTGCTCATGGATACAAAATTTGGACTAGAGATAGTCTAGACGGAAAAAAATGGAGTGACCCTGTCGAAGTAAAGGTTCCCTATGAAGAAGAAAATATGCATCATTGGCATTTAGATGTCCAAAAAACCGATTTAGGGTATGAAATGATTGTAGTTGGATTTAAATCAAGTGGTGAATATAAATTATCTGATCGACATGTTATGAACCTATACTACTCTAAATCATCAGATAATAAAAAATGGGATACATTAAAACCAATCATCTTCCCTTCAGGAAAACGTGTGGGATTTGATGGGAAAGGATTATATCGAAGTGCGATGCTAAAGGAAGGAAATAACTATACTATTTTCTACAGTGGCATTGGCTATGACGATACAAGAGGTGTGGGGATTTCAACTGGAACAGATATCAACCACCTAAAAGGATTAAACCTTTCTGATTATGAAGGAAAAATAAAATTAGATAATAAAAAAGAGACTAACTAAAAGTCTTAAAATAGAAAAAAATCCATGAAATCAACGTTGTAATTAACGGATTTCATGGATTTTTTTCTATTTTGTTAATTGAGTGATTTTTATTTAAAAAATTTTGGTCATCCTCTTTTTTATATGTGCTTTTTCGTGCGTTTAAACTGTTCCTTATGTTCATTATACTCTTCTTGCAAGATTAACAATTCACCATATACCCAATCCATCGATTTACTAGTAGCTAAAGACAACGAATAGATAAAAGATACTGGTAGAGATTCAATGCGTCGTTCTCTACTTACCCAAGTAGCAACAGTAGACTGTGGGTACTGAAATTGCTCACAAAATTCTTGAACAGTATAATTTAAGTGCTTAATAATGAATATATTGATAGGGTGCGGGTAAACAAAAGTGTTGGTTGTCATGGCGGGAAAACCTCCTATTTATTTTATATCTTGTTTGCGATAATAGTTTGATGTTGACTTCATTATAATAAAAAAACGCTAAATATCCTAATGATAAATAGCGTTTTGGCTTATAAATATTGATTAACTTGCTTTACAAAGTCTTCTTTTCCATAAAATGACTTATCTAATAACTCTGGAAAAATCTCTTCGAAGAAATAGATAACAGACGGACGATGCTTGTATTCCTGTATGGTTTGAATCGCTTCTAGGAACATTTCTTTATAAACACTCTCTGGATTATTTTTAACGATTTCTTCAAACGATTCATATAATAAGTCCACTTTATCAGCAATTGATAAAATTTCACCTTCTACCGTATCATCTTTTCCTTCAAATAAGCGTCTGCGATAAATGTCTTGAAATTCTTCTGGTATTTCTTGTGAAATGAATTCATCCGTCATTTTTTCCTCAACTGTTTGTAACATCCCTCTTAATTCTTTATTGGCATATTTAACTGGTGTTTTAATATCTCCAATAAACCGCTCTGTATAGTCATGGTTTAGTGATTTTTCGTATAAACTCTTCCAATTAATCTCTACCCCATTATGCTCCTCAATATCCCCTAACACTTGAGCAATTGATGTCACACGATAGGAATGTGCTGCAACGGTATGTGGTGTGAATTTAAAAAAACCTGGTGCACGTACGATTGTTTCTAAATTGTTTAATCCCAAAATAAAATCATTTAATCCCATAAAAAGCACCATCCTTTTCTTATTATTTGTTTTTTCTAATTTTTTCTTTCGCTTTAATTAACTCTAATAAATAGAGTGTTAACGTTAATGTTAGTATAGCAATTGTTAACAATAAGGTTTGTCCTCCATTATTATGGACCACTAAAAGTTGACGTAAAATAGCCGTAATACTAATCAATACCAAGTATTTAATTGGTACATTGTGTGCATCATCAATATACTTTAATGTCATAATAATAAATTCAAATAACATAAAAAAGCCTAAAATATAATCTGCAATGGAGTCAATTGCTCCAACATCCCCTTGCGTAAAAATCAATTTAAAAATACTGACTAAATCAAACCCCATATAAATAATAATTAAGATAGCTAAAATGGATAGAAAGATATTCATAACCACACTTAACAAGTATTTTAATTTTTCTTCCATAAATCCTCCTAAAATAAATAGTATCTATATTAAATAATAAAGTGTCTAATAATGCAACTATAAAACGTTACAAAAAAACCCACGAAAGTATCGTAGGTCATTTTCTAGTTTAACCAAGCTGAAGGATCTTTTTTCCACTCTTGTAATAATAAACGATCATCTTGTGAAATGTAGTCATTTTCGATTGCCACTTCAATCAATTCATCGTAATTAGTTAATGTATAAAAAGGAATATCTGCCTCTTTAAAGTTTTCAAAACCACTTGGTAATTGATAAGTAAAGATTGCTGCAACACCAAGAACATCTGCACCTTCACGTTTAGCAGCTTGGGCTGCATCAATCACACTTCCTCCAGTTGAAATCAAATCTTCAATGATAACCATTTTTGCTCCGTTATCAATACGTCCTTCAATTTGATTTTTCTTTCCATGGTCTTTTGATTTTCCACGGATATAAACCATTGGTAAACCAAGTTCTTCTGCTACCCATGCTGCATGTGGGATACCTGCAGTAGCTGTTCCTGCAATCACTTCTACTGTAGGAAAGTTTTCTTTAATTAAATTAGCTAATCCTTTTGCTACTTGTTTTCGAACATCAGGATAACTCATCGTTAAACGATTATCACAATAAATTGGACTTTTAATCCCACTTGCCCATGTAAATGGCTCATTTGGACTTAAAGATACTGCTTTAATAGATAATAACTCTTTTGCAATTTGTTTCATTAGTGATTCTCTCCGTTCCATTCGTTTTTTATGTTTAAATAAGCTGTATAAGGATTTTCTGCTTTCGTAATTGGTCTTCCAACAACAATAAAAGTTGAGCCGTTTTCTCTTGCTTTACTTGGTGTCATGACACGTTTTTGATCACCCACATCATTACTTGCTAAACGAATACCAGGTGTAAGACAAACAAAATCATCGCTTGTATGTTGTTTAATGTCTTTGGCTTCATGAGCGGAGCAAACTACTCCGTCAAGTCCTGATGCTTGAGTCAGTACAGCATAGTGTCTAACACTTTCATTTAATCCAACTGAAATGAGTTGTTCTTGTTTGACTTGTTCATCACTTGTTGACGTTAATTGGGTGACAGCAATCAATTTAGGAACAGACTGACCTTTAGGTGTTCCCTCTTGTAATCCTTTGTAGGCCATCTCCATCATCTCTTTACCACCAGCTGCATGAACATTGGTTAACGACACTCCCAATTTGGCAATACCCTTCATGGCAGAATAGACTGTATTGGGAATATCATGAAGTTTTAAATCAAGAAACACATCATGTCCTTCACTAATCAACCATGATACAATACTTGGCCCTTCTTGATAAAAAATTTCCATTCCTACTTTAACATAAAGTGATTCATCAGAAGGAAAATGGGCTAAAAATGCTTCAATTGCTTTTTTACTTGGTAAATCGAGTGCAATAACTGGTCTTTCTTCTCTCATTTTCTACCTTCTTTCACTTCTTTGATTAGTTGTTCAATTGATTCAATTCCTAATTCATCCATTCTACTAGGTAATTCATCAATTAATTTAGGGCAAATATATGGATCCGTAAAATTCATTGTTCCTACTGCGACAGCACTTGCTCCTGCTAAATACATTTCAATGACATCATCAACAGTAGACACGCCGCCCATTCCGATTATCGGAATTTCTACTGCGTGTGACACTTCATGAATCATTCGAATAGCGACTGGTTTAATCCCTGGTCCTGATAAACCGCCTGTACCGTTAGCTAAAACTGGTTTTCTAGTTTTTAAATCAATTCTCATTCCAAGTAGTGTATTAATCATCGTAATACCATCTGCTCCTGCTTCTTCCACAGCTTTAGCAATTGGCACAATACTTGTTACATTAGGAGAAAGTTTGATATAGACTGGTACATTTGCCACTGATTTAGCTGCTGCTGTTAACTCCGCTGCCACATCAGCACTCGTGCCAAAAGCAATCCCGCCTTCTTTGACATTAGGACAAGATATATTTAATTCAATCGCTTTAACGTTTGGTGCGTCACCAATTCTTTCGCATACTCGTTTGTAGTCATCAACGGTAGAACCCGCAACATTGGCAATGATTGGAACATCATATTTTTCAAGAGAAGGTAATTGTTTTGCCATAACTGTTTCTAATCCCGGATTTTGTAATCCGATAGCATTTAACATCCCACTTGGCGTTTCAGCGACGCGTGGTGTGGGATTACCATAACGCATTTCGGCAGTAGTGGCTTTAACCATAATGGCACCTAGTTTACTTAAATCAAAGTATTTAGCATACTCATCACCAAATCCAAAACACCCACTAGCTGGCATAATCGGATTTTTTAATTCTAATCCTGGGATACTCACACTTAATCGACTCATATTATCACTTCTCCTGCTTTAAATATTGGGCCTTCATCACAGACTTTTTTATTTACGGTAGGGTCTTTTTTAGATTGGCAAACACACGCATAACATGCTCCCACACCACAAGCCATTCTCTCTTCCATTGAAAGGTAAACATGAGGATGGTCACTAAACGTCGATTCAACAGCTCTTAGTAGTCCTGGAGCACCACATGCATAAATGGCTTTTGGTTTAGTTGTTTTTTGGCTTACGTCATCTATCAACATCCCAACATGACCATGTGTCCCATATGAGCCATCATCTGTTGCAATGAATAATGAGCCTAACTCACTAAATTCTTTTTCATAATACATGACGTCTTTTGAAGCAAACCCATTTAAGAAATAAATATTTGCTCCTTTTTCTTTTAATCGACGTCCTAACTCATAAAGAGGAGGAACACCGATTCCTCCACCTATTACATAAACCACATCTTCTTCTTCAATCATACTTATGTCAAAACCGTTTCCTAAAGGTCCTAAACAATCGAGTTTTTCTCCTAATTGACAGTGACTAAATGCTCTTGTCCCATCACCTTCAACACGGTAAATAATTTTACAAGTCTGGTTGTCATGATTAATTTCTGCTAAACTGATTGGTCGTCTAAGAAGTAAGTCCTCTCTTGGAACACGAATATGAATAAATTGACCTGGCGTTACCATCTCTTGAGTTAACTCTCCCTTTAACGTCATTTCAAATATACGTGGTGCTAATTCAACTTGATTGACAATCTCCATCATCTCTTGTTTCATATCCAGTCTCCTTTATTATAGTGATAATGCGGTAAAACTTCTTGCTTCCAATACTCTAAGAATCGCTTCTGCTGTATCAAGTGATGTCATAAGAGGCACACCATTTTCGACTGCTGAACGTCTGATTCTAAACCCATCTGATGTTTCTTTTACGTTATTTCCTGTGGTATTAATCACTAGGTTTACTCTATTTGAACGAATGCTATCAATGACATTAAATTGATTAGTTTCAGCAATTTTAGCGACTGTTTCAACAATTAGTCCTTGATCTGTTAAATACTTACTTGTTCCTTCTGTTGCGATAATACCATAGCCTATATCTGAAAAACGTTTAGCCAAACTTAATGCTTCTTCTTTAAAATCATCTGATATGGTAAATAGAACATTTCCATAATCTGGTAAGTGCATGCCACTTGCTTCAAATGCTTTATAAAGAGCTTTTTCCATCGTACGATCCGTTCCCATGACTTCACCAGTAGATTTCATTTCTGGTCCTAATTGGGTGTCAACTTCATGTAATTTGGCAAATGAGAACACTGGGGCTTTAACGTGAACCATCGGACTCTCTTTATATAATCCTGGTTCATAACCAAATTCTTTTAATGTATGTCCTAAAATTAATTGAGTTGCAAGTTTTGCCATTGGAATATCAGTCACTTTACTTAAGAATGGCACAGTTCGACTGGCACGAGGGTTTACTTCAATAACAAACACGTCTTCTCCTTGAGCGATAAACTGGATATTCATAATTCCTTTACAGTTCAACCCTTTTGCTAATTTTTGCGTGTAGTCGACAATTTTATCAATCACTGTTTGACTAATCGTTTGTGGAGGATACACTGCCATTGAATCTCCTGAATGGACTCCAGCACGCTCTATATGTTCCATAATACCAGGAATTAAGACATCTTCCCCGTCACAAATCGCATCGACTTCACATTCTGTTCCGACAACATATCGGTCAATTAGAATTGGATGCTCCGGTGAGGCTTTTACTGCTTCAACCATATAACGTTTTAAATCTTTGGTACTCCACACAATCTCCATTGCACGTCCACCTAAAACATAACTTGGTCTTACTAAAACCGGGTAACCAATTCTTTCAGCAATTTTTATCGCATCTGCTTCATTCGTTGCCGTTGATCCTTCTGGCTGAGGAATACCCAGTTCTTGTAAAGCTTGTTCAAACTTATCACGATTTTCTGCTCTGTCTAAATCTTCTAAAGTTGTTCCAATAATTGGAATACCATGTTTAGTCAATCCCTCAGCAAGGTTAATCGCCGTTTGACCACCAAATTGAACGATCACTCCTTTAGGTTGTTCTAACTCGACAACATTTAAAACATCTTCCAAAGTTAGAGGTTCAAAGTATAATTTATCTGAAATGGAGAAGTCTGTTGAAACGGTCTCTGGATTACTATTAATAATAATCGCTTCATATCCTTCTTCTTGTATCGCTTTGACTGAATGAACTGTTGCGTAGTCAAACTCTACGCCTTGACCGATACGGATTGGTCCTGAACCCAATACAATTACTGATTCTTTTTCAGTTTTGTCGCTTTCGTTTTCTTCTTCATAAGTACTATAGAAGTATGGTGTTTCTGAAGCAAACTCTCCCGCACACGTGTCTACCATTTTATAAACTGGTAAAATATTATGTGATTTTCTTAATTGTAAAACTTCATCATCTGAGATGTTCCATAATTTAGCAATCACTTTATCTGCCACGCCATATCGTTTGGCTTCTTTTAAAACGTCAATATCTTGTGGATTTTTAACCAATGCTTCTTCAATCTCAATAATGCGTTTGATTTTATCTAAGAAGAAGATATCAATTTTGGTAAACTGAGCAATATCTTGGATTGTCATACCTCGTCTAATACCTTCTGCTACTCTAAATAATCGATCGTCTTTGGCTTCAACCATTTGTTTGATTAACTCGTCATCTGATAAGTCTTTTGATTCTTCTGAGTCAATGTGATGTAACCCAATCTCTAATGAACGTACCGCTTTAAGTAATGATTCTTCAATTGTGCGACCTAACGCCATGACTTCACCAGTAGCTTTCATTTGAGTGCTTAGTATTCTATCACCATGTTCAAATTTATCAAATGCCCAACGTGGAATTTTTGATACCACATAATCAAGAGCTGGTTCAAACATCGCATAAGTTGTTTGTGTGACTGGATTTTTCATTTCATCCAATGTTAAGCCAACCGCAATTTTCGCTGCTATTTTGGCAATTGGAAAACCTGTTGCTTTACTTGCTAAAGCGGATGAACGACTTACACGAGGATTTACCTCAATCACATAGTATTCATAACTATCTGGATTTAAAGCTAACTGAACATTACAGCCACCTTCAATTTCTAATGCCTTAATAATTTTAAGTGAGGCATCTCTTAGTAACTGAACTTCAACATCTGATAATGTTTGGCAAGGGGCAAACACGATTGAGTCTCCAGTATGTATCCCAACTGGGTCAAAGTTTTCCATGTGACAGACAACGATAGCTTGATTATTTTTATCTCGCATCACTTCAAACTCGATTTCTTTATATCCTGCGATACTTTTTTCAATTAAACATTGATTTACGGGGGACAGACTAATACCATTTTTTGTGATGGCGATGAGTGATTCTTCATCGTCACACATACCGCCACCTGTTCCACCTAGTGTGAAAGCTGGACGAACAATTAAGGGATAACCGATTTTTTTACCAAATTCGACTGCTTCTTCTACCGTATGAACTATCACACTCTCAGGAATTGGCTCATTTAACTCTTCCATTAATTGTTTAAATAAATCTCTGTCTTCTGCCTGATCGATGGCACTGATTTTTGTTCCTAATAATTCAATCCCTAATTCATCTAAGATTCCTTTATCATTTAACAAGATGGCCATATTCAATCCTGTTTGCCCACCAAGCGTTGGTAATATTGCATCTGGACGTTCTTTTCGTAAAATTTTTGTGACAAATTCTAACGTAATGGGTTCAATATAAACTTTATCTGCAATATCTTTATCTGTCATAATGGTCGCTGGGTTGGAGTTGATTAAAACAACTTCATAGCCTTCTTCTTTTAATGCAAGACACGCTTGTGTTCCCGCATAGTCAAATTCGGCAGCTTGTCCGATAACGATTGGTCCTGAACCAATCACTAGTATTTTTTTTATATCATCTCTTTTAGGCATGTTGATTCCCCCAATTTTCCATTAATTCAATAAACTCATCAAAAATTGAAACCGCGTCATGTGGTCCAGGTGCTGCATCCGGATGGAATTGGACCGAAAATGCCGGGTGATTTTTGTGTTTTACTCCCTCTACAGATCCATCATTAATATCAACATGGGTTAACATTAATTCTGTTGTGTCTAAACTATCAAGTGAGACGGCATAACCATGATTTTGTGAGGTAAAGTAAACAGAGTCAGACGCAATTTCGCGAACCGCATGATTGCCTCCTCGGTGACCAAACCGCATTTTATACGTATCAGCACCATTTGCTAAACTTAGTAGTTGATGACCTAAACAGATACCAAAGATTGGGACAACACCTTGAAGTTTTAAAATCGTTTTTAATGCTAATGGTAAATCTTTTGGATTACCAGGACCGTTTGATAACATGATACCATCTGGTTGATAAGATAAAATCTCATCAGCTGTTGTATCATAAGGAACAACCGTAATATGACAATCTCGCTTAATTAATTCACGCAGAATACTTTGTTTCATTCCAAAATCGATTATGACAACATTTGCACCTGTACCAGGGATACTATATGGCTTAGTTGTTGAGACAGATTGAACTTGCGTAGATGGTAAGACAGTTGCTCTTAACTGGTCGTAAGCATGATTTAAGTCAGATACAACATCGATGATGCTTGCTTTCATCGCACCTTTTTCACGAATTTTTTTCGTTAAAGCGCGTGTGTCAATTCCACTAATTCCTGGAACGCCTTTTCGTTTCAGAAATTCATCTAATGTCGCTTGAGAACGCCAATTTGATGCCACTCTTGCAACGTCTCTTACTACAATGGCAGAACAAGCTGGAGACATTGACTCAAAGTCATCTCGGTTAATCCCATAATTCCCTATTGTTGGGTAAGTAAATAATAAAATTTGCCCTTTAAAACTAGGGTCTGTCATCATCTCTTGATAACCACTCATCCCTGTTGTAAATACTAATTCACCTGTTGCTGAACTTGGTGCACCAAATCCTTCTCCTTCATAACATGTTCCATCTTCTAAGATTAACAATCGCTTCATTTTACTTACGCCTCCTCTTTATTCCAAACCATTTTTCCTTTTACAAAGGTATACAATGTATCCCCTATAACTTTTTCTCCACTAAATGGCGTATTATGTGATTTTGATACAAATTCTTCAGGAATTGTGACTTCCTTTTCTAAGTCAAAAATGGCAATATCTGCATCTGCTCCAATATTTAATGAGCCTGTTTCTAAGTTAAATAGTTTAGATGGGGCTTCTGTCATCCAGTACACCACTTGCTCTAATGTGAAACGATTTGTTTTAACAAAGTGTGTATACATTAATGCAAAAGCTGTTTCACTTCCCACAATCCCAAATGGCGAGTCAATCATGCTTTGATTTTTTTCTTCATGTCCATGTGGGGCATGATCTGTTGCGATACAATCAATCGTTCCATCAAGTAATCCGTCAATCAAAGCTTGTTGATCGTCAGATGCTCTTAATGGTGGGTTCATCTTAAAGTAGCCGTGGTCGTGCGTGATATCACCATCTGTCATAATTAAATGATGCGGACACACTTCACACGTCACATGAATACCATGTTTTTTCGCTTGTCTAATGACTTCAACACTTTCTTTCGTTGAAACATGACAGACATGATAGTGAACACCAGTTTCTTTTGCTAATAACACATCTCTTGCAATCTGTGATGATTCTGTTGCACTCATAATTCCTGGTAATCCTAACTCTTTTGATTTTTCACCTAAGTGCATCACGCCACCAAATAATAAACTCTCGTCTTCAGTGTGGGCCACAATCGCCATATCAAGTGCTGCTGCTTCTTTCATCGCTTCATACATCACACCGGCTGTTTGAACACCTACGCCATCATTTGTGAAAGCAAATGCGCCAGCTTCTTTTAGACCGACAAAATCAACTAATTCTTCACTATTTAATTTCTTCGTAATCGGCGCATATTGTAAGATATTTACTACACTATCTTTTTCAATACGTTGATACATATCTGTTAATTTTTCTGGTGTATCAGGTACAGGATTAACGTTTGGCATAGCACATACAGTGGTGAACCCACCTTTTGCAGCTGAACGACTTCCTGTTTCAATCGTTTCTTTGTATTCAAATCCTGGTTCTCTAAAATGCACATGAACATCAACTAATCCTGGTGTTATCAATCCGTTTTTCGCGTCAACAACTTGTTCAAAACTTTCTGCTGTTTCAGTAAACTGACCAATCCCTTTGATTTTCCCTTCTTCAATCCAAATATCTACTGGGATTAACTGATTTCTATTTGTAACCATTTGTCCATTTTTAATTAATGTTTTCATGTTCATCCTCCTAAGATTTTCCTTGTAAAATCGCTTCTAAAATTGCCATTCTCATAAACACACCATTTGTCATTTGTTGGGTAATTCGTGATTGATAACTTTCAACCAACTCATCTGCCAATTCAACATCACGATTAACTGGTGCTGGATGCATGATGATGGCTTTTTCTTTCATTTGTTTCGCCCGTTCATTAGTTAACCCATGTTGTTGATGGTAGTCTTTTTTTGAGAAACTTTCACCACTTTCATGACGTTCGTGTTGAACGCGTAACATCATCATCACATCTACTTTATCTAAAACATCATCTATCGGCATGTAAGTTCCATATGCTTCATATTTTTTGTTGTACCATTCTTCTGGTCCACAGAAAAACAGATTTGCTCCAAGTCGTTTTAACATTTTCATATTTGAATTTGCCACCCGTGAATGCGTTAAATCGCCACATATCGCAATATTTAAATTGTCAAAATGTCCGAACTCTTCATATATAGTCAATAAATCAAGTAAACACTGTGTTGGATGATTGCCACTACCATCTCCACCATTAATGATGGATGCTGTAATGGTTTTACTTTGAATCAATTCATTATAATAATCTTCTTCCCAGTGACGAATCACACAGGCATGTACCCCAATCGCTGACATGGTCAAGACGGTGTCATATAATGATTCTCCTTTTGAAACAGAACTTGTTTTAGCATCAAACTCAATTACATCAATCCCCATCTTTTTCTCTGCTACTTCAAAACTTTTATGTGTTCTTGTGCTATTTTCAAAGAAAAGATTTGCAACAAAATATTGGTCATTTGTCAATTGAGGTTTATCTCCTCGTTTGAACTGCTGTGCTCGCTTAATTAATCCCATCACTTCTTGATCACTTAATGACTCAGCAGTTAATAAATGTTTTAAACTAATTCGTTCTGATGTAATAATCATTTGAGCCTCTCCTTTTTATTCTAATTCGCTTTTTGCTTTTTCAGGTAAAATTAAGTTCAAAATGATTCCAAATAATGTGGCAAGAGCCATACCAGATACAGCAACCGCTCCAACTTGGAATGTTAATCCACCGATTCCCACTACTAAGATAACTGAGGCAATTAGTAGGTTTCGTTTTAAGTTAAAATCTATTTTATTATCAATCAGGATTTTCAATCCGCTTGATGCAATGACTCCGAATAGGATAAAACTAATCCCTGCAATAACTGGGTTAGGGATACTTTGAATAATGGCTGTTAATTTTCCGACAAAACTTAATCCCATAGCCAAAGCCGCTGCTCCACCGATAACAAACACACTATGTACGCGAGTAATCGCAAGTACGCCGATGTTTTCACCATAACTTGTAACAGGAGGGCCACCAACTAAACCTGCTACGATTTGTGCCAATCCATCACCTTTTAACGTCTTATCTAATCCTGGTTCTTTAAAGAAATCTCTTTTTGTTAATTTATTTAATACCATCAAATGTCCAATATGCTCTGTCATCGTCACAAATGCGATAGGTGCCATCGTGACAATCGCTGTTAAGTAAAACTTCGGTGTGTATGTGACAAACGGTGCTTGAAAATCTGGTAAAGCAAACCAAGCTGCTTGTCTGATTGGTTCAACATCGACAATGCCTACCGCTAAAGCGATAAAGTAGCCACATACAATACCTAGTAAGATTGGAATAAGTCCCATGAACCCTTTTAGATACATATTAAAAAATATGGTTAATGACATAGTAATCAGTGCAACAGCAATGTATTTCACACTGTAAATTTGTTCACCATTTGCTCCGACAGCATACATCGCTTGACTGGCTGCATTTCCTGCTAACCCAAGTCCGATTACCATCACGACTGGTCCAACCACAATTGCCGGAAGTAATTTATCTAACCAAGCTGATCCTGCTCGCTTGACGATTGCTGAGACAATCAAGTAAACAATCCCTGTTGTAATGGCACCAAGAGCAACAGCCGGATAGCCATCCTCTTTCATTAACATTTGCATGGCTGCAATAAAAGCAAAACTACTTCCTAAGTATGCCGGTATTTTTCCTTTTGTCACAATGAGATACACAATCGTTCCAAGACCCGAACTAAAAAGGGCTATTCCTGGATTAATTCCGACTAAAATCGGAACTAACACTGTAGCACCAAACATGGTAAATAAATGTTGTAAACTTAATCCTAACCACTTAATTCCTTTCGGCTTATCATGTATATCCAATACAACATCTGGGTTTCTATAGTTTTCTTTCATTTGACAGTCTCCTTTATAATAAAAAATCCTCGTTTCACTTTTGAAACGAGGCGCACGAAAACGTATTGGTGCTTGACTTTTTTCACCAACCGTCTCTGCTTTTCCTAGTCTCTCTGTACTCGATTAAAAAGCTTATTTAATTAATTTGTCGAATTTTAATTTCATCTTTACCATCATATTCTTCAACTGATACAATAATTTGTTCTTTTTTAGATGTTGGAATATTTTTGCCAACATAATCAGCACGAATTGGTAATTCTCTATGTCCTCTATCAACTAACACAGCTAGTGAAATTTTTTCTGGTCGACCAATATCCATAATAGCATCTAGTGCCGCACGGATGGTTCTACCTGTAAAAATCACGTCATCTACTAAAATGACTTCTTTATCTTCTATTGAAAAGGGAATATTTGAAGCGTGAACTTCAGGTGTATCATGTTCATTTACATGATTATCATCTCTATAAAGAGTAATATCTAATTCACCTACTGGAATATCTTTTCCTTCTAATTGTTTTAAACGTTCTGCAATACGATTAGCTAAATAAATACCACGCGTTTTAATACCAATCAACACAATATCGTCAATACCTTTATGTCGCTCAATGATTTCATATGTAATACGTGTCAATGCTCGTTTCATCGTCATATCATCCACTACTACCTTTTCAGTCATTAAAATTCCCTCCTAAATTTTCCCACAAAAAAACCTCTTAACCATGAGAGTTAAGAGGTTTGTGTTTAGTCATAGTGATATAAGGATACACGTATCCCAAGTCTACAAATATTCACGAGCCTTCTTAGCCTCTCTGGACTACTCTTAAAGGACTGTTCTGTTTTGTTGTACTGAGTATAACCCACGAATCAGTAAATATCAATCATTATTTTCGATTTCCTTCAATGTTTTTTTAAATATTTCTGGTAACTCAGAATCAAAGGTCATTAACTCACCTGTTGTCGGATGAGTAAAAGCAAGAGTTTTGGCATGTAAAAATTGTCCGTTACCTTTAATTGTTTTCTTAGGACCATATAACGGATCGCCAACAATTGGGTACCCAATATAATCCATATGTACACGAATTTGATGTGTTCTACCTGTTTCAAGAATACACTCAATTAATGTATAATCTAAAAAACGTTCTAAGACAGTGAAATGAGTCACTGCTTCTTTACCATCTGCTATAATTGCTTGTTTTTGACGGTTATCTTTACTTCTACCTATTGGCGCTTCGATTTTTCCTTTTTCATGTGGAATTACCCCATGAACTAACGCCACATATTTTCTTAGTGTTTTACGTTCTTTTAACTCATCCTGAAGCGCAATATGTGCTGCATCATTTTTCGCCACCATCAATAGTCCAGATGTATCCTTGTCAATTCGGTGAACAATTCCCGGACGAATCACGTCATTAATACTTGAAAGTGATCCTGCATGAAATAATAACGCATTAACAAGTGTTCCATCAGGGTGTCCCATTGAAGGATGAACAACCATTCCTTGAGGTTTATTTACCACAATCACATCGTCATCTTCATAAACGATTTCTAATGGAATATCTTGTGGTTCTAAGGTTAATTCTTTCGCTTCTGGTACCGCAATATCAACACGATCATTTTCTTTCACTTTATAATTTGCTTTGACAATCTCTCCGTTAACACTCACAGCCTCTTCTTTTAACCAACTTTGGATTTGAGAACGTGAATAATCTGAAAAAATCTCTGCTAGTACTTTATCAATTCTTCCTTTTTTATCTTCTACTACATAATGTAATTGTGTCATCTATTATCTCCTTCATTCAACTTGCTCACTTAGTTTATCATAAAACTTGTTGCTATTCACTACTACAATGATGAATTTCGATAAATCAAAAAAAGAGACGATTATCGCCTCTTTCAATTTATTCATTCATTTGCGTATGACGTGATGGTGAGTTGAATTGTTCTTTATCAAACGTTCCTTCCCATTTATCGACTACAATAGCAGATACCATACTACCACATACATTTAACATAGTTCGTCCCATATCAACAATTGGATCAATTCCAAAGACTGCACCAATACTTGATATAGCTGAGCCATATCCTAATCCGTTTAATGTAACGGTCGCTGCAACGGTCGCTGTTCCTGGTACACCGGCAATACCGATTGAACCAACTGTTACTACAACAACGACCAATACAAAGAATGAAAAGTCCATAGTAGCTCCAGCTGCTGCAGCAACTAGTGTTCCAAGCATGGCAGGAAATACTCCGGCACATCCATTCATACCAATTGTTGTCCCCAATGTGGCAACAAAGTTAGAAGTTTCTCCAGACACACCCATGTCTTTTTCTAATGTTTGTAAAGTATAGGGAAGTGTCCCAACACTTGAACGAGAAGAAAAGGCAAATAATAGTGTATTAAAAGCTTTCTTATAGAATATGACTGGATTTACACCCATAAAACTTAAAATGACAACATATACTAGTAGCATAATAATAACACCTGTGTACAATGCTGCAATAAAACCTAGCATACTCACAACAGATTGGATACCATTTGAAATAATAGTATTACTTACAAGGGCTACTACACCATATGGCATTAACTTAATAACATTTGTTAAAACAGAATTCACTGTTACACGTAATGAATCTAAAAAAGTCACAAATGGTGCTACTTCAGTTGGTTTTTTTACTTTTAAAAAGCGAATTGCGCTAGCAAACATCGCTGCAATAATAACAACCGATACAATACTACCATTGTTTCCCATCACGCTCATAATATTATTAGGAATCAAGTTTAAAAAGAATTCTGGGAAACTTTGTGACGCAATATTATTTATAAATTCTGTCTTTTGTTCCGTTAAATCTCCTGCAAAACTAGTAGCATTTAAATTAAATAACTTAACAACTAAAATACCAACAATAGCAGAAATCGCTGTTGTGCTTAGTAACGTAATAAATGTGCGACCTGTTAAACTTCTAATACGGTCACCTTGTACATCAACTACGACTTTAATAATGGATAGAAATACGACAGGTATTGCAAGTAACTGAACTAGCTTTAAAAATCCTGTCCCAATAAGTCCAAACCACGCAGATATTTCTCCTCTAGCATGGTCAATATAAATACCGTTTTTGCTACTGACAACATCAATACCAATACCCAATACTAGACCAATCACCAAGGCGATAATCATGCGTTTAGAAAAACTTACTTTTTTATCTTTAAGCATCTTTAAGCACATGATTGCCGCACCTAACAATACAATAGCAATCAACGTGTAAAAATTACTCACTTTAAGAAATTGTGAGAAAAATGGAACATCTATCATGAATATCATCTCCTTTTTTATCAGTCTACACCGATAGAATCATTTTTTATTATTTGTTTCAATCTATAAAAAAACTATTTACTTACAATGAACTCTACTTCTAATAATGCACCTTTTGGTAATTTAGCCACTTGAAAAGCAGATCTTGCAGGTGTTTTTTCTTTAAAATAGCTTCCATAGATTTTATTGAATGTATTAAAGTGCTCTAAATCTTGTAAAAAACAAGTTGTTTTTACGATGGCATTAAAATCTACTCCAATTTCTTCTAAAATCAGCTGAATATTTTCCATTACTTGTGTTGCTTGTCCTTCTATTGTATCTGAAACAATCTCCCCTGTTTCAACATCAATTGGAATTTGACCCGATACAAAAACTAAATTCCCTGCTTCACGATACACTGAGTAAGGCCCAATTGGCTTTGGTAATTTTGACATAAAACATCCTCCATTCATAATTTATAGTAGTCATTATACACAAAATACCTTTCGATTAAAAAAATAAGCTCTTGAAAATGACAATTTATTTGAAATTTTATTCATATGAACGTTTTTTAATACGAATATTTCTCCCAAACTCAATTGACAGCGCATACATTAAGTGTTACGTTCAAGTTATTAAAAGATTATGATTAACTGATTCAAACTGGAGGAAATTTTTATGAAGACAAACACCACATTATTACATGGCTACTCAGTAATTGATAAACAAACAGGGGCTGCTTCTATTCCTAAATATCAAACATCAACGTTCCATCAAGAGGACGTATTCCATCATACAGGTTATAACTATACACGTTTTGGCAATCCCACAGTTACTGCTGTTGAAGAATGCATCACCTCACTTGAAAATGCGTCATATGGTTTAGCTTTTTCTTCTGGTATGGCAGCCATTAATGCTGTTTTATTTATGTTATCTCAAGGAGATCATCTTATTCTTGGAAAAAACATTTATGGCGGAACGTTTCAAATTGTCACAGAGTTTTTAACACGTTTCGGCATTGAACACACCTTTATTGATGAATCAGATGTTTCTGCATGGGAAAATGCCATTCAACCAAATACAAAATTATTTTATTTAGAAACACCATCGAATCCCTTATTAACGATTACAGACTTAAAAGCTGTCTGTAATTTAGCAAAAAAACATCACATTTTAACTGCCTGTGACAATACCTTTATGACACCAATCCATCAGCACCCACTTGATTTAGGTGTTGATATCGTCATTCATAGTGCCACAAAATTTATTAATGGGCATAGTGACATTTTAGCTGGCCTTATTGCGACAAATAATGACGAACTTTACCTGACCCTTAAAAAACATCAAAAAGCGTTAGGCAGTATTTTAGGGGTTGAAGATGCGTGGCTACTTCTAAGAGGCGTTAAAACGATGGGACTTCGTATGGAACAATCTGTTAAAAACGCGTCTAAAATAGCTGATTATTTATCTAAACACAAAGAAATTAAAGCGGTGTACTATCCAGGACTCTCTACTCATCCAAATGCTGCCATTCATAAACAACAAGCAGAAACTGGCGGAGCTGTTCTAAGTTTTGAGTTAAGTTGTCAAGACAAAGTCGCTGATTTTTTCAATAAATGTCAAATTCCTATTGTCGCTGTTAGTTTAGGTGGGGTTGAGTCGATTTTATCTTATCCTTGGACCATGTCTCACGCTTGTATGCCAGAAGAAGAACGTATTAAAATGGGCGTTACTTCTACATTAATTCGCTTATCATGTGGGATTGAAGACAGTGATGATTTAATTAGTGATTTAGAAAATGCACTAAACTAGTAAAAAGACCAAGTCAATATCGACTTGGTCTTTCCTATTATTTACTGTAATTTTTCACTTCTGCAACTACTGATTCAACAAATAATGGTAATTTCATTGTTTCAGTTTCTTTGCTTCCGTATTTACGGACATTGACTTCACCGTTATCTAACTCTTTATCTCCCACAACGATTTGATATGGAATTTTTTGAGTTTGAGATTCACGAATTTTATAACCCATTTTTTCATTACGATCGTCCACTTCAAAACGTAAGCCTAAACTGTTTAATTGCTCTTTGATTTCAAAAGCATAATCACTATGTAAGTCTAAGTTAACTGGAATGATTGTTCCTTGAACTGGTGCTAACCATGTTGGGAAAGCTCCTTTATATACTTCAGTTAAGTAAGCCACAAAACGTTCCATTGTAGACACGATACCACGATGGATAACAACTGGACGATGAGTATTTTCGCCATCTTGTCCAACATAAGTTAAGTCAAAGCGTTCAGGCAATAAGAAGTCTAACTGGATAGTTGACAATGTTTCTTCCATTCCTAAGGCAGTTTTTACTTGCACGTCAAGTTTAGGTCCATAGAATGCTGCTTCACCTTCTGCTTCAAAGTATTCTAAGCCTAATTCATCAATGGCTTCTTTCAGCATTGTTTGAGCTTTTTCCCACATTTCATCGTCATCAAAGTATTTTTCAGTGTTTTCTGGGTCTCTGTAACTTAAACGGAAACGATAATCAGTGATGTTGAAATCTTCATATACGGCAACCATTAATTCTAATGTGCGTTTGAATTCATCTTTGATTTGATCTGGACGAACAAATGTATGACCATCATTTAATGTCATTTCACGCACACGTTGCAATCCTGACAACGCACCTGATTTTTCGTAACGGTGCATCATACCAAGTTCAGCAATACGGATTGGTAATTCACGGTAACTATGAACATCGTTTTTATAAACCATCATATGATGTGGGCAGTTCATTGGACGTAATACTAACATTTCGCCGTCTCCCATGTCCATTGGTGGGAACATGTCTTCATGGTAATGATCCCAGTGACCAGAAGTTTTATAAAATTCAACGTTTGCCATAATTGGTGTGTAAACATGTTGGTATCCTAAGCTAATTTCTTTATCAGTGATATAGCGTTCAATTGTACGGCGGATTGTCGCACCTTTTGGTAACCAGAATGGTAAACCAGAACCAACTTCAGGACTTAACATAAATAAATCTAATTCTTTACCAAGTTTTCTATGGTCACGTTCTTTCGCTTCTTCACGCATTTTGATGTATTCTTTTAATGCTTTTTTATCGAAGAATGCAGTTCCGTAAACACGTTGCATCATGTGGTTATCAGAGTTTCCTCTCCAGTATGCACCAGCAACTGATAATAATTTAAAGATTTGGATGCGTCCAGTTGATGGGACATGCACCCCACGACATAAGTCAACAAAGTCACCTTGCTCATAAACTGTAATCACTTCGTCTTCTGGTAAGTCAGTAATTAATTCCACTTTATATGGGTCTTCTTTAAATAACTCTAAAGCATCCGCACGAGAAATTTCTTTACGAACGATTGGATTATTTTCTTTAACAATCGCCATCATCTCTTTTTCAATCGCTTCTAGATTTTCTTCAGAGATAACCTCTTCTCCATTATCAGTATCATAGTAAAAACCATTTTCAATCGCTGGACCTACACCAAAGTGGATGTTTGGATACAAGCGTTTCATCGCATTTGCCATCAAATGAGCAGTTGAGTGGCGTAAAATACCTAATGCATCTTCATGGTCTGGTGTTACGATTTCAATTGAGCCATCAACTTCGATTGGTCGTTCTAAATCAATCAACTCACCATTTAATTTACCTGCTAATGCTTTTTTTGCTAGAGAATTGCTAATGCTTTTTGCAATATCTAATGTTGAACTGCCATTTTCAAATTCTTTTACTGCTCCATCTGGAAAAGTAATCTTAATCATACTATCGTCTCCTTTTAATTTTAAACATAAAAAAAGCCCTAGTAAGTCATTAGACCTACTAGGACGAATCAACGTGGTTCCACCTAATATTTAAGACATAAATTATGTCTCCTCGAGCGTGTTAACGGTACGACCGGTCAAGTTTCAACTTGACTTTCGAAAGTGGTCAATACACGCACTTATCTAGAAAACTCTCAATTATGTTTTCCTCCCTGTCAGATAGCCCTCATATATCGGTGTCTTTCTCAACAATTATGTTTTATTTATCTACAGTTATATTTATAACACCTTTAGAAATATAAAACAAGTAAATTCCATTATTTTTTTAACTTAAACGTTTTGGGTGCCACTTTTAATATCACGAAAAATCCTATTCCAACATATAATAATGACACAATAGATAACCCTAAAGCATAATAAAGACCTGTTGTTTTTAGTTGTAAATTCATATAAGCAAACAAATAAAATACACCATTCACTACTTTATAAATAGGATTGATTACTTGAAAATCACTTGTAAAAGGTTGTAGTAAATAATAAACAAATAATTCATGAAACGAAAAAAGTAACGTCAAACTTATGATGACTAAAAGGGCAAGCCCAATCAAATGGATGGAATTAAGCCCCACAACTAGTAAATTAAATAGGATTAACCAAACTAATAAAACACCGTTCACGATACTATTGTAAAACAGGATTTTTTTAAACCTAGCGAGAAATCCACTAATTATTGCTTCTTTTGTTCGATAAAAAGGAAAACTCAACATGGAGATATCACAATTCATAAACAAACTTTGGACCACGCTTTTACCAACTGACGTTAAATATAAAACAAAAAAGAGTGATGGAACAAGGCGATACATAAATTTTTCTAACTCACCGACACCAGACATTAATGGAAAAAACTGACTGGCTACTACTAAAGCTAAGCCTAATACACTAATACTGATTACTTTAATTAGCAATCCCTTACCTAGTCCTTTTTTAAATCGACTAAAAAATAATGCATTTAAGTAAGCATTTCCTGACAAGTCATCGAAGTTCGCCTGTTCATCAATGCTCATTTTTTTTGTTAAGCCAACGCCTTCAGTAAAGTTTGTGGTTTTATTTTTCAATTCTTTATCATCAGCTTCAAAAGCATACATTGATGAGCTAACTTTTTTATCGGCTACTAATGAAAAACGAGGATAAGATAAATAATTCTTGGCCACTAACCAACTCGCTAGACAATTAAAAATAATAAGTCCTATTATTACCAATGGATTAGAAAATAAAAAACGCATAAAAGAAGATAACATGGTGAAACAAAATCCAATGACTAACGCCAGCATCACTACTAATATCGCAACTTTTTTTATCCATGGATGTTTTTGTAGTGTCAGTGGTAAATCTATTCTTAGCCAAATCATACTAAAAAACACATAAGCACTACTCCCTAATAATGTGGTTAAAATAATCGGTAAGCTATTAAACAGACTCATAACAATCAACACAATGGTGACGATGATTAAATCAAAGCATAGTTCCAACAGAGTCATTCTTTTCAAATGAGAAGATTTATTAATTCTAAAATTAGTTATAAACAACACATCTTTTTTATCAGGAACACTAAATAATGAGCCAAATATTGGCAAATAAAATGCAAAGACAACTAACCAAATATCAAAACTTGATAACTGACTCTCTTTAAATACAACATTAGCTAAAAATGAACTGACAAAGAAAGGAATGATACCTATTATGACTTTAATTGCTGTTGAAATAGCAAACTTAATATAAGTGAATACTTTCTTTAAGGGATAATCTGCATAAACCATTCTAACAGGAATAATTTTACCAATAAAAGGAATTCTACCAATAAAATAAAACAAACCATTAATAAAGGTAGTCCCTTTAAATAACTGCAATGACACATATTCTGTGAGGGTTGATCTAACATTACTCATCATCTGACTCACCTATCACTTCAACCACCGCATCTTGAGGTTTACCCTCCTCATCAGATAACATGGCAACAATATCTGCTTCAAAACTATTGGTATGAATTTTATTTGGATCAAACCCTGTTAATTTGCCTTTATGAAGCACCACAATCTCATCACATAAATCTTGTGCTAACTGTAAAATATGAGTGGAAAAAATCACAACGGAGTCTTTTTTAATTGATAAAATCAATTCTTTCATTTCATGTGCTGCGACCACATCAAAACTCGTTAAAGGCTCATCTAATAATAAAACAGGTGGTTGCACCATCATAGTCGCAATCATCTGAACTTTATTTTTCATCCCATGCGAGTAGTCTTTAAGTAACCGATGGCGATCCTCTTTTTTTATCCCAACTTTTGCTAAATACTCATCTGGTGTACGGACGTTGGGCATTTTTTCTTTATTCATATCAATAAAAAACTTGATGAATTCATAGCCTGTCATAAAATCTGGTAAAGTTGGGGTAGCATGAACTAGCCCGACATCAAGATCAGAAAAATCATATGCTTCCATGTCCTCTTCCAACTGAATCGTCCCTGAGTCAATTGATAAATCTTTTGAAATACAATTAAAAAGCGTGGTTTTTCCCGCGCCATTTCTACCTAATAAACCGTATATTTTACCTTTTTCAAATTGAAAACTCGCTTCATCTAAAATCACTTTATCATCAAATGTTTTCACAACATCTTTAATAATTAACTCCATTCAACCCACTCCTTTTGTTTAAGTGTCTTTTCAGTATATCATAAAGTGATATAGTATAAAATTAGTTGTCACAAATAATTTTACGTTCTATACTAAATTCGTTAACTATTTAAAAGAAAGATGGGATGATAAATGAAAATAGGCATCTTTGGTGCTGGTCATATGGGTGGCGCCATGATTAAAGGATGGGTTCGCTCAAATAATATCTCTCCAGAAGATATCCTTGTAAAAGGAGGAAAAGGAAAGACAGCGAAACTGTTACAACAAGATATTCCTTTTCTTATGACGGATGACTTAAATAAATTTAATGAAGTCGAGATGATTTTTTTAGCTGTTAAAACACCCCTTATTCTTCCCGTTATAAATGACTTAAAAAAATACTTAACTCAAAATATTCCAATTATTTCAGTATCTGCTGGGGTTCCTGTTTCAAACATGCAAGAAGTATTAGGTGATACCTACCCTATTGCTCAAGCCATTCCAAATACACCTGTACAAATTAATCAAGGTATTACTGGTATTGTTTATTCACAATCAATAAGTAATCTTGATAAAATCGCAATCTATGATTGTTTAAGCCTTTTAGGTATCGTAGAAGAAATTTCTGAAGATAAGATTGATATATTCGGTACTCTAGCTGGTTGTGGGCCTGCTTTTGTTGATGTATTTATGGAAGCTTTAGGAGATGCTGCTGTTTTACATGGTATGGATAGAGAGCTAGCTTATACTGTCGCTGCTAAAATGGTAAGTGGCTCTGCTAATTTAATGTTAGAAACGAAAAAGCATCCTGGTGAGTTAAAAGATGGTGTAACCTCTCCTGGAGGTACGACTATTAAAGGTATTGCAGCCCTTGAAAAAGAAGGCTTTAGATATGCCACCATCTCTGGTATTGATACCATCATGCAAAGTTATAAATAAAAAACAGCCACTCAATATGGCTGTTTTTTCTATTCTGCAGTAACTTCTTGATATAATTTTCTAAAATAAAAATGGCTAGCAATTAAGTAGTAAATCATTTGTATCACTAAAAAAAGACCAATGACCATAATTGCCATGACGCGAAGTTTTTGGTCGAACAGAGCATACATTGCTTTTAACGCAATTAATCCATGAACTGACGAGACAATAATTGGTGTAAAGAATAAAATACCGACCTGTCGATAGACTGTTTTTTTCATCTCTTTACGACTAAGTCCCAATTTGTAAACTATTTTAAATTTATCAATGTCTACTGCCATATCACTGTATAATCTAAAATACAAAAAACTCCCTGCTGATACAAAGAAAATAGCCCCAATAAAAAACCCGACAAATAATACAGGTGTATATGTTTCTGTAATCGACTCTATAAGTAATGGTTTACTCTGAAGCCCCTCAATTTCTGTTAAATAGGTTGCCACATGATATTGTTGGTCCTGCGTTTTTTTATCACCAATCCAACCAATTTCTTGTTGAACACCATATTCTTTTGCAAACTGACTATAAACATCTTTAGGTACCACATAAACATTTTGAAAGCCAGGAATAACTACCTTTTCTACATCAAAATTTATCACAGGTGTTGTTTTACCATCAGGCAATGGTAACTCTTTTAAGTAACTTTTTTGCGGTGAACCAGATAATATATTACTAATAACGTTTAAACGATACGTTTGATTCGTATCAGATATTTTTTTATTTTTAGTATACTTTGCAATATTATTGTAGCCATGTGTGCTAATAATTCTATATCCATTCTGATGATCAGATGCCGGCACATAAACGACTTTCATACGAAGCTCTGTCATATTTAAGTCTTGATTATCCATCTCTTGTTGAACGGTATCTAAATTTTTTACTAGACATTCTTGATTACCTTCATTATCCGATAAATAGAAATCATAAGTCATCGCATTGACAGAAGCTACTGTCATTTCTTTTAAACCTGCTAAAGAACCTATAGCAGCAAACACAACCGTTGTGATAATGGCTACCAAGAAAAACGACCGCGCATTGTCTTTCATCCGAAAACCTAAATCTGAATAGACTAACATATTCGTTTTTTTCCAAAAACGTTGTTTGTTTTTTTGTAGTTGTGTGACAACAAGAATACTTAATTGATTAAACAAAAAGTAAGTACCGATAATTACCATCAACACAACGGGTATCATCGCCACAAAAACCTGCATGCCTTGAACGTATAAAGCAATCGCATACCCAACTCCAATAAATAATAACGCAAAAATCGATTTTATCTTAGATGATTTGACTTCCCCTTTTCCTAAATCTTCACTTTTAAGCAATTCTTGGACGTCCATCTTAGGAATCTTAAACTGAATAAATAAAGAGATAAAAAAGAAAAGGATGGTAAATGCCACAAAGGTTATGATAATTGATTTAAGTGGAAAGTAAAATGCCAACTGAACAGTCATTATTTTTTTACTCAAAAATAATAAAGCTTGTGAAAGCAATAAACCAGCTAAAATACCAATCACTGTAGCAAAGAATCCAACGATTGTGTTCTCTTGAAAAATCATCTTCCGTAATTGTTTAGGAGACATCCCTTGAATTAACAACAATCCAAATTCCCTCTTGCGCGATTGTAAAAAAATATCCATCGAATAAAGCACATAAAAAAAAGAAAACACGTAAATAATACCTGATGAAACATTCATACCAACTGTGACAAATTGGTTCATAGACTCCCCACTAAGAGATGGATGATTAGAAAATGTTGAAAAAGCAAAAAACGTCATTACTGTTGTTAAGGTACTTAAGAAATAAGCCATATATAACGGTTTATTTCGAATAGTATTTTTATAGATAAATTCTTTAAAAGTCATCTGCTTCACCTTCCAACTGCTTTAAACTAAAAAGAATGTCATCATAAAACTCACTTTGAGAGCCATGCCGCATGATTTCATCAGTCAATTCACCATCTTTAATAAATACAATACGGCGACAATAACTTGCTGCAAAAGCATCATGCGTCACCATCAAAATAGTCGAATTCAAATTAATGTTTAATTCTGATAATAATCTCATTACATCCTTTGATGATTTTGTATCCAAGTTACCTGTTGGTTCATCTGCCAATAATAATTTGGGTTCATGAATCATTGAACGGGCGATAGCCACACGTTGTGCTTGACCTCCAGAGATATTACTAATTCGTTTATTTAATAAAGATTCAATACCAAGAATCTCAGAAATATCATTTAGTTTTTTAGTCATAACACTCACTTTTTCGCCATCTAGCGTGAGTGGTAATATAATATTTTCTGCCACAGTTAACGTTGGCATCAGATTAAATCCTTGAAAGACAAAACCTAATTGATTTCGCCTAAACTTTGCTAAATCTTCTTGATCTAATTTTGATGGTCGTTCACCATCGATCGTTACGGTTCCTGATGAAGGCTGATCTATCGTCCCAATTAAATTTAAAAGGGTTGACTTTCCACTTCCAGAAGGCCCCATAATCCCAATAAATTCGCCTTCTTTCACACTAAGTGTGACTCCTTTTAACGCTTGAAATAATGAGTCTCCTACACCAAATGTTTTTGTTACGTTATTTATTTCTAACATACTTTTACCCACTTTCGTTCCGAAAATCCACTAATTATAGAGTAACATGTTACCGTGTATATTTAAACGAACAATACCGTAAGTTTGTTAACAAACATCTTTTTTTACACTATTTTATTAAAAAAGACTATTATTTATACATTTTTTTGCTATACTTATTACATACAAAAACGGAGGTGACCCTATGGCTGTATTAGAAGCCACGATTTTACTTATCATACTCGTTATTCTGTCTAATATTATCAGTCACTATCTCGTAGCTATTCCAACTGCGTTAATTGAAATTGGTGTTGGAGTTATCGCTGCGTTATTTTTACATTTAGATATAGAATTACAAACAGATTGGTTTATGCTACTGTTTGTTGCACCACTGTTATACAGTGATGCCAAGCATTTCCCTAAAAAAGAGTTATGGGAATTACGAACGCCAATCTTCGCCAATGCGATTTTACTTGTTTTTCTTACCACTATTGCTGGCGGACTATTGATTAACTTATTTATTCCACAAGTTAGTTTATCATTAGCTTTTGCCTTAGCTGCTGTTTTATCTCCAACAGACCCTGTAGCTGTTCAAGGAATAGCCGAACAAGTGAAGTTACCTAAACGAATTTTAACCTTAATTAGTGGGGAGAGTTTAATCAATGATGCAAGTGGATTAATTGCCTTTAAGTATGCACTTGCTGCCTTTTTAACTGGCTTTTTCTCATTAAAACAAGCAACAGGCGATTTTATTTACATGACCTTAATCGGAATTTTAATTGGCTACTTAGTCAGTCGATTAATCTACCTTATTCAACGAAGTTTATTAAGACAAGGGATACAAGATGTTATTTTACATTCATCTCTTCAAGTAATGACCCCCTTTGTCATTTTTATCATGGCAGAAATAGTTCATGCATCTGGTGTTATTGCTGTTGTGGTAGCAGGTGTTATGGCGATTCAACAAGAACCATTGTTTAGAGGACGCTTTTCAGAAATAAAAATTGTAACCAACAGACTATGGGATATTATTATTTACTTATTAAATGGTATTGTCTTTGTTGTATTGGGAACAACACTCCCTTATGCGATGCGTGGTGCCATCATTGATCCAACGATAAATAATGCTTTATTGATTCTTTATGTAATCATCACTTGGCTCATTCTAATGCTGATTAGAACACTTTGGAGCTATACTTATATGTGGTATGATTTTTTTAAATCAAAAGGTGATACACAACGGAAACCAAAATTCTCAGTTGCTGTCTTGACTGGATTGACAGGGGTTAGAGGTGCGGTTACCATGGCGATGGTTTTATCTATCCCATTCTTTTTACCGGATGGAGCTGTTTTCCAAGAAAGATACCTCATTATCTTTTTAGCTAGTGGTGTCATTTTGACAAGTTTACTTGTTGCAGTAATTACATTACCAATTTTTACTAAACAGAAAAAACGATTGGTTCTAACTGGTGATGAGAGCACGAAAGAAGCGATTGATGATGAAAATGATTCGTCCCAATTACCTGAAATTGAAGCCAGAAAACTAATGACAAAACGAGCGATTCAGTCCTTACAACAAGAATTAAGTGATGAAAATCAGTTAATTATTAATGACATTTTGCAAGATTTTGATAAACAACTACGGTTCTTATATTTAGATGATGATTATACCTCTAATGCTGTTTACTATGAGTTAGAATCAGATTATAGATGCAAAGCAGCAGATTTTGAAACAAAAAAAGTTCTAGAACTGTTACCTAAATTAGAGTTACCTAAAAAGATCGAACGAAACTATGTCAAAATGTTGGAATACAAACGTCGGGCACATTCAAGTAATTTTAAAATCATGGTACAACAATCTCTTTACAAGGCTCAGAAAAAAACCAAGAGAATTGTTTACCAAACTTTTTTAAAACGTCAACCCGAAAAATTCCAATTAGATAACATAAAAAAAATTACTTTATTAGAAGTTAAAAGTTCTGAAGCAACGTTAGACATGTTAAAAGAATGCCAAGATGATTTAGATAGGTTAGATAAATATTTTACTGTCAAATACAATATCTTGAATCAATTAATGATGGAATATACAAGTAAAATTCATCGAATTCAGCATTATCGCCTCGTACAAGAGGTATCCTACCAAGAAATATATCAAGATTATTTTTTAAGAGCACTTGATGAAGAACGAGGAATGATTCAAACCCTTCTTGAACAAGGAAGAATTTCTAATACAATGGCAAACCAATTGCGACAAGGGATTAACTATAGTGAAACTTCTTTCCTACAAACTAATATTGAGGATTAAAAAATCATCCTGAGAGAAAATACTCTTAGGATGATTTTTATTATATATGTTAGATAACATTTAAATTTAATAGTTGGAAGAAAGTTTATTCATTCCCCCACAGTCTTCAAGGAAAACTTTATCAATACTTGATTTTGTTAATCTTCCCATTGGCTAATTCTCTTTCTTTTAATATTACTTACTATAAGTTAATTCATATTCATTACCCAAATTATCGACTAATCGTTTCTCATTTGAATCTGAAATAGTAAATTCTTTCGTAATACCTTTTCCACTAATTGTTACTTTTTTCTTCTCACTATCTATTGAAACAGTGACGTTTTTAAACGATTTTTCAACTTTATTGTCAAAATTATCTTTTTTAATGTCTTCATTTGGAAACTCTTTATTTAGATTTTTTATGGTTTCATCTAGCTTTTTATCATAATCCGAATCAGAGGGATCTGTATTTGGGTTTTCAAATGGCGAAAATGTCAAGTAGACATCTAGTTTTCCATTGTCAAAATGATATAAAGCATTTTCTTGCAAATTTTCCTTGCTATTAACTACTGACATAATTTGAGCAGATTTAACCTCATTCTTACTAGTCGAACAGCCTGCTAATACAATCATAAAACACATCATCATTACAAATCCAATCATTGTAGTTCTCTTTTTCATCATACTCACTCCTTTTATTTTAAATTATTATACTATAATTAAAAACAGTGACAAAGTAAACTTATCAATGAGTTCATGTTTAACTTTAAATCTTTCGTCTTTCTCAGAAAAAAACCAACCTTCAATTAAGAAAGTTGGTTTAATATTTTATTCTACTGTCACACTTTTTGCTAAGTTACGAGGTTTATCAACATCTAATCCTCTTTGTAAACTTGCATAATATGCTAATAACTGTAAAGGTACCACACTTACTAATGGTGTTAATAAATTATGTACTGGTAATAATACTAATTCATCACCATCATGTGCCACATCTTCAAGTGAGATAGTCAATACATTTGCTCCACGACTTTCTACTTCCTTAGCATTTCCACGAGTATGACTAGCGGTATGTTTATCTGTAATAATCGCAATCACTGGTGTACCTTCTTCAATCAAAGCAATTGTTCCATGTTTTAACTCACCAGCAGCAAATCCTTCTGCTTGGATATAAGAAATTTCTTTTAATTTAAGAGCTGCTTCCATTGATACAGCGTAATCCAAGCCACGGCCAATGAAGAAAGCATTGCGTGTTGTCCCTAAGAATGACTCGCTAAGGCCAGAAATTAACTCTTTTTCACTAATCATCGAGTCCATCACTGAGGCGATGATTGCCATTTCATGTGCTAAATCGATAGACTTAGCTAACTCTATTCCTTTTTCTAACCCAATCGCTTGAGCTAGATAAGTCATCACGGCAATTTGAGATGTATAAGCTTTAGTTGATGCTACTGCAATTTCAGGTCCAGCATGTAATAACAAGGTATACGTTGCTTCACGAGATAAAGTTGAACCTTTTACATTTGTTATTGTCAATGACGGAAGGTTTAATTCATTCACTTTAACCAATACTTGACGGCTATCAGCAGTTTCTCCACTTTGAGTTAAGAAAATAAAGAACGGTTTTTCTGATAGTAATGGCATGTCATATCCCATTTCACTGGCTAAATGCACCTCAACTGGAATATTAGTCAATTCTTCAATAATCTTTTTACCCACTAAACCAGCATGCCAACTTGTTCCACAACCCACAATATAAATACGATCACTTGATGCCATGTGAGAGACAATTTTTTTATCAATTGTTGACAGTCCATCTTCTGTTAGATATTCAGAAATCAATGTTCTCATAACGCTTGGTTGCTCATCAATTTCTTTTAACATGTAATGAGGATATAATCCTTTTTCAGTATCTGTCGCATCAATATCAGCCACAAATGAATCACGTGATAATTCATTTGATTCTTTATCGAAAATTGTCATGTTATCAGACGTTAGAATAATACGTTCACCATCTTTAATTTCAACAAATTCATTTGTTTCATTAATCATTGCCATCGCATCACTACCAACATAATGGCACTCTTTTCCAATACCAATTAGTAACGGACTTTTATTTTTGGCTAAATAAAGTGTTTGGCTATCTTCAACATCCATCAAAGCAATAGCATATGATCCTTCCACTTTATCTAAAGCAGCTTCAAATGCTTCAAAAGAAGACTTACCTTTACGATAAAAATAATCTACTAACTCTACTACTATTTCACTATCTGTATCACCTTTTAAGGCAATCTCAGATAAATAATCATTTTTCAAATCCAGATAGTTTTCAATCACACCATTATGTACCAAGCAAAATTTTCCACTTGTTGATTGATGTGGATGCGCATTTTCAGTATTTGGTACACCATGTGTTGCCCAACGAGTATGACCTATCCCTAAATGTCCTTCTGGTACACTATTCGCTAGAGCTTTCAACTCACTCACACGACCTGGTGTTTTGACTAGGTAAGCTTCATTTTCATCAGCTACCATAATCCCAGCAGAGTCATACCCTCTATATTCTAATTTTTCTAATCCTGTTAATAAGATATCCTTTGCTCGGTTATTTCCGATTACTCCAACTATTCCGCACATTAATTTTTCCAACTTTCTTTAAAATAGTTGTTTCTATTTTTTGCATGAATAAAGTTTTGTCAAATAAGTTTCCTTATTTTTTTGTCTTTATCCTAAGAGTGCAATTCCCTATGAGCCACCCGCCGAATTTTCGATAAACTCATTCCTCGTCACCTTAAAAAGGTCTGGCGCTAAATTGGTATAGATACTTTAATTAGTAATATAAAATAGAAACAAGAATATAATAACCTTTATTAAGGTTTCAGTCAACATTAAAATAACTCTATTTTTCATATATAAGAATATTGGTATAGACAAAAAAAAGATGCTATCATGAAGGATAACATCTTTTTTGATAAATACCTTAAATTCCTATTTCTTGAATCACTACATCTGCAATTTTTTCTACATAGTAATTTACTTTTTCTTCTGTAGGTGCTTCTGCCATAACACGTAATAAAGGTTCTGTCCCTGAAGGTCGAACTAATATACGACCATCACCATTCATTTCACCTTCAACTTCTTCAATCACCGCTTTAATCGCTGGAACATCCATTGCACCATATTTATCTGATACTTTAATATTAACCAATTTTTGGGGATATTCTTCAATATCCGCTACTAATTCAGATAATTTTTTACCAGATGCTTTCATAACTTGCATTAATTGAATCCCTGATAGCAATCCATCACCTGTTGTGTTGTGTTGTAAAAAGACAATATGCCCAGACTGTTCGCCACCAAGATTATAACCTGATTTTCTCATTTCCTCTACAACATAACGATCCCCTACTTGAGTCGTTACAGCTGTTAAGCCAGCTTCTTCGACAGCTTTATGGAAACCTAAGTTACTCATAACAGTTGCAACAATCGTATTTTTATTTAATTCATCGTTTGCTGCAAGATATTTTCCGCAAATATATAAAATTTTATCTCCATCAACAATTTGACCATTTTCATCAACTGCAATCACACGGTCACCATCTCCATCAAACGCTAATCCTAAATCGGCTTCTTTTTCTACAACAAATTTAGCTAACTCTTCTGGATGAGTCGATCCGACACCATCGTTGATATTTAATCCATCTGGTCTCACACCCATTGTATAAAAATCAGTATCTAAATCTGCAAATAATTGATTAATCAATGGACTTGTCGCACCGTTTGCTCCATCTAGACAAACAGTTAACCCTGTCAAAGGTTCAGACACTGTTTTCTTCAAAAATTCAATATATTTTTGAGCACCCTCACGGTAAACATTTAATGTCCCTAGTCCCAAAGCTGATGGACGAGGTAATAAATCTGTTTCTGTATCTAGTAATACTTCAATCTCTTCTTCTTCTTCATCTGATAATTTAAATCCATCTGGCCCAAAGAATTTGATGCCGTTATCTTCAGCAGGATTATGTGAAGCTGAAATCATGACACCTGCAGCAGCTTTTTGTGTTCTTGTTAGGTAGGCTACTCCTGGAGTTGAAATCACCCCTAATTGTAAGACTTCAATCCCAACTGATAATAGACCTGAAATTAATGCTTGCTCTAATAATTGACCAGAAATACGAGTATCTCTTCCCACTAATACTTGTGGTTTTCCTTCTGTTAAATGACTATGTTGACATAAAACATGTCCACCACAACGCCCAATTTTAAATGCTAATTCTGGTGTTAACTCTTTATTAGCTACCCCTCTAACACCATCTGTTCCAAAATATTTACCCATTTTTTTATCTCCTAACTCATTCTACAATTTTTTCTTTTAGTTTATTTACTTGAACTGTCACTTGTTGATGTTTTGACTTCATTCGGTTTAACTGTCACAGAAACAGTTTCTGGAATCACTTTTACTCCATTTGGCACAACAACAACATATGAGCTAGTCACGGTTTCTCGAATATTACTTGTATCAATTTTCAAATCGATACCATTTATTTCATCTAATACTTCTTTTGGTCCTTCGATATCGACCATGTCATCTTTAATGGTAAAAGTAAAATCTTTGATACCTTTAGATATTGTACCAGATTGAACAGGTGTGACTTTCACTCGTTTACTTGGAACGTTTACTTTTACATTCACACTGACAGTCTCAGGTTCAATTTTTACATTAAGAGGTTCTCCAGATTTATTAACAGCATATGGTTTAACTCTTTCAGAGAAATTACTTGTAACATTAGATTTCTCACTTATCCCTGCAATCACACGGTCCACTTCTTTAACTGATACTTCAGATCCACTTACTTTTACTGTCATTGGATCAACTGTTGCTTCTTTTGTTGAGTAACCTTCTTGATAAATTTTATTATCGATAGCAGGTTCTACTTTAAAGGTATCACTGTCTTTATTTTCTATCGTTACTGACAATTTTCCTGGCTTAATAGTCCCTTTTACTGAATTAGGTAACCCAACAATTTCTAATGGTACTTCATGTGTCCCGACACTGTATTTGGTTAAATCCATCACAACTGAAAAACTACGTGTTTCAGCATTAGATTCCTTGTCAAGTAATATTTTATTATTACTTGATAAATCAACCGATACTGTTTCCTGATAGCCAGAGATAAAATATTTATCTTGATTATACGTCACATTAACGGGTACATTTTCAGCTGTTGCTTGTAATTCTGACATCGTGTTTGTGACTGGTTTATTCGAAATAACAAATGAATTCGCATTATAATATAATAGAATAGCAAAAAAGAGAGATAAAATCCGAATAAACCAAGGCGATTTACTATCATTTTTCATCCTTTTTGCCTCCTTTTTTAAAGCCTTTTTTTATATCATCAATAAACAATGCGATGCCTGATTGACTGTCATCTTCAACGGAGTCAGATAACTCTTGTTTCAAGACTTCTAAATATGCTTCACGTTGAAGTCCAGGTAAAAACGTTTTATTATGTGTGATACTCACTTCTCCTGTTTCTTCAGACACAACTAAAGTCAACGCATCTGATGTTTCACTTACACCAATCGCCGCCCGATGTCTTGTCCCAAACTCTTTAGGAATTTTATTACTTTCAGACAATGGCAAGTAACTTGAAGCTGACGCTATTTTATTATCCTTAATAATAACTGCCCCATCATGAAGTGGCGTATTTGGAATAAAAATATTAATAAGTAACTGACTGGAAATATCTGCATCAAGTGGTATACCACTTTCAATAATATCAATTAAGTTATCATTTCGTTGTATCGTAATGAGTGCACCAATTTTACGTTTCGACATATACTGCAAAGATTCATCTAACGCTGTGATAAAGGACTGTTGCATATTTTTTTGTCTACTTGAATGAGTTAATGCTGCCCCTCGACCAAGATGTTCCAAACCTCTTCTAACTTCTGGTTGAAAAATGACAATTGCCGCAACCACCCCGTATGTAATCACTTGATTCATTAGCCAAGACACTGTATTGAGTCCTAAAAAATCACTGACAATTCTAACAATGATGATAACTGCAATCCCTTTAAATACTTGAATGGCTTTTGTATCATTTAACAACATTAACAATTTGTAAACGACATACCAAACAACTAATATATCTACTATATGAACCAACACACTCAAAGTAAAATACTTATTGAGTAAGTTTTGCCAAATATCAGGTCTGAACAAGCTCGCTCCAGTTAATATCATCTTGCTCCTCCCCTTTCATTTTTTAAAATTCTACTTCTTGTTGTCTAACGATACCCCCTAAACACTTGGTTTATAATACTTTTCTTATTATAACATAGGTTTATAATCTGAAAACCTTGAAAGTATTTTTTTAACGAATTACTAAAATTTTTTTGAACATAAAAAAACGCATCTGATGATAACTAATCAGATACGTTTAGACTTTCTATAGTGTTGCTAAAACAATAAAGTTAATAATAAATAGTCCAGTCACTATCCATAAAACTGGCGAAATTTCTTTTACTTTTCCTTTTACTACTTTTATTAACACGAAAAAGATGAAACCTGCTGCAATACCATACGAAATACTATAAGCTAACCCCATAAAAATTGAAGTGAAAAATGCTGGTATAGCGTCTTCCAAGTTAGTCCACTCAATTTCCTTAAATGACGCCATCATCATAACACCAACTAAAATTAACGCTGGTGCAGTAGCCTGTGTTGGTACAGCACCTACCACTGGAGATAAAAAGCTACTCAATAAGAACATCGCAGCAACAACGACTGATGTTAAACCAGTTCTACCACCAGCTCCAATTCCTGCTGCACTCTCAACATAAGTCGTGACATTACTTGTTCCGACTACAGCACCTGCTGTTGTAGCAATAGCGTCAGCAAACAATGCCTTATCCATTTTTGAATGAATACCTCGACTTGTCATAACAGAATCTTCTTCTTCCTTAGAAAAAATTCCTGTACGACGACCTGTCCCAATAAATGTTCCAATAGTATCAAATATATCAGATAAACTAAACGCTAAAACGGTCAATAACACTTGCGGAATTTTAGAAGCATCTGAAAACAACGATGGCATTCCGTTTGGTCCAAACGCTGCACCAAATGTTGTTCCTAATTCTTTAATCGAATTTCCTAATGAATTTTGTTGAAAATTAATCGCACTTAAATCAACTACACCCATTGGAATAGAGATAATCGTTGTTGTCACAATTCCGATTAAGATAGCACCTTTAACATTTTTTATTACAAGAATCGTTGTAATAATTAAGCCGATTAAAGCCAAAACAATGGCTGGATTATTAAAGTTTGCTAAAGCTGGAACAATTCCGCCATTTGAAACAACATTTGTTGCTTTATCACCATCTACAACAGACGATACAATCGCACTTTCATCAGAAGTAAACTGTAAAAATCCTGCATTCTTAATCCCTACATAAGCGATAAAAATCCCGATTCCTCCACCAATCGCATGTTGTAAACTTTCAGGAATTGATTGAATAATTAATTTTCTTAATTTTGTAATTGTAATAATAATATTGATAATACCACATAAGAAAACCATTGCTAACCCTTGTTCCCATGAATAACCTAATCCCATCACAACTGTAAAAGTGAAAAAAGCATTTAATCCCATCCCTGGAGCCTGAGCATATGGTACATTTGCAAACAATCCCATAATCAGCGTTCCAATTACGGATGCGATAATAGTTGCTAAAAAAACTGCTTGAAATGGCATTCCTGATAATGACAAGATAGTTGGATTCACAAATAAGATATAACTCATTGCGAAAAATGTTGTGACTCCTGCCATAATTTCTGTTGAAACAGTTGTATTATTTTCTTTTAATTTAAAAAACTTTTCCATTTCCTAACATTACACCTTCCATAATATAATTTGTTCGTTAATGCCTTTAACAAACTTGATTATAAAGTGGAATTTTAAAAATAGCAACCATTTATTGATATTAAAAAGTTTTTTTCTTATCATTGTTCGTGTTTTATGTAAAATAATACAAAAAAACACTTAATTTGCTGGCTTATCACAAATTAAGTGCGTTATTTATTGATAGATAGCTTTAATAGGATCTAATTTCGCAGCATTAATCGCTGGGATAACCCCAAAGATTAACCCAATTGCGGCTGATATGGAAGCCGATAGAATTGCCATTCCTGGACTAACAATCGCTGTAATACCATCTGCAAAAGTTGAAATAAGTGTCGCCAATCCCCAACCAAAGAAGATACCAATGACGCCACCAATTAGTGTAATAAAAGCGGCTTCTAATAAAAATTGTAATAAAATAGTGATTGGCTTCGCCCCAATTGCTCGTCTAATCCCAATTTCTCTCTTACGTTCAGAAACAGAAACATACATAATATTCATCACGCCAATCCCACCAACTAAAAGTGAAATAGCTGTAATAAATAATAATCCTGTCACTACCGCTTGAAGCATGGCTTCAATTTGCTGACGAGCTTGCTCGTTAGAGCGATCTTCCTCAAATGCTCCAACTAAATCAGGGTGTTGCTCTTTTAATAAAGTGTTTGCTTGATCGATCACTGCTTGTCTGTCTCCAGATTCTTTCATCTTTAATTTAATCGCGTTGATGGGTTTATTTTTTGATAATTCATTAAAGGCTTTTTTAGGAACTTCACTATAAAATACCGAATCATCCATAATCATTGCGCCATCTTCAATTTTATCTTTCACACCAATGACAACAAACTTAATGCCATCGACATCAATTGCTCGACCAATGATATCCTGAGGCTTTCTAATTCCTAAACTGGATTGCATGGTATCATAAGTAATCACGATGCTATTTGATTCTAATTGATCTTTTGTAAACCCACTCCCAAAACCTACTGGGATATCCGTTTTACTAGTGGCAATAATCTCAGTGCCTCCACCAGTATCAAAATAACTTAATTGACTTGAAACAGATTCCGTTGCACCATAACCATACCCATAATCAGCTGCAATGGTTTCAACACTGTCTAAACTACGTAGTAACTTTAAATCTAGACGATTAAATGCAAATGGCTCTTCATCTTGAAAGCTAACGTTTTCATCACTATAGTCCACTTTATAAATCAAACGAATGACATTAGCATCAGTAGAATCAAGTACTTTTAAACTACTTTGTTTCATGCCTTCACCAATCGCAGATACTGTCACAACTGCTGTAATCCCAATGATAATACCGACCATCGTTAGAAAGACACGTAATTTATGTGCACGTAAACTTAAAAATGTGCTTAAAAATAGATTTTTAACCATTGATAAATTCCTCCTCAGAAAGGAATAATCCGTCTTTCATATAAACCACACGTGTGGCATATTTTCTCATGTCGGGATCATGGGTTACCATGACAATTGTTTTTCCTTCTTTATTTAAATTAGATAAAATCGTCATAATATCTTTACTTGTTTCACTATCTAGCGCTCCTGTTGGCTCGTCTGCCATAATAAGCAATGGATTATTCACCAATGCTCTAGCAATTGCCACACGCTGTTGTTGTCCTCCAGATAATTCTGTTGTTTTAGAAAATTCTTTTCCCTCTAATCCAACCATCTGTAAATACTCTGAAGCGATTTTCCGACGTTTTTTTTCTTTTATTTTCCCTCCATAAACCATAGGCAATTCAACATTTTGCACCACATTTAATGACTGGATTAAAAAGAATTGTTGAAAAATAAATCCAATGTATTCATTTCTAAGAGTTGATTTTTGATTTTCAGTTAATTTTGAGGCATCTTTGCCATCAAAGATATACTCCCCATCTGATAGTTGATCTAAAAACCCAATAATATTCATTAAAGTTGTTTTTCCACTACCAGACTTTCCCATAATCATAATAAATTCACCTTGATTGATGGTTAAATTTAAATCTTTTAATACGTGAAGTTGAGATTTCCCAACAGGATAATATTTATTGATATCATTTAACTCAACTAACACTTGCTCTTGATGAGTCATTATTTATCCCCTCCTTCAGCGGAAACGTCACCTCCAGGAGTTGGTTCACCTACTGTTAGTGGCGTATCAGAAGAAACAATCACACGATCTAACCCTTCTAAACCACTATTGATGATAACCTTGTCTTTTGATGCGCCTTGGTCTGTTGTTTCAACAACTCGTTTGGCAATTGTCCCAAAATCATCAACTAAAACATAAACTTCTTTTGTTTTATCATCAACTTTAATGGCTTCTTTTGGAATTTCAATTTTTTTATCATTTAACTTTATGGATGCTTGAACATGGAATCCTTTACGAATTTCTTTTGCATCTTTCAAGCTTAATTTCACTGTATAATTTGACAGTGAATTACTATTTGTAGCAGCACCACCTTCTGAAGCTTGCTGTGTATTTGGAATATTTGATACATAGGTCACTTCACCTTTGTATAACTTATTATCCGCAACTGTTCTGACGTCTGCTTGTTGTTTTTCTTTTACTTTTTCTAAATCTTTTTCGTTCACACTACCCTCAACGTAAAAATCTGTTGATGATAACGTTAAAATCGCACTATCGCGATTTTGATCTTGAGGAATAATCACTTGACCATCAAATGGTGCCACTACTTTATTCACTTGCTTTTCACTTAATTCATTAATTTGAGTTTGCAGTTGATTCATTTTAATGTCATAACTACTTAAATCATATTTTAATTCAACACTTTCTTTTGATACTGGTGCTTGTTGTGCTTCACCAGAGTCACTTGTTGGTGTATTATTTAATTCATTTAATTCTAATTGCATTTGTCTAGCTGCTTTATCACGCTCTGCTTGTGTGGATTCAATTTGAAATTTAAGTTCTCTAATTTGAGAATCTGTTGTTTCATCTAAATACTGATAAAGTACTGTATCTTTTGTCACATTATCTCCATTTTTTACATTTAAATCACCTAGTTTCCCAAGTGTTGTATCCTTCGTAAATTCTTTTGACATAACTGGCGTCACAACCCCATTGATAAAAACCTGTTCGACATTTTCAACCGTAAAGAACTCAACGTTTGGTTCATTAGCTGTTTCTACAGGTGTGCCTTTAGAAGAAAATACTTTAAATCCTATAACTCCAATAATAACTAATCCAATAACACTCCCAATAACAACCTTTTTCTTTTTTGACATTCGACTAACTCCTTTTTAGTTAATAACCATAGTATACATAAAAAATAAACAGTATAAATCAGTCGGTGGTCCTATTGCAGAAAAAATAATTAATATCACCATAAAAAAAGACTATCTAACGTTTTCACGCTAAATAGTCTTAATGTTGCTATTTAAAAAGATTAGAGAAAAAGTCTTTTACTTTTTGCCAAAATCCTTTTGCTTTTGCTACGTTTTCATCAGATAGCAAATTATCTTTGAATTCTTTTCCATTTTTTACTAAGTCTTTTTTAAAACCAGATAATTGACTAGTTAATTCAGTATCTGTAATAGCACTTGTATTGGTAAAGTTCACCATATTATTAACTACTTGTGTTTTTAATTCAGGTGTAATAGCGTCTTGTAACCCATTTTTTTCTATTTGTTCATCCACAACATTAGTTACTTCTTGTTTCTTTTGCTCATCAGACATCTCACTTAGTTTCTTATTGATTTTTTGTAATTCCATTTGAATATCTGCTAACATGACTAACAAATTTTCTGATGAATAATCTTTATTATCTTGATTTTGTTGATCGATAGCAGATACCACTTGCATTTGATCTTGTGCAACTTCACGTTTTTCATCACGCTCTTTTTGTGCTGTCTGGTCTGTCGCAGGATCTACTTCGTCATAAATTTTATAAATACCTGCTAGAGCACCACTACCATCCATTGGTCGCACACTTGCAATACGAATATACGCATCATATACCCCACTTGTAATAGCTGCTGAGCGATACATCGCTTCGGTCCTTGCTGTAATTTTATCCGGTGTCACAATATCCACAGTAACACCTGAACCACTTTTTGTACGAGCAATCAATGCACTTGAATAGGCTTTTGATGAACTAGTAAATTCAGGAACATCTGTCACATATTTTACTAAATCATTGCCATCCACTACATATTCATTAATATTCGTTGTGTTTGTACCACTCAACGTAGATACTTTATTTAAATCTTTAGTTAAAATGTCACGTGTTTGTTGCTTTTCTGAATCTGTTAACCCATTACCTAAGGCTATATTAGGAATATCCCATCCTTCATCTTTAGCTTTTTCTGCTGCTAAAACAGATGTTGAAAGTCCTACTGCTGAAAATAAAGATAAACCTAATACTATTTTTTTTAATTTATTCATAAAATCACCTTTTCGTTTTTTAATTCATTACAAATGTATCATAAATTAATTAAAATTCCATCCAACTTTAGAATGAAATAACTTTTTTAAGGATTATTTAACATTCTTTTTAAGAAAGAAATTCAAAATAAAAGCACTAGCGGTTAACTAGTGCCTGATTGATTTTATTCTAAAAAGTCTTTTAATTGTTTAGAACGTGATGGATGGCGTAATTTTCTTAACGCTTTCGCTTCAATCTGACGAATTCTTTCACGCGTCACACCAAATACTTTCCCTACTTCTTCTAAAGTACGAGTACGGCCATCATCTAAACCAAAACGTAGACGCAAAACGTTTTCTTCTCTATCTGTTAATGTATCTAATACACTTTCCAATTGTTCTTTTAATAATTCATAAGCTGCGTGCTCTGCAGGACTAGTGGCTTCTTGGTCTTCAATGAAATCGCCTAAGTGAGAGTCATCTTCTTCCCCAATTGGTGTTTCAAGTGACACTGGCTCTTGAGCAATTTTTAAGATTTCACGTACTTTTTCAGGTGGTAAGTCCATCTCTGCCCCAATTTCTTCTGGTGTCGGTTCGCGTCCTAAATCTTGTAATAATTGACGTTGGATACGAATTAATTTATTAATTGTTTCCACCATATGAACCGGAATACGAATGGTTCTTGCTTGGTCGGCAATCGCACGTGTAATAGCTTGACGAATCCACCAAGTCGCATAAGTAGAAAACTTAAATCCTTTTTCATGGTCAAATTTTTCTACGGCTTTCATCAATCCCATGTTACCTTCTTGGATTAAATCAAGAAATTGCATACCACGGCCAACGTAACGTTTTGCAATACTAACAACTAAACGTAAGTTAGCTTCGGCTAATTCTTGTTTTGCTTCAGGGTCGCCCTCTTTAATACGTAGAGCTAAAGCCACTTCCTCGTCCGCTGTAAGAAGTGACACACGACCGATTTCTTTTAAATACATACGAACTGGGTCATTAATTTTTACACCAGCTGGCGCAATCAAATCTTCTTCTGGTTCTTTTTCTTTTGCTTTTTTAGATTCTTGATTTTTCTTAGCAATACGCAAACTATGTTCACTTGGTTCGCCTTTTTCATCAACAACGCTAATTCCTGCGTCCTCAACTTTTTCAATCAATTCATCCATGTCATCAGCATCTAATTCATAAGGAGTAGCTAATTTGTTAGTTAATTCATCATAAAACACCGAACCTTTTACTTTGTTTACCTTGATGAATTTGGTTACTTCTTTTTTGTATGCTTCATCTTTTACCATTTTTGACACTATGGACTCCCCCTTATATTATCCCCAATTACTCAATTCTTTTTGCAATTGGATAATTTCTAATGTTACTTCCATTTCTTTGATAGAATCACCTATCTGTTTGACTTCTTGTTGCTTCTTTTTTAAAGCCTTTATTTTAGATTGAATACTCGCTTTTTCTATGACTTGTAAACAATCATTAATCTCTCGCTCATTACTTTGTTCACTAAAATTTTGCATGGTAATAGTGATGAGTAAATTACGTAAGTTTTCTTCTTTTAAGTAATTAATAAAATCTGCCAATTCAACTCGGCCATACAATTCATAAAAACTTGTTATATGTTGAAATAACTCCTGATACGCATCATGAACAAACGAAAAATCTGATTGATTATTGATTTTCTGAAATGTTGCCTTTTCTTTTAAAATCCGAAATATGAGTAACATTTCTGCTTTTTCAACCACATCTATTTTTCTAAGCTCTTGTGTTTTAGGAATCACCACTTCTGGTCTTCTAGGTATTACCTGTTTAAAAGCTTGCTGTTTATTGTCTTGAATTAACTGATTTAACTGAAGTTGTAACGTTTCCTTAGAAAGGTTAAATTCTTCTGATAATTGTGTTAAAGCAAAATCTTTTTCAATCACTGATGGTATCATAGCTAATTCTTTTAACACAAGCTCCAAATAAGTTAAGATGTCTGATTCATTCTCCAAATTGAAATCTTGCATCAAATAAACACGTTTAAACTGGAATACTGTTTGCTTATGATGTAGCAATTCTTTTTCTAAAGATTCCGTTCCATATACCATTCGATAATCGTCTGGATCAAGTTTGTTAGGTAAACTCACTACCTGAACACCTAACGCTGTATTTTGAGTTAATAATTCAACAGCTCGATTTGTCGCATTGATACCAGCTGAATCACCATCATAACAAATCGTCACATCTTCACACACACGCTCTAATCGGTGAATCTGTTGTTCTGTTAAACTTGTTCCCATAGTAGCTACAGCATTTTTTACACCAGACATGTATGACGCGATAACGTCCATAAACCCTTCAAATAAATACACTTCATTTGTTTTCCGAATATGAGGTCTAGCAAGATGAAAATTATAAATTACTTCTCGCTTATTAAATATCTCAGTTTCAGGACTATTAAGGTATTTGGGTTGTTTTTTATCCGTATCAGATTGAATCGATGGCATTTGCCTACCTGAAAAACCAATTGTTTTGCCTTTAGAATCTTTTATCGGAAACATGACACGATTAAAAAATCGGTCCATAAACGTGCCATCATCTCTTTCGACGAATAAACCTGACTCATCAAAAAGACCGTCTTTAAATTCTTTTTGCATGACTTTTAATAAAATGTCTCGATTGTCAGGAGCAAAGCCTAATTCAAACTCATCAATATATTCTCGAGAGATACCTCGTTTCTCCAAGTAAGCCATAGCATCTTTACCAACTTCTGTATTTACCAAAATATGGTGAAAAAAGCTTTTAGCATGTTCGTGCATCTCAATTAATTTCTGATGCATACTATTTTTAGGCGTTTGCTGCACCGTAGAAAATGTGGTCGTTGGTAAGGATAAATTTAGCGGTTCGGCTAGTTTTCCAACTGCCTCGGGAAATGATAACCCTTCTACTTCTTGAATAAAGGTAAAAACATTTCCACCCTTGCCACATCCAAAACAATAAAAAATTTGTTTATCCTCTGCTACGGTAAACGATGGGGTTTTTTCATTGTGAAATGGGCACAACCCTAAATAATTTTTACCAGATTTTTTTAATTGAACATAGTTTTCAACGACCTCAACAATATTTGTTTCTTGTCTAACTGTATCAATTAATTCTTGAGGGATTAATTGTGACATGCTTATGAGTCATCCCCTTTTTACATAATTAAGTCAGAAAAGTCGCACTGAATTCAGCGCGACCATGACATAACTTTTCATAATAAATTATAACATAAATCATTTGGTTTGCAACAATTTGTGCTTAGTTAAAAGAACCCATTTTCCCAGTAATCAATTTATCTAAAATTAACTTACCTATAATTGAACAGATAACAAGTACAACAAAAACAGGTAATGTTGTGGCGTTTAACCAAGTAATTTCTAATAGCGACTTAAATAGCATTGCTGCTACAAACGTTCCCACAGTGGTTGTGACAGCTAAAAACAATCTCAGTGGATTAAACGGTAAACACGCTTTAATCACAGCCATAGCACTAACAGCAATCAACATGTAATACATTAATGTTGTTTGATCGATTCCTGTAATGCCTAATTTTGGAGAAACAAAATAGATCACTAACATATTAATCACTACAAGTAATGCATTTGGTAACGCTCGTCGTAGGGCAGTTGGTAAAAATTTTGTCGTAATCTTGCGTTTATCGGATTCAAATGACAAGAAGAACGTTGGGTAACCTTCAATCGCTAAATCAAGTAACGTAATTTGAATCGGAATAAATGGGAAACCAACTGCTGAAATCATACATAGTATAGATAACAAGAACGAATAAATGGTTTTAATAAAGAAAATACTTGCAACTTTTGTCACATTGTTAACAACTCGTCGCCCTTCAAACAACACATCTGGCAAGGTGGTAAAATCAGAATTTAATAAAACTAAATTAGCCATTTGACGTGTCGCATTATCCCCTTCAGCCATGGCAATACTACAATCCGCTTCTTTCATAGCTAAAATATCATTGACGCCATCACCGGTCATTGCGACAATATGATCTTTTTGTCTTAGGGCTTCGACTAACCATTTCTTCTGTTGCGGACTCACACGGCCAAATACTGTATAGTCATCCACAATAGCTTTTACTTCTTCTTCCGTTTCAATCGTTGACAAATCAATGTACTGTTCATAGTGATTTAATCCTGCACGTCTTGCTACATTTGATACAGTGACAGGATTATCACCAGAAATAACTTTTAACGCAACCCCTTCACTATCTAAATAAGCCAATGTTTGTTCTGCATTTTCTCGAATAGCATCTTCAATAATTAAGACTGATAACACCTCAACATTTCCTACTGTATCAGTTAGCTGAGTGGCTGTTTGATCAACACCTATAAGTAGAACACGACTGCCTTGTTCTTGTGCTTGATAAACTTCTTTTGGTAAATTATCTTCTGAAACCAAGCGTTCTGGCGCGCCAAGATAAACACACCCAACGCCTTCAAATAATACTGCTCCCCATTTTCTATCCGAAGAAAACGGTAAAGCATCTAATACGTTTAAATTGCTTGAGGTTTGATAATAAGAACGCAAGGCTTGCATGGTCAAATTATTATCATCTGTTGCATTGATATAGTTTTCCATTATGTTTGTTGTGTTCAATTCTGTTAATGATTGATTGACATCAACTACTTCTGACACAATCATTTTACCTTGTGTGATTGTTCCTGTTTTATCTAAACAAAGTACATCGACATGAGCTAGCGTTTCAATCGAGTGCATGTCTTGAACCAATACTTTTTTCTTTGTTAATTTGACTACACCTGTTGCTAAGGCGATGCTAATTAATAAAACCATCCCTTTTGGCAACATACCTAGTAGTGCAGCAGCAGATGAAACCACAGATAATTTCAAATCACTTTGTCTTAAAAAGTACGCTTCTAAAAACAAAATCACACCCAAAGGAATGATAATATAACTGGTAAATTTCGCTACTTTTCGAATGGATTCAACTAATTCAGAAGTGACTGGTTTATGAATTTTAGCTTCTTCAGCAATTTTGATGGCATAATTATCTTTTCCAACATGAACGACTTTAGCCACACATTGACCACTTGTTACATAACTCCCTGACATAAGTTGGCTTGCAGCCGATTTTTTGATTAAATCCGCTTCACCAGTTAATAACGATTCATTCACCTCAACATTTCCTGACAGAATCTCCATATCAGAAGGAACTTGTTGACCTGCAGATAAGATAACCACATCATCTAAAACTAACTCTGTTGTGGGAATTCCTACTTTTTGATTGTCGCGAAAAACTTCGACATTTTCTTCATTCACAATAGATAATTGTGACACAAGATTTTTTGCTCGAATTTCTTGTGATACCCCAATGACCACATTCAAAATAATAATTGCCATAAAAAACATATTGCTATAAGCCCCAACTAAAGCTAAACAAATAGCAATCACAACATTTAATAAATTAAACAAGGTAAAAACATTATCATAAATAATGTCTTTGTTACTTTTTGATGTATCAGAAACATAGTCATTAACTTGTCCCTGACTAATACGCTGATTAACTTCCTCTTGAGTCAATCCTTTTTCATTCATTTTCATTATACTTACTCTCTCTTTTCATTATTTCTTCCATTATTATATAGATATTCTTATCAAGTTTAAAGTCTTTTAACAAATAATTAAACTCCTAACTAGAAAAGCTTAGGAGTTTATTCATTAATTATTAGAAATAGTTGGTAATGGCGCATAGGCACCATTGCTAATACCAAAGACTAAATGACTATTCATTGGTATGTATTGATTATAAACATTCATCGAAACAATTTGTCCTTTTTCATTTTCTGAGTCCACATAATAAACCTCATATGTGACAGATGCCCCTTTTGAATTGAAATTATCATAAATCAACTTAGGAATATCTCCTTCAAGTTGCCCAAAATAAGATTTAATATATGGTTTTCCAGCAGAATAGACCACATTAACAATTTTTTCACCTTCACTTGTTAATTTTTTCCCTGGTTCAACTGATTGAGAAATTAATTGACCATACGGAACGGTATCAGAAAACATTTCTTTTGTCATAACTTGTAATCCACCAGATAGACTACTAGCATCCTCAGTAGAGTACTCAGCAAAATTTGGGACTGTGACTGCTTTTCCTACAGATACAGACACACTCATTTTATCGTGCTTTGCAATTTTAGCTTTAGGTTCTACAGACTGCGATACAATCAACCCAGATTCTACTTTATCTGAATCGACTTCTTTGTACTCCATGTCTATTTCATTTTTCTTAGCCCACTCTTCTACCTCTGTTTTAGCTTTCTTATTGAAGTCTGGTACAGAAATATTTTTTTCGAATACTTCTTTTCCTTTAGAAAAATAGACATTGGCAATATCTTGTCTCAAATAATTTTCTTTATTGACTTCTTTATCCGTAAACTCTAACTTAATGAATTTACCTTTTTCAATTTTATCATTGTATTCATCAATAATTGAGACATTATCAGCTTTTTTTTCAGCAATCCATTGTTCCACTTCAGTTTTAGTCATTTTTTCAAATTCTGGCAACTCAATTTTTTCTTTTGGATTTGCTCCTTCACTCACTTTAAAGGTCATATTAGATCCTTTTTTTATCTTTTTCTTTGGTGCAACAGATTGTGTGATAATTCCATTGGCATCGACTTTATTTGAATAGGCTTGTGTCGCTTCAGTCTTAATTCGATTGTCATCCGCCCATTTTTTTACATCTACAATGGTTTTATCTTTAAAATCAGGAACTGTCACACGCGTTACTTGATAATAGATAAAATAAAAAATCAAACACGTTGTGAGTGCCCCTACCGCTATTGTCATTTTTCTTTTTTGTTGCCGATTTTTATAGTCATAATCAATTTCTGTTGTCTCATCAAATGGTTCCAATATTTCTGGTGGAGTCACTTTTTTTTCCGTTGGTGATGGTGATGTCTTTCGCTTTCTTTTACGTTTTTTCTTTCGTCTAGGTGTATCTGTATCACGTTGAGGGACATCATCGTTTCGATAAGCCTCATCTAGCGCATCAAACTCATCTGACTCAAATGTTTCTTTATTTTTTTGCTTATTATTTAGTGTATCTTGATAATTGTCATTATCAAAATTTGATAAAAAATCAGACATTCTTTCTTAAAACCCCTTTTCTCAGAAGGTAGGACTCATCCGATTGCAATGCTATCTCTGGTGAGTGTGTCACAACAATCACGCATTTATTATGTTTGTGAGCTAGCATTTTAAATATTTCTACAATCTCTTGCTCCATCTCTTCATCTAAATTACCTGTCGGCTCGTCAGCTAATATAATATCCACATTAGTTGCAAGTGCTCTTGCTATGGCAACACGTTGCTGTTCCCCACCAGACAACTGCGTCACAAGGCGTTTAGATTTCTCTTTTGACACCCCTATATAATCTAATAAATTAATCGCCACTTCTTCTTGATTATCTGGTATCTCATTATCTGTAATCGACATCGGTACCATGACATTTTCAACAGCTGTAAGATAAGGGATTAAATTATAATGTTGAAATATAATACTAATATAATCTCTACGATACTCATCATAGCCAATTTTTTCAATGTTTTTTTTCTCATAAAACACTCGGCCTTCTTGTGGAGTATCTAACCCTGCTAACAATGATAAAAGTGTTGTTTTTCCACTTCCTGACTGGCCAACAATGGTATAAAATCGTCCTCTTTCAAAGGAAATATTCGTGTTTTTTAAAATAAAACGTCGTATATCACCATCTTGATAATAATAACCTAGTTTACTTGCTTTTAGTATAGACACTCCTATCCCCCCTTTTTTACATCATTATTTTTTTAGGATTTAGCCGCATAATGTAGACTAATGGAACAATCGTTGATAACAATACAACAATCAATCCGATTAAATAAAACAATACAATATAAGATGGGGTTAATTTAATGTCATAAGCATCTATCACATCATCTTCAGTGATTTGAAAATCAACCACAGGACTACCAAATATCATCATCTCGTCCTCAGTATTGTCAATTTGCTGAGTAGTCATTAAAGATTCCGAAAAGTTTTTGGCTAATACATTGCCAGAGAACACTGATAATGTCATAGCTATTATAGCAACTAATAAAACTTCTGTCACAATTTGACCAACCACACGATTTCTTTTTTCTCCTAATGATAGGTAAATACCTAATTCATGCTTCCTATCTCTTAAAAACAAAATAATGACTAATGTTATGATAAAAACTGACGCCATAACTGAAACTATCAACACAATTTTTGATATGTTCGCCATACCTTTGATAGGACCCGCAATAGAATCGAACTGATCTGAACTTGCTTCTATCTTATAATAATCTAATTTATTATCTTTTAAAATCTGATTACCTAACAACTTAAAATCTTCTACTTCTTCTGGTTTATTTAGTACATATGTTGCTTGAATATTTTTAAATGAAAAATCTTTTAATACGGTCTCTTTATCTGGTATGTCACTATTTTCATCTGAAAAATTATCAGGAAAATTATCATAATTAAACTCTAACATTTCTTTTTGTGTCTTTTCAATATAATCATTAGGAAAATAGATAACATTCAATTTATCATAATAATCAATCTGTTGATTTTGTTCTTGTTCTATTTGTTTAGAATTTTTGGAAGAATTTTCTTTTTTTTCTACTTGATTCACAGTAAAAATTCCTACCACTGTTGCAGAATACTCTTTGGATTTACGCTCAATGTTTTCAACATCTACATTACCAGTTCCATAATGCTCAATGACTCGATCCATCACAAAACTATCTCCTACGTGTAAATTATTCTCCGTTGCTACCTTTTCAGAAATTACTGCTACAGGTAATCCTTTTTCGATTTCCTCTTGGCTAAATGTGTTTCCTTCAATCAGACTAATTTTTTTCATCTGAACGTCTATTAATTCAGGACGACTAGCCCCTTTAACAGTGAAATAATGGATACCATTGATGTCTAATATGCTGTCATCATCTTTTGATACCACATTTTTTAATTTTTCAGTTGTGATGTAGTCAATAACAGAATAATCATAAAATTTTACTTGATCTAGTTTACCAAGTTCTTTATATACTTTGATATCAGGTTCTTTTATGTCAATATCTGTTCCTTCTTCGCTTAATTTTTGTAGCTTTTCTTGATTAAAGGATACGGTTGCATTAGCTCCAAGTCGCGTTTTAATTTCGGTTTCGACATGTTGAGTTGCTTGTTGTATAGCAATCGCTCCTGCCATTAAATTACCTAAAATAAAAATAACTAAAAATAAGATCAATGATTTACTCTTTCTTCGTTGAATACTAAGTAAAGCTCTTTTGAAAAAATTCATTTTTTCACTTCCTTTACTACAATTGTCTTATCACTCATTTTATCATCCTTTATTATAAAATTCATCAAATTTTCATATATTCATATAAAATATTTTGTTCTAAATTAATAATGGTACTGTTTCTTATAAAAGTGCCTAAAAAAAAGAAAGCCAGTTTTCTAGCTTTCTCTCTTCAGATTATATTTGATTATTTTGCAAACGATACATATCATAGTATAATCCTTCTTCTTGTATCAACTCATCATGTGTTCCTTTTTCTACAATGTGCCCTTTTTCTAAAACTAATATTAAATTAGCATCTTTAATCGTTGATAATCTATGCGCGATTGCAATCGTTGTACGACCTTTACGCATTTTTTCCAATCCTTCCTGAATGAGTGTTTCTGTTTCAGTATCAATATTAGCTGTTGCCTCATCAAGCACTAATATTTTAGGATCCGTTACAATTGTTCGAGCAAAAGAAATCAACTGTCTTTGACCAGAAGAAAAACTTGACCCACCTTCCAAAACTGGTGCATGGTATTTTTTCGGTAATGTTTCAATAAATTTATCTGCTTGAACAAATTTCGCAGCATCAATAATCTGTTCATCTGTAATACTTTGATTAAGTAAACGAATGTTACTAGAGATATCACCGTAAAACATGAACGCATCTTGTAGTACTAGTCCCATTTTTTCACGTAATTCTTCTATTGGATAATCTTTAATGTTGACGTCATCAATCAAAATATCCCCATCATAAAATTCATAAAAACGCATCAAGACATTAATAATGGAACTTTTCCCACTACCTGTATGCCCCACTAGAGCAACTGTTTCTCCTGGATTAGCCACAAAACTAATATGATTTAACACATTATGCTTTCCATCATATGAAAAACTAACATTTTTAAATTCAATTTTAGCATTTGTTATAGTAGCGTTAGCTCCGTCATTTTGTTGTGGCACTAATTCTTCATGGTCTAATATCCCAATAATTCGACTGCCGGCAACTAATCCATCTTGAAATGTACTTAAAAAGTCCATCATTTGTGTCATAGGATTGAAAAATTGCTGAACATATGAAATGAAAGCATAAATCATCCCAACTTCTACTAACGAATTAAATGATTTAAATCCAAAAAAACCTAAAATCATGGCTGTTGCCAAGGCAAATAATAAGTTAATGATTGGTGCAAGTAACAATGAATTGGTACGAATCATGGCATACTTCGTCTTTAAGTATTCATTATTATTTTCTTCAAATTCCTCTTCTAAACGTTCCTCTTGTCTGAAATATTGTACAATTTGCATCCCAGAAATTGATTCGTTTAATTTAGTATTTAATTGACTTAATCTCTCACGCATACTGCGATAAATTTTTGAACTAAATTTTTGATAATACCAAATAATCACCAGTAATATCGGGAAAAAGATTAAACAGGCAAACATCAATTGCACATTAATCGTTGCCATCGCAATAAATGATGCCATGATGCCAAATAATGCTGATAGCACCATTAAAAACACTAACCAAAAATCAAATAACGTTTCTGTGTCGTTTGTTACTCTTGAGACAATGGAGCCTGCAGGCGTTTGATCAAAGTATCTCATCCCCATTGTTTGAAGTTTTGAAAATAATTTTACTCGAATGGACTGATAAGTTTGAAGCGATCCTTTGTAATATAAAATCCACTGTCCAAACCAAACAATTGCTTTAAACAACGTACCTAGACCGTATAATCCAGCAAAATATAAAATCACTTTTGTTTGGACATTCGCATCAGTTAAATGTTTATCCATAAAAATCTGTAAAATTTTAGGTAGAATAATATTTACTACGGCAAGCAACACTGAAAATATCAAAGAGCCATAAAAGTATTTTCTAAAAGGTTTGGCAAATGTAATCAGTCGTTTCACAATATTTTTTTGCTCTTTCATTGTAAATGATTTCGACCAAGCTGATTGTTGTTCTTCCATTAATTTATCCCCCCTTCTATTTTTTGTTCGAGTTGTTGGTGATCGTACATCTTTTTATACCAACCGTTTAATGCGATTAATTCACTGTGTGAGCCACGCTCAATAATTCTTCCTTCATCGATGACAATAATTTCTTTGGCATGTTTCACACTACTTAAGCGATGGGTTGTAATAATCGTTGTTTTATTTTGTCTTGTTTCTTTTAAACTTGATAAAATCAATTCTTCAGTTTTTGCATCAACAGCAGACAACGCATCATCTAAGATAAGTAATTCCGGTTCAGTTAACAAGGCCCTAGCAATAGAGATTCGTTGTTTTTGTCCTCCTGATAAGGACACGCCACGTTCTCCAACCATTGTGTCATAACCTTTACTAAATCCTAAAATATCCTCATGCACAGCTGCTTGTTTGGCTATTTTCTCCACTAATTCTTGTGAAGCTTTCGGACGACCAAATCGAATATTATCTCTTACGGTCATTGAAAAAAGAAAATGATCTTGTGGAACATAGCCAATTGAGTGAAGTAGTGCATCTAATGTGTAATGTTGGATTTTATTTTCACCAAATACAATCTCACCTTTATAATTATCATATTCTCGCATCAATAATTTTAACAATGTGGTTTTTCCTGCACCTGTTTTTCCAACGATGCCTAGAGTATCACCTTCGTGTAGTGTAAAATCAATGTTTTCTAACGCTTTAGTCTCATCATCTGAATAACTAAATGATTCTACTTGGTAATGAATATCCCCTTTAGCCGGTGTTTGAATCCCTGTTTTCATTTCTATAATGGCAGATTTTTCACTTAACAACTCATTTACTCGGTCATAACTGGCATTACCTCGTTGTAAAATATTAAAAAAACGACCGATTGCGAACATCGGCCAAACCAACATCCCGATGTAATTAAAGAATGAGATAAGTTGCCCAATTGAAATACTACCAGTTTTAACTAAGTAACCACCTAATGAAATCGAAATGATATAACTCAATCCAATTATTAAGGTAATAAGTGGATCAAATAACGCATCTAAGAAATTGACACGATTGCTTTTTTTAATGGAATACTCTACTTTTTCTTTAAAATCTTCTATTTCTTCTTGCTCTTGTCCAAATGTCTTAATAACTTTAATTCCCGTAATTGTTTCCTGTGTTTTATCATTTAATCTTGAAAAAGCGTCTTGTGACTCTTTAAATGATTCGTGTAATTTATCTCCAAGTTTACTTGATAAAATAGCAAGTAAAGGAAATGGTAGTAACGCTAATAACGTTAATCGCCAATCAATAAATATAATCATTGCAACAACAGTGATAGCACCCGTGATAAAAGCATCAGCAAACGTTAAAATCCCACCACCTGCTACATTTTGGATAGCATTCAAATCATTTGTTGCATGAGCCATCAAATCTCCAGTACGGTGTCTTTGATAGAACGTTTGATCCATTTGAGTAAAATGATGAAACAAACGTTTTCTCATTCTCTTTTCAAGTCTTGCGGCACCACCCCAAATATGCGTCCGCCATACATAACGTAATAAATAAACCACAATAGCCGCAACAACTAATAACCCAACCCAAAATAATAGTTTCTGCTTTGTTAATGTTTTATCTGCAATAGAGTCCACAACAATCCCTATCACTCTTGGTGGTAATAATTGAATAATGGCTACTAAGATTAAGGCACCTACTCCAATAATATAGTTTTTCTTTTCCTCTTTGAAAAACCAAGCTAATTTTTTAAAAACGCTCAAGTTATTCACTCCTTTTTTCCATAAAAAAAACAGGTGCGAAAAAGCACCCGTTTTTTTTATGTTTTTTATTCACTCCAAAACAAAACAACCTATTTTTTCTTCTTGTTGTTTTGAGCTGTCATGTTTTGCATCATTTGACGTATTTTCTTCTCTGACGGTTTTTGACCCATCTGTGACATCATCATACGCAACATATCCTCATTAACGGGAGGATTTTTCTGTAATTGATCTTCAAATGTTTTCTTTGCTAAAAAGAATCCACCGACTGCTCCTAAAATTAGGGCAATAATAATGAATAAAATAGCTAATCCAGTATTCATCTTTTCGACGCTCCTTCCTCCAATTAATCTACTCCACAATAATCAATTGTACTAGAAAATAACGTCAATGAAAAGACTCTTTTAACAAATTTAGGCATTATTTTCAATATCTATTAACAAATTAGGATTAAATTCTCCTTTTTTCAACATTTTAATCTCATGATAGTATGGCGCTTTGGCTGTTTTTTTATCTTCACCTACAAAAGGTGTTTCTAAAATTTTTGGTAACTCTTTTAATTGGTCGTGATGAACCACATAATTTAGTGCATCAAACCCAATTGTCCCAAACCCAATATTAGCATGACGGTCTTTATGTGAGCCTTGATCATTTTTTGAATCATTGACATGAATTACTTTTAATCTGTCCAAACCAATGATTTTATCAAATTCTTCTAATACCCCATCAAAATCTTCTCGAACATTATAGCCAGCATCATTAATATGACATGTATCAAGTGTCACGGATAGTTTATCGTTATGAGTCACGCCATCAATAATACGAGCAATTTCTTCAAAAGTCCGACCAATTTCCGTTCCTTTCCCAGCCATTGTTTCTAAGGCTATTTGTGGTACTTGATCAGATGTTAACACTTCATTTAGCCCTTTAATAATTTGATTAATCCCAGCATCTACACCTGCTCCAACGTGTGCCCCTGGATGCATCGTGATTTGCGTTGCCCCGATTGCTGACACGCGTTCAATTTCTTGTCTTAAAAAATCAACCGCAAACCCAAAATTTTGTGGTTTCGTTGTATTACCTAGATTGATAATATATGGTGCATGAACCACAATTTTATTCACATCTAATTGATTTTCAATCATATATTTTTGACCCAACTCAATATTTAACTCCTCAATGGGTTTTCTACGAGTGTTTTGTGGGGCTCCAGTATAAATCATAAACGTTGACGCACCATACTCCACTGATTGTTTTGCCGAACCTAATAACATATCTTTTCCACTCATACTGACATGAGATCCTAATAACATAAAAAAATTCCTCATTTCCTATTAACTTAACCATACAAATTGTAGCGTTTTATTTTAAGCTTCACAAGATAATTGCTTAAAAAAATAACCGAACACAAAGGTCCGATTACTTTTGATAGTTTAATTCAAAACGTTTAGCAAAACTTGATAGTGAGTAACAAATAGCAAAATAGCAAACTGTCATAATAATAAACATCACCAATACGGTACTTGGGTATTGAGCATAAATAATTTTTGAATTATGTGTCAACTCAGGTAAAGAAATAACCACAGCTAAAGATGTATCACGAATCAAAGAAACAAACTGACTCACTAAAGGTGGCACCATCAATTTAATCCCTTGAGGTAACACAATATAATACATCGTTTGAATTGTGTTTAGCCCTGTAGAACGTCCTGCTTCCATTTGTCCTTTAGGAACTGCTTCTATCCCTCCACGAATAATTTCTGAAAGCATAGCCGATTCAAAAATCGTTAATGCGACAACTGCTGACCAGAAGATACTAAATTGGATGCCAATTTGAGGAAGGGCAAAATAAGTAAAGAAGATAATTAAAAGTAATGGTAAGTTTCTAATAATATCAATAATTAAACCAACAATTTTTGACAAAAAAGGAATTCTTAAAAAACGAACTACTCCTAGAATCCCGCCAATAATAAAACTCAAAATAATCGATATAACAGCCACTTCAACCGTTACTAATAACCCATCAAAAACAAATCGTAAATTAGGTAATGTTAATGCTTGAGCAAAATTCATCAAAACAACTCCTTTCTTAGTTTGTTGCCATACGTGTTTCTATATATCTCATCAAATAAGATAACGGCATGGTCATCAGTAAATAGATTAAACCAATTAACGTATAGGTTCCTAATGTATTAAATGTTGTACTGGCAATTAAATCACCAGTATACATCAAATCCGCTCCTGTCACCATGGCCAATATAGATGAATTTTTCACTAAATTGATAAATTGATTACCAAGTGAAGGTAACGCTATTTTAAATGCTTGAGGTAAGATGATATAATACATAATTTGCAAATAATTTAAACCTGATGACATCCCCGCTTCTTTTTGTCCTTTAGATACTGCTTCAATTCCTGATCTCACTGTATCAGCAATAAATGCAGAGGTATATAATGTCAACCCAATAGTACCTGATGTAATCCCATCAAATTTGATACCATAAAGTGGTAACACGACAAAAAAGAACATCACTACAATTAATAAAGGAATATTTCGAAAAAAGTTAACGTAGATATTTCCAATTTTCTTAACCCATTTTTTTGTCGATACTTGTAGCATTGCCATGATAGTTCCAATAATCAAACTACATATCAAAGCAATGATACTAGCTGTCAAAGTAACTTTTAAACCAGCCAGAATATCTTGATGATAAGTATTCCAAATTTCTAACATATTCTCAACTCCTTTATTTATTAGTCTTTAATCCATTTTTTATAGATTTTTTCATAAGTGCCATCTTTTTTCATATCAGATAAAATACTATTTACTTCTTCGACCAACTCTGTTTGACCCTTATTAAAAGCAATACCATAAGGTTCTTCTGTGAAGTTTCCACCGACTAACTCATAATCAGGATTTTCTGAAGCCATCCCTAACAAAATGCTGTTATCTGTCGTCATGGCATCACCTTGACCAGATTGAAGAGCCGTAAATGCTTCTGCATAGTTTTCTAATTCTAGTACTTTTGCTTCAGGAGCTTTTTCTCTCACATTTGTAGCTGAAGTAGATCCTTTTACTGCTAACACGATTTTTCCATCTTTTAGATCATCAACACTTTTTATGTCGCTTCCTTTTTTAACTAAAAGAGACTGTCCAGCATCAAAATAAACATCTGAAAAATCAACTTGTTTTTTTCTCTCATCACTAATTGTCATAGTAGCAATAATGGCATCTATATTACCATTCTTTAATAAAGGTATTCTTGTTTTTGATGTTACCTCAACAAAGTCGGCTTTTTTTTCATCACCAAGCAACCGTTTAGTAATTTCTTTTGCAATATCAATATCAAAGCCTTCTACTTCTCTTTTTTCAATATTCATTAAACCAAATAATTTGGTATCATATTTTACTCCCCAAACCATTTTATCTTGCTCTTTTATTTTATCTAAAACATTTGTCTCAGATATACTCTTTGCTCCACACGCACCAAGTAAAAAAAGAAAAGAAAGCATCATGGTCATGAGCAGTCCTCGATAAACCTTTTTCATAGAACTCCCTCCTAATGACTGATTATTTTACTTAAAAATTGTTTAGCACGTTCATCTTGCGGATCATCGAAGAAAGCCTCGGATTCTCTGTCTTCTAAAATTTCTCCATCAGCCATGAAAATAACACGATCAGCTACCTCTCTAGCAAATCCCATCTCGTGTGTTACAACCACCATCGTCATACCAGACTCTTTCGCTAATGACTTCATAACGTCTAAAACTTCTCCTACCATCTCTGGATCAAGTGCTGATGTTGGTTCATCAAACAACATATAACCTGGCGTCATCGCCAAACTTCTCGCAATGGCCACACGTTGTTGTTGCCCACCTGACAATTGAGATGGCTTAGAATCTTTTTTATCTAACATCCCAACTCGATTTAATAATTTTTCAGCTCGCTCATTTGCAGCTTGTTTATCTAGTCCTAAAACTTTTATCGGTGCAAGTGTCACATTTTCTAAAACTGTCATGTTGGAATATAGATTAAATTGTTGGAATACCATACCAAGATTTTTTCTAACGTCGTTTAAATTTGTTTTAGGATCAAAGATATTTGTTCCATCAACTATTAATTCTCCCGTCGAAATTTCTTCCAGCGCGTTGATACAGCGTAGCATGGTACTTTTACCTGATCCAGAAGGACCTAAAACAACTACAACCTCACCAGTTTCTATTGTTAAATTAATGTCTTTTAACGCATGAAACTCTCCATAGTACTTTTCTACATTTTTAAATGTAATCATTGTTAAAACCCCTCTCTTATAATGTGATGATAAACAACTTCTTTTTCTCATCAAAAATTAATATTGTGCTATTAAGAACTAATTATATACTGTAAAGTTTCTAATTGTAAAGTTTTCTATAATGAAATTTTCTGAAAAAGAACAAATAACTTCATGAAACAAACAAACGTTTTTATAAAAAATGGATATTACCAACGATTTTATTTATTTTATAAAACAAATAAACTCATTATTTATTTATATTCAAAAAAATTAAAAAACCTAAGAAAAAATGATAACAATCATCATTTTTTCTTAGGTTAATTATTATTTTATATTAAAACTTCAAAAGGAAGTATTTTTTCTTCCCACGTCGTACAACGATAAATTCATCTTCGATTTTATCTTTATCAGATAATACGTAATCTAAATCTTGAATTCTATCACCATTAATATAAATGGCTCCATTTTGTACATCTTCACGTGCTTGACGTTTAGATGATTCAATCTTTGAGTTAACTAATAATTCGATTAAGCTCAAATCATCTGCACTCGTTACTTGATAACTTGGAACATCTTTAAATCCTTGTTTGATTTCTTCGCCAGTCAACTCTTTAATATCTCCGCTAAACAACGCTTTAGAAATTCTGACAGCTTGTTCGTAAGATTTTTCACCATGAACAAGTGTGGTCACTTCTTTAGCTAATGCTTTTTGAGCTGCTCTTTCATGTGGCGAATCATTAAATTCTTTTTCTATTTCTGCAATCTCATCCAATGATAAGAAAGTAAAATATTTTAAGAATTGAACAGCATCACGGTCATCAGTATTTAGCCAAAATTGGTAAAATTCATATGGAGACGTTTTATCAGCATCTAACCATACAGCATTTCCTTCTGTTTTACCAAATTTTGTTCCATCAGCTTTTTTAATTAAAGGCATCGTTAATCCGTAACCCTGAACTTCTTTTTCACGACGCAATAATTCAATACCAGATGTAATATTTCCCCACTGATCACTACCACCTAATTGAAGTTTAACACCTTGTGTTTCATATAATTTTAAGAAATCATACGCTTGAAGTAATTGGTAGGCAAATTCTGTATAAGAAATACCTGTTTCAATACGACGCTTCACACTTTCTTTACTCATCATATAGTTAATGGTAAAGTTTTTACCAACATCTCTTAAAAAATCAATCAATGTAATGCTAGTTAACCAATCAGCATTATTTGCTAAGATGGCTGGATTGGTTTTATCATCAAAATCAATAAAACGAGACAATTGATTTTTTAAACTATTTGCCCAAGATTCAACAATTTCAGTAGAATTTAAACTACGTTCAGCATCTTTAAAAGAAGGGTCTCCAATCATTCCTGTTCCGCCACCTACAAGTGCTACAGGAACATGCCCCTTTTCTTGAAATCGTTTTAATGTTAATACTGGTAATAAATGACCGATGTGTAAACTATCTGCTGTCGGATCAAAACCAATATACAACTTAACAGACTCTTCATTCAATAATTCTTCTAATGCTTTTTCGTCAGTCATTTGATAGACTAGACCACGATCCTTTAATTCTGATAAAAAACTCGTTGTCATATTAGTTCCTCCTTAATTTTATTCACCTCTAATCTTAACCTATTCATAATCTAAAAGAAAGATGAAAATGTGATTTTTATGTCAGAAAATCAAAACAATTTGACTAAGTATAATTATTAATTGTAAAATGATATAATTGAGCACATAAAAATAATGAGGTGATAAATTGAATGAGGACAATAGAGTTGATCGTCCTTTAGAGACAACAAATGAAGAAACTCAACCAAAAAAGAAACACAATTGGCCATTTGTCATTAATGTCACTTATCGTGTGTTTCGATCGTTATTTATTCTATTAATAATAGTAGGATTAGCTTTAGCTACATTAGGAATTGGTACAGGAATTGGTTATTTTGCTTCACTTGTTAAAACCGTTGATGTTCCTGAAAAAGATGAGCTTATCAAAAAAATTTCAGATTTAGATCAGCAATCTAATATCACTTATTCAGATGGATCCTTGGTTTCAGTAATAAAGTCAGATTTGGTCCGCACAAATGTGTCATCAGATAAGATTTCAGATTTTATCAAAGAAGCGTTAGTGACCACTGAAGACGAAAACTTTTTCGAGCATAAAGGGATTGTCCCAAAAGCTATTGCTAGAGCCACTTTATCGGATGTGATAGGGATTGGTAGTAAATCCGGTGGTTCAACGATTACACAACAGTTAGTCAAACAACAAGTCCTAACAAATGAAACATCATACAAAAGAAAAGCATCAGAAATTATGCTGGCACTTCGTACGGAAAAAGTTATGAAAAAAGATGATATTTTAAGTGCTTACCTAAATGTTTCACCATTTGGTCGGAACAATCATGGTGAAAATATTGCAGGGATTGAAGAAGCAGCACTTGGAATATTTGGTGTTCATGCTAGTGAAGTCACTTTACCACAAGCGGCATTTTTAGCCGGTTTACCACAAAGTCCAATCGAGTACTCGCCATACACAAACGATGCACAATTGAAAGAAGATTTAAGTGCAGGACTTAATAGAAAAGATGATGTTCTATTTAATATGTACCGTGAAAAAATTATTACTAAAGACGAATACGAAGCCGCAAAAAACTATGATTTGAAGCAAGATTTCATTGCTCCTTCTCCTAAATCTGATACTGAAAATGGCTTTTTATACACTTATCTTTATGATGAAGCAACTCGTGTTTTAATGCCAAGTTACTACGAAGCAGATGGCTACACAGAAGATGATATCGAAGGATCAAAACAATTATTTGATCAATATTTCGAAAGAGTCAAAAAAGATATTGCTCGTTCTGGTTATACCATCCACTCAACAATTGATAAGACAACTTATAATGCTATGCAAGAAGCGGTAAATAATTATGGTTACGTGTTAGATGATGGTAGTGGTAAGTTGCTAGAAACAGGTAGTGTCTTGATGGACAATCAAACTGGACGTATCTATGGATTTATTGGCGGTAGAAACTATAGTCAAAATCAAAATAATCATGCCTTTCAAACTAGACGTTCACCAGGTTCGACGATGAAACCTATCTTAGCTTATGCTCCTGCTATTGATAATGGGATTATAGGATCAGAATCAAAATTATCTGATTATCCATTAAAATATAAAAATGGACAAGAAGTGAAAAACTATTCTGATAAAGGAAGTAACTCTTTCAAATCAGTGAGAGAATCGTTAAAATGGTCATTGAATATTCCAGTTGTTAATCTATACAAAGACATGTTAGAAAGCGTAGATCCTAAACAATATTTTGATAAAATGAATATTGGGCTAAATCCTGACGAATTTTACCGTGAATCCATTCCTTTAGGTGGTACAGATTATGGGATTACTGTTTTAGAAGAAACAGAAGCTTATGCAACTTTAGCTAATAAAGGGGTATATAACAAAGGGTATTCTATTGATAAAATTACAAATGAAAAAAATGAAGTAATTTATGAACATAAATCAGAACCTAATCAAGTCTTTAAACCTGCTACGGCATCAATCATGAATGACATGATGCGAGATGTCCTAAAAAGCGGAACTGGTCAACCAGCACAAGAAGCGCTCCAATCAGTTAACCCAACATTAGCTAGAGCTGATTGGGTCGGAAAAACAGGAACATCAGAATTAGAAAAAGATTATTGGTTTACTGCTTCAACACCAGGTGTTACTATGAGTAGTTGGATTGGATACGATGATAATACTCAAATGAGCTCAACATGGAACAAACAAAATATGATTTATTGGTCTTACATGACAAATTATGTGTATCAAAGAAACCCTGATATATTTAAAGCTAATGAAAAATTTACCTTAGATTCTTCTGTTAAAAAAGAAAAAGTCGTTGAATTTACTGGTGAAAAAACAGCTGTTGTCAAAGTTGAGAACCAACAAATCAACTTAAAAGGGGCAAAAGAAGTCGAAAGCTTCTATGCAACAGATGGACCTAAAGATAGTACCTTTAAGTTTGGTATCGGCGGAACTGATGATAACTATAAAGATGCATGGAAATCATTCAGCGTTCCTAAAACTACAACTAAAAAGGAAAACTAAAAAAAGAGAGTCTGACACAAAAGTCATTTTTTAAATAAACATCACTCAACTAATAAAATAGAAATCCCATGAAATCAACGTTGCAATTAACGGATTTCATGGGATTTTTTCTATTTTAAGACTGTTTAGTCAGCCACTCTTTTTAATTATTTAACAATCAAACGATCTAAACTTGCAAATGATAAAGCAATATTAGCAATCGTTCTTAATTGATTTAAACGGTTCTCTCTTACTGCTTCATCATCAACCATAACCATGGTGTCTTCAAAATAAGCTTCTATTAGTGGATTTAAGTCACGTAATTCTTCATACAATTCGTTGAGTGTCATATCCCCTACTTTTTCAGAAACTGACACAATAGCCTCATAGAGGTTTTTCTCAGAGTCATTTTCAAATAAGTCTGGATTAACTGTTCCTATTTCGTCATCTTCTGCTTTCTTAGATAAATTAATCACACGCGTCAATGATTCAATCGTTGGTCTAAAATCACTTTCAGATGCGTGACTCACCAAAATGTCTGCTGTTTCAAACATCGTATGCAAATTTTCTTGGCGACTTTCTAAAACTGCTTCAATGATATCATGACGAATTTGTTTGCCACTAAACCATTGTTTCATACGGCCTTTGATAAATTCTGTCAGAACTTCTTCATCTGACTCAATACTTAATCCAAATCTTTCAATGTCTTCATTGATTAACTCTTTCATTTGTTGTTGCAAACGAATGATTGGGAAATCCCATCCTTTAGACTCAATAATACGAATAATACCATAAGCTTGTCTTCTTAAAGCATATGGGTCATTTGAGCCTTTAGGCATTAAGCCTACAGCAAAGAAAGATAACAAGGTATCTGATTTATCTGCAATCGCCAAAACAGCTCCTACATTACTTTCAGGCAACTCACCATCGCTTGATTTCGGTAAGTAGTGCTCACGAATAGCTTGAGCCACCCCAACGCTTTCTCCTTTTAATGTGGCATATTTTTCGCCGATGATTCCTTGTAACTCTGGGAATTCATCTACCATAAGAGTCACTAAATCAAATTTATAGATTTCACTAGCACGTCTTAAGTCTGTCATTTCTTCCTCAGATAAACCAACAGACGTTCCAATTAATTCTGAAATAACAGAAACACGTTGCATTTTTTCATACATTGACCCAATTTTTTCATGGAATGTTACCGATTTTAATTTTTGTACATAATCATCAATTGATAATTTTAAATCTTCTTCATAGAAAAATTCCCCATCTTCTAAACGAGCTTGAAGAACTTTTTCATTTCCTTTTCGTACATTATCAGTGTAATCACTGTTTCCATTTCTAACCGATACAAAATGGTTCAACAATTGCCCTTTTTGATCTAATACTTCAAAGTAGCGTTGATGCTCTTTCATTGATGTGATTAACACTTCTGATGGTAAAGATAAATAATTTTCAGCAAAATTTCCAACAAAAACAGTTGGGTATTCTACTAAATTAACAACCTCTTCTAACAAATCTGCATCTTGCGGGATTGTCCAATGATTATTTTCTTCAATTTCATGAATTTGTTTACTAATTTTATCTTGACGAATCACAGGATTGGCAATAACAAATTGTTCTTCTAAAGCTGTTTCATAATCTGATGAATGATTAATCGTTGCTTCTTGACCTAAGAAACGATGACCACGAGATTTATTCGAACTATTAATACCAAACAAAGTCATAGGAACAACATTATCTTCTAAAAGAGCCACTAACCAATGCACAGGACGAATAAAGCGATATTCTCCATTCCCCCAAGTCATAGTAACTGGGAATGTTAAATGAGCCGCAACGTCTGTTAAACCAGGTAAAATGGTTTCCACTGATTGCCCCTCAATAAATTTATCAACAAAGACATATTCAACATCTTTAATTGTTTCAAAATACAAATCATCTGTTGTTGCCCCTTGACCTTTAGCAAAGCCAATCGCTGCTTTTGTCCAATTACCTTCAGCATCTTGTGCGATTTTTTTTGCTGGACCTTTTGCTTTTTCTTCAATATTTTCTTGTTTATCTGCTAAACCATTTACACGAATGGCAAAACGTCTTGGTGTTGAAAATACTTCAATATTATCAAATGATACACGATTCTCATTTAAATAATCTGCTGCTTTTTTAGCAAATTGTTTTGATGTTGGAGTGACTAAATGAGCTGGTATTTCTTCCAACCCGATTTCTAATAAAAATTGTTTACTCATGAATATCCTCCTCCATAGCTTCTTTTAATAATGGGAAACCTAATTTTTCACGTTCTTCAACAAATCCTTTAGCTAAAGCTCTAGCCATATTACGAATTCTTGCTAAATACCCTGCCCGCTCTGTCACAGAAACGGCTCCTCTAGCATCAAGCAAGTTAAACATGTGACTACATTTTAAAACATAATCGTAAGCAGGATGGATTAAGCCTAAATCTATTGCACGTTTTGCTTCTTTTTCATAACTGTTAAATAAATTTAATAATAATTCTTGATCACTTTGTTCGAATGAATACACTGAATGCTCATATTCCGGTTGAACAAAAATTTCACCGTATTTAACACCTTTTGTCCATTCTAAATCATACACACTCTCTACTTCTTGAATATAAGAAGCCAAACGCTCTAAGCCATATGTGATCTCTGATGTGACTGGTTTACATTCTAAACCACCAACTTGTTGGAAATAGGTAAATTGAGTGATTTCCATGCCGTCTAACCACACTTCCCAACCTAAACCAGCACACCCCATTGAAGGATTTTCCCAGTTATCTTCAACAAAGCGAACATCATGTTGCAATGGGTCAATGCCTAAAACTTTTAAGCTATCCAAATATAACTCTTGAATATTTTCTGGTGAAGGTTTCATCACCACTTGGAATTGATGATGTTGATATAAACGATTTGGGTTATCACCGTAACGACCATCTGCCGGACGACGTGATGGCTCTACGTAAGCCGCGTTCCATGGTTCTGGTCCTATCGCACGTAAGAAAGTATAAGGACTCATTGTTCCGGCCCCTTTTTCTGTGTCATAGGCTTGCATTAACATGCAGCCTTGATTTGACCAATAATTTTGAAGAGCTAAAATCATTTCTTGTATCGTTAATGTTTGACTCATTGTTTTTCCTCCTATTTTTAACATAATAAAAATCCCTATGCTTGACATAATCTGTCAAACATAGGGACGAATATTCGCGGTTCCACCCTACTTCCGCTTTCACGGCAGCTTCATTTTACACACTCAAGAATGCCTTCAAAATAACTCCTAACATTTGGCTTCCACTGAACCAAATTCGCTTTGGTTAGTTTTGTCATTTTTACTTAGTTCTGTCAACATGTTTATATAAGTTGTCTTTATTTTAATTGGTATTATCCAGTTTGTCAATTTTGTTTTCTCTCTTTGGAATCATTTCTTTCCAATTTTGCATATCATCAATAAATTTTTTACTTTTTAAATGTAAGCCAACATATTCTTCATAAATCGAATCAATCACTTGTCTTATATGTTGCTTAGTCTCATCTGAAAGATTAATACTTTTTATTTGTTCATAACTAATAGCATTAAATAGTTTAATAAAATGTAACGCCCTGGGAGAATAATGAAACCGACGCTCATCCATTGACCAATGTTTTTGACAAAGTACGCCATGATATTTATCAGAAAAGTCAAATGGCTCCTCCTGACTGCCACATATAGCACAAGATGAGAAATTTAGTTGTATCCCAAATCGTTGAAGAATTTGTATCTCAAAAATATTTGTTATAATTTCGGCATCATAACCCTCGCTAATTAATGTTAGAGAGTCTTTTAAAAAGCCAAATAAAAAAGGATCATATACATTGTCCTCAATGGCGGCATCACTTAGATTAAGTATATAAGTAGCATAGGCTGATAAAAAAATATCCTGTTGTATCGCAAAAAAAGGGTGTATGTCTTTTGCAGTATTCAAAAACGATAACCCTTCGTCTTTTAATTCTCCTATATAATTCGCTTGCGTAAAGGGCTGTATGGCTGAACTAATTTGGCTATTCTTTTTGTTGGCGTGTCGAACAAAAAACATTTTTTTCCCGTTAGATTCTGTAAATATTTTTACCAATTTATCGCTTTCCCGATAATTCCTAGAAAACAAAACCATTCCATTTATTTCTTGAGGTCCTCTCAACATCTTACCTCCTTAACAACTAAAAAACATGGAAAAATTCCATGTTTAATAATCTGTTTCTCTATAACCATAATTTTGTAAATCACGACGTTTATCACGCCAATTTTTTTGAACTTTAACCCATAATTCTAAAAAGACTTTATCACCTAAAAGATTTTCAATATCTTTACGACTTTTCGTTCCAATATTTTTTAGCATTTTTCCGCCTTTACCAATGATAATTCCTTTTTGACTATCACGTTCTACAATGATAGTGGCTTGAATATGAATTTTATCATTATCATCTCGTTTCATGCTTTCTGTGACTACCGCAACAGAATGAGGCACTTCTTGTTCTGTTAATTGTAATACTTTTTCACGAATCAACTCAGACACAATAAAGTACTCTGGGTGATCCGTTACTTGATCATCCGGGAAAAATTGAGGGCCTTCAGGCATATCGTTTACTAGTGTTTCTAATAAGTGTTCTACGTTATTTCCTTCTGTTGCCGAAATTGGCACGATTTCTTTAAAATCTAATTCTTGACGATAATCATCAATAATCGGTAATAACTCATCAGGATGAACGGTATCAATTTTATTTATCACTAAATACACAGGTGCATCTGCTTTTTTTAGACGTTCAATAATAAAGTCGTCTCCACGTCCTCTTGGCATATCAGCACTAACCATAAAGATAATCGCATCGACTTCGCGTAGTGCACTATAGGCTGTTTCTACCATAAAATCCCCTAATTTATTTTTAGGTTTGTGAATTCCTGGTGTATCAATAAACACAATTTGTGCTTCTTTTGTTGTGTAAATTCCTTGAATTTTATTTCGTGTTGTTTGAGCTTTATTACTCATAATGGCAATTTTTTGCGCCACAATTCTGTTTAATAAAGTTGATTTTCCAACATTTGGTCGACCAACTATGGCAACAAAGCCTGATTTAAAATTTTGTTCTGACATTTATCTTATCCTTTCTTAATTACCAAACCAAACATGTATTATTTTAGGTAAAAATATCACCATACCGACAAAAAGAGCAAAAAATGCACTTAGCAGGACCATACCTGCTGACATATCCTTAATCTTTTTAGCTAATGGGTGATAGGTTTTATTTGTTACTAAATCAACCAATACTTCAAATGCTGTGTTTGCCATCTCTGCCATCAAAACTAAGACGATTGCACACACTAGCCATAACCATTCATACTTAGAAATATGACATATAAATCCTAAAACAATCGCACTTGTTCCTAAAAACAAATGGTACCTCATATTTCTTTCTTCTTCGACAACAGTCTTTAACCCACGTAATGCATGAATTAAAGACTGAAAAAAACATCGATTTTTTTCTGTTTGTTTATCGTTCCAAGCCATAATCATTTAAAATCTTTCTTTGCAAATCAAACATCTCTTTCTCATCTTCTGGCGTCATATGGTCATAGCCATTTAAATGAAGAAAACCATGAATGGTTAAAAAACCAAGTTCTCTATCAAATGAATGATTAAATTCAGCTGCTTGATCTTTCGTACGATCTACAGAAATAAATAAATCCCCTATATTTCGTGGTAAACCAAGTTCTTCTAAATCAAAATCAAATCCTGACAAATCCTCTTCTTCCAAAGCAAAACTAATCACATCTGTTGGACGATCTTTTTGTCGGTGTTCTTTATTTATTTGATGTATTTCTTCATCATTCACAAACGTCACAGACATCTCCGTATTCTCTGGCAATTTAATTTCTTCATTTTTCGCAGCAAAATCAATAATAGATGAAACCATTTCTAATTGTTCTTTAGATAAGGAGTCTGTTTTATCAACGAGTACCAAGTCCATCGTTAAATCCCTCTTTCTTCTTGTTCTTGTTTCATTTTTTCTGCTTCAGATTTCATCTTAGGATATTTAATACGTGAATGGAACGTTGAACACAATCCATCAACAAGCGATTTTTCAATAATCGCTATTTCATCTAAGGTTAAACCAGACTCAATCAATTGTCCATCCTCTAATCTTGATTGTATTAAGTTATGGACGAATTCTTTAATTTTATCATTTGTTGGGTGATCCATTGCCCTAACAGCAGCTTCAGCACTATCCGCAATGTTTATAACCCCTGCTTCACGTGATTGTGGCTTAGGTCCTGGGTAACGAAATGCCTCTTCTGTTGTTTCTGGATTTCTTTCTTGTTCTTTAATAAAGAAATATTTCATCAACGTAGTTCCGTGATGTTGTTGACACACATCAATCACAAATTGAGGCATTCCTGCTTCTTTTAAAATTTTCACTCCATCTGTTACGTGGCTAAAAATAATTTCTTTACTATCAGATGGTAACAAGAAATTATGAGGATTTTCAGCCCCATCTGGTAAATTTTCCACAAAAAAGTTAGCATGTTTAATTTTACCGACATCATGATAGTAACTTGCCACACGAGTTAATAAAGAATTTCCTCCAATTTGAGCCACTGCATTTGCACTTAAACTAGCCACCATCATACTATGATGATAAGTTCCTGGTGCTTCTTCAAGTAATTGTTTTAATAATGGCTGATTTGGATTACTCAACTCATTTAAAACAATCACACTATCATCAGTCAATAATAATTCAATGTAAGGATACAATCCAATTGATAAAATAAATGAGAATAGCCCACTACCAGTCGAAATAAATAACGTTGTAATAGAACGACTATCACCAATATTAAATCCTTGATAAATCACTAATACAGCCATGAAAAGAATTGGCATAATAATCAGTAGGAAAAATGCTTCTTTTAATTGTGAACCGATTCTTTTGTTCACTAAAAAAGTTGAGACAAACGCTGAAAACATATAAAAAAGTGAAATCACTAATAAGGAAGTTGTTCCTGCTAAATTGTAAAAAATAAAGATAGAAAAAATCGCTTGGAACATCCCCATTAATAAACCCCATCGTTTATCTAAAAACATATATAAAATAACCGATCCAAACGCTGCAGGGAATAAGAGTGATACATTACTTAAACTATCTTTTTGGAATAGATAAAGTAATTTCATAAAAAGCACACTGACTGTAATAGCAATGGCATAAAAAGTCACGCTTTTTACGCGAATATCTGGATCAGAATGTCGTAAAACATACCCTATCAACACGACTTGTAATAAAATTGCAAGTATCATTGATAATAAGGGCGAAGTTGAGGTAGATTGATTGGTTAAGCCAAGTAATTTTATTTTTTCCATTGCTTTAGAATCAATTTGCTCACCCTCACGAACGATAATCTCACCTTGATAAATCATGACAGGAAGCACATTGTTTTTAGCGCTTTCTTTCATTGACTCTGTGGCTTTATCGTTCACTACTTCATTGACTACAATAGCTTTATCAAAAATCATCACAAGTAAATTAATCTCTTGTGAACTAAACTCATCATACTGTACCATTTCCTTAGCCGTTTGCTTTTCTCCTTGAAGAGTAGAATTTCTAATGTGCTTAGCTAAAATCGTCTTCAATGTACTTTCAGCTGCTTCTTCAAGCTTAGTTAAATCAGTACTTGATAATTCAAGCAGCTGCTCATAAAACGTATCTGGAAATGATTGAAAAAACGCAATGTCATTTTGACTAAATTTTTCAAAATTAGATTTCAACATTGGTAATTTATCTTCGACAGTAGGTTTTGAGCTACTCTTTTTGTCTTTGTATTGCTTTTCAGCTGTTTCATTCACTTGTTTCACTAATTCAAAAATCGTTTTAACATACTCCACCTGTTTTGTTTCAACATCTGGATTGAAAGTATACTCTGGTGTCACACTTTCCATTGCTAATTTTTGTTTTTCTTTGGTTTCTTCTTTATTTTCAATGGTTTTATTGGCACGTATTGTCTCATTTGATAATTGTCCCACTTTATAAGTGACTTGTTTTTGTCTAACGCTACCAAGCATTAAACCAAACATTATCAATGACATTAAAAATAGAATTAAAGGGGTATAGTATTTACCAAGCACATTAGGTACTTGTTGTATTTTTTTCATTACTGTCACTCACTCCTTTGTTCTCCTTTTTAGTTATCTGCATATGCCTTAATGATATCTGCAACCACTGGATGTCTGACCACATCTTGTGTTGAGAATTCTATAAATGCAATTTTTTTGATATCTCTTAGTATTTTCTCAGCATGGACTAACCCACTTTCAACCCCACGAGGTAAATCTATCTGAGTTTTATCTCCATTTATAATCATCTTTGAACGATTTCCTAAACGAGTTAAAAACATCTTCATTTGTGCATTTGTTGTATTTTGTGCTTCATCTAATATAACAAAGGCTTCTTCTAATGTTCTCCCCCTCATATAAGCAAGCGGTGCTATTTCAATCACACCTCTATCCATTAATCTTGTTGTGTGTTCCATTCCAAGAATTTGATAGAGGGCATCATAGACCGGACGTAAATACGGATTGACTTTTTCTTGTAAATCCCCAGGTAGAAACCCTAAATTTTCTCCTGCTTCAACAGCTGGTCTTGTTAAAATAATTTTTTCTACTTCACCTTTTTTTAAAGCACTCACTGCCATTACAACTGCTAAAAATGTTTTACCAGTCCCAGCAGGTCCAATACCAAACGTCACATCATTTTTTTTAATGGCTTGAATATATTTTTTTTGTCCATCATTTTTCACACGAATGGCATTTCCTTTATTATCTTTTAATAAAGCATGTTCATAAAGACTAAAGAATGTTTCTAGTTGGCCTTTTTTTGCTAATTGAATAGCCGTTAGCATATCACTACTTGTAATGTTATGCCCTCTTAAAATTAACTGTTGTATAGCTGTTAAAATGTCTTGAACCATCGAAACATTTTCAGCACTTCCTGATAAATGAACAACCTCTCCTCGTGAAGAAATTGATACATTTAAATATTCTTCAAGCATCTTGACATGTTTGTCATGTGTGCCAAACAAATCCTTGCTCTCAATGTTCTTATCTAACATAAATACTAGTGTTGTTTCTGACGTCAATAACTACAGCTCCTTCATCATCTTATAACCTAAATAATACCACAATCTTCAAATAAAAAAAATAACGAGGCTACTTTCATGCTTTTTTCTACATGATTAGAAGTTAGTAGTATAACACAAAAAAGAAGATAGAGGTGACAACCACCACTATCTTCTAAAAAATCTTTCATATACAATTAATAAAGAAACGAAAATAGACTATGCTAGGCTTTCTTTTACTAAAGCGTTGACTTTCTGACCGTCAGCCTTCCCTTTAGTTTTAGGCATAACAACACCCATCACTTTTCCGAAATCTTTCATTGATGACGCACCTGTTTCATCTACTGCAGATTGAATGATATCACGTAACTCATCCTCAGATAATTGTTCAGGCATATAGCGCTCAACAATTTTAATCTCTCCAGAAACTTTTTCCACTAAATCTTGACGATCAGCTTGTTTAAATTCCTGTAACGAATCCTTACGCTGTTTCATCTCTCTAGATAAGACAGTCAGTTCTTCATCAGGTGATAACGACTCACCTTTTTTGATTTCCTCATTTTGAATAGAAGATTTCATCATCCGTAAGACAGACAATGTTTCTTTATCTTTTGCTTTCATCGCTACTTTGATATCATTGTTTAACCTATTCAATAGAGTCATAATATCAGATCCATTCATTAAAACTAGTATTTTTTACGTTTTCTTGCAGCTTCAGACTTTTTCTTGCGTTTAACACTTGGTTTTTCGTAGTATTCACGCTTGCGGTACTCCTGTAAAGTACCAGTTTTTGAAACGGAACGTTTGAAGCGACGAAGAGCGTCATCTAATGATTCGTTTTTACGAACAACAGTTTTTGACATATAAATCCCTCCCTCCAAACTTTTTGGTAACCGTTTTTTATATAAAGTAATATTAAACAAAAAACTGTTCACAATATATTATAGCTAATTGAGTTTTTCTCGTCAACTACCTATTGTTAATTTTTTAAACATTTCTCGCATTTCCCTAATATTTCAAAACGATGACCTTCAATTAAACAACCTGGTAGTTGCTCTTGAAACATGTCCATCGGGCACATATGAATTTCTCTCGTCGCACCACAAGAAGTACAAATAAAGTGGTGATGATGGTGCTCCCCATGAACATCACAATGAAATCGGTACCTTTTTTCACCTTGTAAGTCTGTTTCTTCTAAAATATTTAATTCTGCAAAATCTCTCAAATTTCGATAAATCGTATCATAGCTGACACCTTTATATTTATTGTTCATAAAATTAAACACATCTAATGCCGCAACATAACGATTTTCATTAATCAGAAAAGAAAGTATATCCGAACGTTTTTTTGTGTACTTCAATCCATTGTCTTTCATTATCGATATCGCGTAGTCTAATTCTTTTTCCAAAATCTTTCCCTCTCTTCATAATAATCATCGTCTAGGTTATATTATATGCTATAATTTAAGTAAAGTAAAAATATTAAGGATGTGAAATGTCTATGACAGACCAACGTATCAGCATTTTTATTATTTCTGATTCAGCAGGTGAAACAGCTTCTAAATTAGCTCAAGCTTCTATGGCCCAGTATGAAGATGCAAAAATAAAGATACAAATTATTAAACGTGCATTCATCTATCGTGAAGAAGAACTCATACAAGCACTAGATGAAGCGAAAGCTCTTGATGCTATTGTCCTTCACACTCTTGTTTCCAAAGATTTAGTTAATATAGCCAACAACTATGGAAAACAACATAATCTCTTTATGATTGATGTTTTATCAGGATTAGTTGGCGAATTATCCAAACGAACAGGTTTAGAGCCTAGTCGTTTACCAGGAGCTATGCATTTTCTAAGTAAAAATTATTTCGAAAGAATTAGCGCGATGGAATTTGCTGTAAAATATGACGATGGTAAAAACCCTAAAGGATTTTTAGAAGCAGATATCCTTCTTCTAGGTGTGTCTCGTACGTCAAAAACACCATTAAGTTTGTTTTTAGCTAACAAAAATTTAAAAGTCGCAAACTTACCATTGATACCAGAAGCACATATTCCACCACAACTTTGGGAAGTTGACCCGAAAAAAATAGTCGGTTTAACAAATAATCCTAAAGTATTAAATCGCATACGCCGAGAACGGATGAAATCATATGGTTTAAACCCAGATACTGCGTATTCAGATATTGATAAAATAAAACGAGAACTTGATTTTGCTAATGACCTATATAAAAAATTAGGCTGTTTAGTCATTAATGTTGCACAACTTTCTATAGAAGAAACTGCTTCTATTATTTTAAGTGAATTAAATATTGAAGATACTAGTTATTTTGGATAATAAAAAAGAGGCTGACTAAAAAGTCTTAAAATAGAAAAAACCCCATGAAATCCGTTAATTACAACGTTGATTTCATGGGATTTCTATTTTGTTAGTTAAGTGATTTTATTACCAAAATTACTTTTGGGTCAGCCTCTTTTTATTTTATTGAATTCTTATAGTATAACTTTTATTAAAGTGATCACCTTTAGTTAATTTATTAATCCCGATTTTCTCTTCGATTTTCCCATTGCTAGAAACATCATCTGCTATCCCACACCAAGGTTCTATACAAACAAACGGCGCTTCAACCGTATTCGGACTCCAAAAACCAACAAAAGGAAAATCTTCATAACTCAACATCACGCCATGCGGATGTTTATCAGATAAAATGGAAAAAGTATTTCTTCCTTTTGTTTCTAAAATTTGAGCATCTTCTTTAAAGAGCGAATGTTTTAATTGAATGGATGTATTGGTTTGTGCCAACGTCTTGCACGCATTATTAATATAAGCCCCTTTTAGAGGAATTTTAATTCGTGATTTTAACGGTGCAAAATGAAGATAATAATCGCTCATCTCTGTGCCTTCAATTAGTGGTATGTTAAATGCCGGATGCCCACCAATCGAAAAATACATTTCATCAGAAAGCGTCGACACATCATAGCTGATGGTTAACGTTGTTTCTTCTAATTTATAACCTATCAATAACCGAAACTCAAACGGATAATTTTTTAGTGTTTCTTGATTACTCTTTAACTCCAATATGGCAGAGTTATTTGTTTGCTCAATGACATCAAATAACATATCACGAGCAAATCCGTGTTGCCCCATTGAATAAGTTTTATCTTGATAAGAATAGGTATTGTCTTTTAATCGACCGACAAGCGGAAATAAAACCGGCGCATGACGTCCCCAAAAGGCTGAATCGGCTTGCCAAATATATTCAACACCCGTTTCTTTTAAAATAAAACTGGATAACTCAGCCCCAAACTTATTAATGGTTACTCTAGCTCTCTCTGATTCTAATTTTAACGTCATGACATTCCTCCTAAACGACCGTTTCTTTATCAAGTAAGTTTATTAGTTGCTGATTGGTTATTTTTATAAATGTGCCTTTCATGCCTAGAGAACGCGTTTCAATCACACCACCTGATTCAAGTTTTCGTAATGCATTCACGATTACAGAACGAGTAATTCCTATTCTATCCGCAATACTAGATGTTGTTAAAATACCTTCTTCTGCATCTAATTCCTCAAAAATCGCTTTAATTGCTTTTAATTCACTAAAAGATAAAGATTTCAATGCCATCTGTACCATACTCGTTTCACGAACTTGTTTTTCGATATCTCCAGATTTTTGATAGAGCATTTGCATCCCAACAACTGTGGCACTATACTCTCCTAAAATAAAGTCTTCTGTATTAAATTTTTTATTTACACGACCTAAAAGAATGGTACCAAGTCTTGTACCAGCGCCAAATATTGGAACGAGCGTTGTATAAGCATTCGCCAATTCTTTTTTTAATTCAAAAGGAAAGATTGTCAATTCTTCATCTATTGGAATATTTTCAACAGTTTGCTGAATATCTTTTAACAATGTCGTATACGAATGAGGGAATTGATGGTTAATAATCATTTCATTGATTCGTTCATTATTAAAATCATGTACCACAGAGTACCCTAACAACACACCTTCTTTTGACAAAATATAAGTATTACATTCCATAATATCTGATAATACTTGTGCCATTTGCAAATAAGGCATCTCTTTTTCTTCTTGAATGGTATTTTCTTTTTGTAACAATTCATTAATCATACGTGTTTTTTGCAATAAATCATTCATACCACCACTCCTAAACGATTGTTATAAAATGTAACGACTTAAATCCTCATCTTCAGAGATTTCACCTAATTTTTCATTCACATACTGTTCTGTGATGGTAATCTCACCCATTGACATATCAGGAGATTCAAATAATAAGTCTTCTAATAATTTTTCTAAAATAGTGTGCAAACGTCTTGCACCGATATTGTCTGTTTCACTATTCACGTTATACGCAATATTGGATAAGCGTTCAATCGCTTCTTTAGTAAACGTCACATCTATGTTTTCAGTTTTAAGTAAGGCAATATACTGTTTAATCAATGCATTATTAGGTTCTGTTAAAATGCGTACAAAATCTTCTGCAGTTAAATCATCTAATTCAACGCGAATTGGGAAGCGACCTTGTAACTCAGGAATTAAATCACTTGGTTTACTTAAATGGAACGCACCTGATGCGATAAATAGAATATGATCTGTAGCAATTGTGCCATATTTCGTATTAACAATAGAGCCTTCAACGATTGGTAAAATATCACGCTGAACCCCTTCACGAGATACTTGTCCATTGCTTTCAGATTTAGATGTAATTTTATCAAACTCATCTATAAAAATAATCCCATTATTTTGTGCTAGTTTGATTGCTTCACTATGTGTATCAGCACTGTTTACTAACTTTTCAGATTCTTCATTAATTAAAATTTCGCGTGCTTCTTTAACTGTCACTGTACGTTTAATTTTTTTCTTTGGCGTTAGTGAATTTAGCGCATCCCCTAAATCAATTCCCATTTGTTCTAACCCATTGTTCATGGTTGGCGTTTGTTTTTTCTCTTCTACTTCAATCGTAATTTCACGATCTTCCAGTTGACCTTTCTCAAGTTGAGATTGAACTGTTTCACGACTAACACGAATTGAATCGTTTACTTCTTCTTTTTCTTCTTCATTGTTTTGTTGGAAGCCGTTCATCATTTGCATCATCATATCAAATTGATTCGTTGATTGACGTTTTTCTTTTTTAATACCAGGTACTAATAATTTTACTAAACGCTCTTCAGCAGCTTTTTTTGCTTTTGAATACACTTGACTATACTGATCTTTTTTAACAATCGCGATACTTGCCTCAACTAAGTCACGAACCATTGATTCAACATCACGTCCTACATAACCAACTTCTGTGAATTTTGTTGCTTCAACTTTGACAAAAGGGGCATTCACAATTTTTGCTAATCGTCTAGCTATTTCTGTTTTACCAACACCAGTTGGTCCAATCATTAATAAGTTTTTAGGTGTAATATCTTGTTGCATTACTTCATCTAATTGCATACGACGATAACGATTACGCAAAGCCACTGCAACAGATTTTTTTGCTTTGTTTTGTCCAATAATATATTGATCTAATTCTTCTACAATTTGTCTTGGTGTTTTTGTTACTGTATCCATTAATGTCATCTCCTATAATTCTTCTACAATAATGTTGTGATTGGTATACACACAAATATCTCCTGCAACGTTTAAAGCTGCTTTAGCAATTTCTCCTGCTGTTAAATCATCACGACCATCTCGCTTAAGTGCTCTAGCTGCAGCTAACGCATAATTTCCACCAGAACCAATCGCTAAAATGCCATCGTCTGGCGCAATCACTTCACCTGTACCTGAAACAACGAGCATCTCTTTATCATTCATGACGATAAGCATTGCCTCTAATTTTTGCATCGCACGATCACTACGCCATTGCATTGCAAGTTCAACAGCTGCACGCATTAAATTTCCTTTATATTGATTTAATTTTTCTTCAAATTTCCCTTCAAGATTAAATGCATCTGCTACACTTCCAGCAAATCCGACAACCACTTGATCGTTATAAATACGTCGAACCTTTCTAGCTGTACCTTTCATAACAACAGACTCACCCATTGTTACTTGACCGTCGCCAGCCATAGCAAATTTTCCGTCTTTTTCTACTGCACAAATAGTTGTTGAATGAAATGTTGTATATCCCATAACTAATTCTCCTATTCTAAATTTAAGCTCTCGGATGAAAATTCCGATAATTTTTTTGTAATGCACTGGTTGTAACGTGCGTATATATTTGGGTAGAAGACAAACTAGAATGCCCTAATAATTCTTGCACTGTTCGCATGTCTGCTCCATTATCTAACAAATGTGTGGCAAACGTATGCCTAAAAATATGTGGATGAATATTCGTTGTTAAGCTACTTTGTTTTATTAACTTATCCAATATATATTGCACACCTTTTGCCGTTAACTCTTGTCCATGATGATTGATAAACAAGGTTTCATGAGTGCAATGATATTTAGCCATCAGTTCTACTCGAGTGGTGGTCAGGTACTCCTGCAAAGCATCCGCACAAAATGAACCAAATGGAACATATCGTTGTTTGCCACCTTTTCCATTAATCAACACAATACCATTGTCCATATCTAAATCATTTAATTCAATCGATACACACTCTGACACACGAATACCTGTAGCATATAATAACTCTAGTAACGCTCGGTTTCGTTTATCTAACAGTGACTGGCCTGATACTGAATCAAATAAAATAGCAATCTCTTTTTCGTATAAAAAGCTGGGTAACTTATTTTGCTTTTTTTTCATTTGGATATAACTAAAAGGATTATCTTTAATCCATTCATTTTTTATTAAAAATTGGTAAAAAGAGCGAAGACTCGAAATTTTCCGACTAATTGTATTACGACTATACTCTTTATCATGTAAATAAGCTAAGTATACTCTAGCATCTTGAAATGAAATCGTTAAATAGTCAGAATTGCCTGTTTCTTCCAAAAATTCAAAAAAATGGGTCACATCATCCTCATATGCTAACTTTGTTTGTAATGAATAATGCCTCTCATCTATCAAATATCTTAAAAATAACGCTAAGTGATCAATCGAAATCAACCCCTTTCATTACAAATTATAAAATTAATGTAACATACAAAAAAATTTTTTACCAATAAATTTGTGTGTTTTAAAAAAATTATAGTAAAATTTAAATAAAGTGCAAAAAAATAGCATGTCAAATGACATACTATTTATCAAATAATGTTAAAGACTCTTTCGTCGCCTCAATTGCTCGATTAGCAATTTGTGTGTAGCGTTCTTTTTTATCTCTAATTCGCTCTGGCAATTCAGGGAATAAGCCAAAATTTACATTCATTGGTTGGAAATGTTTTCCAGATGTATGAGTGATATAGTGAGCCATTCCACCAATTGCTGTTTCCTGTGGTAACACAATCGGTTCTTTCCCTTGAGCAAGCCTTGCTGCATTTCGCCCAGCTAAAATACCACTAGCTGCACTTTCAACATAACCTTCAACACCAGTCATTTGACCAGCAAAGAAAAGGGTTGGACGTTTTTTCGATTGATACGTTGGTTCTAGTAACTCTGGTGAATTCATAAACGTATTTCGATGCATCACACCATAACGCACGATTTCAGCATTTTCTAAACCAGGAATCATTTGAATGACACGTTTTTGTTCGCCCCATTTTAAATGTGTTTGGAAACCAACAATATTATACAATGACGCTGCGGCATTATCTTGACGAAGTTGAACAACAGCATATGGACGTTTACCTGTTTTTGGATCTTCCAATCCAACTGGCTTCAACGGACCAAACGTCATCGTTTTTTCACCACGATTTGCCATGACTTCAATTGGCATACATCCTTCGAAGAATTTTTCTTTTTCAAATGATTTTAAAGGAGCAACCTCTGCATTAACTAACGCTTCTCTAAAAGCATAAAATTCTTCTTTTGTCATTGGACAATTAAGGTAGGCTGCTTCACCTTTGTCATAACGAGATTTTAAATAAACTTTATTCATATCAATAGAAGACTTTTCTATGATTGGTGCTGCTGCGTCATAAAAGTAAAGACCTTCTGATTGAGTAAATTCTTTTATACTTTCCGCTAAAGGTTCACTTGTTAAAGGACCAGTGGCAATAACTGTAATGCCTTCAGACGGAATTTCAGTTATTTCTTCATGATGAACGGTAATATTTGGATGATTAGATACTTGTTTTGTTACTTCTTCAGAAAAACTTTCTCTATCCACTGCTAAAGCGCCACCTGCTGGGACTTGTGTTTTATCCGCTGCAGCAATAATCACTGAACCAAATTCACGCATTTCTTCTTTTAATAATCCAGCTGCATTTGTAATCCCATTTGCACGTAAAGAGTTTGTACAGACTAATTCAGCAAACTGATCTGTGTGATGAGCGGGGGTTTTTTTAATTTTTCTCATTTCATATAAATCAACTTGTGCACCAGATTGTGCTGCTTGCCATGCTGCTTCACTTCCAGCTAATCCTGCACCAATAACAGTTACTTTATTTGTTGTCATTTAGTTACCTCTTTCTCAGTAATTAAGTAAAGGACAAGAGTGAGTCACTCTTGTCCTCTTAGGCATTATACACAATTTATAAATAGAAACCTAGTATTATTTTTGGACATCTTCTTGATAGTCGCAATTACTACAAATAATCTGCATACCACCCCGTACTTTTTTCTGTACTAAATAATGATGACATTTAGGGCAATCACGTCCGATTGGTTTATCCCATGAGGTAAATTCACATTCAGGATATCGATCACACCCATAAAAAATACGATTTTTTTTCGTTTTCTTTTCGATGACGTCTCCTTTTTTACATGTAGGACACGTTACACCGATTTTCTTAACAATGGCTTTTGTATTTCGACAATCAGGGAAATTACTACAAGCATAGAATTTTCCATATTTTCCTAATTTAATAACCATTGGCGAACCACACTCTTCACAATCAAATCCAGCTGGTTCATCTTTAATTTGAATTTTTTCCATTTTTTCTTCAGCAGTAGCTAATTCTTTTGAAAATGGATGATAGAATCGACTAATAACATCTACCCATTGTTCTTTGTGTTCTGCAATGGCATCCAAATCTTTTTCCATTCCAGCTGTAAAGGTCGTATCGACAATTTGTGGGAAATACTCACACATAATCGTATTAACAATCTCACCAAGTTCAGTTGGTTCAAAACGTCTGGCATTTAATTTAACGTAATAACGTCGTTGAATCGTTTCAAGCGTTGGTGCGTAAGTTGATGGACGTCCAACACCTTGTTCTTCTAAAGTTTTAACCAAGGTTGCTTCACTATACCTAGCTGGCGGTTGAGTAAAATGTTGTTTGGGTTCGATATCAACTGATTTAACAACGTCCCCTACCTCTAAATCAGGCAAGATATTATCTTTTTCTTCTTTTCCTTCATCTTTTCCCTCAACATAAACCTTCATAAATCCTGGAAATTTCACTTTAGAACCATTGGCTACAAAGATAACGCCATTCTGAGTTAAATCAACACGCATCGTGTCCATAACTGCTGGCGACATTAAACTAGCAACCATACGAGACCAAATTAGCGAATACAATTTAAATTGATCTTTATCTAAGTATTCTTTAATTGATTCAGGTGTACGCATCACACTTGATGGACGAATGGCTTCATGGGCATCTTGTGCGCCTTCTGCTTTTTTCGCTGGCTTTTTCTTAGAATCAAAAAACTCTTGTCCGTATGTCTCAACAATAAAATCATATGCTTCATTTTTAGCTGTATCCGACAATCTTGTTGAGTCCGTTCTCATATATGTAATCAAACCAACTGTCCCTTGACCTTTACCAAGTTTAATTCCCTCGTAAAGTTGTTGAGCTACCATCATGGTTTTTCTTGTTCTGAAGTTTAGTTTACGAGCTGCTTCTTGTTGTAAACTACTTGTTGTAAATGGATTAGCAGGATTTCTTTTACGTTCTTTTTTCGTCACTTTAACAACATCATAATCACGACCAGTTAATTTTTCCGTGACTTGTTTGACATCGTTCTCATTCGATAACTTCAGCTTTTTCCCATCTACTCCATAAAAATTAGCTGAGAATTTTGCTTTGTTTTTTAAAAACGTCCCTGGAATACTCCAATACTCTTCTGGTTTAAATTGTCTAATCTCTTCTTCACGGTCGATAATCATTTTTAATGCAACTGACTGTACACGACCAGCACTCAATCCTTTTTTAACTTTCTTCCATAATAAAGGACTAATTGAATACCCAACCAGTCTATCTAAAATACGTCTTGCTTGTTGTGCATCGACTAAATCAATATTTATTTTTCTAGGTTCTTTAAAGGCTTGTTTAACTGCCTCTTTTGTAATTTCGTTAAATACAACACGGTTTTTATCATTTAAATCTAAGTCTAAAATATGAGCTAAATGCCACGCAATCGCTTCCCCTTCACGGTCCGGATCGGCTGCGAGATAGACTTTTTCAGCTTTTTTGGCGTGTTTCTTTAAATCCTTAATGACAGGACCTTTTCCTCTAATGTTTATATAGTGAGGCTCAAAATTATTTTCAATATCAATACCCATTTTACTTTTAGGCAAATCTCTAATATGCCCAACGCTTGCTACGACTTTATAATTTCTTCCGAGATATTTCTCGATCGTTTTAGCTTTAGCAGGGGATTCCACAATCACTAAATATTTGTAACTCATGCCCCTCTTCCTCTCTTTTTTTACAATTTATACTTCTATATATACCACTTCGGCAATCGTTTATCATATTAGCTATTGATTTTGTATTTGTCAAGGATTTCTATAATTCTTCTAAAATATCTGAACTCGATTGAACACATTTTGCTCCGTCTTTAATAAGCAACAAACACCCTTCTGATTCCTTTATTAATGGATTATTCGGAATAGCAAAAACACTTCTTCCTTCTTCTAATGCTAGTTGAGCTGTAATGAACGTACCGCTTCTCTTTTTTGCCTCAACCACAAGTGTTCCAAGAGAAAGACCTGCGATGATTCGATTTCGTTCTGGAAAGTGATAAGGAAGTGGTGATTCATTTGGTAAATATTCTGTTATAACTAATTGATTTTGATACATATACTCTTGCAAGCGTTGGTTTTCTCTAGGATACACTCGATTTAATCCAAACCCCAATACACCGATTGTGTTGCCTTGTCTTCGAATAGCTAATTTATGAGCAGATGTATCATTTCCTTTTGCTAGTCCACTGACTATTGTCAATTTTTGATTAATAAAATCTGGCATTAATGACTCTATCATCTCTTTTCCAAAATCAGTTTGTTCCCTAGAGCCGATAATGGATAACATAGGTGTTTGTAATAATTCTTTCTTTCCTTTATAAAATAAAGCAACAGGTGGATTATAGATGTGTGATAATCGCTCTGGATATTCCTTATCTAAAAAGGTAATCATGCCATATTCTTCCATATATAAAGCCAAATCTTCTTCCGTTATTTTCAGACTTTCATTAAACGTTTCCACAAAAATTGCGTGGTATTTCGGCTTTATTTCTGCAATTTTCAACATTGTTTCAAAACAATAATCAAATGGATTTTCCATTAAATATGGCAATAGTTTCAACCGACCAATATTTCCAATCCCTTTTGTATGTTTCAGGCGAAAAATAAGTAATTGATGCATAAAAAAACTCCCTTGCATTGTTTTTAACAACATACGCAAAAGAGTTCTAATTTAGTTTAACATGCTTTTGATTGGTTCAAATGTTTTTCGATGTATTTTAGTAATTCCTTGATTATCAAGTTGTGCTAAGTGTTCTTTAGTCCCATATCCCGCATTTTTTGCAAAGCCGTAACCAGGAAATTCTTTATCAAATTCTACCATCATACGATCTCTTGTGACTTTTGCCATAATACTTGCACTAGCAATTGAAATACTATTCGCATCTCCTTTGATAATACTCTCTTGTGGGATATCAAGAGGTAGCGTCATAGCATCGATTAATAAACAATCAGGTGATACATTTAGTTGATTAACCGCTTCTATCATAGCCAGTTTCGTTGCTTCATATATATTGACAGAATCAATCACTTCTTCACTCATAATACCGATTCCAATTGAGATAGCTTGTGATTGAATTTTATCAAAAAATTCTTCACGTTTTTTTAAAGACAACTGTTTAGAATCATTAATGCCAATACCATCAAAATCATCCGGTAATACAACCGCCGCCGCAACTACTGGGCCAGCTAAAGGTCCACGTCCCACTTCATCAATTCCAACAATGATGTTATGTCCTTGTGCTCTTGCTTTTTTTTCATACCGAGTCATTGTAACAAATTGTTCTTTTAGTGCTTGTTGCTTTTGTAACCTTTTTTTCGTTTGATCAATAATTTTTTGAACTCCTTTGCGCTCATCTTGTTGATATTGAGCAAATAAGTCATCCTTTTCATCGATAACAAAAGAAAATTTTTCTTTAATGGATTGAATTGTTTCACTCATGAAGCATATCCTCAACTCTATCTAGTGTGTACTTACCCAAACGTCCATCTCGAATTTCTTGAACGATCATGACACTACCTCGCTCATAATCTTCTTGGAATCCTCTTTTTTTGGTAATTAACATCAATTTATCTACTTGATTTAATGTCATGTCTTCATCCGTTAATTTATATCGCTCTTGTAATTGTTCAGGATAAAATTCATTAAAAAATTCTAAGCCATATAATGCTAAATCATCCATATGTAATAAAGCATCTTTGATGGCACCTGTTAAGGCTAATTTTTTCCCAATCTCTTTATCTTCAAATTTGGGCCACAAAATTCCCGGTGTATCTAACAACTCTAAGTCTTTTCCCGTTTTTAACCATTGTTGTCCTTTAGTTACTCCAGGCATATTACCTGTTTTCGCCATATTTTTATTCGCTAAGCGATTTAATAGCGTTGACTTACCAACATTAGGAATCCCAATGCACATCGCGCGAACTGGTCTAGGTTTCATCCCGCGAGCTGCTTGTTTAGCAATTTTTTCTGCTAAAATTTCTTTAACTTTTGGCGTAATTTTATTGATTCCTTTTCCTTGATTCGCATTAATAGCTAAACAATGAATCCCTTGAGAAGCAAAATAATCATGCCATCTTTGTGTTTCTTTTACATCTGCTAAATCTGATTTATTCAACAACATCAATCTTGGCTTTTGTTGGATTAACGAATCCAACATAGGATTTCGACTTGAAATAGGCAGCCTTGCATCGACTATCTCTAAAACAATATCCACTAATTTTAATTTTTCTGCAACCTCACGTCTTGCTTTTGCCATATGACCTGGAAACCATTGAATTGTCATATCATTACTCCTTTAGTCTTTAATTATTTTTATATCTTGAATTGGATAATACACTAATCTTGCCTTTCCTATGATTGAATAGGAAGAAATAGTCCCAAAAGAGCGACTATCTTTACTGACACGTCTGTTATCCCCCATAACAAAATACTGATCTTTAGGGATTGTTTTCGTACCGATTAAATCCTTTGAATCAAAATCTGATGTTAACACATATTCATTCTTTTTTTTCTTAATATCTTTTAAAAATGTTTCTTCCACTAATTTATTGTTAATGTATAAACTATCATTTTTATAGACAATGTGATCTCCTGGTAATCCAATGACACGTTTAACATAGGTATTACCATCTGGAGCATGAAACACAATGATATCAAAGCGATTGACGGTAGAAAAGTTTTCAACTACGACAAAATCATGCTCTTTCAACGTAGGAGACATAGAATTTCCTGTCACCTCTAATGGAACAAATATAAACGCTCGCATGATAAAAATAATCACCGTACATAGTACAAACATTTTAATCCAGTGCCACAGTGTTTCAACAATCTTTTTCTCCATACGTCACCTACTCTCCAGATACTATGATATAAAAAAATCCTTTAAAATACTACATAAATTCGTTATCTTTCCTGTTTCCTTAAAAAAAGACTAGTTTTCACTAGTCTTTTTTTAACGTTTCAATCGCTTTTTCATATTGAACATCATGATTTTTCCAATAATCTACAATTTGTTTTTCTAACTCTCTAACAGTTTTTTCATCAGCTGTATCTGTTACTTCCAATTTATTTTTTTCTTGGAAACTTTTTACAGCTTGTTCTGTTTTGTCATTATAAGTGTCGCTATCATCTACATCATAGCCTAATACTTTTAAATACTCATTAATTATTTTCACATTCTCATTGACTGCTCCTAGCTTATAAGTAAGAGTCGTGTCAATTAATTTATGTTGAATATAAGATGGTTTGTCCACTTTTATCGTTGGTTCAACCCCTTTTTTATTAATCCATTTTCCACTTGGTGTTAACCATTTTTTAATGGTTAGTTTTATTTCCGCACCATCATTCATTGGAATCACTGTTTGAACGGTTCCTTTACCAAATGTTTTCGTTCCAACCACTTCAATGTTGGCTGAATCAATAAATGCTCCTGCTAATATTTCAGACGCACTGGCACTATTTTCATCCACTAATAAAACAGTTGGCTCAGTAATTTTGTCGCCACCATCAAGTTTTTTACTGGCTTTATGTTCTTCGTCGTCTTCTAATTTGCTTTCAAATTTTACAATTGTTTGGCCATCTTTTAAAAAGCGACTACTAATTTTTTCAACTTGATCCAACATACCACCGGGGTTTCCACGAACATCAAGAACAAATGATTTTGCGCCTTCTTTTCTAAGTTGTGTCACCACTTTATCAAACTCTTCTGAGGTTGATGAGCTGAAACTACTAATTGTAATATACCCAACGTCTTTATTTTTCTCATCTATTTTTCCAGTAACTGACTCAATCGGAATCACATCTCTTGTAATCGTTACTGGGAATGTTTCAGTTCCACGTTTAATTTCTAATTTAACGTCTGTCCCTTTTTCTCCTCGAACAAGCTTCACTACATCACTCAAGCTTTTCCCTTCAACACTTTTATCATCTACTTTTAAAATAGCATCACCTGTTTGAAGTTTGGCTTTTTCTGCTGGTGAATCTTTAATTGGAGGCTCTGCAACAGTTGGTAGCTCATTGGTCATAGTCATCACAGCACCAATTCCTTCAAAATTTCCATTGATGTCTTCTTCAAAACCTTTTGCTTCTTCAGCAGTAAAATACGTTGAATAAGGATCGTCAATTGCTGCTACCATACCTTTCATAGCCCCTTCATAGAGCTTTTTAGAATCAACATCTTTTATATATCCTTGTTGAATAAGGGTCGCTAAATCCGCAATATTATCCAAATCATCTTGTGTTGAAGCTGTTTGAACTCTGCCTTTAGACTCATAAACAAAAACAGTTCCTCCAATAGCCAGAATCGCGATAACGACACTCGTTATAATATATTTAGTCAAAGAAACGGTTTTTTTATTAGTATTATTATCTTTCATATTATCCATACACTTCCTTTATCTAGTAGCTTCTTGGTACATCTCCCATAACTCATCAAATACATCCATATTTGGGACATAGTAAGCATTGGTTTCTAAATAATCAGAAATGGCGTGATAATCCGTTTCTTGTTTTGGAAATTGGATATCATCAAAAATATCTTCTGCTAATTTTGAAATCGCATCTTGTTCTAGTTTTCCTCTATGTACTTGAATGTAATGATAAAAACTCATAAATGAACTCCTTTTATTTCTTATTATCCGATAAATACAAGTTAAATCTTATTTGATCATTCACTAAATTAATTTGCTCCGCTTTTACACGCATTCCGTTGGCTAATTTCATTTGTTGCAAATGAAGTGTGATGTACTGTTCATCCGGATTAATTTCAATCCACTTAGGAAAATCAACTGAATGAGAAATATAATTAATCATTGCAGGAATTGGCACACTTAATGTTCCAACAGTTAAATCCTTTGCCTTTAGTTGAACATCCCCATTAGCTAACACAAACGGCTCAAAATACAAGTAAAAATGAGTATCATGTCCCAGTAATGAAAATGTCCCATCAATTAATGCGTCTTTATCTAAATGGAATGTATAGTCTACGCCTGAGCTATCAAATAAATCTTTAATATAATAATTAATGGCTCGATTAACTTGATCTTTAGTCATAGACACTTCCAAAATAGGATCTTTTAAATCAATTGTTGTTTCTTTTTTTGTGTCATACGTCATTCTTGGTGTGCTAATACGATAACTCACTACAATTACCAATGACACTATAATAGCAATTAACGTTAAAAATGCTATTTTCCAAGGGTTTTCAAAAAACTTTTTAGTCTTTTTCTTCTTTTGTTTACTTTTTTCTTTATCAGTCATTAAAACCATCTCCTACTTCAACCACTTATCTTTTGTTGCTGCCATTTTAAGCTCAAAAGCATTTGCGATAATTTGATAGCCTAGATTATTGGGATGAAAAGTATCTTCCGACGAAATCAAATCATTAATTGACGCACTATTACCAGATTTAATTTCCTCTTTTTCTTTATCTGTTTTAGAAATTTCTGGAATACCTTGATAGATGTCATCATTAATTGGAACAAAATAAGCATTAGACTGCTTTTTAACAAATTCTTGTGAACTTTTATTCCAATAATCCACTATTTCTTGTAATTCTGTTATATCAGAGAAATTCAAGTAAAATGGATTATAAATACCTAACTGATAAATTGGAGCATCAGGATTTAGTACCCTTAATTCATCATACAATTCTTCTAATCGATCATAATATTTTTCTTTAGAACTATCCATTTTATTGACTGTGATTTTACTAAATAACTTAGGTTGAAGTGCTTGTAATAAATCATTTCCACCCACTGTTAATAGGATAGCATTCGCATTAGTCACAGACTTTTGCATGTCTTCATTTTTCTTTAATCGTTTTAATATTTGGTCACTTCTATCACCCGATTTACCGAAGTTTTCCACTTGAAACACATCAACTGGATAAGCATCAGATAAATCCTTTTGTAATAAAGGTAGATAACCACCGGAATTTGTCGTATCCCCTACGCCTTCAGTCAAAGAATCACCAACTGCACTTAAGCGTATCATTTCTATTCTATCAGTCGATGTTTTGGTTTCTTTACTTAAATGAATATTATCAGCCCTTGGAATCAAAAATAGGCCAATAATACTACAAATCATAACCATCACAACAAAAAAGAGTACATACTTCATGTGATATGTTATTTTTTTCATCAAAATCCCTCATTTAAAAAAGCAGACCATTGAGATCTGCTATCATTGTTTTTAATCTGTATAAAACATTACGGCAAATGCCCCTTTTCCTGTATGAGTTGCGACAAGAGGGGTGGTATGAACAATCGGAATACTTAAATCAGGCAAAGCATTTTTAAAGATTGTTTTCATTTCCTCACAAATTTCAGCACCAGTTGCTTCAGACATACCAAGATACTCTACTGATAAACCAGACAATTTTTTCTCTAATTCTTTGGCCCATTTAATAAAGGTTTTGTTTCCTCGACCTTTTGTCACCATTTCTAGTTCACCATTTTTTAATTGCATAAGTAATTTCATATTAAGAAAACCAGAAACCGCACCAACTAATTTCCCAATACGTCCGCCTTTAACAAGGTTTTCTAAAGTCGCTACCCCAATGTATAATTGAGTATTATTTTTTACATGCTCTACAGCAGACACAATTTCTTCTACCGTGTATTTTTCTTCTTTGGCCATTTTAGCTGCTTGATAGACTTGAAAGCCAAGTCCTTGGTCAATATAATCACTATCAATGACTGTCACATTTGATTTTGATAATTGAGCCGCTTGTCTCGCCGTATTAACTGTTCCACTTAATTTTTCCGTTAAGTGGATAGAAATAATTTCACTGCCATCTTCACCTAATTGGTCATACAATTCTACAAATTCTCCAATTGGTGGTTGACTAGTTTTTGGTAATGTTTTTGAATTAGACATCATCGTCATAAATTCAAAAGGATCCAAATCATTTTGATTAGCGTAAATGACACCATCAATCATTATTGATAAGCTTATGGTGTGTATATCAATCTGTTTTCGTCTCTCTTCTGGAATAATACAAGATGAGTCCGTCACTATTTTAATTTTTGTCATCATCAAACCTCTTTCAAAACCAACAATATTCATGTACAATTAAATTAATCTTTCTGTTTATTTAGTATAACAGAAAAAAAAATATTTTTCACTAAAAAACGAAAGGACGTATACAGTATGCACAATCCAACTTATTCAAAAAAATATCTTATTGTAAATGAAGTGTTTAATGCCATTACTCACGGGATTGGAACGGGTTTAAGTATTGCCGGTCTGGTATTACTTATCATTAAAGGAGCCCAAATGCACTCGCCAATTCGTATTGTTTCTTACTCAATATTTGGTGCATCAATGATCCTTTTATTTTTATTTTCAACCCTATTTCACAGTTTAATTTTCACTAAAGCAAAAAAAGTATTTCAAGTATTTGACCATAGCTCTATTTATTTACTCATTGCTGGTAGCTACACACCATATAGTTTAATTACAATCGGTGGAAAATTAGGATGGACCATGTTTATCATCATTTGGTTGTTAGCTATTTCTGGTATCGTATATAAATCAATTTTTCTTCAAAAAAGAGGAAAAGCTGATTATTTTCTATATATATTGATGGGGTGGTTATGCGTCATTGCTATTAAACCATTATATGAAGGTCTTGGTTTTAATGGCTTACTCCTTTTAGTACTGGGTGGGGTATCCTATACTGCTGGAACATTTTTTTATAGTAAACAACACTTGAAATTTATGCATGTTATTTGGCACTTATTTGTATTAGCTGGTGCTGTCTTTATTTTCTTTTCCGTTTATCTTTATACATAAAAAAATAGTCATTGCTTACTAAAAATGTAGGCTCTTTGTCAAATAGGACTGATGAGTTAAATCTATAAGATGATGAATTTGAGAGTAATCTCAGATTTATCATCTTTTTTAGTTATTTAATTTTTATAAGACCGTTTATCAAGAAAATTCTTATTCTCATGTTGCTGAATGATTTGAATCCGTATGATACTCTTTTAAGGGTTTTTATATGAGTATTCTTAGCTTCAATTTTTCCATTGGAAAAATCATAAAGAAGGGCATTGCGAATACCAGTTTCATATACAAGTAAGTTTTTTAATTTATCTTTAAATAGCCTATCTAAGCTATTAGGTAAGTTTTTCAACAGTTCAAAAAATGAATCAGCATCTTTATTTCTAAAATGATACGTTAGTAATTGGAAGCTATCGTAGGCTTCTTTTAGA
>NZ_NGJT01000010.1 GCF_003950315.1 Vagococcus bubulae
TTCATTTTCGTAACCAATTGGTTACCCAAAAATTAATTGATGAGGAAGCTATTTTTATAGATGGTACCAAAATAGAAGCTAATGCTAATAAATATACTTTTGTATGGAAAAAAAGTATTAATAACTATGAAGTTAGCCTAACAAATAAGTCAAAAGAACTTTATCATCAACTTGTTCAAGAACAAATTATCCCTGCCATTCAAAATGAAGACGAACCATTACATCTTGAAAATCTAACAGAGATAACACACTCTCTAGAAACTGAAGTGAATAACCTCACTGATAAAATAAATAATGAGAATAATGTAGAGCAACGAAAAGCATTAAGAAATAAACGAATTAAACCAAGAAAATACCTTAAACAATTCAGAGATTTTAAAACTAGAACACAGAAATATCAAAAACAAAAAGCCATATTAAATAAAAGAAATAGCTATTCAAAGACAGATAATGATGCTACTTTCATGAGAATGAAAGACGATCATATGAAAAATGGGCAACTTAAACCTGGATACAATGTTCAAATTGCTACTAACAATCAATATGTACTAGCTTATGATGTATTCCAAAATCAAACGGATTTTAAAACACTTATTCCATTTTTAGAAACGATTAAAGATAATTATTTTAAACTTCCAAAATACATTGTTGCTGATGTAGGGTATGGTAGCGAAGAAAATTACCAAGCTATTATAGATGTCTTTGAAAGAATCCCTTTAATTACCTACACGATGTATCAAAAAGAATTAAAAAAGAAGCATAGAATCACCCCCTTTAACGTAACTAATTGGAGGTATGATGAATTATTAGATGTTTATTTTTGACCACTCAATCGTCGCTTGAAGTTTAAACGTTATTCTAAAAGAATTGATAAGTATGGTTTAAAGAGAAATCTAAAATTATATGAATGTGAAAGTTGTAAAAATTGTCCGATACGTTCATCCTGTACAAAAGCTAAAAGTGATAAAAATCGAGTCATTCAAAAAAATTATAATTGGGAATATTTTAAAGCTCACGCAAAAGCACTTATCAATGCAGAAGAAACAGGCAAAATTTATAAACAAAGAAAAATTGTAGAACCAGCTTTTGGAAATCTAAAGGCTAATTTGTCGTTCACTCGTTTCTCTGTTAGAGGAAAAGATAAGGTGATTAATGAGTTAGGTTTTGCATTAATGGCAATAAACATAAGGAAATTAACTGCCTATAGGCAGTTGAAAAGTACGAATGAACTCAAAAATAAGGATTTAAAAATGATATTTTCATTCTTAAATCCTTGTTTTTTTATTTTAGAGACTTTTGGGTCAGCCTCGCTTTTTCATTTCTTCTAATGTTCCAGTCCCTCTAAACAAAACTTCCCTACTTTATCGCTCACCAATTTGTCGTAATTTTCATAACATTCCGTTGCCAAATCAGATACGCCTCTAATAGATAGAAATGGCATGTCATTAATAAAACAAGTGTGGGCAATAGCACTTGTTTCCATATCTACCGCAACAGCATCAAAGGTTTCAATAATACGTGTCTTTTCATTATCATCTGCAATGAAAGATTCACCAGATACCATACAGCCTATGATTCCTTCTTTATGATACTTTTTAAATTTAGCTAACAACTGTGGGTCTGCTTTAAAAATGGACGTATGCGGAAATAATCGCTCCATTTGGTTTTTATCCACATCATGATGACTATATCTATCTCCTAAAACAATATCTAATGGTTTTAAACAAGGATGTAATCCTCCTGCTATTCCAATATTTAATAGGCAATTTGGCTCAAAATAATCAATCAATAATTGCGTATAAACCGTTGCATTCACTTTACCCACACCACTCACAACTAATACCAATTCATTTTCACCATAATCAGCTAAGTAAAACGTCTGCTTTTTTAATACAACAGAAGTGTATTGTAGTTGATTCTTTAAATAATCTAATTCTATTGGCATAGCACAGATAATTCCTATTTTCATGAGAGCACCTCATTCCATCTTTATTTTACTACTTATTTATTAAAAATAAACCACACACTAGATATTCGTCATACTCGTGTGTGGCTTATTATGATCTCATGTCCCCCACCATTTCGGTAACAAGTCTTTTAATGTTATGATTTCTCTAGTTTCATAATCAACCATGATTTGTGTTTCTTTGTTTTTAGGAGAAAATTGCATCAACGTTTCTCTACAAATACCACAAGGCATCCCCCGAGTATCACTTGGAGGTGTATCCCTAAAAGCAATGATTCTTTTAACTTGTGTTTCTCCACTTGCTTGATACATATTAATCAAGGCCATTCTTTCAGCACATAAATTTATCGTTCCGCCTGTTCCCTCAATGCAGTACCCTGTAAAAATCTTTCCACTAGCACTTTCTAACGCACAGACCACATGATTCGTATAGATAAAACTGTTTACTTCTGTGGGGTGATAATATTCTTTTGCTCGTACGTATAAGTCTTCCCAAATATCTGCCATAACATCCCTCTCTTTCTAACCAAAAAACAGAATATTAAATAGATTCCAAGTCATATGTAATAACATTGGTACAAAAATATTTTTACTTTTCATAAATGACCAACTAAACAGAATACCTAAAAGAAATACTTGGATAAATCCACCAGAGGAGATAATCCCATTAAAAGTATTCGTATAAATCCAGGTAGGAAAATGAATCAAAACAAATAGAATAGAAGATAAAATAATAGCATTCCATTTGGATACTTTTGTCAGTAATGAATTTAATAGCCATCCTCTAAAGACCATCTCTTCTGTTACTCCTACGAATAATACTGTATTAATCAGTGAAATAGGTTGAAAACTTTCACGTATAGCGATGTTGCCATATTGAATATAAGAAATAATAAGCAAATACATCATGATAGCCAACATCACCAAAAACCATGTCGTCCATTTAACTCGTCGACTAAATAAATCAGGGTACTTTATCGCTATTCCCTCGTTCTTCTTAATCAATAGAAAACTTGGTACTGTCCAGATCCCTAATTTAATCACTGTTTGGATAAGTGTTCCTGATACTTGAGATAGATTTAATAAAATTTGAGGTTTCACAACAAACTCATACACATTCCAAACGAAAAAGAATGTAATAATATAAAGGATTAACTGATTAAATGATTTTTTCTGTGACATATTTAACTCCTTTCAGTAACAACTAATTTTTATAGACAAAATCGAATTTTTCATTATCTTATTTCCTCTGTACGTTATCTTAAAAATCCCAATACGATAATCGGAAAAAGCAATAACAAAAATAAAGGAGCTGCTGTTTGAACTGGATTGGACAAGATAGACGATGCTAAATTTATTCCAAACTGACTCTTATATGTAATCGGATTTTTCGGAATGACTGTTCCATCAGAATTGTCATCCTTAACTAATTGAACTTGCTCCAACTGCTTATCCGTAGAATCTTCAATCGACGTTTGATTCGATAATTTCCCTTGTACTAACCTACGATACTTAGTTCCTATATCGCCCTCACATCTAATCAGTGTTAATTGTTCTGTTGGAACTTTTTTTATGACATCTACCTCTGTTTCATCTATCACTTTATTCACTGTTACATCAAAAGTGTAAATATTTTTAAAATCCGTTGCATACATCTTATCCCCTTTTTTTAATTTATCAATATCCGTTAGCAAAGCTGAAGAGCCTACAAGATTATGGGACATCAGAACATAATTATCCTTACCTAGTTCTTGATTTTTCCTGTAACTCGCTGCTCCACTTAATAAATTTGTGTTAGAAATACCTGAAAGTATCGGAACATCTATGGATACTGAGGGTATAACCAATCTTCCTATCCCCCAATCATTCACACTTTTATGAAAATCACCTAAAGCTTCTGCATAATCAGAAACGTTAACACTTCGTATTTTTTGTTCATCATAATTCCCTTTTAATATCTTGTCAGCATTATAGGCATACAATTCTTCCTGTGCACCTACATCTATTTTGCCAAATTCTGCACTTTGTTGCATCTGTGTAAATCCATACACTGCATAACACAATACACCTATCATTATAATTAATAATGCAATAAAAAACATTTTTATCACTTTAACAAGTGTAACAAGTTTTCTACGATATTTTTTAAATATTTTTTTGTTTTTCGTCATCATTTTTTCTTTATAATATCTATACAATAACCACAAAACAACAAATAGTGGTATACATACAGCTAACAATACCAAAACAATGACTTGATAACTTAATAAGTTTCTTCGTACAATATCTTTTTTAGCTGCTTCTTTATAACTAATACGATGGCCATTTACTAATAACCGATAAGTATTAATGCCTGGAGGTGTACAAGTTAGCAATGTAACGATGTCTTCTCCTGGTATAACGGCTACACTTTCAATATCCGACGGAAGAACTTCTTCAAAGGATTTTATTTCATATGCTAATTTTTCACCTAAAATATTAATAAAAAAGATATCTCCTTCTTTTAAATTTCTTATCTCAGAAAAAAGAACTTGATTCTTCATGCCACTATGCCCAGTTATCACCGATCGAGTATTTATTCCCCCAATTGGAATTGAAGATTGTTCAAAATGACCTAATCCTTTATCAAGTGTTTTGTAACTAGTACCATGATAAAAGGGAAGTGATTTTATATTAAGTGCAGGAACTTCAATCGTTCCCATGACATTTTGATTTTCCAAAAAACCGTTATAATCAATTTTTTTAGTATTTCGATTACCTTGTTGATTAGCATATATCTCTTTATTGTATTCCTTTGCCAACTCAATATTTTTATCAATATCTTTTTGAACGGTATCTTTCATTTCTTTATTATATTGATCTACAGCTTCACTACGATCTCTATTTGCTAAATAGTTACCTACTATTGGGTAAAGTAAAGCCCCTAAACCTAACAAAATCATTACCACGGCTCCTACTTTTAAAAAACTAAATCCATTATTTTTTTTTGAGGAGCTTTTTTTTCTATGACCATGTTTTCTAGATTTTTTTTTACTTTTATTTTTACTTGTGCTTTTGCTTTTTTTATTCATTTTATTACTACTCATTTTCTACCCACCTAATATGTACTTTTTTAGCAACTATTAACTTAGTGAATATTACTAAATAAGACACTATTCCATTAAAAAAGAAATAATGTCTTTTAGTTCTCTATCATTTAAATTTTTATTTTTTTAAATTGAAGCAAACCTACCATCCCCATACAACCAATTAATCCTATCATCCAATATAATTGATTTGATTGACCTATATCTCCATCTGTTTGTGGCAGTTTATCTGGTAGTTCTGGTTCTGAATCGAAGGTTTTAGATACCAAACTTGATTTAGGGTAGATATACACATCATTTAATAAACCACTTTTACTATCCATAGGGAGAGAAACTATAATAGGTTCCATTAAATTAGATAATAAATCATTAGGTAACTCTTTTATTTGGTAAATACCTTTCGATAATCCAACAATATCAGCTTCTCCAAATTGGTTTGTTGTAACTGTTTTTGTAAAGGCTTCTTTACCACTAACAACTTCATAAGAGCTATTTTGTGTCGCATCTAAATTAGAGTGTTTCAATGTCACTCGTGTAACAGTATACTGAATAGAAGAAACACCATTTAAAATATTTCCTTCCTCATCCTTAACCTCATCAAGTTTCAATCCATTATGAATCAATTCATTTTGAAGTTTTGTATCTTCACGTATACCTAGTTTTACAATGTGAATGCCATATGACCCATCTTCAGCATATAATTGAATAGGGAAGAAAGCGAATAGACCAATTAAATAAACTAACCATAATACTTGTTTTTTATTTAAATTCATTTTATGACTTTCCTCCTCTCAAGTAATCACACTATTTGAATGACTCCATTTGAATCATTCTTATAAATAGATCCAATTAACCTCTACTTAGCTATTATTTTTCATAACAAATTGGAATAGAACAACGAATGTCATATCCAAATAAAAAGATGATAACCAGTTTGGTTACCATCATTATGACTAAAGAAAGATTGGCAACCAGCTGCTATTGAATTAATAGCAGCACTATTAATTGCCAGCCATCCTTTATTATTAAGCACGTTTACGCTTGTTATCAACGGTTAACATTACTGTTCCTGTAAGAATCAATCCAATCGCAACAGCTATTACAATTGTTGTCCCAGTTCCACCTGTAAATGGTAGTTTTGTTACCTTTTGATTGGTAATTTCCAGATAAGATTTTGATGCAGTGTCCAACGTCACAGTAATAGGTATAGAATCTTTTATTAATTCATAGCCATCCGGAGACTTTGTTTCTACCACCCAATATGTTTTTTCAATATACGCAGGATCAGTTTTATCTTCCTCACCTGATTCTTGAATTCCGTTATCATTTGCATCATCAAACCAAATCAATTTCAATCCATTAAATGTTACTTTACCATTTGCATCACTGATACTTTTCATCAATGTTGTTCCTGCATTTGACGCTGCAGAAATGGCATCTTGCAATGTTCCACCAACTATCTTACCACCAGATACTTTACCATATCGTTTGCCATCTACTCCTAAAAAGATATTCTTTTTAGCATCTTCGTCACTATCAGCTATATGGAATTCTGCACCTGGAAGGTTTTCTGCACCTGATTCTGTTTCACCCTTTTTAGTTAAATCAAAACCGCCCGTATAATATTTAGGGTCATTCTCATTACGAGATATCACTGGTTTATTACCAGGAGTCAAAAATTTAACTTGAAAAGCATTTTTAATTGTACCGTTATAATTAACATCTGTTTTGGTTTTATAGACAACTCTTATTTGTTCATATATGTCAACCTTCTTCATTCCTTCTTTTGTCAGAACTACTTCTACTTCCTTAGTAGCAGCTGTTCCAGATTCTGTAATTGGTTTAGTTGTTTTATTTACTCCATTGACTGCTACAGAATAATCCGTCTTAAATGTTAAATCCACCCATTTTGCTTCGGCAACAGGAACAGATTGTTGCCCACCACCTCTTGCTTGAACAGTAACATCTAATAATTCCAAGTTTTTATCAAGAGTATCTAAAATTTTAAAGTAATTAGCAAAAATCTCATCACCCATATTGACATCTAGTTCAGTACCATCAATAACATTCCCACTATCATCATAAATAGGTTTAATTTTCATATCTTGTGAAGCTACTGTATATAAACCAGATGGAACATTCATTTGCGCTTCCCATGTAAATTCTTGACCCGCTTTAATTGAATAGCCATTTCCGCCATTGACTGTTTTGGTTGCATTCATTAATGTTTCTAAAATATTTTTAGGTTGAACAACGACATCATAGATTAATTTTCCAGTGTCTTCACGCTTAGTTTGCGGAATAGTAACAAAAAATGGATCGGCCGGCTTAACAACTTTCGGTACTACTCCACGATCGTCGGGTAATTCTGTCACTAAGTATGTACCATCAGCATCTAAACCAACACCAAATGAATAAGTTGCCTTTCCATTACTATCTGTTGTCACTATTTTTTCAAAGTCCTCAACAATGTCATAATCCACCCCTTCTACAACAGTCAATGGATCCTCCAATGGTTTAGGCGTACTTCTTGGAGCATATATAGGTCTTACACGTTGAATTTTAAACTTAATCCCCGGAAGCGGTTCCTTTGTTATACCATCAACTGCTTCACCTGTTCCTCGTTCATCGAATTCTGAGACATCTTTTGCAACATATTTATAAATAGTTAATGAACGTTCAGATGTTTCATCAGCTATTGGTCCTCCCACGACTTTTGCAGGTGCCGCTTCAACAACTGTTGAAGTAGCACTATGATTTAATAGACCAACATTCCCAAATAATGTAGTAGCTACTATTAACAAACTTGTTACTAAATTGACTTTAAATCTCCTTTTTTTCATAAAATATCCCCTTTTATAAACTTTTATATTTATAGTATACATTTTTTGAACAAGTGAATCAACATGATATTTATTACTAATTAATATAAACTATTGAAACATTTTAAATTAATGTAAGTAAAACTATTTAAATTATTACCAATAATTTATAACAATAATCTTATTGTAACTCAAAATATCTATTAACTAGTATTTTTATCTTTTCATATTCAAAATTAGCAAATTTTTAACAATACTATTTATATAATCATTGAAAACAATACATAAATAACAATTAACAAAAAATAATTACTATACATTACACTAAATAAACTATTAATTTACATAACACAATAAATAAAATGAACTTTCTGTTAAATTCCATTAAACTAAATTAAGTAAAATTTGTTTTGATGGGTACAAGAAGAACTCATTCCCATTAAAGATAAAACTTGAATTCAACAAAAATTAGACTATACATCACCGATAAAATATCGGTAATCTATAGTCTAAAAATTATTTTTTTTAATAATATCCCATTTTATCGGTATGCACATTTTACTTTTTATTGATAATAACCATTTGAATCCATGCTGTCATGACAATGATTCATTTGCGTCGTCATTCTTTGATGTTGTCTCATCATACCTTGTCTACTACCTCGATGTCTTTGAGAATAAGAATAATCATCTTGATTATAATCATTCATTGCATTGGCATAAACTAAACTTCCTGTAAACATTGTTAACATAACAATAACTGCACCCACCATTAAATGTTTCATCTTTTTATTCAATTTTATTTTAACCTCCTTTTATATACAAACGAAGTATACACTACTTATCAGTTCATTTCAATCTTATTTATTCAATTTATCAAACATAACACACAATTATTTACATTAGTAGAAATCATATTGATGAAAAAATGATACTTTTTTGACTACGCATATATTTCTTACCAGATACCTAAACTGTCCTAATCTTTTTAATCCTCAAAAAATATTACTAACAAGATTCCATGTGAAAAATAACAATATCCCACCTAAACATTTTTATTACTTTCCAAAATAATATAATTATTGGTAAATATTATTTTTATCCTACTTAATTACCAAACTTACCATTACATATTTCACTTTTTCCAAAAAATGTATATAATGAATTGATCTACCATAATTATACGAGGGAGTTTATTTTTACATGATTAATAGGAAAAGAATACACGTTGGGATTGTTTTTATTATTAGTTTTATTGCTGTATTTATATTAAATCAGCTGACTTATTTTACATCTGATGATTATACCTATCATTTTATCTATAAAGGTCATATGCCTACACCAGATATTGAAAAAATAGATGGTGTTAAATCTATCATTAAATCACAAATAAACCACTATAATCTTTGGAATGGGCGGTATCTCGCCCATAGTATCGTACAATTTTTTTTACAGTATGATAAAATTATTTTTAATATATTTAATACACTAGCTTTTTTATTGTTAGCGACTTTAATTTTCTTTATTGTAAATTCAGTTGTTAAAGTAAAAAGAACAGGCTTATTATTTACTCAAATTATATTATTACTATGGTTATTTATTCCAAGTTTTGGACAAACCGTATTATGGGTATCTGGCTCTGGAAATTATTTATGGAGTTCTCTTTTTTATACCGGCTTTTTATTATTTTGTATTAAAAATTTTAATGATAGTTTTATCGTGATTCTGAGTTCTATTGTCATTGGGTTTTTAGCTGGTGTAACCAATGAGAATTCAGGACCTGCAACCATTCTCATGGTACTGTTAATTTTTATTCTTAATCTATTTATTAACAATAAATTCAAGACTTACCAAATTATAGGAGCAATTTCGTCCATTATAGGCTTTGTTTCTATGATGTCCTCTGCTGGCTCCCTAAAACGAGGTAAAATGGATGTTACAACTGATATCATTTTAAATAATTTAAATGATATTTTTAAAAGTAGCTTGATACATTTTTACTATATTTATATTTTAGTATTGGTTCTCTTATTAATTCTTTCTCTAACGAAACAAGTTAATAAAAAAGATCTTCTCTTCATTTTTATCTTATCTATCGGGCATTTTGCTAGTATTTATAGTTTAATATTTGTTTCATACAAACCACTAAGAGTATTATTTGGTGCAGCAATCTTTATCATTATCATTGCCACATACCTGTTGAATCGTCTATACACATTCAAATATATGCAAATACTCATAACACTTGGATTATTATTATTTTCACTATATAACTATTACTATGCTATAAAAGATAATGCAACAACCTATTCACAAGTCATGGAACAAGTGACTATTTTAGAAAATGCAGAACCCAATCAAGATGTTACAGTAACAATGATTACTAGTCCAACAACAAACTATAATGCCTTTAATAGTACGGCTAACGTAAAACCTGATAAAGACGCTTGGTTTAACCAATGGATGGCTAAATACTTTAACGTTAAATCTATTACTGGAAAACCTAACTAAAAAGTGCTCGCTAATGAGCATTTTCATATTATAAACAAAGAACTTAACAAAAAAAGACAAACTAAGAAAGTACCGTTCACAGATACTTTCTTTTTTTATTTAATTCGCTCTTTTATCATGATAATCTTTCTTTTTTTGATTCCAAATAACGGTATCTTTTTCACTAACCTCACGAATTATTTTCGCAGGATTTCCTCCGACAATGGTATTATCTGAAACATCTTTTGTTACAACAGAACCTGCTGCAACTACCACGTTTTTACCAATCGTTACACCTGGTAAAACAATTGAATTAGCTCCTATCCACACATTATCTTTAATCACAATTGGATGACCAAACTCTAATTTTTCAATTCGGATATCTGGATCAATTGGATGACCTGCTGTATATAAGCCAACTCGTGGCCCTAACATCACATTATCACCAATAGTAATGCGATTAACATCTAAAAAAATACAATCCATATTAGCAAAAAAATGATCCCCTACTGTTGTATGTCGCCCATATCCAACATGAACAGGTGGCATAACATAAGGATTTTCTCCCGTTTCTGCAAATAATTCTTTCACTAATGCTTTAATTGTATCTTGATTCTCTAATGGCTCCATATTTATTTTTTGAGCTATTATTTTCCCGTGGAGTGATTTATTTTCATCAAAAATATGTTTTGACACGTACAATTCACCATTTAACATCTCTTCATATTCAAAATCATTAGACATATTTAACAGCACCACCTAATAATCATTTTTTATAACTATATATTAACAATTATGCATAAAAAAGTACACTAACTATCATTAATTTCCACCAACTCTTCATTTAAATGGTATAATAAATAAAAAGGAGACGATTTTATGTTACTAGCCACTACATTTTTCCTATTAGGACTTTACTGTCTATTTATTGCACCAAAATACAAATCTGTTATTGGATTCAGAGGTATCTTGTATCTTTTAAATAGATCAAATAGTTGGGCTACTACAAATAGACTATTTGGCATAGAATTAATTATTTTTAGTAGTCTTTTATTTTTTACACAAAACACAAAATTATTTGTCTTACTGATTGTTTTTTCTTTACTAACAACTGATTTATTGAGTTACTTATATAGCCAACAAAAAAAGAAATCATTTTCTAAATTTATCTAAAAACCTTTATTTATCAAGCGTTTTAACCAATGACACGAATTGTATCATACAAAAAACTACCATGATACATCTACTTTCTATCATATTTTACTCTGTTAATAAATAATACTGTTAGGAGGTAGAAAAATGATTATTTCAGAAAAAATAAAAGAAGAACGTCTAAAACATAATTGGACACAAGAAGAACTAGCTCAAATGTTGAATGTCTCACGCTCTGCTGTTTCAAGTTGGGAAGTTGGAAGAAATTATCCTGATTTGGAAACCATTATTGCGATGAGTGAATTATTTGATATCTCCTTAGATGACTTATTAAAAGGAGATAAAGAAGTAGTGGAACAAATTTCAGATGATACCAAAACAAGAAAAGACCAGTCAAAAAAAATTAGATGGTTAGTCATTACCATCATTGTTTTAATCAGTTTTGGGGGAATATTTGGTTACCGATCAATTAGAAATATTGATATTTCTTCAGATGATCAAATTCAACTTGTAACTGTTTTAAATAATGGCGATATTAAAGTGAACACATCCATTCCATTTTATCGTAGCATGTCATCTTATATGTCTAGTAAAGATACTGAAAGTAGCGTGATAGAAATAACTCTTGGATATAGTTTTGACTGGTCTTTTAAACATAAAGAAAGCATCGTCATTCCATATGATAAAGAATTCTTTAATGGCATTGATACACTCCATATCGTCAGTCCTGATGGTGAAGTGTTATCATCTATTCCTTTGAATGAAAAAAAGAATTAGATATTTCCTTTCCTTCCATGATATAGTTATCCAAACAAACAACAAGGAGAACAATATATGATTATTTGGATAAATGGGGCATTTGGCGCAGGTAAAACAACAGTGGCGACTGAATTAGTAAAACAGATTCAACCTTCCTTTTTGTATGATCCAGAAAATATTGGTGATATTTTTCGTTCAAACTTACCAATCAGTATGCAAAAAAGTGATTTTCAGTATTATCCTGAATGGCGTCAGTGGAATGTTTATCTACTTAAAAAAATTTATCAAGAATACGATGGAGATATCATTGTACCTATGACGATTTACAAAACAGAAGCTGTTTCTGAGATTCTTGGAAAGTTACGTGAAGAAAATATACCAGTTTGTCATATTCAACTCGATGTACCAAAAGAAACGATTATTTCAAGACTCCAAGAACGTCCTAAAGCATTAATTGAATGGGGTGAGAGTAAAGTCGATGAGATAATAGAAGCATTCAATGCTTTTCCACAAGACGATAAAATAATGAATGATGAGAGACCAATAAAAGAGGTCTTATCTGACATCATTAAAAAAATAGAACAGCAGAGATAATGTCAGTTATCCACTGCTGTTTTTTTAATTATCTATCCAATATCTTCTGACTAACTGACCGTCTGATTCATCCAATACTTTATTTTCAAGTATTCCACCATTCTGTTCAATCACTTTGGCTGATCCAACATTGTCATCATTACAAGTGATGAGGAATTTTTTAATAGGACTTTCTTTTTTCTCGGTTAACATCTCTTTAAGCATTCGGCTCCCATAACCTTTGTTTCTTTCAGACGGAACAACTGAGTAACCAATATGCCCGCCAAAATGAAACAAATACTCATTTAGCTCATGTCGAAAGTGAATCATCCCCACAATTTTTCGGTCGGTTTCTCTAATAAATAAATACTGCTCTCCAGTGACAAAATCCGGATTAGGAATTGTTTCGTTGGATTCGTATAATACAAGATGTTCTAACCAATCTAATATATTGACAAAATCTGATAACCCACTTGACCCGTCTATCCAATTAACACCTGATTGACTTAAAAATTCTGTTTTATAATCTAATATCTCTTTTTCCCATTCAATTGTTGGTTTAATTAATATCATTTTCGTCACATACTTTCTAAAGAATTTAAGAAATTATCTATTTCTTTTGAGTTCGTTAATTTGATTAAAGTTTGTTCACTAGTCAAATCCTTAAGATACGCCTCTATCAACGGCTCATGATTTTTAGGAAATTGCCAAACCCATCTGATAAACGCCCAATCTAATTTCTCTGGACAGTCTTCCTGCATATCAGGACGCGTTTTTCCACGATAACTGATAAAACGTTTGAACACATGATACAAACAAGTCATTCTTGAACGTTTTAAATAAATGATGGTGTCTGCTTCTTTTATCCGAATATCTAACGTGCTACTATAATTTCCATCAATAATCCAAGAATTTTGTTTAACTATATCATATAGTATCTCCCGTTGCTCTTCTTTCGTGCTCATTTTCCAGTGTGGTTTCCAAAATAATTTATCTAAATGATACAGTTTTATTGTTAAACTACCTGCTAATTGCTTTGCTATGGTACTTTTTCCTGTGCCAGGAGAACCTATGATTATCATTTTTTGCATAAATATCCCCCTTTAATATTAACTAACTTTATTTATAATCAACACGATACATTCTTACTGGTTCACCTGTCTCTTCTTCTTCCACTTCCCCATAATAAACCCAACCATACAGTTCATAAAATGTTTTATGATCTGTTATCAAATACAACGTTGTCACTTCTAAATTAGCCATGTCTTTGGTAATTTCACTCAACAACTGACCTGCGACACCTTGCGAACGGTATTTTTCTTCAACATATAGAGCACACAAATTAGGCGATAAATCTTTTCTGTTGTGAAAATCATTTTCTATCACCCCAGCTCCAGCAATGATTGTTCCTTGATTCATTATTACATACCATTGTGTGACATCTTCAGGGTATTCTATACTAGACTTCATGCTTTCATAGTAACTCTCAATAGGTACTCCCCATTTCTGATTAAACCAATGTGATGCTTGCTTAATAATTTCTGGGTGATTTCTTATTTTTAATATCTCCATTATGTCACCTAACTTTTCTTTTTATGGTATTCTCATTCTAACATGAAAAAAACATCTAACAGAAAGGAAAAAATCATGACAAAAGACTTTGACTATGAACAACTTTTAGCTGGGGAATTATACCTAGCTCAAGATATATTTGACGAAAATACTTCTTTAGAAGGCGAAAAGCTGAATCAAAAAATAAACATGGAACCCATTGAAAATTTTGATAGGATTGTAGCATTAGAAAAAGAATTATTTGGTAAAACTGGCACAAATATTTATATTCGCCCACCTTTTTATACTGATTATGGGAGACACATTGAACTTGGAGAAAATTTCTATGCCAATATGAATTGTACTTTTTTAGATGTAAACTATATTACATTTGGTGATAATGTCATGATAGGTCCTGATGCTTCGTTTTACACAGCCGGACATCCAACAGATGCTAATGTCAGAAATACCGGATTAGAATTCGGATTACCCATTACTGTTGAAGATAATGTATGGATTGGTGGACACGCAACAATTTTACCTGGGGTATCAATTGGCGAAAATGCTATTGTAGCAGCAGGTTCAGTTGTAACAAAAGATGTTCCTAAAAATACAATCGTAGGAGGAAACCCTGCAAAAATAATTCGCCAACTGAATGAAGAGGATAAAAACATTTGGAATCAAAAAATGGCGTCTTACCGTAAGAAGAAATTAAGACATTAAAACATAACAAAATTATCCAGTTAACTTTTTTCTAGTCCATCCTTTAACTGGATAAATATATTTTAGTAATCTCTTAAATAAATTAACAGACCATTTCTTAATGTCACACTCTTTTTATCTTTCAAATCATTGATACTCCTAGCATACTCATTTTATTCAATATTTTTCATAAACTGTTTTTGATTTTTTTTACTAATATATCCGAGAGATTCATAAAATAAATGTGCTTCTTTTCTTTCTTCTCCTGAATTTAATCTAATAGCTGTAATGTTACGTAATTTTGCTTCATGTTCCAATTCTAACATAAGTTGTTTACCGATACCTTGTCTTTGATAATCTCCTAATACAGCTAAACCTAAAACATTTAAAAGGGTTTCAAAATAAGTTGTTCTGTACACTTCAGCGTGTAAATAGCCAACTATTTTTTTCGTCGAACTGTCTTCATACCCTATCAAATAATAATGTTCTGTATCATTGATAATTCTTTCAATTTGATGTTTTGTCTGTTCTATTGGAAAGGCATAACCTAAATCTTCTGTATTTATCTGACATATTGCATTGGCATCTGTTAAATTTATTTTTCTAATCATTTTGTCTCTCCCTTATGATTAAACAAAAATCCAACCAGTAATTTGGTTGGATTAATATCCTTCTATTTCATCAAATGTTTGTTGTTTGCGTCTAAACCCTCGTTGTTCTAGTTTTTTATATTCTTTATAAGAATAAAGACTTAACAATATACCTAACACTAAAAATACTATGCTGACAACAATTTGCACAGTCATTAGTAGCTTGATGCTTTCTGTAATCCATTTTTTCATATGATCATCAATAATCGACAAATGAGTTAAAGGATTATTTATAGATAAAATCATTGTAAATGATACTAACAACAAACCTGTACTAGTAACTAAATAAGCTACATTTCTGACAAAGACATGCTTATATCGACCACTAGCAAAATATAAACACAGCATCAAAATGCCTAGTAAAACGATAGAGACAATCAATAAAATATTTGTCATTTTTTTAATTAAACTAACACGTAATCCAATCGTTGAAATCATGACATTATGAACTTTGCCATTATAAATATTGACTCCTTCTTCAACAAATTGGTTAACAGACTCTTGATTAACCTCATTGATTGGTTTATTTTCCTTTTTGGCGTACTCTTCCACAGCAACTTGTAATTTTTTTCAATTACGCTTTTTTCTATCTCATAAGTTTGCCCTTTAAAAGCACTCGTTAAAAATTGATTAAAATCTTTTGTCACCTCTGATTGAGTGACAACTGGTTTTAACCCATCTTTTTTAATACCACTAGCCATTCCAACATCTTGAATGGATTGATTTATTGAATCAGTTAAACTCTTGGTATAATTACTTTCCTTAGCCACTGTTATCCAATGCTCTGATGATAACAAAAATGTCCTTGCAATAACGACTTCACACGCAATGGTTAAACACAAGATAGAAAGTAATGTTAGTAAAAACTGATAAACACGTTTTATGGTCTTATTCATTTGAATATCCTTCCTATATACTTGAGTTAATCATTTTTCCAGAGACTCTTTCAGCATAAACAAATAATCGGTCATCTGTTAACCCAATCATATCTATTGGATAGCATGTATATAAAATTAACTGATTATTATCTGATTTTTTATATAGTGACTCAATGGCTGATTTATCATCAAAACGGGCTACTTTTTTATTTGTAATTTTATATTGATACGTATCATAGCTCGTCTTTATTGTAATAGTATCATTCACTGTCACACCATCAAGTGCTGCTAAATCTGAGGTATTGTGACCACCTATTAAGGTTGTACCTGCTTCTCCAGGAAACACGCTCCCATTAAACTGGCCAACACCTACTCTTAAATCTTCTGGTGAATCACCATAAATTAGTCTTGCTTGAACATTAAATTTATCAATAATGACTGTTCCATACTCTGTTCCCAAACTAGGATATTCTATTTGTGTTGATGGTATTTGATTGTCTACAGGTTTAATCTCTTTTTGTTTTTTTTCATTAAAAATTGAGGTGATTTTTGTATTTTCTGCTTGCTCTGTCATCGTAACGGCACTAACAAATAAGTCAAATGTTTCTTTATATGGTAAAAATAATAACGTGAAAATAGCATAAGCAGAAATAAAAAAGAGTACCGGCATATAAATATATGCCAGTACTCTTTTATTCATTAACAACTAGCACCTTTTCTTTTTGACATAAATCCTGTTGCTACTGTTAATGTTACTAAACTAGCAATCGTCATAACTGCACTTGTTAGCGAAATTCCTGTTGTTTTGATAACTGGATTGCTACTTGTTGTTGGCACAAATGCTTTTTTACCAGCACTATTTGTAATATTTCCATTGCTACTTACGGATAATCCTAATGCTCGTGATGCTTCTAAAACATGATTTCTAATTTGTGTTTGAACATTTTTAGGTAATTGCTTTAAAAAGTTTTCTAAGCTAGTTGCTTGAATACCTGCTGAATTATCCACTGCTAATTGTTTTGCTGCTTCAATATGTCCAACAACGGTATTCACTGTTGCTGCACTATACTCATTAGCTTTTAAATCATTTTCAGCTTGTTGAATATCTGTTGCTGAAAAGAAAAAACGTTGTCCTTCTTTTGTTGTGATTCCTGAGTTTAAAGAATCAAGAATACGTTGTTCATCTGCAGAGATTGCTCCAGCAGCATTTGCTGTAATCGGCAAGAAAACCACTAACAAAGCAAAAACAATTGATACTATTTTTTTCATTTATTATAACCCTCCTTTTTTATACTATTATAGTATACCATATCACAACAATACAACATAATTTTTCTATATATTCTTTTATTGTATTTTTGTTACACTTTGCAAGGAGATGTTATTCATGATAACACACCTTTTTTCTGATTAGTTACTCTAAATTATATAGTACTTTTTTTGAAATTGCATTATAATAGACAATAGGAGGTCTGGCATGAAAAAACTTCTAAAAGATAATATAATACTCATATTGAGTATCTGCTTCATTTTATTTTTACAATTATTTATCGTTTCACCAACTAGAGTATCTGGTGAATCAATGAACCATACCCTACAACATAATGATCGGAGCCTTGTCTTAAAAGGAAATTCAGTGAAACGCTTTGATATCATTATTTTTAACACAAATAAATTAACTGGTGAGGACAAACAATACGTCAAACGCGTTATTGGGTTACCTGGAGAAACCGTTAGTTATAAGAATAATCAACTTTTTATTAACAATGAGCCAATAGAAGAACCTTTTGATATAAGAGATCAATCCTATACTGGCGATTTTTCTTATGTTGTAAACAGTCATGACTATTTTGTCCTAGGTGACAATAGAGGAAATTCAACTGATAGTCGCATGTTTGGTGGGGTCAATAAAGAAGATATTGTAGGAAAAATGATTTATCGATTCTTTCCATTTAACTCAATTGGAAAAATAAATTAACCAACAAAAGAAAGTGAGACTACATGGAATTAGGAACAATTATTACAAGCAAACGAATTGAAAAACAACTAACACAAGAACAATTAGCCAAACAATTACATGTCACAAAAGACACTGTAGTTGAATGGGAAGATGAAAAAGCTTATCCTGATATAAATCATTTAGTAGAATTGGCAAAATTATTAGATTTTTCCTTAGATGGCCTATTTTTAGCAGATGATGACACTCTGTTAAAACCTATTATGAAACAAACGAATAAACACTATTTTCAATTTTCCATCATTATTTGCCTAATAACTTTAATTATTTTATTGGCTATTTTATTGGTATCATTACTAAACGAAAATTCTAAACTGATTATTTCAGGAAGTGTCATTTTAGGAGAATTAGCGAATCTATTTGCCCTCGCTTATTACATAAAAAAACTAAATTAACTAAAAAGTCACAAAACAACCAACAAATGTTTTGTGATTTTTTTATGGAAAGGTTGTATAAACAATGACAGAACTCTTTACTATCTATGATGCTAAACAACAACCACAGATAAAATAGGTGTTCGAGGAGTCCCATTATGTCAGGGAGAATTTCGAATGGTTGTGACTGTCTTAATATTCAATTCTAAGAATGAGTTACTCATCCAGCAACGAGCCTCTAATAAAGATTTTTTTCCAAATTTATGGGATTTTTCAGCTAGTGGTCAAGTACTAGCTCACGAACCTATCTTGAAAGGAGCTGAACGAGAATTATTTGAAGAACTTGGTGTTTCTATTGACTTATCCAATATTCCGATTCGTTTTACTTGTTCTTTTGAAGAAGGATGGGATCATTACTTTTTTATCCAAAAAGATATCCAACTGGATGACTTAAGTCTACAAAAAGAAGAAGTTCAACGAGTTAAATTTGTCTGTAAAAAAGACTTTATGGATTTAGTTGCAAACCAAAAGTTTATCCCTTATTTATTTCATCCTATTATATTTGATTTAATTCATCAAACAAGTGAACACATTAAATAAGCGATTGAAAAAAACTTCCAATCGCTTTTTATATTAATCTTTTAAACTGTCCAAAACAATCTGGGTATGCATGGCAGCCCCTACCTTGAAACATTCTTCTAATACTTTAAATTTTGGATGGTGGTTCATAAATCCACACCCATCTTCTGCCGTTCCACCACCTAAAATAAAGAATGAACCTGGGACAACATCCGTATAGGCCGAAAAGTCTTCGCCACCCATCATACTTGGCATCGCAAATTGCCCTTTTTCTCCAAGAACTTCTGTCGCTGCTTGTCTCACAATATCAGTCGCAGCCACATCATTAATGACTGGTGTATAACCCAACTCATAATCTAATTCGTAGGTTGCCCCATACATTTGACACACACCAGAAATAATTTCTTCAATTCTCTTTTGAACAAATTGACGGATAGTCTTATCATTCGTCCGAATCGTTCCTGTAATAAGAGCTTTATCCGGAATGATGTTTCCTTTTTGTCCTGCTTTAAATTCACCAATTGAAATCACCACATCTGCAAATGGACTGACATTTCTCGATACAATATGATTTAAATTATTGATTATTTCCACACCAACTAAGATTGGATCAACTGATAACTCTGGAGTCGAACCATGAGAGCCACGTCCTTGAATGTTTAATTCAAACATATCTGACGCAGCTGTTAATGGACCATCTTTAATACCGACCATACCAGCTGGAATATTTGGTGCAATATGTAACCCAAATACCATATCCACATCATCCATCACGCCAGCTTCAACTAATAATTTAGCTCCACCTGGTAATTCTTCTTCTGCTGGCTGAAAAATAAATTTGACGGTTCCTGCAATGTCATCTTGCATACCAGAAAGAGTTTTGGCTGCCCCGAGTAAGATAGCCGTATGAGTGTCATGACCACACGCATGCATCACACCATGATTTTCTGATTGAAACTCAACATCTGATTCTTCAACAATTGGTAAGGCATCAATATCCGCACGTAACGCAATCGTTTTACCCGGTTTACTTCCTTTTAATGTTCCTATCACACTATTTTCAGTTAACGTTGAGATGGTTATATTAGGAAATTCTGATAAAACTTTTCTAATATATTTAGCTGTTTCTACTTCATGAAACGATAATTCTGGGTGTTTATGTAAATGGCGTCTCCATTCTATCATCTCTTTTTCTGGCATATCTTCTAGTCTAATTGTCATGCAGTGTCCCTCCTGTAGAAATCATTTTATTTTCAATAATCATACCATTAAAATAACGAATAATCTATCAATATTCTTTGATTTCTTTTCGGTCACTTATTTTACTTTTCTTTCCTACTCGAGAGTCTAATTCTTGATTAATCTCATCTAATGTAATATTTTTTTCAACTAATAAAACAAGTAAATGATACAATAAATCACTCGTCTCACTAACTAATTCTTCCTTATCATTTTTAGCTGCAATCACCACTTCTGTTGCTTCTTCTCCCACTTTTTTTAATATTTTATCCAATCCCTTATCAAATAAATAGGTGGTATAAGAGCCTTCTTTTGGGTCATTTTTTCGTTCTTCAATTTCATTATATAGTTTTTCTAACATCTCTCGGCTCCTTTCTTATCATCATAAATTGTTTGGAAAAAACACGTTTTTTTCCCTGTATGACATGCGACTCCTATTTGTTCTACCTCAATTAAAAGTGTGTCGGTATCACAATCTGTCACTATTTTTTTTACCTTTTGAATATGGCCACTTGTTTCACCTTTATGCCATAATTCTTGCCGACTTCTAGACCAAAACCATGTTTCTTTTGTTTCTAACGTTTTTTCATAACTTTCTTTATTCATGTAAGCTAACATCAACACTTCTTTTGTCTCACAATCAACAATAATAGTAGGAATAAGCTGATGTTGTTTATCAAACGCCAAATCTATCTTAGTCATTTTATGTCTCTCCTCTATAACCTAACGGGAATTCCTAATTCAGATAGTTCCATTTTTGTCTGTTTAATATCAATTTCTCCGTAATGAAACACACTAGCAGCTAGAGCTCCTGTAACAGGTGTTTCTTGAAACACCTCCACAATATCTTCTTTATTTCCAGCACCGCCTGAGGCAATCACTGGAATAGATATTGCCTCACATACAGATTGGTACAATGCTATATCATAACCTGACTTAGTACCATCTTTATCCATGGAAGTTAATAAAATTTCTCCTGTACCAAGTGACTCCACTTTTTTAGCCCACTCAATCACATCTAATCCAGTATCTTCTCGGCCTCCTGTGACAAAAACGTGCCAAGAATTCCCCACTTTTTTAGCATCAATCGCTACAACAATACACTGATTACCAAATTTTTTGGCCCCTTGCTGAATTAACTCTGGTGTTGCAACAGCAGAAGAATTAATCGAAATTTTATCAGCTCCAGCGCTCAATAATAAACTCATGTCATCAACGGTTCTTACGCCACCACCCACTGTAAAGGGCACAAATATTTCTCGTGATGTTCGTCTGATAACATCAATCATCGTTGCTCGCTCTTGATAAGTTGCAGTAATATCTAAAAATACTAACTCATCACACCCTTGGTTGTAATAGGCTTTAGCAATTTCAACGGGATCGCCCACATCTTTTAAATCAACAAAATTAATCCCTTTTACCACTCGTCCATTAGTCACATCTAAACAAGGAATAAATCGTTTGGCTAGCATGCACTCACCTCCTAATTTTTTTCTACTTCAACCATCTCTTCTAATGTGATAGCACCGCTGTAATAAGCTTTACCAACAATCGTTCCACTCACACCGATTTTCTCTAACTTCTCTAAATCTGTCATTGAATGAACCCCACCTGAAGCGATAATCTGACAATCTGGTAATTGTTCAACTAATTTTTCATAATGAGGAAAACTTGGACCTGTTAGCGTTCCATCTTTATCAATGTCTGTATAGACAAAAATAGTTGCGCCATATTCACTCATTTGTTTGGCTAAATCTAAATAACTAATCTGACTTTGTTCTAACCATCCTTCTGTCGAAACAAACCCATTTTTAGCATCAATCCCTATAACAATTTTTTCTGAGCCAAATCTATCAATCGCTTCTTTAACAAATTCAGGATGTTTCACCGCCATTGAGCCAATAATGACACGATCAACACCACTTTCTAAGTAAGATGCAATTTGTGATAGATGGCGTATACCGCCACCCACTTCAACGCGCATATTACTGACTTTTTTTATCTCTTGAATTAGTTCAGCATTGACTGCCTCTCCTTGCAAAGCGCCATCCAAATCAACAATATGTAAATACGTTAATCCTGACGTTGAAAATAATTTAGCTTGAGCAATTGGCGAGGTATTTACCACTGTTTGTTGATTAAAATCTCCCTTAAATAGCCTCACAGCTTTGCCATCTTTGATATCAATTGCTGGTAGTATATTCATAAACAATCTCCTTAAAATTTCTCAATAATTTATGCCCCACTTCTCCTGATTTTTCTGGATGAAACTGAGTGCCATAAACATTTTTATAACTAATCACTGCAGGAATTTCTTGGCTATACTGACAACTCGCTTCTATATAGATTGGGGCAACGTCAACTGCATAACTATGAACAAAATAAACATACTCATTAGCTATCCCTCTTGTTAATGGGGTATTCTGTTTGATATCCAACTGATTCCATCCCATATGAGGTACAGGGAACGTGTGACTTGCTGGCAGTTGCTTACATTCTCCTGGTATAAAACCAAATCCTTTGGTGTAACGATGCTCATCACTACCATCTACTAACAGCTGCATTCCTAAACAAATACCCAACAGAGGTTTTCCTTTTGCCACTTCTTGTTTAATGACATCAATTAATTGTCGCTTTTCTAGCTCTTCCATTGCAAGTGGAAAAGCCCCAACACCTGGTAAAATCAAGCCATTAGCAGATTCGATGTCTCTTTTATCACTGGATAAAACTGCTTGAATATCATTTTTTTCTAATGCTCGTATAACACTCTTCGTATTTCCTGCACCGTAATCAATGACAACAATCATCACAACACCCCTTTAGTTGAATTTACTCCATCAATCGCGCTGTTTTTATCAATTGCTTCTCGTAATGCTCGACCTGTCGCTTTAAATAGGCTCTCAATTTTATGATGTGTGTTTTCTCCATGAATAATTTTTAAATGTAGTGTCATACGACTATTAAATGCCAATGCTTGAAAAAATTCTTTTGCTAATTCTGTATCAAATTGTCCCAATTTTGGATTGCTAAAAGTTGCGTCAAAAACTAAAAAACTTCTTCCAGATAAATCTAAACTAGCCATTCCTAATGTTTCATCCATTGGAACAAAAGATGTCCCATACCGATTAATCCCTGCTTTATCGCCTAAAGCCTCAAGCAATGCTTGACCTAATAAAATACCAATATCTTCTACGACATGATGACTGTCCACTTCTAAATCCCCCACAGCCTTAACTTGTAAAGAAATTCTAGCGTGATAAGCAAATAACGTTAACATGTGATCAAAAAAGCCAACTCCTGTATCAATTGAAACAGGTTGTGATTCATCTAAATTAAGTGATAAAGTTATTTTTGTTTCCAAAGTATCTCTTGAAAGACTGGCTGTTCTCATTAGTTATCTTCCTCTCTAATTTCAACTGATTTTGCATGCCCATCAAGTTGCTCCTGATAAGCGAGTGTTCTAATATAGTCTCTATCTTGTTTTAGTGCATCTTTTGTGTAGTGAACGTATTGGATTCGTTTAACAAAGTCATGTACACCTAGAGCCGAAGAAAAACGAGCTGTCCCACTTGTTGGCAATACGTGGTTACTTCCAGCAAAATAATCGCCAATCGGTTCTGTCGTGTAGTGACCTAAAAAAACAGATCCTGCATTTTTCACTTTCCCTAAATAATCCAATGAGTTATCTAATGCTATTTCTAAATGCTCTGGTGCAACTTCGTTCATCAAATCAAATATCTCATCAAACGTCTCTGAAACAATAATGAGACCTTGATTTTCAATAGATGCTCGTGCGATTGACTCACGTGATAATTGTTTTAGTTGGTTGTTTATTTCATTTTCTACTTCTTGTGCTAATTTTTTTGAATTGGTTACTAAAATAGAACGAGATAGTGTATCATGCTCTGCTTGGGATAATAAATCTGCCGCAACAAAATGAGGATTAGCCGTCTCATCAGCAATAACCCCAATTTCTGACGGTCCTGCAATCATGTCAATCCCAACTTGCCCAAATACTTGTTTTTTTGCTGTTGCAACATAAGCATTTCCTGGTCCCACGATTTTATCTACTTTAGGAACTGTTTCCGTTCCGTAAGCCACTGCAGCAATGCCTTGTGCTCCACCAATTTGATAAATTTTATCGACACCCGATAAAAGAGCTGCTACTAAAATAGCTGGTATAAATTTGCCATTTTTTGGTGGTGGCGTTAGCATAACAACTTCGGATACCCCAGCAATTTTTGCTGGTAAAACATTCATCAACACACTTGAAGGATAAGCAGCTGTTCCACCTGGTACATAAACTGCCACTTTTTCGATGGGTTCGATTTTTTGCCCTCGAATAATCCCCTCTTTAGGAAAATCAACAAAACCTAATTCTTTTTGTTTTTCATGATAAGACACAATATTTTCTTTCGCTTTTTCTAATGCTTCTAACACATCTGGCTCAATTTGTTCAAAGGCTTGATTAATAATCTCACTAGGTACTTCTAGGGAATCAAGTTCTATCCCATCGAACTGTTTAGTGTACTCAAATAATGCTATATCTTTTTTTTCTCTTACTTGTTCGATAATTTCTCTGACTTGTGCTTCAATCAATTCATTATTTTCATTTAATTGTGCTTGTTCTTGTCTGATTTCTTTTGATAATTCTTCAACATTGCCTGTTAACCATCTCATTAGATTTCAACCCCTTTTTCTATTACTATTTCTAAATCATTTATTAACGTCATCACAGCTGAATGATGTTTTAACGCTGATTTATTGACGATTAAATGGGCTGATACTCGGCAAATATCATCTAAAATAAATAACCCATTTTCTTTTAGTGTGGTCCCTGTTTCCACGATATCCACAATGGCATCTGCTAAATCTAAAATAGGCGCCAACTCAACAGAACCTTGAATTTGAATAATTTCAACATCTTCATTTTTTTCTTTAAAATAATCACTAGCAACCGTTGGATATTTTGATGCTATTCGTTTTCGTTGATGATTGATTGGATCAAACTCTTTCGTTGAAGCCACTGAAAACTTACATACCCCAATATTTAAATCAAGCATGTCATAATAGCCATAGGGATTTTCAGACAACACGTCACTCCCCACTACACCTAAATCCGCGACTCCCTTTCTAACATAAGTTGTCACATCCGCTGCCTTAACAAGCAAAATTCTTAGTGAACCATCTGGGCTATTCAAAATAAGTTGACGGTTTTTCTCTGATAAAAAAGTCATATCATATCCAACTTTTTCAAATAATTCAACAGTTGGTTTTTCTAATCGTCCTTTTGTAAACGCAATGGTCAATGGTTGACTCATCACAACACCTCCTTAATCAATTGACTATCTTGGAGATACCACACTTCCTCATAATCCCATTTTTTAGCAAACTCTCGTGTTTCCTCTAAAGAATGAAACAATGAAAGCTCCACATCTTTTTCTAATGCCGACATTTTTTTTAACTGATTTAAATCTTCGACATGAATCATTTTTTTAGGCTTATTTATTTTTTCTTTCTGTTTATAAAGTAAATCAAAAATACTCTCTAAATTCATTGCCCAACCGACAGAATAAGCTTTTTCTACACCAAAGTGCGCTAATAATTCGTCATATCTTCCACCATTTAAGAAACTATCAGGTATTCCCTCACCATATCCAGCAAACATAATTCCTGTGTAATAATCCATCGTACGAACCATTCCTAAATCAACTCTCAACCTTTTTTGAACAGTCTCATCAAATAATTCACTCAAAAATAAAAGTTCCTCTAAATACATCGTGATTTCATGATTTGTTGGTAACAACTGTTTTGCTCGGTTAACTACTGACACAATATCACCAAATAGTGTTGGTAACTCTGATACAAATGCCCCTATTTCACTAGGATAATGTTGAGTTAACTCACGTAATTCACTGATATTTCGATTAAGCATTGCTTGATTTAATTGCTTTTTCCCTTTTTTATCCAGTGGTAGTTCATTTATCACTGCATCTAATACTTTTGCATGCCCCATTTCGATAAAAAAGTTTGGAACATTCAACTCTTGTAATACTGTGTAAGCTGAAAATATCGCTTCATACTCTGATTTCATCGAAGAAAAGCCCATAATTTCAATGCCGATTTGTGTCATCTCATTTTGTAACCCTTTCATGTCATCATGATAACGAAAAACCTTACCACTATAAGAAAGTTTTAATGGCAACTTTACTTGCGTTGTTGAAACAACTCTTCCGACAGGTAACGTCATATCAGGACGTAAGACTAACAAACGACCTTGATTGTCAAAAAAACGATACAAGGTATCACTTGGTTTATCATCAAACAATTCTGCAAATTCAATCGTTGGGGTTTCTATTCGTTGGAAACCTCTTGTTTTCAATATGTTACTAATCTGATGTTCTAGAGTATAGACTCCTTCTGCTCGTCTAAATAATTTATCTTGCGTACCTGATGGCAATCGCTTTGTTTTCATGTTGTACTATCCTCCTGATTTTTCATTCATATACTCTTTCAATACTTTGATGACACTCTCCATCTCTTCCTGTGTCCCAATTGAAATACGTAAATATTGTTTGATACGTGGATTATCTGAAAAATAGCGAACATAAATATTTTTTCCCTTCAGATAATCTTGTATATCTTTTGCTTGTTTCGTTTTATGTTTCGTAAACACAAAATTGGTTGAGCTTTCGATTGTTGTAAAACCTAATTTTGATAATTCACCTGTAAACCATTCTCTAGTATCGATTATTTTTTTTAAAGTGTCTTTATAATAGGACTCATCCAAGACTGCTTCTAATCCTACTGCTTCAGTGAGTGAATTCACTGAATAAGGATTGTAAGAATTTTTTACTGCCTTAACAACAGACGTTAACCTTTCTCCTCCAACACCATAACCTAAGCGAATTCCTGCCAAAGCAGAATCCTTTGAAAAAGTACGTGTTACATAAAGATTTGGATAGGTTTCAACCAGTTTTATCACACTTTTACCACCAAACGAGATATAGGCTTCATCCACGATAATCACTGTTTCAGGATATTTTTTTAATAGTGCTTCAATTTCTTCCACTGTTTTAACCAATCCTGTTGGAGCATTAGGGTTTGCTAGCACAATCCCACCAATCTTCTCAGGTAAGTTTTCTAAATCAAATGTAAAATCTGAAGATAAAGGGACTTCTTGATAAGGGATTCGAAACAAGTCACACCAAATTTTATAAAATCCATACGTGATGTCAGGAAACATAACGGGTTTATCTGACTGAAAAAAGCTTTGAAACGCAATAGCTAATACATCATCACTGCCATTTCCAAGTGAAATATAATCTGGATTAATTCCTTCTTTTTGTCCAATCGCAACCCGCAATTCTTGATTATCTAAAGAAGAATAGTGACGTAAATCAGTGTAATCAAATTGAGCCATTTTTTTTATAATGTTTGGTGATGGTGGATAAGCATTTTCATTGGTGTTGAGTTTAATTAATCCTTCTCCTGTTGGTTGTTCTCCTGGTATATAGGGACTTATTCTTCTTAAACTATTCATTTTTAACCTCTCCTTTGTAATTGATTAAAACAAAAAACGTCCTCTAGCTACAAAAAGCTAGAGGACGTTGGATACGTGGTTCCACCTCAAATTTTATCATTTCTCACAAAATGATACTCAATCAGTCATACCATATAATTAATAGACTGCACATGTTAACGGTATTCACCGACTTTCCCTAATCATTTACTCATTTTCAGGAAAACACTCAAGAATGTGTATGCACCTTTCATGTACTCTTTTTCATCGACCAAGAGCTTTCTAAAACAATTCAGGCGTTTCTTTCTCTCATTGATTTTTAATTTATTGTAATCATCATAGTGTTTTTCTCGTTTTTTTGCAAGTCTTTTTATAAAAAATATATTCAAATAGCCTATTAGTATCAATTCAATTGATTATAAAAGTTAGCAATAAATCAATTAGCCACTAAAAAGAAACGCTTTCATTTCATACTCATAGTCTATATTCGTTTTTTAATGATAATCAATACTCTATTCATCTTTAATATTTTTCATTGATTGTATTAAAGCAATAACTGTAATAGTTGATGTCACTAACAACACAGCAAATTTTAGCCAAATATCGTCATCTTTTAATAGTCCCTGTACTTGTAGTGGTAATGTTATAGCATAAATTATAATCCAGAAAACGTTCCAAAACTTCTTCATGCCTCACCTCTTTCGTCAACCTAATCTATCAAACAAAATTTCTTTTTATTATTATACTTTAAATAAACGAAAAAGCATAGAAATTTTGTAACGGATATGTTTATTTTTCTAGTTTTTGAACCATCACCAAACAAGGATTCCACTCATCCCAAAGTGTTGAAAAAATTTCTAATTCACAAAATCCAACTGATTCGTAAAATTGGATAGTCTTATCATACTGAGGATAATAACCTCTTGCGACGGTTTTTACTTGCAAATACTCATAATTTTCTGTATAAATTTGTTTGACTTTATCAACCAATAACCGCCCTATTCCTTGATGATGGTACTCCTTTTTCACTCCCATACAATAAAGTTCAACTGTTTTAGTACTTGTTTCTTTCAAACTGATAAATCCTACCGCCTTCCCATCTACTGAAGCAACATATAAAGGATACTCTCTACCACAATTGATGTATTCTTGTATTGCTTCTGGCATACCAAACCACTCTGGTAAATCGTTTAAAACGGCTTTGATAATCACCGCTTTTTCACGCATATTTATTTCTTCAAAAATATCAATCATCTATCTTTTCTGACTCCTTTATTAAATATTTAGTGCCATTTGATTTGTATACCCTATTCTCATTTATCTCCATTTTTTTGAGTATTTCCGTTTCTAAATCTAATCCTAAAATCTCTGAAATACCTAATAAATAAATAGCAACATCCGCTAGCTCTTCTCCTATGTTTTCATTTTTTCTAAACGCATCGAATGCTTCAGAAACTTCACCATAAAGTAATAAGAATTCTGTTTCAACATTTGTAATGTTAAAACCATGATTTACTTTATTTTCATATACTCTTTTTTGATACTGTTTCATTTATTTCACCATCGCTTCATAATTAATCGTTAACTTTGGATATTTTTCTTGCCATTTTTTCGTTTTTTGTCGGTCATTATACAACTTAATTCTTTTCTTATCACGCATTACATACGGAGTTGGCGTTACTTTAAATTGTTCAATATCATCTAATCCATAGGGACAAAAGACTTCTATTTCTCCCTGATTTAAGCGAATTGCAATAGCTGTACACTTTTCCGGATAATGATAGACTGCATCTCTTGTACTCATATAAGTTGACGTATTTGGATTGTGACCATTCATATAGATTTGATTTTTTACTTCCCATTTGTACGTTGGATAAACTTGTTTAAGATGCTCTTCAATTTCTCTATTTTTTTCATAGGAAACAGCCACATCATAAAACGCAACATCTATATCTGTTGAGGTATCTAAAACATGATTATCTAATAAACTATTCCAAAGATAATTTCGAATGGTTCCTGCCACTATCCAACCATCATTTAATTGTAATTCGGATACTATTCTTAGTAATGACATGAATTCAGGTTGCTGTTTGATTAACTTTTTTACTTTATCTCTAGTCAATTTATCCTTATCTATTTTTTCAAAAACACATGATTTAGCTACTGGTGAATACATTTTTTCACCTATCTTTACAAATCCTAACTTCTCATAAAAAGCATGATTCTTCAAGGAATAATCTGGCGTTTCAACAAGCCACTCATTCGTGCCATACATCGATTCAATTTGTTGCCATACTGTACGACCTATTCCTTTCTGATGATAATCGGGTAACACACAAAAATAAGCAATTTCCCGTTCATAACTATTTATACTAATACATCCAACTCGCTCATCTTCTCTATAAATCATAAAACTAATTAAATTTTCTGATTTGATTAGTTTCTGAGCTATTGTTCCATCATCATAACCAGGTGGTCCGCCAACTTCATTATCGCCAAAATAATACTGTGTATCGGAATTAAATGATTTCATTAATATATCAGTGAGTACCTCTGTATCTGTTTCTGTTACTGGTTCAAGCCAAATTGTCATTTTCCATTCTCCTCTATCCATCAAAAAAACGAGTAAATGTCTCCACTTACTCGCTACTTCTTAAATTCCATGTGCTTTTTCATAAGCTAAAATTTGATCCTTATAAGCCATTGTTTCATCGATTTCATCTAATCCGCTAATTAATTTATCACGCCATTTTTTATCGATATCAAAATGGATAGACTCATCTCCAACTTTGATTAATTGATTGTCTAATTCAATTTTAATTGTATCAGATGCTTTCACTTTAGCAATTTTTTCTCTTTCTTCTTTTGGTAGCACAATGGGTAGCAACCCATTGTTAATAGAATTCATATAGAAAATATCGCTGTATCCACCAGCAATAATGACACGAAATCCATAATCATCTAATGCCCAAACTGCGTGTTCACGGGATGATCCACAACCAAAATTATCACCTGTTAATAAAATCGTTGCATTTTTGTAAGTATCATTATTTAAAATAAAATCAGGATTTTCATCACGGTTATCTAAATAACGCCATTCATCAAATAAAAATTCTCCAAAACCTGTCTTTTCGATTCGTTTTAAAAAGTTTTTCGGGATAATTTGATCTGTATCTATATTATCATTTAATATTGGTACAACATACCCTTCATAATGATTAATTGCCTCCATTTATGCCATCTCCTTTCTAATATCAACAAAATGACCATTAATCGCAGCAGTTGCTGCCATGGCTGGATTACAAAGATGAGTTCTTGCCCCTTTTCCTTGTCGACCTTCAAAATTTCGATTTGAAGTTGAGGCACAATGAACACCTGTTGGCACTTGATCTGGGTTCATTCCTAAACACATAGAACATCCTGGTTCACGCCATTCAAATCCTGCTTCTTCAAATATTTTATCCAAACCAATTTTTTCAGCTGCTTTTTTCACAGGTCGAGAGCCTGGCACGACAATTCCTGTAATACCTTCATGAATTTTTTTCCCTTTAACAATTTTTGCCGCTTCTTCTAAATCAGATAAACGTCCATTGGTACATGACCCGATAAACACATAACCAAGTTCAATATCTTTGGCATAATCTCCTGGTTTTAAATCCATGTAATCATACGCTCTTGTGTCATTTTCATCTTTAATTTCTGGGAAAGCTTCATCAACGGATACGCACATTCCAGGATTTGTTCCCCAGCTAACTTGAGGCGCAATATCTTTAGCGTCAATTTCAATGATTTTATCAAAACATGACTCATCATCTGTTTTTAATGTCCGCCATTCTTCAACAGCTTGATTCCAATTTTTAGGTGCAAACTCGCGGTCCTTTACGTACTCAAACGTTGTGTCATCAGGAGCAATCATTCCCATTTTTGCTCCTCCTTCAATCGACATATTACAAATACTCATACGTTCTTCCATTGTTAATCCTTCAATGGTTGAACCATAGTATTCAACAGCATATCCTGTCCCAAAGTCTACCCCGTATTTAGAAATCAAATACAAAATAATATCTTTTGCATACACCCCTTTTTGTAATTCACCAGTAATTTTAACACCCATATTTTTAGGTTTTGTTTGCCACAGTGTTTGTGTCGCAAATACATGCTCTACTTCACTTGTCCCAATACCAAATGCAATCGCACCAAATGCTCCGTGTGTCGCTGTATGGGAGTCACCACAAACAATGGTTTTTCCTGGTTGTGTGACACCAATTTCAGGGCCAATCATATGAACAATCCCTTGTTTATCATGTCCATTACCAAATAATGACACGTTAAATTCTGCACAATTCTTTTCAAGTGCTTCAATTTGTTTTTTTGCTACCAAATCAGAAATATTATAAATATCTTTTGTCGGAACATTATGATCCATGGTTCCAAACGTCAAATCAGGACGTCGAAGTGGTCTATTAGCTAGTCTTAACCCTTCAAATGCCTGAGGGGACGTCACTTCATGAATCAAGTGAAGATCAATGTATAATAATTGAGGTTCACCAGGATTTCCCGCAACAACATGTTTATTCCATACTTTATCAAATAATGTGGTTTTCATACATTTAACCTCCTATAATTTCTATTAATTCTTCACGAATGTATTTTGTGACATCGGTAGTCGAATAATTTCCACCTAAATCTTTTGTCATGATACCTTTTTGCATCACTTTTTTAACTGCTTCATCCACCATATCGGCTAATTTATACTGTTTAAAACTATCTCGTAACATCATTGTTACTGAGTAAATCATCGATAATGGATTTGCCACGTTTTGCCCCGCAATATCTGGTGCTGATCCATGAATTGGTTCAAATAAATGAATGCCTGTTTTGGATAGACTAGAACTTGCTAAAACACCTAAACTTCCTGTTAAAACAGATGCTTCGTCACTCAAAATATCACCAAACATATTTTCAGTGACAATCACATCAAACTCTTTTGGTTTTGTAATCATCACCATTGCACATGAATCGACTAATTGATGTTCAAGTGTGACATCTGGATAATCTTGACTTACCTCCTCTGCAACTTTTCGCCATAATTTACTTGTCGCTAACACATTTGATTTATCCACTGATGTCACTTTTTTTCGTCTTGTTTGCGCTAATTCAAAAGCTGCTCGCATAATGCGTTCGATTTCTTCTTTTGTGTAAACACATGTATCAAGTGCCTCTGTGTCATTTAATTGTCGTGGTTCTCCAAAATAAATGCCTCCAGTTAATTCTCGGACAATCACAAAATCAGTTCCTGCAATTCTATCTTCTTTTATAGGGGATAAATGAACAAGTTCTTCTGATACTTGAATCGGACGAATATTGGCATACAATGATAATTGCTTTCTAAGTGCTAAAAGACCAGCCTCTGGACGTTCCTTACAATCATCCCATTTAGGCCCACCGATAGCACCAAGTAAAATCGCATCAGATGACTGACAGCTTTCAACTGTTTTCTCAGGAAGAGGTTTTCCCACTGCATCAATCGCTGCTCCTCCTACTAATTCTTCAGAGATTTCATAATCAAATAATCCTTTTTCTTTAAAGACGGATAAAATATTTAATCCAGCATCCATAATTTCTGGACCAATCCCGTCCCCTTTTAATACTGTTATTTTAGTCATTTGTTTCACCTTCTTTTAACTTACTAAATGCATTGATATAAGCTTTAGCTGAAGCTGTTAAAATATCAAAATCAATGCCCACTCCATGTACGGATTCACCTGTTTCTGGATTAGATACTTCAACATGAACCTCTGCTTGTGCATCTTCTCCACTAGTGAGAGACTCTATTCTAAATGCATCTAATTGAACATTTTTATCCATGATTCGATTAATCGTATTATAAATAGCTTGAATACTTCCAAGTCCTGTTGCTGAGTCAGACAATTGTTCATTATCGGCTGTTTCGATTTCAATCACAGCTGCTTGTTGACCATTTGAAGTGAATTGTAGTTGTAAATTTTTTAATTCCAAATTTTGACTAGTCGAAATAGCATTACCAGCTACTAATGCATGAATATCTCTATCGACAATATTTTTCTTCTTGTCAGCTAATACTTTAAACTCTTCAAATAGTGTTTGCTGTTCTTCTGGTGTTAAATTTGTATAACCTAACTCGATTAGTTTCTGACTAAACGCATGACTGCCAGATAATTTTCCAAGCGGTAAATGATTTGTTTTTAATCCAATCAATTGTGGTGTCATGATTTCATACGTATCTGGATGTTTCAATACACCATCTTGATGAATACCAGATTCATGTGCAAATGCATTGCCACCAATAATTGGCTTCGTTTTATGGATTGGAATACCAGACAGACGGCTAATCAAGTCACTCGTCATTTTAGTTTGTTCTAAAATAATATTTGTTTTAGCTTGGTAAAAATCTTGTCTAATATGAAGTGCTAATGCCACTTCTTCAATCGCGGTATTTCCAGCACGCTCACCAATGCCATTAATTGTTCCTTCAACACGTCCTGCACCATTTTCAATTGCAGCTAGTGCATTTGCTGTTGCCATACCTAAGTCATTGTGACAATGACAAGAAAAAATAACATTTTCTATGTTTTGGCAATTGCTAATAATATATTTAAATAACTCACCATATTCTGTTGGATTAGAATACCCCACTGTATCAGGTACATTAATAATGGTTGCCCCTGCATCAATCGCTGTCTGAATCGATTGGACTAAAAAGTTTTTTTCCGTACGAGTGGCATCTTCTGGTGAAAACTGTACTTTTTCAAATAATGTCTTGGCGTACGTGACGTGCTCTTTAATCGAGGCTAGCACTTCCTCTTCACTCATATGAAGTTTGTATTTCATATGAATCTCACTTGTTGCTAAAAACACATGAATTTGTGGATGCTTAGCATGTTTTAATGCATCATATGCCGCATCAATATCTTTTTTACGACAGCGTGCTAATCCAACAACTGTCATTGTATCAACTGCTTTAGCAATTTCTGACACAGCTTCAAAATCACCAGGTGAGGTAATAGGAAATCCAGCCTCAATGGCATCAATCCCATAACTTTCTAGTTGTTTAGCAATTCTGACTTTTTCAGCTGTATTAAAATTAACGCCTGGTGTTTGTTCACCATCTCTTAGTGATGTATCAAAAAATTGAATGGTTTTCATTATGATCTCCCCTTTAACAAATTAAAAAGACTCCTCACGCAAATACATGAGGAGTCTTAAGTAAAAGAATCCCATGTCAGACAAAGTCGAATAGGACCCAGAGTGTATAATTCTACACTGGGCCCTGCATTAATAATAATCGGTAAATGCTTGTTGTCGTCTTGGTCATAACACTCTCTCCTCTTAAACTAATAATGTATACAATGATTCATTTTCTTGTAAATTAATATAATTTGGATCAAAAATAGTCAATCTTTCAATCAACGAAGCATAATCATTATGATCTTGTAATAAAATACCTATCACAACAGGACCACTTCCTCGATTTAATTTTTTGGTGTACTCAAATTTTGTAATGTCATCATGTGGCCCTAACACATCTGACACAAATTCTTTTAACGCTCCTGCTCTTTGTGGAAAATTAACCACAAAATAATGTTTTAGTCCTTCATAAATCAGTGAACGTTCTTCAATTTCAGGCATACGTTGAATATCATTGTTACCTCCACTAATGATGCATACCACTGTTTTACCTTTTATTTCTTCTTTATAGTCATCAAGTGCTGTCACTGATAGCGCGCCAGCAGGTTCAACAACGATAGCTTGTTTAGTATATAACTCTAAAATTGTGCTACACACTTTTCCGACGGGTACGTCACACACAGCATCTACTAATTGTTGACTATGTAAAAAAGTCATTTCTCCCACTTCTTGTACAGCAGCCCCATCAACAAATTTATCTAAATGGGATAACGGTGTAACATGTTGTTCTTTTAATGACAATAACATCGATGCTGCGCCTATTGGTTCAACCCCAATGATTTTTGTAGTGGGACTTTTATCCTTAAAGTAGGCACTAACACCACTGATTAATCCTCCACCACCAATTGGGGTAAAAACGTAATCAGCAGGTGACGCTTGTTTTTTGTTTAATTGTTCAACAATTTCAAGCGCAACAGTTCCTTGTCCTGCAATAATGTTTTCATCATCAAATGGATTGATAAATGTTAATCCATGTTCCTCACCGTAAAAAATTGCCATGTCTTTTGACTGATCAAACGTATCACCAGCAAGTTTTATGGTCACTTGGTCACCACCAAACGCTTCAACTTGATTAACTTTTTGTTTTGGTGTTGTAACTGGCATAAAAATAGTGGCAGACACGCCCATTTTAAAACAAGTATAGGCAACTCCTTGCGCATGGTTTCCAGCACTCGCACAGACAACCCCTTTTTTTAACTTTTCTTCTGGTAATTGACTGATAGCATAATAGGCTCCACGTAACTTAAAGGAACGAACAATTTGTAAATCTTCTCGTTTTAAATAAACAGTCGCCTGATATTTTTTAGATAAGTAATCATCATATTGGAGCAGTGTTTTTGTTACCACTGGCTCCAACACGTGATAGGCTTTTTCTATTTGTTCACTTGTGACTAAATCAACCATAGACACGCCTCCTATTTGTTATTAACAAATGGCATCATTTCTCGCAATTCTTTTCCGACTGCTTCGATTTGGTGTCCTTGTTGTTCTTTTCTTAATCCATAGAATTTTTCAAATCCATTTTCATTATCTTCTATAAATCCTTTAGCAAATGTTCCATCTTGGATATCTGTTAAAACATCTTTCATACGAGCTTTTGTTTCAGCTGTTACTACACGTGGACCTGATACATAATCGCCATACTCAGCTGTATTAGAAATAGAATCACGCATTTTTTCCATACCGCCTTCATACATTAAATCAACGATTAATTTCAATTCATGTAATACTTCAAAGTAAGCAATTTCTGGTTGGTATCCTGCTTCAACAAGTGTTTCAAAACCAGCTTGCACTAGTGCAGTTGTTCCTCCACATAAAACAGCTTGTTCACCAAACAAATCAGTTTCTGTTTCTTCTTTAAATGTTGTTTCTAATACACCAACACGAGTGGCACCAATACCTTTTGTATAAGCTAAGGCAATATCACGAGCATTTCCTGTCGCGTCTTGTTCTACTGCAAATAATGATGGCACAGCAAATCCTTCTTCAAACGTACGACGCACCAAGTGTCCTGGTCCTTTTGGCGCTACTAAAAATACATCCACATCAGCTGGGGGTTGGATAACATCAAAGTGGATATTAAATCCATGACCAAATGCTAAGGCATTGCCTGCTTCTAAGTACGGTGCAATTTCATTTTTATATAACTCACCTTGAATTTCATCTGGTGCTAAAATCATAACAACATCTGCTTGTTTTACTGCTTCACTAACTGGAAACACATCAAAACCTGCTTCTCTTGCAGCATCTGCTGATTTACCTTCTCTGATACCAATAATCACATCATGCCCTGTATCACGTAAATTTTGTGAATGTGCATGACCTTGTGAACCATAACCAATGATGGCGATTTTTTTATCCTTTAATTGATCTCCTTGAACTGAATCTTCATAATATACTTTTGCCATGATTAATTCCTCCGATAAATTTATTATTTTTTATTTTATAGAACTTCTAAGTAACCCAGTAATTCCGGTTCTTGCAAGTTCTTGGATTCCATATACTTTTAATACATCAACTAATGCATCAATTTTTTCACTGCTTCCTGCTATTTGGATAATGATGGATTGACTACTCACATCAATAATACTTGCCCTAAACGGTTCAACCATAGACATAATTTCTTGCCTATTTGCACTAGTTGTTGCAACTTTTATTAAAGCTAATTCTCTTTCTAAGTGTGAATCTGCACTCATATCTGTGACTTTAATGACATCAATCTGTTTATTTAGTTGTTTAATTAACTGTTCCATTTGAAAATCTGAATCGACATTCACTACAATTGTAATTCGTGAAACATCAGGATTTTCCGTCACTCCGACAGAGATACTTTCAATATTAAATTGACGCCTTGTAAGAACACCTGAAATACGATTTAATACACCCGACGTATTTCTTACTTTTGCTGAAATTATTCGTCTCATTTTTTCACCACCCCAATCATTTCATTGTTAGGTTTACCAGGTGGCACCATTGGTAAAACATGCTCCGTTGGTGAACAGTTGATTTCAATCACCATTGCTTCTTTTTGACTAAATGCCGCTTTCAAATCTTCTTCCAACGTTTTCGCATCATTTAATTTCACTGATTTCAAGTGGTAGGCTTCTGCCATTTTTTGAAAATCTGGTTGATTATCAAAAACAGATTCTGATCGTCGTTCGTTAAAGAAACTTTCTTGCCACTGACGTACCATTCCTAATGAATGATTATTAATCAATACGATTTTAGGTGATAACTCATACTGTTCTAAAATTGCTAATTCTTGATTCGTCATTTGAAAACCACCGTCTCCTACGATGATAACCACTTGTTTGTCGCGCTTAGCAAGTTGCGCTCCAATGCCAGCCGGAATACCGTAACCCATCGTCCCAAGACCACCACTAGTAATCAATTGATTTTGATTTTTAAATGGATAAAATTGAGCCGTCCACATTTGATGTTGTCCCACATCAGTTGCAACAATTGCCTCGCCGTTTGTAATCTCTCCAATCAATTCAATCGCCCGTTGTGGTTTTATTTCTTCAACTGTTTCTTCATAAGTGAATGGCGCTTCTTCTTGATAGTCTTGAACTGTTTGACGCCACTTAGAATAATTTTCTGGATTAAACGTTTCCTTATTTAACAAATGAATCACTTCTTTTGCATCGCCAACAATTGGGATATCTGTTGGAATAATTTTGCCTATCTCAGCTGGATCAATATCCACATGAATAATCGTTTTATTTTTAGCTAAACTTTTTGGACAACTAGCCAAACGGTCATCAAACCTTGACCCAATATTTATCAAAACATCCGCATCCATTAAGGCTTGATTGGCTGCATAAGAACCATGCATACCTCCCATGCCTAAAAATAACTCATTTTCTGTTGGCACAACTCCCAGACCAAGTAATGTAGACACCACTGGGATTTTTGAATTTTCTAATAATTCTCTAAATTCCTGTGTGCTATCACTGTGATGAATGCCAGCGCCAATTAAAAAGAGAGGTCTCTCAGATTCATTTATCGCTTTTACCACTTTTTTTATTTGATTGGGATGTGGCATATAGTTTGGTTGATAGCTTGGAATATTTACATCATCTAGTTGTTTGACTTCAACTTCATTTAACGTAATATCTTTCGGTAAATCAATGACAACAGGACCTTTTCTACCTGTTGTAGCGATGTGAAATGCTTCTTTGATGACTTTAGGAAGATCTTCTGTTCGTCTTACTTGATAATTATACTTTGTAATAGGTACTGTTAATCCTAAAATATCTGCCTCTTGAAAAGCGTCTTTCCCAATACCACTACTTGCTACTTGTCCTGTAAACACAATAAGTGGAACAGAATCACTCATCGCATCAGCAATTCCTGTAATGACATTTGTTGCTCCAGGGCCGCTTGTTACTAAAACGACTCCTGGCTTGCCACTTGCTTTAGCATATCCCTCTGCTGCATGAACTGCTCCTTGTTCATGACGCGTTAAAATATGCGGAATTTTTTTATCGTATAACCCATCATATAAAGGCAATACTGCCCCTCCTGGATAACCAAATATCATCTCAACTTCTTCATCTAGTAATGAATCAATAAACAACTCTGTGCCACTTTTATTCATACTTATTTACCCTCCTTACTCACCCATCAAATTGTCTGGTATTATCATAATTGCTCCTGTGTGTGCTGATGTGACTAATGCTGTGTATCTTGCAAGGTATCCTTTTGTTACTTTTGCTTTAAATGGTTTTTTCTTAGCTTTTCTTTCATCCAATTCGTCATATGAAACAGCCAAATTAATGGTTCGATTCACTAAATCAATCTCGATTTCATCCCCATCTTCAACTAAACCGATTGGACCTCCTGCTGCTGCTTCTGGTGAGATGTGTCCGACTGCAATCCCACGTGTTGCTCCTGAAAAACGTCCATCCGTAATTAACGCAACATCTTTCCCTAAACCTCGCCCGACAATACTTGATGTTGGGGCAAGCATTTCTGGCATACCTGGTCCACCTTTAGGTCCTTCGTAACGAATTACCACAACGTGTCCTTTTTGTACAGTATGATTATCAATGGCTTCAACTGCCTCATCATGTGAATCAAAACAAATCGCTTTTCCTTTAAAGACTGAAATGGATGGATCCACACCACCAACTTTAATCACACAACCTTCTGGCGCGATGTTTCCATACAAAATAGATAACCCACCAACAGGGCTATAGGCATTTTCTTTTGGTCGAATGACTTCTTCATTATTAATTAGTGCATGGTTAACATTTTCTCGTAGTGTTTTCCCAGTTACTGTCATGCGATCTGGATGGATGGCTCCTTCAATACTTGTCAGTTCATTAATAATGGCTGGTACTCCGCCTGCTTCATGAACATCATGCATTGAGTAAGAAGATGACGGTGCAATTTTAGATAAGTATGGTACACGTTTAGCAATGTCATTAACATCAGATAAGTCATACTCAATCTCTGCTTCGTTTGCAATGGCAAGTGTATGTAAAACCGTATTAGTCGAACCTCCCATTGCCATATCTAAAGCAAAGGCATCATCAATCGCTTCTTTTGTAATAATATCTCTTGGTTTAATTTGTTTTTCTACAAGGTTCATTAAATGAACAGCCGATTGTTTTATTAACTCACGTCGCTCATCAGAGACCGCTAAAGCTGTGCCATTGTACGGTACTGCCATCCCTAACACTTCCATTAAACAGTTCATTGAATTTGCTGTAAACATGCCTGCACATGACCCGCAAGTTGGACACGCATTTTGTTCCATAAATAAGAAATCTTCTTTACTCATACCACCGTCTTTAAATGCACCAACTGCTTCAAACATTGAAGATAGTGTAGCCGCTTTTCCATTCGGGTCTATCCCTGCTTTCATCGGTCCACCTGAACAAAAAATACTTGGCACATTTGTTCTAACAGCTGCCATCAACATACCTGGTGTAATTTTGTCACAATTTGGAATGTAGAATACACCATCAAACCAATGAGCATTAATCACTGTTTCTGCTGCATCCGCAATAATTTCTCTACTTGGTAATGAGTAACGCATCCCAATGTGTCCCATTGCAATCCCATCATCTACACCAATCGTATTAAATTCAAATGGTATACCACCTGCTTCACGAATCGCTTCTTTAGCAATGTCTGCTAATTCTCTTAGATGGACATGACCTGGAACAATATCAATATAAGAATTACATATGGCAATAAACGGTTTATTCATGTCTTTTGCATTTTTTACTTGTCCTGTTGCATACAGTAAACTTCTCGCTGGTGCTGCATCAACACCTTTTTTGATTTTATCACTTCTCATAATTTTTCCTCCTTAGGATAAAAGAAAAAGCACTCCATTTAAGTATGACACTTAATGGAATGCTTAACGGCAAGAATCCCATTATCTTACAACAAATAGGAACTCGACCTGTAGATGTTTTTTCACCCAACGTGTCCTAGTTCCTAACCTGTAATAAAATAATGACTAAATTATTCTTGCACTCTCTCATAATGACGTTCCCCTTTAAAATTGGAATTTGATTAAAATATTATTAAAGTAAATATAGACTTATCTTATAAAACTGTCAACCATTTTTTGGTATTTTTTTTAATTTTTAGAAAAATTCGTATGAATCCTATGATATAATCATGCTAATTTTCATAAAGACTTATTTTTTCTATATGTGAATTTTAACATAAATTGTTTTTTAAAACTATCTTTTTTATAAAAACAAAAATTATTTGCAGGAGGAATTTAAAATGACATTATATCAACAATACTTAAAAACAAAGTCTTGTAACGATGATTTTTTAAAATGGTTACTTATCAAACGACTCAATTTGAAACAACAGCTTTTAATCATTTTTATTTTGTGGATGATGTGGATAGGCTTTGCTCCTTATCTTAATTTTTGGCTATCTTTTTTTAAAGGAGCTGTATTAATTTCTATTTTTTCTGCGATTATTAGCTTCATTACAAAACGATTAAATAATTAACAAATGATAAATATCATGACTCTTTTAATGAAAAATCATCATAATATAACTATAATAATGATGATAGTTTGATTTATAAGGAGGTTTACTTTGTTACAAAAATACTTATGGCGTTTTTTTGCTGTCATCCTTTTAATCTTAAATAGCTGGTGGATTTACCAAACGTTACAATATAGCCAGTACCATGAACCTTTAGGTAAAATCACTCAAGTAGAAACAGTCAATAAACAAGACGTCACTGATGAACATCAAAATAAAGACGTTCTAACAACTCAAAAGATAGAATTAATTTTATTATCTACTCAACATAAAGGAAAAAAAATCACTCTTTCAAATACTTTTAGTCAATCCAAAATTAAAGACCAAGAATATAAAAAAGGGGAATTAGTTTTTCTGTCTATCAAAGATAATGACTTTTCACAAGCTACCATCCTTGATAAAAAACGAGACACTGCTCTGGCTATGTTGGTACTATGCTTTGTTCTTTTACTAATAATTATCGGAAGAAAAAATGGGATTACCTCTTTACTTGGACTTCTAGTAAATACTGGACTATTTTATTGTCTATTATTAATTTATGAAAAACTTTCTAGTCAGTCCCTAGTTTGGCTATGCTTATTATTCTTCCCACTCATTGTATCTAGTACATTAATTATCTCAAATGGTTGGAATAAAAAAACTATCATTTCTATTTTAACCACGCTTTGTAGTACACTCATTACTTTTATCATTGGTGTATGCATCTTAACACTATTAAAACACAAGGGACTTCGGTATGAAGAAATGGAGTTGATTACTCGGCCCCAACACGTTCTTTTTATCTCCAGTTTATTAATTGGAACAATGGGGGCATCAATGGATATTTCCATTACACTCAGTACTGCCATGAATGAAATTGCTCAAAGGCAGACTCAACTATCCTCTCAATCATTGTATCAATCAGGATTACAAGTGGGATCTGATGTAATAGGACCAATGATAAATATTATGTTTTTTTCTTACTTAAGTGGATCCATTCCATTAATCTTAATTTTCTTAAGGAATGATATGTCATTTAATTATACCTTTCCTATTTCACTATCTCTTGAAATGACACGAGCTTTAATTGGAAGCATTGGGATTGTCTTAACTATCCCCATTACCAGTTTCATTGCAAGTATTTTTCTGACTAGGAGGAATGAACATGAGTGTTAACTTAATATTACTTCTAGTTCTTATCTTGTTATTGTGGTTTTTCCAGAAAAAAAAGGGACTACTTACGCTAATTACATTAGGAATTAATTTAGCCATGTTATTTTTCATGATTTTGGGGATTAACTTAGGCTTTTCGCCAGTTATATTGACGGTTATAACCTCTATTTTAATCAGCGCAAATAATCTATTTAATATTAATGGGTTTAACCCTTCAACAAAATCAGCTTTTCTAAGTAGTACATTCATTATTTTACTCATGGTTTTTCCGATATTTTTTACCACTTCCTTATTGCATCTTCAAGGAATTCCTCTTGAAGGCTTAATGGAAATGGATATGTACTCATTACATATTGGAATATCTTTTATTGATTTAAGCGTATCCGTCCTTCTTATGACTGTTGTTGGCGCCATCAATGACATTGCTATTTCAATTACCTCGTCCATGATTGAAATTAAAGAACAACTTCCTGACCTGTCTCTTTCTGAATGGAAATCTTCTGGTCTAGCAGTGGGCAAAGATGTTTTAGGACCAACAATTAATACCCTCATTTTTGCAGCTATAGGTAGTCAGTTTGCGTTATTGATTTGGGTATTTGATTTGAACTATAGTCTAACACAACTAGTAAACAGTAAATTAATTGTCACAGAGTGGGTTGCGATTATTTTTAGTGGGATTAGTATTGCTATCACGATTCCCATTACGATTTTCTTACTCACAAAACACGTTAAAGATTGACAATTCGTTATATTCTGTTAAAATAAAACACGATAAATGAATTTTGTTAGGTGAGGCTCCTATGCAAACACAGGCTATTGCCCAAAAACGTCGAGAGACACCAATGGGTAGAACAGGAATTGTCGTCAAGGCTTTTCATAAGATAGCTAAGAATCTTCTTTACGTTGCATAGTGCTAAAGCTCAACATATTACTTAAAATATGTTCGTTCTTTCAAATCCTAACCACTTTATTTGGTTAGGATTATTTTTTTGTTTTTAGGAGGTGGATGATTATGATGATATTTGTTGCCGTTGCGATTGTTATTGCTCATATTGTAGGACATAATGCAACAGAAATAATAACAGACATGCCAGTATTATCTGAAGATTTTGATCCTCATCCCACTCTTGTCGGATGTTATCAATCTTACTAAGCCTTCCTAACGATTATTTATCAAACAAAAACAGGAGCAGTTTGGCGCTCCTGTTTTCTCTTATTTAAAATGATTGGATAATTCTTTGTACACCCTTATTGAAAACGCTTGTATTTAATTTAAAAATGAGTTAATATGAACTCATAAGGAACTACAATTCCCACAATTAGTTAACAAGATATTTAGATTTTATCAATTTTAAACGAGAAGGATAATATTTAAAAGATTTGTAACTGGTTGACATGTACTAAAAGAAACACATGTAAGTGAATTAGAGTTTAAACAAGATAGAAAGGCGTGGGAATTTGAAATTTTCCTTATTAACAGAATAAGACCTAACAGGTGTTTAAGAATGATTGGAGAAACAAAAGGCACTCCAATGTGAAACGTACGACAAAATCCTGTTAGGTCTATTTTTTTATGCAGAACTTACTATTATTCTAATAAAATAAACTTTTAATCAAATCTTTATAATTATTACACGGTTTGTTAACAAAAAATTCACAAATTCTGGATATTATATAAGTGTACCAACAAAACAACCCTAACAAACTTTTTCATTTTATTTACTCCTCCAAAGTAAATAAAAACAACTCCTTCCTTGAATGGCTAAACCATTCAAGGTTTTTTTATATTCTTTTTTCGTCTTCCTCTCGTTGTTTTCCTTTTTTAGCAATACTTTTATTGAATAAAACATAAGAAATTATAATACTTTTTAAAGTAATCATAGCCTCTGTTAAATTATTAGTTAGTTAATAACTGACATCAAGATAATAATTATGTAAAATAATAAAGAAATATTTTATATATGAAAAAGGAGCTACTAATATGAGAAAAGAAAAGTTACAAAGGGGATTTATCATTTTGGGTGTATTCCTGGGTCTGTCTTTAGTTTTAGGGATAATTGGATTGTTTTTATTTAATAATGATGAATCTTGGCAAAACTATTGGTCTGTATTTGGCTCTATTGCTAGTATTCTAGGTGCATTTTTAATATTATTATTTGAACAAGATAGTGATAAAGAAAAAGAAAAAGCTCTAGAAGAAAAAGAACGAGAAAAAGAACGAGAAAAAGCATTTGATAATTTAGTATTCAAAATAAAGGAAGAAGGAAGTCCTATATTAATAGAAAACTACCATAGATTAGAGTCTTCCAATATAGAAGATGATGAAAAAATCGCATTAAAAAAAGATATCGTCAAATTATTTTACCAATATCAATTGTTGGATTATTTAAGAAAAGAATTTCCAGATGATGCAGAGAATATGTTAGACCCAACTAGAGTTGTCACCGAACAACAGTATATCTTTCAAAAAATATACATACATGAAAATTTTAGTAAAATTAAACAAGAAATTTATCAAGAATTTAATTTTTCAGAGTTGGAAGAAATATTCGATCATGCTATGCCTACTATCGAATATCCCACTAATAATATAGAAAATAACAGTATCACAACTACAAAAAATGATTCCGTAAAATTGGAGGCAAACGAAAGTATAAAAGATATTAGTATTAAGTCTATAAATTATCCATCAGTATTAGGTGATTGGATTATGAATCCAGAGAAAGCTAGTCAAGTCGATTATTTAATTGGTATATCTGTCAATACCAATGATATTATTGCAATTTATAAATTAATAGGTGATAAATATGAACAAATTGGGACTAATAGAATAAGATTTGGAGGAAGTGAATCTAAAATAATATATAATATTGCTGATAGCCAAAACTATTTTGATTCATTTGAATTAACAGAGAAATTCAAAAAAATATTTTCAACATGGCGTTCTAGAAATCCAATTTTATATTTCAATCAGTGGTGCAAAAATAACAATGTGGATAGAACTATATTGTTAGAATTACTTAAACATATCGATTCACAAGGATTCAATGATTCCAAAGAAGATAATGCTATAGTATTAGTAAAAACTAATCAGTATGATAAATTAATTGATGAAATAAAACAAGATAACCTTAATAAATTGTTAGTAGAATTATCTGAAACGAAGTCAAAAAGTAATATACAAGATTATATTAAAAAATTGAATCAATTAGGACTAGCCATTTATTTAGAAAATGACAAGTGGACTCCTCAAAAAAGAGTCTCTAAAAATGAAATACCGATTAAAGAAGAATCAACTTGTATAAAACTTTATTGCAAAAAGAAAGAAGCAATCGTAAGAGAATACGCAAGTAAATACACATTAGATAGTCATCTATATAATATGATTGTACCTACTAGAATACTTGGACAAGTTATTAAAGATATTATTAGAGATATTGAAATGGGTAAAATAGTTGCTGAGCAAGGTTATAGAGCTGAAGGTACATCAGGTGTATTCTTTGAACGGGCTGGAAATCTTAAGGCATTTCCATTTGAAATAAAATAAATTAAAAAGGATTGATACGTCAAATTTTGATTCATCAGTCCTTTAAATTATAGAGTATTTTTCGTCTTTCTTTCGTTATATTTTATCATATGTTTCCCATAAAAAGAAAAAAGCCAAGAGCAGTTGCTCCTAACTTTTAGCTTCTAAATTGAGCGTCATATAATTTTTTATATGCTCCTTGTTTTTCCATTAACTCATCATGTGTCCCACTTTCAACAATACCTGTTGTATCGACCACGACAATACGTGTTGCATCTTTTATTGTTGCCAAGCGGTGCGCAATGATTAACGTTGTGCGTCCTTTTGCAAGTGAGCCTAATGACTCTTGAATCACTTGTTCTGTTTCTGTATCAAGGGCAGATGTGGCTTCATCTAAAATTAAAATTGGTGGATTCTTTAAAAACATACGAGCAATCGCCACACGTTGTTTCTGTCCACCTGATAACCTCACACCACGCTCACCAATCACTGTGTTTAATCCATCAGGCAAACCATCTATGACTTGTTCTAAATGAGCGAGTTTCACTGCTTCTAACACATCTTCTTCTGTCGCATCCAATCGACCATATAAAATATTTTCCTTAATCGTCCCTGGAAATAAAAAGACATCTTGTTGTACTAATCCAATTTGTTCACGTAATGACTTTAACGTAACGTGTTGAATATTTTGTCCATCAATCGAAATTTTCCCACTGTCTATATCATAAAATCGTGGTAACAAATGACACAGGGTTGTTTTCCCTGCCCCACTTGGCCCAACAAAAGCCACCGTTTCACCTGATTTAATATCCAAAGATAATTGATCAAATACTTGCGTGCCATCACTGTAACTAAATGACACATCTTGATACGTAATATTTCCAACGACTGGTTTTAAATCAACTGCCCCATCACCATCTTGAATAGATGGCTCTTTGTCTATTTCTTCGACAAATCGTTTAAATCCAGCAAAACCTTTTGGATAACTTTCTATCATCGTGTTAATTTTCTCTATAGGTCTAGCAAACACATTGGATAACAGGATAAACCCAACAAAATTACCATTGGTTATATCTCCTCGAATTGTGTAATAAGACCCAAATAATAAGGCAAATAAATTAATCAAGCGAATCATCAAATAATTATAAGAGGAACTCACAGCCATTGTTTTATAAAATGCTAATTTTGACTGGCGATACAATTCATTTAGTCTCCCAAACCGAGTGACTTCATGTTCTTCATTGGCAAAAGCTTGTGTCACGCGAATTCCACTCACACTGGCCTCAATCCCTGCATTAAATTCGCCTAGATTTTCATAAATGGTGGTATTGACTTTTGTCATTTTTTTATTGAAGAAAACTAACGCAATTGTGATGAAAGGGACCATCACAGCTGTTGCAAAAGCTAATTGAGGATGAATTTGATACATCAATAAAAATGACCCAACAAGTGTCATAATGGTGATAAACACATCTTCTGGTCCATGATGCGCTAATTCTGATATTTCAAATAAATCACTTGTTAAACGGGTCATCAACTTCCCAGTTTTTTGGTTATCATAATAGTCATACGGTTGTTTTTGTAAATGCGTAAATAATTCATTTCGCATATCTGTTTCAATATTAACTCCTAACTTATGACCAAAATAAACCACCACATATTGTAACGCAGTATTAATCACATAAAACCCAAACAACGCTGCACTAACCACTAAAATTAAGCGAATATTTTTCAGTGGCATAATTTTATCAATCACTTGATTGACAATCACTGGAAAGGATAATTCAAGTAATGCCGCGATAATTGCACATGTAAAATCGACAATAAATAATGTCTTATATGGTCGATAATACGAAAAGAAACGTTTTACCATCTGACTCCTCCTAAATAAATACTGTAAAAACAACTATAGCATACAAAAAGAAAAACATGAAAGAGTTTCCTTTCATGCTAATCCTCATCACCAATAGCTAAAATATGTTTGATATCATCCATTGTCATGGATGATAATTCTGGTGCATCTTCTGAATGAAGGACTTTTTGGAACAAGGCTTTTTTCTCTAATTGAAGTTGATTCATTCGCTCTTCAATCGTGCCTTCAGCTAACAAGCGCCAGACTTCTACTTTTCTTGTTTGACCAATACGATGAGCTCGCCCTGTTGCTTGTTCCTCAACTGCCGGGTTCCACCATAAATCATATAAAATGACCGTGTCTGCTCCTGTAAGGTTTAATCCTGTTCCACCGGCTTTAAGTGAAATCAAGAAAACATCTTTTTCACCACGATTAAATCGTTCAACTAATTCTTGACGCTCTTTAACAGGTGTACTGCCACGTAAGTAAAACGTACCAACATCTCTTTTAGCTAACTCATCTTCTAATATACTTAACATTCCAGTAAATTGAGAAAATAATAACACGCGTCGACCATTGCTTTTAGCTTGTTCAATCAAATCAAGTGCTTGATCCATTTTTCCAGAGCCACCTGTGTAATCCTCAATAAATAATCCTGGGTGACAACAAATCTGACGCAGACGTGTGATGCCAGCTAAAATAGACATACGCTGTTTGTTAAAGTCTTTAGCATTCAGTTTTGAAAGCGAATCTTGTATTTGTTTTAAATAAGCCACATAGACTGTTTTTTGTTCATCTGTTAACTGTGAATATCTATCTGTTTCAACTTTGTCAGGTAAATCTTGTAGCACGTCTTTTTTCACTCGACGGAGTACAAACGGTTTTATCATGGTCGCTATTTCAGTTGTTTCAAGTTGTTTAAAACTTCGTATCGCTGGGAAAAATCCAGGCATTAATAATTTAAATAATGACCATAATTCCTCTAATCGATTTTCAATTGGCGTCCCACTTAAAGCAAATACGCGATCTGATTTTAACTCAGAAATCGATTGGAACGTTTTTGTTGCCGAATTTTTCACCATCTGTGCTTCATCTAAAATCACGCTATGACAATCTATTTTTTTTAATTCTGCACTATCTTGACGCAATGTCGAATAAGAAATAATGGCTACATCTATGTCATCTAGTGATGCTATTTGAGCATTTCGTTCTTCTTTCCCACCGATAATCAACTTAGATTTTAGGCTTGGCGCAAATTTTTCTAATTCAAGTTGCCAATTATAAAGTAAGCTCGCAGGTGCCACAATCACACTTGGTTTCGTTAGTTCGCCTTCTTCTTTTTCAGATAATAAATAAGCGATTGTCTGAATCGTTTTTCCTAACCCCATGTCATCGGCTAATATCCCACCAAAATGATACTTACTTAACGTTTTAAACCATTTAAATCCCGTGATTTGATAGTCACGCAAAGTAGCATTTAATTGTGCTGGTAATGCGATATCAGCCGTTTCAGGATGTGTTAACTCATCTACCATTGTTTCAAAATAATCACTCGTCTCTACATCTGTTAGCTGTGTCATGGCTTCACTCAAGACCAAACTACGATAAGTCGGAACTTCTAGACGATTACCATCTAATCTAATATCTTCACGTAACAAGCGAAGCATCTGATTGGTTTCCTTATATGCTTCGTCATCAAGCATTAGAACTTGTCCATTTCGCAACTGATGGTACTCTTTATTTTGCATTAAACTACTTAATACATCATTAACTTCAGTTTCATCAACTGATGAAATATCAAATTGAATGTCAAACCATGACCCATTTTCAATAATACGTGCTTTGGGTTGATGCTCATCAGCTGCCAAGTAGAGTGATTGTACCTCTTCAGATAGATGGACTTCAGTATATTTTTTAAGGGTAGGAATTTCTCTAGTGAAAAAGTAAAAACGCTCCAAATCATTTGGAAATTTTTTACTGTATCGTTGGGCATATGTACCATATCCATAATGACGGAGCAATGTGATTAACCGTTCTTCTTGAACTTTATCACGTAAGACAGCCCCCTCTTCTCCAATTGAGGTACTGTAATTTGGTACATTTGAAAAAATATACTCACCATAACAAAAATCAACACGCACAACTAATGAGTCGTCTTCTTTATGAAAATATAATTTAATATCAAGGGGATAACGCAACACCTCATCATCCAATGACTCTGGTAAATCAAAGTCACATAATAGAGCTAATTGTGGTAACACATATGAAAATAATGAATTCACTTGGTCTTTTGTGTAATAAATCGTGGGTTTATCCAATCTCTTTAACATTTGAGTTAACACTTGATAACTTGCTGCTTGTTCCTCAGTTAATTCGTAAAAACCATCTGTTCCAACAAGCCATTGATATTCCTCTAAAAACACGATGAATGGATCAATAATCGTTAGTTCATAGTCAGATAATCCAACTGGTGAGAGTGTCACTGTCAACGGAATTTTTCCTTGATGAATGACCGCTCGTTTTATTTGAGAGCCTAATCCTTTAATCATAAATGATTTATCATGTTTAAACTCATCGAATAATTGACGGGCTACTTGTTTATTTAAAATTAAATATCGACGGTCAATTACTGATTTAGCTTGCGAGCGACTATTGACAACCAAAGTTTGTTGATCCTTCATCATTAACATCAAACGAATTAACGCATTGTTTTCAGAATTAAACGCACTAGGACCAACTTTCCAATTAATTGTACTAATCCGAATTTCCTTATCCTGCTTATAAGCCTCTAAAAATTCATCCATATTTTTTACAATATATGTTTTTTTCGGTGTATCTCGTCTACCAATACGTAAATGTAGTCCCAAAACAGATTGTTCTTCATGATAGTCTGACGTTGGGACAATATCAACACCATACGTTAAAAATAAGTCATCTGTTTGTCGAATTAATTTTCTCAATTCAGCATCTTGTAATCGCTCAAAGCCTTTAGTAAACACGACAGCTGGAGAAATAACTTTTGGTGCTTCTGCTTCTTTTATTTCCGTACGAGGAATAAATCGTGATACCCCTTTTTCACGCATTGCAAGTTCTACTGCAACAGTATGCTTACAATAACCGTGTTGTTCCCAATACATACACTGGCATACATCATCTTCTTTAGCTGTTCCGTCTAGTTCAACATAAAGCATGTCACTTCCGATGACTTCAGCGTACCATACACGTCTTTCTAGATTTTTAGACCAAGAGACAACCCGCCCCTCTTTGGCACACTCTCGTCCTTCTTCTATAACTTTTTCCGGTATGGACCACTTCATTTTATCACTCCTTACGTGAATTCTAGCTGTGGTGTCGCGTGACTTCTGTTGTCTTTAGACACCGATATTTTTAATTGTTGTGGAATTCTTTCTTTTAACTCATTAACATGCGAGATGATGCCGATTAATCGGTCACTTCCACCCATGGTTTCTAATGCTCTGATGGCTGTTTCTAACGCTTCTTCATCCAACGAACCAAATCCTTCATCAATAAACATCGCATCTATTTTAACGCCTCCTGATTCGCTTTGAATCACTTCAGCTAATGCTAGTGCCAAAGTTAAGGAAGCAATAAAACTTTCGCCCCCTGATAAAGTATTTACTCCTCTTAAACGACCAACGTTATCATCAAAGATATCTATCTCTAGTCCTGTTTTTTTCTTAGAAGATTGTTTGGCATCTCTTAAGGCAAATGTATAACGACCTCGAGTCAATCGTTTCAATGTATGATTTGCCACGTTTAAAATTTTGCGTAAATAACTTTGTAACACATATCGTTCGATACTTAATTTATGGTCACTATCACCATTTAATACATCAGATAATACGCTCAACTCATGTAAAGATTGCATCTCTTCTTTAATATTTTTCATTAATCGTTGAATTGTAGCGATTGTTTTATTATTGTTTTCAAGTTGTATTTCCTCTTGACGTTTTTTATCCACTAGTTCGTCATATATTTGAGAAATTTCTTGGTAGCTTTCTTCCATATCTAAAACATTAGGTTTTTCTGTCCCTTTTGTTTTTTCTTCTAATGTTACTAAAGATTCTCTTAATGAAAAGACTTCTTTCTCATATTGATTGATTGTTTTTTCGTAACTTGCTTTATGTGTTTTGTCTGTCAAAATAGCCTGCAACTTATCTTCATCCCATTGATAGTTGGATAGATACTCTATTTTTCTTGACTTCAATGTACCTAATTCTTTTTCTTGAATTTGATTATTTTTTTCAATTTCTTCTAACCTTGTTTGAGTTTTAGTACGTTCATTCGTCGCATCAGAAACAGCTTTTTCGCACTGACGAGAAGATTGATTCCAGTTTTCTAACTGATGCTGTAATTCTTTTTGTTCGTTTATCACGGCATCTAAGGAAGAAAACTCTTCTCCTAAACGTTTCTTTAATTGTTCATAGCTATGTTGTTGAAGACGTTTTTCTTCTTGTGTTTGTTGCCATTCTTTTGTGACAGTAGCAAGTTGTTGTTCTATCTCTTTTGATGATTCTTTTATAGTCATTATCTCTTGTTCTTGTTGCTCCAAATTTACAAGTTGCTCTTTTAATCTATCTAACTGCTCTGTTGTTTTCCCAACTTGTTGTGTGATATCATCAAGCCAACTGGATGATTCTTTATCCATTAATTCAGCTGATATGGTTTTCCTCATCTCGTTTAACTCTTTCTCATCATTTGACAGTTTTTCTTGCGAACTAGTTATTTGGGCATTGATATTGCTCAATTGTTGAACAGCTTCTTCTTGTCGCTGTTCTAAATGAGCAATTAACTCTTCTAAATCATTAAATTCTTCTTTCGACAGTTGTGTCACATGAGCAGGTGTAGGATGCTCTATTGAACCACACACAGGACATGGCATGCCTTCTTTTAAGTCCAAACTTAAACGAGCAATTTGTCCTCGTGCCCACTGATCTTTTTTATCAGATAACGTGAGTTTAATTTGGGCTAATTCTTCATCCAACTGTTTTTGTGTATGATTTAACACGATTAACTCACTTGAAAGAGTTGCATTTTGTTGCTCAAGTAGTTGATAGGCCTCAACCTTAGATAACAACTTTTCTTCCCTAGACAATCTTTCTTTTAACTCTGCTTGCTCTTTATAACGAGTTGGAATAGTTGCTATGGATTCTTGCAATTGCGTGTATTGAAATTGTTTAGCATTAAGGCTCTGTTCTAATATCTCTTTTTGGTTTGACTGTGTTTCTTCTGTCTTTTGAAGTGTTGTAAGAGTTACTTTAATATTTTTTTCTTCTTCAAAAAGTGGCACGAGCTCTTCTAATTTGACTAATCGCTTTTCGTATTCTTTCATCACAGGCTGTTGTTTTTCTAGTGCTTGTTTTCGAGCCGTTAACTCAACCAGCTGTTGTGTCACTTTTTCTAATAAATGACTGACTTGCTCTTGTTCTTCGTTTAGTTTTTGGATAGTTTGTTGGACTTTCAATATCTCATCTACTATTTTTTCAAGAGGTTCTACTTGAATAAAATCATTCATTTTTTCTTTTAGTAGATGAATATTCTCTTCTTCAAGTAATTTTACTTCGAGTTTTTTTGTTGTTTCTTCTTTTTCCTCAAAGCATTGTGCAAGTGCCCGTGCTTTTTCTAATACAGATAACTGATTGTCTCGTTGTTTTTTTGTTGTGTTAACTGTTTCATCTAAACGAGCAATGTGACGCTCTTTGCTTTCTTTTTGTTCCTCATACAAGTCTAATTTTTCATCAATGGTTAACTCATCGGTTGATTTTTCTATATATGCTTCATCCCAATTGATTTGCTCAAATAAGGTTGAAAGCTTTTGTTGTTCCTTTTTTAGTTGATTGGATTGTTCTTTTTTCTTATCTTTTAAGCTTCTTGCAATATCTTGATACATTGAGGTATCAAATAATTGACGCAACACTGCTTCTTTATTGTCACTATCCGATTGTAAGAATCGTTGAAAATCACCTTGTGGTAGCATCACGATTTGAGAAAATTGTTTGGCACTCAACTGTAACAAATCCTGAATACGCATGTTGACATCCATCTGTTTGGTGTACTGTGCTTCTTCTTTTCCTTCTTCGTTGTATATCGTTAAAACAGATTTGGCTTTTTCTAATTTTTCTCCATCACCACGTAACCGGCGACGTAATTGTTCTGGTTCACGTACAATATGATAGGTTTTTTTATCATGTTCAAAAGCAAACGTCACACGTGTTGTATCATCAATGGTTGAAAAATTTGACCGCATCTCTTTAGCTTCGCGTGATTCTCCAGATGTACTGCCATAAAGAGCATAACTCATCGCATCAAAAAGGGTTGTTTTTCCAGACCCTGTTTTCCCGGAAATCAAAAACAATGATTGGGCATAAAAAGAAGAAAAATCAATGGTTTCATTTTCATAAGGACCAAAATGTTCAAGTGTTAAAGTTAAAGGTTTCATTGTCTTCCTCCTATTTTTCTTTTCTTACCTCAATCATGGCTTCTTCTAACCAACGACTTTGCTGCTTAGTTAACGGTTCTTCTGTCACATCTTCAAAGTAATTAGCGATCAATTCTTTAGGTGATACTTTTTTTATTTCAATCGCTTCATATCGCTCATCTGAGACAACTTTTTCTTCACCTATTCGCTCTAAACTGATGAGCCTTGGATAAATTTGCCTTAATTCAGATAAAGCATTAGGGATACTTGTTTTATCCGTCAATTCAATCGCTATGTAGTCTTCACGATTAATGGTTTGATAATAGTCGTAATCTACTAACGTTGTAAATTTTTCACGCAACAATGAGACATCTCTTAAAGGGGTGATTGGTATAAACTCACTCGACACGCTAGTTTCATCCAATGTCACTATCCTGACACCTTTTTCTTGATTTCTTTCTGATAAAGAATATTTCAATAAAGAACCACTGTATTTTATTTTTTCATGTTGACTTATCGCATCTTTATAATGCAAATGACCTAATGCCACATAATCAAACACCTCAAACATGTCAGTTGACACACTAGATAACCCACCTACTTCAAGTGGTGTTTCTGATTCGCCTTTTAAAGCGCCTGTCACAAAAAAATGGCTGACTAATACATGATGTTTATCAGGTAAAAATAATGGGGTAATTTCTTCTATAATTTTTTTCATCGCAAGTGGGATGGTAACTAACGTTTCATCATTAAAGTATAATCTTGCATGAACAGGTTCTATATAAGGCAATAAGAAAAATTGAGTATCACCAATAACAACTGGTGAAAATACTTGTTCAAGCTGTGTGTATAAATAAAATCGTTCCTTCTCTAGCCAAGGAGAACCAGTGGATAAACGCGTTGCACTATCATGGTTGCCAGATATAGCTAATACAGGAAATTTTTTCTCTAAATTCATTTCAATCATCATGGCGTTTAATAATTCAACTGACTCAACTGATGGCATCGAACGATCATATAAATCACCTGCCACAACAATCGCATCTACTTGTTGAGTAACGGCAATGGTCAACATTTTTTCAAACACATCTTTTTGTTCTTCAAGTAAACTAAATCCGTTTAATTTACGACCAATATGCCAATCTGCTGTATGTAAAAATTTCATCGTATCCCTCCAAAAAGGTCTTCTCTCCATTATAACAAATTTTAAAGCGATTGTTTAATTGATTCTGCTTTCTTCTAAAAGAGCATGTCCAAACATTTTTAACAAGATAATCTTTCATTTCATTTTTTCTACAAACTTTTTTAAGCTAAATTTAAGACTATCAAATTAAACTAGTCTCATAGTTAAGTAATACAACTTAATCATTTGTGGGTGAACGAGGTGTTTTGACTCATTGAGATTTAACAAACGGTTCATTCTCTATCCATTGAGGTGTAGGTTCGAATCCTACCATCCACTTTTATTTCTTTTCCCCCAAAAAGAAATAAAACGCTAAATAACTTTTTTCATTTTTAATCCTTCCTTCTCTCATCCTAATCGATGAGAGTTTTTTCTTTTTCAAGACGATTCGCCTTATCTTCTAAAGTCTGTTAATATATTAATACAGATATTTTTGAACAAAAACAGCACTGTGGGAGACACTATGAACCTTATTGTAAAAATAGCCTTTGTGTTCCTCTATCTCTTTTCGTTATTATTATTAATGGCTAGTATATCTACAAAAGAATTTATCACAACAGCCATCGTTATTTTATCAATGATTGCTTTAACCATTCTCTTTAGTCAATTTAAACGATACTTCAAACGAAAAAAAGAATTAACCGAATTAAAACGAGAATTACGAATACTAACTAGAAAAAATAAGAGACAACAAAAAAGGCTTTATCAAACAGAAGACAGATTATCAAGAAAAGATGCAAATTATCACCAGTTAAAAACTGATATCACCAAACGAAAAAAAGAACTTCAACGTGTAGAAAAGAAGTTGCACCATCTTAATAAGCAAATTGATACGACTTTAATGTCACATACTCATGTAAAAAACGACCAATTAAATCAAAAACAACTAGATATGACGTACAAAAAATTAACCGCTTATCAAACAGATGTTAAAAAAATCAAAAAACAATTACGTCAATATCAGCGTATGCAACGAAAAATACAGCATTTGCTTATTGACGATGAATTAAGAAAAATTGATGACATGACTGGTCGACAATTTGAGCTCTATTTAGCTAAATTGTTGACAATCAATGGGTATCAAACAGAAGTCACACAAGCAAGTGGAGACCAAGGGGTTGATATTATCGCTAAAAAAAATGGACAAACCTATGCCATTCAAGCTAAACGCTATGTCAATTCTGTTAGCAATAAAGCGGTACAAGAAGTTTTTTCTGGAAAACAGTATTATAACTTACAGCATGCTATTGTTGTAACAAACAATACTTTTACCAAGAGTGCAAAAGAGTTGGCTGATAAAACTCACGTGACGTTGATGGATAGAGAAGATTTAAGAAAACTTATCGAAAATGCCATTAACATAAAACCAGAAAAATTTATGTTATAGACATTAAAAAAACCGAACTCCAGCCTTTAGTTTGAATGAAGGTTCGGTTTTTTATTCATATAACTTAATTTAGCAATTAGCAAAAAATAAAGACCCTTAGAATCATTTCTAAGAGTCGATTTTTTCTTTTTTAACTGGTGGCACATAAACAAACTCAGGGTTTACTTGATAATCTAGTTGATTAAATGATTCTTGCATACGTCGTTCAACTTCTGCAATGCCATCTTTGTCCATTTTTTTTATATCAGAAATGTCTATTGGTTGCCCGTAAGCAATCGTCACACGACGTTTGGTAAATAGACCGCCTAACGTTAATGGTCCTTGATAAACCGCAGGGATGATTTTAACTTTCCCCATTTTAGCAATCAATGCTGCACCACCCTTTAATTCTTCAGAGTAGCGACTACCACTAGGAAAGACCATCACACTCAAATCAGTGTTTTTTAACGCTTTAACTGGTGTTTTAATCACACTCGGACCAGGATTATCACGATCAACTGGGAACGCATGACATTTTTTCAAAATATAAGACAAAATCGGATTTTTAAACAATTCTTTTTTAGCCATAAAGGCAAATTTTTTCGGCCAAGCACCCATTGCAAAATACAGTGGTTCAAACCACGTTCTGTGCGGGCTAACCAAAACATAATTTTCATCTTTTGGTAAATTATCTTTACCAACATATCTCGCATTTGTATTAATCACAAATGTCAAAAATCGAACAACCGCTAAAAGTACTCGATACATTTTTTTCATCCTTTACATTAAAGTCCCTATTAGTATGCCGAATTCTACCAAAACTTGCAAGTTTTTCTTATTTTATTTCAATGTAATTTTGATATAATATACAAATGATATCAAAGGATGTGACTTTATTGACAACGAAACTCTTTCCAGGGGAACGCATTGATCAACTGTTGTCCCAGAATATACAAATTATACAAAGTTCCGATGTATTTTCATTTTCTCTAGATGCCGTTTTATTGGCTCATTTTGCCTCTATTCCAAAAAGAGGGACTATTGTCGACTTTTGTGCTGGAAATGGCGCTATCGGCTTATTTATGCGCCCTAGAACGCAAGCTAACATCACAGGCGTTGAGCTACAAGAAAAACTATATAATATGGCACAAAGAAGCATTGAATTAAATCAATTCAACGACTCAATGACTATGATTCATGCTGATATTAAAGATATTACTCAATTTATTAAACCGGATTCCGTTGATTTTATTACGTGTAACCCACCCTATTTTAAAGAAGCACCAAATAGTAAAAAAAATCCTAACCCTTATTTAGCCATTGCGCGCCATGAAATTCATTTAGGCATTGATGATGTGTTTCAACAAGCTTCAAAATTGTTAAAAATGAATGGTAAAATTGCCATGGTGCACAGACCTGACCGATTGATTGATATTTTACATAGCATGGAAAACAATCGAATCGCACCGAAACGAATCCAATTTGTCTACCCCAAAAAAGACAAAGAAGCTAATACGTTACTTGTCGAGGGAATCAAAGACGGAAAAACAGATGGACTAAGAATCCTACCACCACTATATGTTTATGGTGAGGACAATCAGTATTTACCAGAAATTAAGGAGATGCTTCATGGTACAAAGTAACAATCATTATTTTTACGTACTACTATGTGCTGACAATACTTTTTATGCTGGTTATACAACAGACCTTACAAGGCGCTTAGCTGAACATAATTCTGGTAAAGGGGCAAAATACACCCGGCTCAAGAAACGTCGCCCAGCAAAAATGATTCATCATGAAGTCTTTCAAACAAAAAGTGATGCCATGAAAAAAGAATACGCCTTTAAACAATTAACTCGTCTTAAAAAAGAAGCGTATTTAGCCAATAATTAATCGCTATTTTTTCAAATAATTGCACACATCTATTCTTATTTATTTCATAAATAAGAGTTATTATTCTTTATGTAGTAACAAACAACCCTACAATTTTTTACTTTATTTACTCCCCCAAAGTAAATAAAACAACTCCTTTTTTCTACCAGTCCTATTGGCTGGTAGTTTTTTTGTAATAAAAAAGAGTACCACTTTTATGTGATACCCTAATTCTTATTGGTTAGCTACGATATAATCGACTGCTGCACCAACTGTTTCAATTTTTTCTGCATCTTCATCAGAAATTTCTGCATCAAAAACATCTTCTAGCTCTAAAACAAATTCCATAATGCTAATTGAATCTGCTTCTAGATCTTCTTTGATATTAGTTGTTTCAGTAACTTTATCTTCATCTACTTCAAAGTGCTCAACAATAATTGTTTTGATTTTACCAAATACTTCATCTCTAGACATGTAACGTCCTCCTTTTATTAAGCCACTCACTCTACTTAGTATTTTACTTGTAAATGCTTTTTTTGTCTATGCTTGTTGTTCATCAAAGTATGCAACTAAATTATTCACTACATCTTTTTCAAGCATCGTATGGATTTGTCTGATTGTGTGTCTCACTGCATCTGGTCCAGTTGAGCCATGTGTTTTAACAACAGGCGCTTTTACGCCAAACAACACAGCGCCACCATGATTTGAATAATCCATTTTTTGTTTTAACTCTTTTAAACTATCTTTTAGTAACAATGCTCCCATTTTACCTTTTAATCCACTATCTAGGATAGATGATTTTAAATTTCCCATAATGGCTTGTGCGGTTCCTTCAATGGATTTTAACACGGCGTTTCCAGTAAACCCATCTGTTACAACCACATCTGCTACACCATTAAATAAATCTCTGGATTCCACGTTCCCAACAAAATTTAGACTTGGCTCTTCTTTTAATAGTTCAAACGCTTTTTTAGTTAACTCGCTTCCTTTTGTGTCTTCCGTTCCATTATTTAAAAGACCGACACGAGGGTTGTTCACGCCACGAACTTGACTGGCATAATAAGAAGCTAAAATACCATACGTTAACAAATGTTCTGGTTTGTTATCCGCATTAGCACCCATGTCAATAAAATCAAATCCTGCCCCTGTTTCACCTGTAAAAACTGGCATCGTTGTCATAAGTCCTGGTCGTTCGACTTGTTTAATACGTCCTACAACAAATAATCCTGCAGCTAAAAGAGCGCCTGTGTTACCAGCAGAAAACAAAGCATCTGCTTGTTTTTCTTTAACAGCCTGTGCCGCTAAAACCATTGAGGCTTGTTTTTTACGTCTAATAGCTTTTACTGGCTCATCATCACTTTCAATTTTTTCATCTGTATGAATGATGGTAATATTTTTATCGTCTGTTACATATTCTTTAATCGCTGATTCTTTTCCAAATAATAAAAATTCAATATCTGGAAAATCTTCTTTGGCTAACATCACACCTTCAACAATTGCTTTTGGTGCGTTGTCACCACCCATAGCATCTACCGCTATTTTCATGATTGGTTTCCTCACTTTTTTTACAATTTACATTTATTATATCACGTTAATCTAAATGATTTAATTGATATGTTGCACTATCAATACTCTTAGCTAATGCTTCAAAATTTTTATCGTGTATCCACTCAGGACGTTTCCAAAGATTGATAGCTTCTTCTCTTGCTGTTTCTAACATAATAAAATCAGCTACCATATCACCAACTTTAAACTCTGGTAAACCTGATTGCTTCGCACCAAAAAAGTCTCCAGGACCTCGCATTTCTAAATCTTTTTGACTTAAAACAAACCCATCTGTTGTTTCAGTCATAATCTTCATCCGTTCTTTTCCTTGTTCACTCTTTGGATTAGCTATCAACACACAATAAGAAGCCTTCTCTCCACGTCCAACACGTCCGCGTAACTGGTGAAGTTGGGCTAAACCAAACCGATCAGCATCAATAATGACCATCATCGTGGCATTTGGGACATTCACTCCTACTTCAATAACAGTTGTTGAGACTAATACTTGTGTCTCATTTTCTTTAAATCTCTGCATAATTGTGTCTTTCTCGTCAGCTTTCATCTTGCCATGTAATAAATCAACATTGTAAGTAGGAGCAAAAAAGGCTGATAAGTGTTCGTAAATTTCGGTCGCATTCTTCACATCTAACATCTCTGATTCTTCAATTAAAGGACAAATCACATAAGCTTGTTGTCCTTGATTCAATAACCCTCGCATAGTCTCTAAAATACTATCCAATTGTTTCGGCAATGCCCACCGTGTTTCGATTGGTTTTCTTCCTGCTGGCAATTCATCAATAATCGAGACATCCATTTCACCATAAGCCGTGATAGCCAACGTTCTAGGGATTGGAGTGGCTGTCATAAACAACACATCTGGATGATTACCTTTTTCTCGTAATATTTTTCGTTGATTCACACCAAAACGATGTTGCTCATCTGTAATGACAACCCCCAAGTTAGAAAATTGGACTTCTTCTTGAATCAATGCATGTGTTCCAACTAAAATGTCAATCTCACCTGAGACAAGTTCAGCTAAAATTTGGCGACGTACTTTTGTTTTGGTCGAGCCAGTCAGTAAAGCTACCTTAACAGGGGTGTTTTCAAATAGCTCGCTTAGACTTTCCATGTGCTGTTCTGCCAATATTTCGGTTGGTACCATTAACGCTCCTTGATAAGACGCACTATAAGCTGCAAACAACGCTAATGCTGCCACCATTGTTTTCCCACTACCAACATCTCCTTGAAGCAAACGATGCATGTGATAAGGACTTCTCATATCAGCACAAATTTCGTTTGCCACTCGTTTTTGAGCATTGGTTAATTCAAACGGTAACGTTTTAATAAATTTTTTTAATTCTTCCACATTATATAAAATAGGATTTCCATGTTCTTTAGCTGTTTCTTCTTCTTTTAGTTGAATCATCTTTAATTGAAATAAGAAAAATTCTTCAAAAGCCAAGCGCCGTCTTGCTAAACGATTTTCTTCGATTGATTCTGGAAAATGCATGGCTTTTACGGCTTGTTTTTTGGGCATGAGTTTATATTTTTCTAATAAATAATCAGGTAAATTTTCCTCAACTAACTCGCCATATCCTTCAAACCCCTGTTTTATCAATTGAACTAGAGTTTGTTGCTTAATATGTTTGTTCACACTATAGATTGGCGCAAACTCTTCTTCTTGTTGTTGAGTCGCCATAATTTTGAGTCCTGTTAGTGATTTTCTTTTGGCATCCCATTTACCAAAAATCGCTACTTCTTCAGATGAATGAATTTTATTTTTTAAAAATGGTTGATTGAAAAACGTGACCGTAATAACAGCCTGGTCAACCATCATTCGGAACACCAAACGACTTTTTTTAAACCCATAATAATTCACTACGGCATCAGATATAGCAATCCCTTTTAAAACCACTTTTTCCTGATCACTAATTTCTTCTAACTTTTTTTCTTGGATATCATCATAGCGAAACGGATAATGCGTCAGCAAATCATTGATTGTTTCGATGCGTAATGTTTTGAGTGTCTCCACACGTTTTGGCCCGACGCCACTAAGTGTCGCCACACTATCACTTAACTGTTTCACTTTGACTCCTCCTTTTTAACTGTTAAAAAAAGCCAAACCATGGTTTGACTTTTTCTATCTTATTCAGCTGCAAATAAATATGGATAAACAGGTTGATCTCCTTGATGAATCTCAACTTCTAAATCTTCATCCATTTCAAGCAATGCTTCTTCTAATAATGATGCTTCTTCACTTGTTCCATCTTCACCAATCAAGATTGTCACAATTTCAGTCTCTTCAGTCATCATTTGTTTTAGTGTTTCTAAACTTGCATCAAAACGACTTGGGGTTGATACCACAATTTTGCCTTCAACCATTCCTAAGTTGTCGTCTTTTTTAATTTCCACGCCATCAATACTTGTGTCACGAACAGCTGTCGTTACTTGACCACTTGTTACCCCTTCAAGCATATCTAACATATTTTTTTGGTTTTCTTCTAAAGATACTTGATCATTAAAGCCAAGTAATGCTGTCATTCCTTGAGAAATTGTCTTTGATGGAATCACAATGGTTGGAACATCACTGACTTCTGCTGCTTGATCAGCTGCCATGAAAATATTTTTATTATTAGGTAAAATAATCACATTTTCAGCATTTACTGCTTGAATAGCTAGCATAATATCTTCAGTACTTGGATTCATTGTTTGTCCACCACTAATTACATGGTTAACTCCCATACTACTAAACAATTCTTGAACCCCTTTACCTGCTGCAATCGAAATAATACCATATGGCACTTTTTCTTTTGGTGCTTCAACAACAGATGCACTTGGTGTATCAAGTAACGATTCATGTTGCAAACGCATATTGTCTACTTTGATTTTAATCAATGAACCAAATTTTTGACCATAATTCATGACTTCACCTGGGTGTTCTGTATGGACATGGACTTTAATAATTTCATCATCCGCTACAACTAATAATGAATCACCAATTTCATTTAAGTAATTTCTAAATGTATCATAGTCAAATGTATCGTCAACAGTTGGACCTTCACCAATTTTTACCATAATTTCTGTACAGTAACCAAATTTAATGTCTTCTGTTGACATATGGCTTTGTACACTACGATGATGTTCAGCATTCACCATTTCTTCCATTTGAGCTGGAGAAGGTTGGTAAATATCACTCTCAACAACTTTTCCAGATAATGATTCAACAAATCCTTCATAAATAAACACAAGACCTTGTCCACCACTATCCACAACACCGACTTCTTTTAAGACTGGTAACATGTCAGGCGTTTTTGCTAATGCTTTTTTAGCACCTTTAAGAGCTGCTTCCATTACTTTTAGCGCATCGTCTGTTTCTTTAGCTTTTTTCTCAGCGGCAATCGCTGCTCCACGAGAAACGGTTAAAATAGTTCCTTCAACTGGCTTCATAACCGCTTTATATGCTACTTCAACACCATTTTTAAAAGCGTCCGCTAAATCTTGCGCATTTAAGACTTCTTTGTCTTCAATTTTTTTTGAGAATCCTCTAAATAATTGTGACAAGATAACGCCAGAGTTACCACGTGCGCCCATTAAAAGACCTTTCGACAAAATAGCTGCCAACTCACCAACATGTTCACTAGTTGCTTCTCTAACAGCTTTAGCCCCACTAGTCATTGATAAATCCATATTTGTTCCCGTATCACCATCTGGTACAGGGAAAACATTTAAAGAATTGACAAATTCTGCGTTTTGGTTCAGTCTATTGGCGCCGACTTGTACCATTGCTTGAAATTGCCCTCCGTTGATTGCTTTTAGTTCCACTAAAATGTTCCTCCTCGTATGTTTAACACATTAATCTACATGATTTTATTCAGGTTGCACACGCACACCTTGGATAAAAACATTCACTGAGTTTGCAACAACGCCAAGCATTGTTTCAAGATTGTATTTGACTTTTTCTTGTACATTACGACTTACTTCAGAAATTTTTGTTCCATAACTTACCATGATGTACACATCCACAGCAACACCATTTTCTTCTTGGCGCACAACTACTCCTCGAGAATAGTTTTCTTTACCTAAAATATCATTTAAATTGTCTTTAATTTGATTTTTGCTTGCCATACCAACAATTCCATAAATATCTGTGGCAGCACCACCGACAACTGTTGCTATAACATCGTTTGAAATTTCAATGGTTCCAGCTTGCGTTTTAATTTTTACAGCCATTTTACTACCTCCTCAAAGTCAGTATTACCCATTATCATTCTTTAGTTTATCATAAAGACGATTTTTATTAAAGAATAATTATCTTTAAGCGCTTATAACATCGCTTTTATTGTAACTTTATCATATTTTTTATTGCTTTTTGTTTCTTTTTATGATAAATTATTTTAGTATGATTAATAGAATCGTAAAAATGCCAGCAAAGCAAAGGAGGGAATATCATGGCAAAACAATGTTATATAACTGGTCGTAAAGCAAGAACTGGTAACAACCGTTCTCACGCAATGAACGCATCTAAACGTACTTGGGGAGCTAATCTTCAAAAAGTTCGTATTTTAGTTGACGGTAAACCAAAAAAAGTTTGGGTTTCTGCTCGTGCTTTGAAATCTGGTAAAGTTGAACGCGTTTAATAAATAGATAAATAAAAAAATCAACCTAATCAAAATTGACTAGGTTGATTTTTTTATTTATCTTTCGATTGAATCACGCACATCAAACCGCTCGAAAAAGAAAAGTGGGCAGTATCTCCTATAAACTCATTACTCGCATAAGATATTGGGACTTCTACTTCAATATCATCTAAAGGGTATTTAGTATCATGTAAAGACAAGTGAGTCATAGGGGTTAAACAAACAAAAGCCAAATATTTTTTATCCGGTTCTTTTTCAATCGTATAGTCACCTGGAAGAAAATAAGCAATCGTATTTTGATTGTCTTTAATAATCAAGCGCGATGTCAGATGGTTAAATCGACTTTGAAATGGTAACCACAAATTAGCTAAAAAATGATCCAATCTCCCACCTGTTCCGCCAACTAAAATAATACTAGCTTCATCTGATAATTGACTTGCTACTGAAATCCCAATCTCGGTATCCGTCTCATCTTTTTCTGCTGGATATTGTTTAACAAGAGGAACCTGTTGTTTCACATAATCTAGTTCCTCTTTTGTCAACGAATCAAAATCACCCACTGCAACATCAATAGATAACCCTTGACGTAACCCTTCTAAAGAACCTCGATCTACACCAATGATGTGACTTGCTTGATTAAATACCTCTTTGTCTGGCCATAACGAGTTATCCCCACCTGCTAACACAATAATAGACTGACTCATTACTTTTTGGCTTCTTTTAATTTATTGATTGGAGTAGATACATCATCGTATTTATAAACATATGACCCTGCTACTAAAACATCTGCTCCAGCTGCGACACATTCTTTAGCTGTTTCATCATCTACACCACCGTCTACTTCAATTTCATAGATATACTGTTTCTCTTTTCTTAATTCCGCCAGCTCAGTCACTTTATCTAAACATTCAGTAATAAATTTTTGTCCGCCAAATCCTGGGTTAACAGTCATCACTAATACTAAGTCAACCATAGATAATACTGGTTTTATCATCTCAACAGGTGTTCCTGGATTAATGACTACGCCTGCTTTCACGCCACTTGCTTTAATTTGTTGAATCACACGATGTAAATGCTTCGTGCTTTCAGCATGAACGGTAATAATATCAGATCCAGCCTCAGCGAATTCTTCAATAAAACGCTCTGGCTCAACCATCATCAAATGCACATCAAACACTAAATCAGTGACAGGTCGAATAGACGAAATGAGTGCCGGACCAAATGTGATATTTGGAACAAATTGACCATCCATCACATCAATGTGAATATAATCTGCTCCCGCTTTATCAACACGTTTAACGTCTTCTCCTAATTTTGAAAAATCAGCGCTTAAAATTGAAGGTGCTATTTTTACCATATTATTTTCCCCACTTTTATTTATTTTTTTTATAAATTGGTTTTCTATTAGCGATTTCATCATAAAATTGTAAATAATGGTCATAACGACTCGCTAATATCTCCCCATTTTCCACTCGTTTTTTTACTTCACATTTTGGTTCATGACGATGTTTACATTCTCTAAATTTACAATAAACAGATGCCTCAACAAACTCTGGAAAACGTTTCGGCAATTCTTCTAAGGTCATTTCTAAAAAATCAATGGAGCTAAACCCAGGAGTGTCCGCTACAAGTCCGCCAAATAAATCAAGCAACTCAACATGCCTTGTCGTATGACGACCGCGACCTAAACTTTCAGATATTTCTCCCACTTTTAATGATAGTTCAGGAGATAATTGATTTAATAAAGTTGATTTTCCAGCACCAGATTGTCCCATAAACACGGTTAGTTTATCTTTGAAAAAATGCGTTAAATCTTCTAATGAGTCTTTTTCAGCTAATAAAACAGGATAGCCTATTTTTTCATATTCTGTTTGAATAACTACCATATGGTTGCGTTCTTCTTCATTGGCTAAATCCATTTTGGTCACATAAATAATCGGATCAATGTCTTTTTCAGACAAAGTAACTAAAAAGCGATCTAAAAGATTCGTTGAAAAATTAGGTTCAACACAACTTGATACGACAACACCCTGATCAATATTAGCAACTGGTGGTCTAACTAAATCATTTTTACGCTCATAAACATCTAAAATATAACCGTCTGTTTCATTCGTGCTCTCAAATTCCACCCAATCTCCCACAAGTGGGGTAATATTTCTATTTCTAAAATTACCTCGTGCTCGTGTCTGATAACGTTTACCTTTATAATCAATATAATAAAATCCACTTAACGCTTTACATATCTGTCCTTTAGGCATTTATTTCCTCCTTCAATAGTCACATTATTCTATGTGTTATTGTACCATATTTCACTTTTTTAAAGAAAAAAATATAGCAGATTAGCTTTTATTAGAAAACTCAACCTATTATTTTTTGATAAGCTAATAATTAATATGGTATTATTGAACTAAAAGGAGGAATATTATGAAGAAATATTTAATTGGAACATTCTTACTCTTCATCACTTTTTTTAGTGGGGTAAAAATTGTTGAAGCATCAGAAGAGATTATAGTAGATTTTAACTACTCAATTGAAAAGTCGGAATTCACAGTTGGAGAAAAAGGAAAAATAACCGTTGAACCTGTTTATGATGTGACACCTAAAGGGACATTTAAAACAGAAAAAAATGAGATGGTGGATCTAAAAGAAGATGGGTCATTTAGTTTACTGAAAGCTGGGAAAACTGAATTAAGACCTTCTTTCACTTTGACAAAAGAATCGGAACAAGAAATTAAAGAAGCATATATGAAAAAACAAGGTATCAAAAATAGACGTACTGAAGATTATGAATTGGTCTTTTCAAAAGAACTTCCTAGTCTTCCCATTACAGTTAGTGAACTAACTAAAACGAGAGATATCTCTTATAATTTTAAAGTAGATACAACTAGTCTAAAAGTGGGAGAAAAAGGAAAACTTTCTGTTGAACCTCTTTATGGAGTTAACCCTAAAGGTCAATTCAAACCTGAAAAAAATGACTTTATTGACTTAAAAGAAGACGGCACATTTACCGCATTAAAAGCTGGAAAAACCGAATTAAAACCAACCTTTACTATTTCTGAAGAGAGCGTCAAAGAAATTGATGCGGCTTACGTTGCTCAGTTAGAAAAACCTGAAGAAGGCGATACAAGCTTTCCAATGCCAACTATTCAACAACGAATTCCAATAGAAATTAGCAATAAGGAAAAAGAAAAAACAAAAGTACCTATTAATTTCAACTTTACAGCTAGTCCAGACTCATTAGCCGTAGATGCTTCTGGTAAATTAACACTTGCTAACCTTTATGGTGTCACACCTAAAGGAACATTTAAAGCGGAAAAAAATGACTTTATCGACTTAAAAGAAGATGGCACATTTACTGGTCTAAAAGCTGGGAAAACTGAATTAAAACCTGTCTTTACTTTATCTAATGATAGTATCAAAGAAATCAAAGAAGCATATATCAAACAAGAGAATAAAACAGATTTAACTGTAGATGATATTGAGTTTGTCTATCCTGACGTGCAACAAATTGTTGCTATTAACGTCACTGAAAAAGCTGTCATAACACCAAGTTCATCGACAGAAAAACCAAGTGGCACCAATAAAAACTTACCAAAAACCTCAGATAGTCACTCACAATCACTTGTACTTCTAGGCGTTTCTACCCTTGTTGCAAGTGTAGGTGCTTTGGTTATCAAAAGAAAATTAGTTTAATAAATAAAAACACTCAAGAGTTTGGTTATCAAAACCTTCTACTCTTGAGTATTTTTTATTAATCTTTTTTATCTTTTGGCTCATTTTGACTAGGCTTTGTGTTGCCATTATTTTGATTTTGTTGATTATTATTTTGGTTGCCTTGGTTGTCAGTTGCTGACGATTGAGTGGTTTCACTCGATTCAGTGGTTTCACTTGAATGTGTGGTTGAGCTACTTGGTTGTGTCTTCGCTGGCTCTGGCCCCATCGAGTAAACAACTTGAATATAATCCCCTTTTTTAACAGGTGTTCCACCTGATGGCGAAGTATAAATCACTTGGCCTTGCGGAACAGTCGCACTATATTCTTGTGTTTCACTTTGAAGAATTAATCCTTCACTGTCAATATATCGAAGAACTTGTTCTCGTGTGTATCCTGCTAAATAGGCTAATGAAAAACTATCTGCCCCTTTACTAATGGTTAACGTAATTTTTTCATTTTCAGGAACAACATCTGTTCCTTGTTTAATACTTTGAGAAATAACAGAATCCTTATCAACATCATTAGATGATTCCTTTTTCTCCAATATATTTTCTTCTTTAAAACCTAAATCAATCAATGCTTGTTTTGCTTTACTAGCAGTTAACCCTTCCACATCAATCATTGATACAGCTTTTTTACCTTTACTGACATATAACGTCACTTCAGATTTTTCTTTAACCCGAGTGCCAATAGGTGGTTGTGTCCTCACAACATTTCCCTCAGCTATTTTATCATCTGATACTTCTTCAATTTTCGAATTAACTTTTATTTTTTTGGCTTCTAGTGCATTGATGGCTTCTGCCTGTGTCATATTTTCTACATCAGGGATAGCCACTTCATTTTGTCGTGTCCCTAAAGCAAATAATCCAACGCCCACTGCAACCAATACAGCTATCACACTAAAAATAATTTTCTTTCTTTTAGAAGATGATGATTTCTTTGGTTTTTCTTCTTCATCCGATAAATCTAACTCTGATTCTTCCAACGGCATTTTAGAAACGACTGGTTCAGGCTCTTTTACTGGCGTAAGAAGAATGGTTTCCTCTGTCATAGAGCTTGGTGTATAAACAGGTTCATTCGCTCTCTCAGGACTCAAGGATGTGCTTAAATCTGAATACATTTCATTGACTGTTTTATACCGGTCTGACACTTCTTTTGCTGTTGCATGAAGTACCACATTTTCCAATGCTTGTGGGATATTAGGATTATACTGTCGAACAGACGGAACATCTTTTTGAAAATGTTTCAAAGCTATCGAAACAGCTGATTCCCCCTCAAACGGTACAGTTCCTGTCAATAATTCATATAAAATAATCCCTAAGGCATAAATGTCAGATTGTCTCGTTGACATACCACCTCTTGCTTGTTCTGGTGACAGGTAATGTACTGAACCAAGCAATGTGTTTGTTTGAGTCAACGATGTCTCTGATAAAGCAATCGCAATCCCAAAATCTGTGATTTTTACATTTCCTTGTTCATCGACTAAAACATTTTGTGGTTTTAAGTCTCTATGAATAATGCCATGTTCATGTGCTAAAGACACTGCTGACAAAATTTGTTCCATCATGTAAACAACTGTATCTAATGGAATAGGTGAATAATTGCGAATATAATGTTTTAAATCCGTTCCCCGAACATATTCCATCACAATATATTGCATGCCATTTTCTTCCCCTACATCATACACGCTAACAATGTTAGGATGAACCATTTCTGTTGCGGCAAGAGCTTCACGTTGAAAACGTCGAATCGCATTTTGGTCATCTTGGAAATCAAAACGTAACACTTTAATCGCCACTTCACGATTTAAAATCAAGTCACGTGCCAAATAAACATTTGCCATTCCGCCACTACCTATGTTGCCTATTATTTCATAGCGTTCCCCTATTTTTGTTCCGATGTTTATCATGGTGTATCCTCCTGTAAGTCATCATCAAAGTCTATCAGTAGCACAGTAATATTATCCGTTCCACCAGCTTCATTTGCTTTTTCGACTAACTCATTGACTCGATTCTTCAGTGATTCGCCGTTTGACATAATTAGTTTGATGTCCTCATTAGATAACATATTAGTTAAACCATCTGAACATAATAAAATCATATCTTTATCTTGACAGTTGATTGTCGAAATATCGACTTCAACCTCACCTGGTACACCGATAGATCTCACTAAAATATTTTTTTTCGGATGATTTTGAGCCATCTCGACAGATATTTCTCCTGTTTTAATCAGCTCATTGACTAATGAATGGTCATCAGTTAATTGTTTAATCTCTTGATTTCGCACAATATAAGCTCGGCTATCACCTACATGTGCTAAAATTAATTCTTTTTCTAAAATAACAGTTGATACAATAGTAGTTCCCATTCCAAACATTTCGGGATTGGTACTACCTTTATCAAAAATACGTGAATTTTCTTCTTGAATGTGAGAAACTAACCACTCACATACCTCATCTTTTTGAGTTAACATGGTTTCTTCCCAAACTTCGCCTAATCCAGTAACGGCAAGATAGCTTGCTGTATCTCCAGCTTGATGTCCACCCATTCCATCAGCGACGATCGCTAACGTAATGCCTTTTTGATTTTGATAAACACCAACAGTATCTTGATTATTTCTTCTTTTACGTCCTACACTCGTTTGGAATTCAATTTGCATGTTTACACTCCCTTAATCTATGATTTTCGTCTGAAACAACTAATAAAAAATCCATCTGTATGATAATGGTGTGGGTACAACTGCAACTGTTTATCATGATAACCCTTAGATAGATGAGCTGCCCCCAAGACATCTATTAACTCAAATTCAGGATGTTTGTTTAAAAATATTGCCACAACATCTTTATTTTCTTCATGAGTCAATGTACATGTACTATATGTAATTATACCCCATTGCGCTACTTTTGGTACAATACTTTCTAAAATTTCTAATTGAATCCGTTGTAAATTCATAAAATCTTCGGGAGTTTTATGGTATTTAATATCTGGTTTACGACGTAATAATCCTAATCCAGAACAGGGTGCATCAATTAAAATGCGGTCAAAATATTCATCTGGAAAGTCGTTAGCTACTTCTCTTGCATCCAATAATTTTGCTTCAACAACCTCTTCTACATGCAATCTTTCAGCATTTGATTCAATTAATTTAATTTTATGTGGATGAATGTCTAAAGAAATCACTTTTCCACCTTTTTTTACATCTAAAAATGTGGCGATATGTGTTGTTTTCCCTCCAGGAGCTGCACACGCATCTAATACCGTATCCCCCGCATTGATTTGCATGCTTGGCGCAACCAACATTGAACTCTCATCTTGAATCGTCATTTTTCCTTCTTTAAATAATTGACTACTTGCCAAAAATCCTTTTTTCGCCACAACCCCATATGGAGACACAATGCTTTCAGTCACTTCTAATCCTTCATCATTTAAAAAAACAACCGCGTCTTCTCTTGTTACGACTCGTGTATCAATTCTAGCGCTCACATGACTTGGTTGCAGTAATGATAGACCTAACTCTTTTGTTTCGTCAAATCCTATATCATCGACTAGACGTTTTGTTAACCATAACGGCATACTAATTTCAAGTGATAAACGTTCTACATCATCTTTAATCTCATCTAAAGATGGGACTCCTTGACGTTGAATATTACGTAAAACACCATTAACAAATTTTCCAATCCCAGGATTTCCTTTAGCTTTGGCAATGGTCACAGCATCATTAAAAATACCATATTCTGGTACTTTATCTAAATAAAGCATTTGATACATGGATAAATATAATAATTCTTTCACCCACGTATCAACTTTTTTGGCTTTTTTGATAAAGGGAGCAAGGTAATATTCTAATGTTAGTTTGCGACTAATTGTGCCATAAACAATCTCTGTCATTAATCTAGCATCTTTATCTGATAATTGGTGGCGTTTAATCGCTTCATTGATTAAAACGTTTGAATAGGCTTGATTATTCGCAATTTTGGTCAAAAGCTCAAGAGCTGTATAACGAGCTGTTTGTTTAATATGTTTTGGTACTTGTTTTTGTTTACTCAAGAATGTCTCCTACTTCCACTGTTTTTCCAATACCATTTAGAAAATCTGTCACACTTAATTGGCCCTTTCCTGCTGGTTGGATAGTATTTAATTGTAAAACACTCGACTTGCCACATGCTACTTGCAGACTGTGTTTATCTTTTAAAATAATTGTCCCTGGCGATTTATCTGTGGTTTTTTCTGGCAATGGGGTAACATCCCACATTTTCCATCTCTTATCTTGATACATCGCGTAAGCTACTGGCCATGGGCGCATCCCTCTAACTTGGCAATCAATTTGTTGGGCAGTTTTATTCCAATCAATTTTTTCTTCTTCTCGGGAAATATTTGGTGAAAAACTGACAAGACCCTCATCTTGTTTTTTAGGAGAAATCTTTTCTTCTATCAGTAATGGTAAAGTCTTTAGTAATAGTTCTTTCCCTAATACACTTAATTTATCAAACATTGTTCCAACATCGTCTGTATCTAATATAGGACTCGCTTCTTGAGCTAAAATATCTCCTGCATCCATTTTTTTAATCATTTCCATAATCGTGACACCTGTTTCTTTATCCCCATTAATAATCGAATAATGTACAGGAGCTCCACCACGATATTTAGGTAGTAGCGATGCATGAACATTAATGGCACCAAGTTTAGGAGCATTTAATAAGCGTTCAGGTAAAAATTGACCAAATGCTGCTGTTACAATCAAATCAGGATTTAATGCGATAATGTTTTCTAATTCTGCTGATTGACTGATTTTTTCTGGTTGAAAAATAGGTAAATTTAAATCAAGTGCTGCCTGTTTCACTGGAGGTGGGGTTAACACACGTTTTCGTCCCACTGGTCTATCTGGTTGTGTCACCACACCAATAACGTCATACCCTTCATCTACTAATCCTTGTAAAATTGGCACTGAAAAAGCCGGTGTTCCCATAAAAACAATTTTAGTCATAACCATGTTCCTCCATGTAATCAATTAATTCATCTGGTGATAATCTTTCAATTATTTTATCAGTAAACAGTTTACCATCCAAATGTTCTATCTCATGTTGCATGACACGAGATAAATAGCCTGATACTTCTGCTTCTACTTCATATCCTTCTCTATCAACAAACCGGACAATAATGTCATCATATCTTTCAACTGTCCCATAAATATCAGGAAAACTTAAACAGCCTTCTACATCAACAGTCGTACCAGTTTTTTTTATAATTTTGGGATTAATCATCTCAAATAAACCAGATTCTTCATCGACATATACGATTGCAACTCGGCATGATTCACCTAATTGATTTGCTGCAAGTCCTATACCATCTTTTTCTGTCATGATTTGATACATCTCATCAAGTAATTCAATTAACTCATCATCTATTTCTGTCACTTTTTTTGTTGGGGTGGTTAATACAGTGTTAGGATATTTTATTATTTCTCTCATGTCAAACTCCTTTGTTTTACGCACTAAATAAAGTGCTGTGGTTCCATATCAATACTAACCCGTAAGCCACTACGAATATCTTTTTGACTTTCTTGTAATATTTCTTGTAACACCTGATTTAAATTTTCTTCAAAGCGATATTTTACCACAGTTTGATAAAAATATCTGCGGTTCATACGTGCCATTGGCTTTGGTGTTGGACCTAAAATAATCGCTTGCGGTGACAAAGCAGATTGTATTTTTTTTGCAATCTCATGCATTTTTTTTGCTGCTTGAATTTCTTCTTCATGACTCACAACTAACTGAACCGTATAATAATATGGCGGATACTTTCCTTGTCTTCTTAAATTCATTTCATGATGGTAGAATGCTTCGTAATGTTGATTTTTTGCTAAAGTAATCGCATAGTGTTCTGGATTAAATGTTTGAATCAATACTTTTCCAAGTTTGTCTCCTCGTCCTGCACGACCACTAACCTGTGTTAATAATTGAAACGTTCGCTCACTTGAACGAAAATCAGGTAAATTCAATGCGGTATCTGCATTTAAAACGCCCACTAATGTGACGTTTGGAAAATCCAACCCTTTTGCAATCATTTGTGTTCCAAGTAAAATGTCTGCTTCTTGTGCACCAAACTGTTGTAACAAGCGTTCATGACTCCCTTTTTTACGAGTTGTATCAACATCCATTCGTAAAATTTTTGCTTCAGGAAGTAATTGTTGTAGTTCTTCTTCTATTTTTTGTGTTCCTGTTCCATAATAACGTATTTTTTTGCTGTCACAAATTGGGCAACATTGGGGAATACTTTCTTCATGACCACAATAGTGACACTTCATAGATTTAGTATCCATATGCAGTGTTAACGAGATATCACAGTTAGGACAAGGTAACACATATCCACAGTCACGACACATCATAAATGAAGAATAACCTCTTCGATTAAGCATTAAAACTGATTGTTCTTTTTTCTCTAATCGTTCCGTTAATTCATGTAACAGAGGGGTTGAAAAACTTCCCGTCACGCCTTGTTTTAATTCTGCTCTCATATCAACAATTGAAACAGTTGGTAAAATAGCATTATCAGAGGCCCGTTTTGTCAGTGTTAATAGTTGGTACACATTTTTCTGTGCTCTTGCTCGTGATTCTAAAGATGGCGTCGCACTACCAAGCAAAACAGGACACTTGTGATAGTCACCTCGCCAAATCGCCAAATTTCTGGCATGATATCTTGGAGATTCATCTTGTTTATAACTTGTTTCATGTTCCTCATCAATAATAATTAACCCGATATTTTCTAGTGGGGCAAAAACAGCTGATCTAGCCCCGACAACTACTTGTGCTTCTTTACGCTCAATTTTTCGCCACTCATCGTATTTTTCACCTTGAGACAATCCACTATGTAACACTGCGACTTTATCACCAAAGCGTCGTTTAAAACGTGTCACAGTTTGAGGCGTTAAGGAGATTTCCGGAACAAGCATAATAGCTGTTTTTCCTTCTTCTAGTACATGGGAAATAGCCTGTAAATAAACTTCAGTTTTTCCACTACCCGTAATGCCTTCTAATAAGAACACATCATTTTGATGAGCTGAAACAGATTGACTGACAGCATCTAAAGCAACTTGTTGTTCTTCATTTAAAACCAATGCGTCATCTTGTTGAAATAACCGATCTTTATATGGATCCCGGTAAACTTCTCGTTCTTCTTGTACTAACCAACCTAATTCCACCGCTTCTTTAATCACTTGTCTGGATAAGTCATGATGCTCAACTAATTCTTTTACTGAAAATTCCCCTGTTTGTTCAGAGATAAAAAAATCTAATAATTTGTGTTTTTGATGAGCATTTTTCCTAATATGAGATTGAATATCTTGTAATGTTTCTTTGGGTAAGTTAGTTTGAACGACTTTCATCGTCTTAACTTTATTTTTCGTCGTCACTTCATAACGAACATCAACAGCACCCTCTTGCCTCAAACGATGTAGCTCCGACAAATAGGGGGTGTCCTTTATTTCTTCCCAATCACGCTCTGCTAATCCTAGAAACACCTCTTCTTCAATATGAGGTGGGATATCTCCCACTGATACTAACCATTTTTTGTAAGTTGAACGCATCACACTGGGTAGCATTGTTTGAAGACACGTAATTTTAAATGAAAAAGTTGTCTTTGCCATTTCTTCAGCTAAGAGCAACAACTCATCATTCACTACAGGATGTAAATCCAAAACAGCTTTTATTGGTTTCAAGTTATCTATCTCTTGTTTACTTTCTATATCAACAACAAAACCTTGTATTCGACGATTTCCATTACCAAATGGCACATCGACTCTCACACCTACTTCAATGGCTTCTTCCATATCATTTGGAATTAAATAAGTAAACGGTTGATCTGTTTGCATCGTTGGGACATCCACGATAACGTGTGCTATTTTTGGCATTTCTTCACCTTCTTTTTTTACATTCTACTCGAAGAAAAAAACCCAAGAGGTCTATCTCTTAGGTTTTATATGTTACATTTTTTTCTCAAATTGGATACGCGCTTCAAGTTCTTGATGTTCGCGTCGTTTTAATGCTTTTTTTTCTTCCTCTTGTCTACGAAGTAACTCTCTTTTTAGCTCAGGATTTGGGTCAATAACCACATCTCCTACAGCGATTTCTTCAAGAGCACGACCAACATTTTTTACAGAGACAAATTTATCTGGTTCAATCATTGGTTGAGCTCCTTCATCTAGCTCATGAGCTCTCTTACTTGCTAAAATAACCAACGAATATTTTGAATCTACCTGTTCTAATAATGAATCAATTGATGGATATAACATAATTTTATAACTCCTTTAACATATTTTCATAGCGATCAATCACATGCTCTACACGGTAATGCTCGCTTTCAATGATTTTTTTAATGCGCTGTACAGCTAATTCAACCTCATCATTCACTACTGCATAGTCATAATGACGCATCATTTCAATTTCTTCTTTTGCTTTTGACATGCGTTTTTCTATCACCGATAACGCATCTGTTCCACGATTAACGATTCGTGCTTTTAATTCACTAAAATCTGGAGGGGTTAAAAAAATAAAGACACCATCTGGCATTTTTTCTTTGACTTTCATGGCTCCTTGCACTTCGATTTCTAAAAAGACATCTTTGCCTTCATCTAATGTCTGATTAACATAATCTAATGGTGTACCATAATAATTTCCAACATACTCGGCATATTCTAACATTTTTTCTTCAGAAATTAATTGCTCAAATTCTTCTTTTGATCGAAAGAAATAATCTACACCTTCCACTTCACCTTTACGCATTTGGCGTGTTGTCATTGAAATAGAATACTCAAATTGATTATCATCTTTTTCAAATAACGCCTTTCTTACAGTCCCTTTTCCTACACCGGATGGACCTGATAATACAATTAATAACCCTCGTTCTGACATCGTGTCGTCCTCTCACTTACAATTTTCTTAGTTTACCTTCTATAATGCACCCTAGAGAATTTTTTTGCAAGTATCTATGAGAATTTTTATCAATTATTCAATATTTTGAACTTGTTCTCTAATTTGTTCAATCAATGTTTTCAACTGGATAACACTAGACTTGACGTCTAAACTACTTGATTTTGACCCTATTGTGTTGACTTCACGATTCATCTCTTGAATTAAAAAATCTAGTTCTTTACCAACTGGCCCATCTTTTTTTAGTAGCTGTTCCATAGAATTCAAATGCACATCCAATCGGTCCAATTCTTCAGAAACATCACCCTTATCCACTAAAATAGCCACTTCACTTAATAACCTAGACTCATCTATAGGGGTATCTGTGATCAAGTCCATCATTTTTTGTTTCAGTTTATCGTAATGTTCTTGTTTTATGGTTTCTGTTTTTCTTGATATCCTTGATATCTCTTGCTTAATTAAATCAATGTATTCATAAAAGAATGATTGAAGGCCCTCACCTTCAATTTGTCTACTTCCATTTAGTGCTTCTAGCGCTTGCTTAAATACGGCTAATAAATCTACCTCAATATCACTTATCACTTCATTTTTTTCTACTACCTCCACCAATGATGGATGTAATATCCCACCTTCTAAAAATCGTTCTGCTGAAAAAGGTTGTTCTTTGTAGCGATGAAATTCAGCCTCACCTAAATCTTTTACTAGTCTATCTAGTACTTCCCAATTAATCGCTAATTCTTGAGAAGATGAGGTTTCTTTTGTTAAAGTGATAAAGCATTCTACTCTTCCTCTAGATAATTGATTTTTTAGTACTTTTTTCATCTCCATTTCAAGATGATTGTACTCTCTTGGCAAACGAATTTGTGTATCTAAGAAACGATGATTCACCGATTTTATCTCAATCACTATCTGATAATTTTCTTTTTGACACTCTCCACGTCCATAGCCTGTCATACTCTTCATGTTTTCCACCTACATTTTATTTAGTGTTTCTTTTAATACAGCAAATTCTTCATTGGTTAACGTAATACCTTTACCCATTTTTTCGTGGTTTGGTGCCCAATCACGTAAATCAAATTTTGCTGGTCGATTATTCCAACTAATCAGGTTTAATTCTTTTGTCCATCCTTTAGCATTTTCAGATAACACGGCAACCTCTTCTAAAATTTCATAAGAAAATTCTTGACTCATGCTTTTCTCTCCTTTAAAAAATTAATAAATAATGCTTGTAAGACTGATTTCCAACTAAAATCAAACAGTCGTTCAACCATTTCTGATTGTGTTTCAATCAAATGATAATTGTATTCCAAAATAGTTTTTTCAGACAATGGAACAGTTTGTTTCACATAATCCACTAACCACTCACTAAGTGATAAGAGCATTTGTTCGTCAACTTCTTCTTTTTTCTCATTAAATATTGTAACGACTTCTTCACATAACTCATCTATAGTATACAATTTTGATGGATCAACTGACACAATCCGTGCTGTTTCTTCTAATAAATATACGGCAAATAACTCTGGTTGCAAATGATGTTGCATCATCCACTTAGGTGTCACTTTCTTACCTAATTGTTTAAAGAACTCATCTGATTTAAGATACGCCAAAAATCCTTTTGTTAACTGTACCGCTTCTTTTTTGTAATGATTTGGATTTAAGGCATACCAAGTTCCTTCATATCGGTGAAAAGATCTCATAGTATCCAAATATCCTAGTTGCATATTCCAAGCGGCCCGTTCTTTATCAAATAATAAAACAGCTCCTAATCCCCACCTACTGGTAATAGTGGTTTCACAAATAGCTCTTGGAACTCTCACAGGTTTAATAAACCCTGGCCCTTTCACATCAATGACAATTAACTCTGTGGCTCCCTGATTAAGCAAGATATCTTTGGGGATATTATTACGATAACCACCATCTATATAATACTGTCCATTAATTTCACAGGCTTTCATCGCAGGATAAAACGAGGATGTCGCTAATAGCCATTTACTCAATTCATCTTTTGGCACGTCTTTTAATGAAATCACTGTTTCTTCCATTTTTGGCGCAAGGGTTGTCACAAAATAAAAGTCGATTGCTTTTTTGTTTGGGTTAAACATCTTCTCTTCATCAATCATCGTCTCTATCATGTGATATAAAGGAGTACTATCGACACCTTTTTCTTTTAATGCAGATAAAGTTAAGACTTTCACTCCTTGAATTAAATTCTCTCTAGTTTTATTTTCTGTATCATCAAGAGATAAATTTAAAATTTTATCAGTCGCAATATCTCGCCACATGTCTTCAGCGTCTTCTAAGTTTCCTTGTACCATAAACGCTCCATTTAGCGCTCCAACAGACGTCCCACTAACTAAGTCATACATCACACCTATTTCTCTTAATGCATGCCATGCACCGACTTGGTAAGACCCTCTAGCACCACCGCCACCTAAAACTACTCCTGTATGATAACTAACTTGGTAATAATACCCTTTTTGTGGTTGAGATCTTCGGACGAATCCTAATTCTAGTAATTTATTTTTAGCTAAAGAAACATCTGAGAAGTCAGGTAAATAAATTTCCGATAATCGTCGACTCTTGACAATTTCTTCCAACATCATCATGCATTCATTAAACCCAAATAGATTGGAAGTACTCATAATGTTTGTCACAAAAAAAGTATTCTCTTTCATTTCTCCGTCGCACACAGCTAGTAATTGATTCCCTTTATACCATCCAACTAATAGATGATTATCTTGTAACGAAAGACTGTTTTTATAAATAGCTTTTAGTGCTTTTTTGTGACTATTTTGAAATGGTAGCCACTCTTTTGGTTGATAACGCTCTAATTTATATAAATCAGATGGAAGCCATTCTTTTATCATTCTTTCACCAACTTTTCATAATTTTTCGCAAATATCCCATTGTTTTCACTACTATTATTTGTTTGACTAACTTATGGATGCTCCGTATAATAAGAGAAAGAAAGACTTAAAAGGAGAATGACTGATGATAAAAAAGCAACCGTCTACAAAGTCGACTAAAGAAAATCATGTCAAAAAGTTTACTCGTTTTATCTCCCGTTCGTCACAGAGATTTATTTCTTCTTTTTTAGATGATGAATCAGAAAAAGAAAAACATCTAACTCTTATCCATCAACAAATTAATAAAGCGATACTTCAAAAAAGTCTTGTGGTTCTTCAATACCAAGAACCATCACAAGCTAATTATGAAACGCTTGTTGGCCGAATTTACCAACATGCGATTAATCGCAATGCCTTGGTCATTAAACTACAAAAATCGAATGAAATCCGTATGATTTCAGCTAACTATATAAAGAAAATATCCATCATTCACTCAAATCATTCTCAAAATTTATCAATCAGTAAATAGACGAAACGACCATTGTTTCGTTTATTTTATTGCTCTAAAATAATTTGAGCAAACGCCTCTTTATCAGTGTGCGTAATCGATACGTGAACACGTCCATTAAATATAGACTGATGCACAATCGGTTGCCCGCTTTCTTCTGCTAATACTTCAATATCTTGAAATCCTACTTTACCAATCCCTGTCCCATATGCTTTTGAAAAAGCTTCTTTGCATGCAAAACGTCCACCTAAAAATTCGACTTGTCGCTTTTTCTTTAAGTTTTTAAACATATTATGCTCATTTTCTGTTAACACACGCGTAATAAACTTAGGATTATTATCTATAATGTCTTCAATACGATGTAATTCCACTGCATCTATACCAATTCCTATAATCATATTGGCACTCCTTTTTTACGATAATTTTATTATAGCGACATTAAAACGAAAAAGCGAATAGAATCCTTTTTGTCACAAATAAAAAATACCAACCTGATGACGAATCAGATTGGTATAAAACGTTTAGTTATTGTTATTTCGAATCACAAATCCACGATCGCTATCTTTTTTTTGTGATGGTTTATTGTTTGATTTGTTGTTATTGTTCTTTTTAGGTGCGTCTGAGTTATTATAACGTTTTTTCTTGTTATATTGCTCTTTACCACCACGGCCGCCACCTTTGTTGTTATTACGACGGTTATAGTTACCACCTTTACCACCACGGCCACCTTTGTTATTTCCACGACGGTTTGGTAATGGACGTTCTGGGGTGATTTTTACAGGAACTTCTGCTGCATCATCTTTAGAAATTTGTTTAATTAATAATGCAACTAAATCTTCTGCAGTGTATTCTTCTAATAAATCACTTGCTGCTAATTGATATTTTTCTAAGCCATTTGCAGCTAATAATTCTTTAATTTCAGTAATCGCTGCTCCAATTTGTCCTTCTACTGCTTCTTTTTTAGAAGGTGGACGAAGAGGTGTCATACGTTTTTTCGTTAAATCTTCAATGACATGTAAGTATCCCATTTCATTTGGTGTAACAAACGTTACTGACATTCCTTCTTTACCAGCACGGCCAGTACGACCGATACGGTGAACATAGCTTTCAGGGTCTTGTGGAATATCGTAGTTATACACATGACTCACACCAGAAATATCTAATCCACGTGCTGCCACATCTGTTGCCACTAAAATATCTAACTCGCCATTTTTGAAGGCTTTTAAAATACTCATACGTTTGTGTTGTGGTAAATCACCATGAATTCCTTCTGCTTTGTATCCACGCATTTCAAGTCCACGAGCTAATTCGTCGACACGACGTTTTGTACGACCAAATACTATCGTTAACTCAGGTGATTGAACATCAAATAAACGTGTCATGACATCAAATTTTTCAAATTCTTTACAACGAACGTAATATTGATCAATTAGGTTAGCTGTCATTTCTTTTGCTTTGATACGAACATGCTCAGGGTCTTGCATGAATTTAACCCCAATACGTTTAATTGAATCAGGCATTGTAGCTGAGAATAATAATGTTTGACGTTCTGCTGGAACTTTAGAGATAATCGCTTCAATATCTTCCAAGAATCCCATGTTTAACATTTCATCTGCTTCATCTAAAACAAGTGTTTCCACTGTATCTAATTTCAACGTACGACGGTTAATATGGTCTAATAAACGGCCAGGAGTTCCCACAACGATTTGTGGTTTGTTTTTTAACGCACGAATTTGTCGACCAATATCAGCTCCACCATAAACAGATTGAACTTTGACTTTTTTTTCTTTACCCAAACGATATAATTCTTCTTGCGTTTGGATAGCTAATTCACGCGTTGGCGCAATAACTAATGCTTGTAATACTGGTTTATTAGGGTCAATTTTATTTAACATCGGTAACCCAAAAGCGGCTGTTTTACCAGTACCTGTTTGTGCTTGACCAATGACGTCTCTTCCTTCTAACGCTAACGGTATTGTGGCACTTTGTACGGGGGTTGCTTCCTCAAACCCAATATTTTCGATGGCTTGTAATAAGCTTTTTTCTAACTGTAATTCACTAAATTTCAAATGATATCCTCCTAGTTTGTTGCTAAATCGACTGCTTTTCTTTTTATATAATGAAAAAAAATGAAAATAGGCATTCGTATAATACTATCATATTCTTACATAATTAACAATAAAACCTTGCCTATTCATGGTTTTTTAATAAAAAATCAACAACTTCACTTAATCCCATTCCATTGCTTGCTTTCAGAAAAACAGTATCTTTCGGTTGCAATTGTCTTGATAAATGTTCCATTAATTCTTTTTTTTCTGTTTTATGGTAAAAATGAAGATTTCCTTTTGGCATTCTATCATTTAACAGATTATAAAGAGCGTTCATTTGCTCGCCATACAAATAAACTTGATCGATATGATTTGGTGAAATATGCTCAGAGATACTTTCATGCATCTGGCTAGATAATTCTCCCAATTCTAGCATGTCACCTAATACGACAAATTTTCTGCCTTCTAATTCTAACGCTGAAAATGTGTCTAATACTAATTTCATCGCAGTTGGATTAGCATTATATACGTCACTTAAGATATCAATGCCGTCATTTGTTTTCAACCATTCTGTTCTATTTTTAGTTAAATCAAATGTTTCTAGTCCATTTTTCATTTTTGAAGCAGATATGCCAAAGTGATGCCCTATCAATAAAGCAATCAAAGCATTTTTAACATTATAGCTGCCCAAAACTGGAATGGAAAATACCTCTTCTTTAAATAGATTCGTTTTAAATTGGGTATCATTTTTCGTCTCTGACATAATTTCAGCTGACAAAGTGGCCTGGGTATCTATCCCAAAACTTTCAACCTCTTGTGAAATATCCACAATTAATCGTTTTAAAAGTGGCTCATCATTTGGGATAATTAAGACACCCTCATCTTTAAGTCCTGATGTGATTTCCATTTTAGCTTCAGCAATTCCTTGTCGCGACCCTAAGTATTCAATGTGCGATTCTCCAATTAATGTGATGGCTGCAATATCTGGTGTCGCAAGGTTTGACAAGACCTCAATTTCACCTTTATGATCCATCCCCATCTCTAAAACTAACATCTCTGTGTCTTCTGGCATGGATAAAATAGTGTAAGGCAAGCCGATGTGATTATTATAATTACCTTGTGTTTTATACGTTTTAAATGCTTGTGATAACACAGCAGCCGTCATATCTTTTGTTGTTGTTTTCCCATTACTTCCTGTAATACCTATTACTTTAGAGCCCACTTTTTCTAAATAAAAACGAGATAATTTTTGCAAGGCAATTAATGTGTCCTCGACTTTAATGTACGCAATATCATCTGACAAGTCTTTTTCTGATAAAACTAAAGACGCACCATTTTCAATGGCTTGTGGAATAAAGTCATGACCATCTCTAGCTCCTTTTAATGGAACAAACAGGCTATTTTCTTGTACTTTTCGTGTATCAAACTCAACAGAGGAAATCATTTGATCATCTAAGTGTTGCGCATAATTGACACCCTCTACAGCTGTGACAACCTCTTTAACTAATAAGTTCATAGCTCTCCTTCTTTCTCTTATCAACAAAAAAAGCTGAACAAGTGTCCAACTCTACAACTGTTCAACTTCAATTTGTTGTTTTTTTTCAAAACGTAATTTAGCTAATTGAATTAATTCTTCTAGTAAATCACCATAATTTAATCCCATGTTTTTCCACAATAATGGATACATACTGAACGGTGTAAATCCTGGCATGGTATTCACCTCATTTAAGAAGACTTCATTATTAGCCGTTAAGAAGAAATCACAACGACTCAATCCACTACCATCAAGCGTTTGATATGCTTTTTTAGCATAGTATTGTAATGTTTCTTGTAATTCAGCTGAAATATCTGCTGGGATTTGTAATTCCACTTTATTGTCCAAATATTTTGATTCGTATGTATAAAACGCCACATCCTTAACAATCTCACCAGCTAAAGTTGTTCTGATTTCATCATTACCTAATACGGCAACCTCTAGTTCACGCGCTTCGATACCTTGTTCAACAATCACACGTCGATCAAAACGGAATGCCTCATCTATTGCTTGAACTAATTCTTCACGAGATTCAGCTTTATTAATGCCGACACTTGAACCCATGTTAGCTGGTTTAACAAACATTGGGTAAATCAAGCTACCTTCACACTCTAATAAAATGTCTTCTTGGTGATCTTTATAACCCGTTTTAGTTACTGCAACATATGGTAATTGAGGAATACCGACTTGCTGGAATAACTGTTTACCAATGATTTTATCCATCGCACAAGCACTTGCTAGAACGCCTGCTCCAACATATGGCATATTTAAGACTTCAAACAGTCCTTGAATGGTGCCATCTTCCCCATTTGGTCCATGTAATACTGGAAAAATCACAGCATTTCCTTCTTTTAAATCACTTGGTAAAATAGGTTGCGCGTTGGCAATCGTTAAGTGTAGTGATTCTTTATTTAAAGGGGCCTCATGATACACAGGTCCTTTTAGCCAATTACCCTCTTTTGTAATATAAACTAATTGAACTGAATAGTAGTTATAATAAATTGCTTGTAAAATTGAAAATGCCGATAAAATTGATACATCGTGTTCAGCACTTTTACCACCATATACTAAAAAAATCTTCATGGTTGTCCTCCTAAATTTGCTAGGACTTAATTATACTCCAGTTTTTAGCAAAATTCTATTCCTTATTTTCTACCTATTTGGTAAAAAATACACTGAGTTAGAACAATATAGGATGGTCAGTTGTATTAAAGTCCCATGACTTCTCTTGGTGTTGATAAGTTAACACACCGACTTTTTCTTCTAAAAATAACTGGTCACTTTCTATTTTACGAAGATTATCTTCCACAACATGCACAGGTATTTTATAAATTCCTTCATTTAATCCTACTTGCGAAAATTCAAACACAGTCCCTTCTTGCATAATACTTTTTAACTCTTTTACTATATCGCTTGGTAAAGGTGTCATACTCGTATAACGCTTTGAAAAAAGAGAGCGATTAGCATTTAATTGGTATAGAACCTTATCTGTAATTTTTTGAGCTAATGACTGATAAAACTCATCTATATTCCGATAATATACCTTCATGACTTCTTGTTCTGTCTCAAAAAAAGCATAGTTATTTTGTAACTTATAAAAAAATGGCGATCTTAGTTGCATTTTCATATGAGACAAGTATAAAATTTCAGCAATTTCATTGGCTGTCAAACGTTTTAATGTGTCATACTCTTCAAAGTCCAACCATTTAATCTCTCGTCGTGTGCTATAGTTTAAATTGCTTAAGTACCGATCCACGTTTTCCTGTCCACGTATCACCCTAAATCCCGTATGTGCTTCATACTCTCCCTCTTGCTCACTCGCATCTAGCAATAGTAAGTTTTTTGGGCGATGAATAGTATAACGATCAAAGTCCTGATGGCCTAGTCCTTTAGTTAAAACTGAATTACTAATACCATCTAAATGAACATATATATTTTGTCGCAACACCTTCACCTATCTTTCTTCTACTGTAAAATTTCACTATTATAACTATACCATTTTTCTACAACAAAATGAACACATAAACCTTAGTAGTTTAATTACGTTTATATTACAAATTAAATCAAACTATTTTGAAAAACGACATAATAATGTAATATTTTATAATCTTACTTTCTTTATTTTTTGAATTATTATGGTATGATAGTTGATAGGATTACACAAAAAGGGGGCTACTCTTATCTCTAAAAAAAATAATTCATCACAAAATAAACGTTCAACTAGACACAAAACCAAAAAGAAATCAGTTGGACAAAAAATTAAGAATTTCTTTTTTAATTTAATTATGATTCTTCTGTTTTTAGCAGGAGTTGCATTAATCTTTAATAATCAAATTAAAAATTATCTTGTAAAAGAAAATACAGCACAATATCAAGTTAATAAAATAACACGAGATGACGTTGTTAAAAATGAACAAAAAGAAGCCAATTTTGATTTTGACCAAGTCGAATCACTAGACTTTAATACAGTCACTAAATCACGTGGTCGTGATGTGGGAGATGTTATTGGGGGGATTGCCATACCTAGTGTGGATTTAAATTTACCTATTTTAAAAGGGGTATCTAATTATGTTATCTCAGTTGGGGCTGGAACCATGAAACCTGATCAAAAAATGGGAGTAGGTAACTATGCTTTGGCTAGTCACTATATGTATGACCCAACTCTTTTATTTGCTCCATTAGTTCGAGTGGAACTTGGCTCTTCTATCTACCTAACAGATTTAGAATACATCTACGAATACAAAGTAACAATGAAAGAATATGTTGAACCAACTAGGGTAGATGTTATCGAAGATGTTCCTGATAAACGCCAAGTGACTTTGGTTACTTGTGACACATCCGGCGAACACCGACTTATTTTACAAGGCGAACTAGTTAAAAAAGTGAATGGTAAAAAAGCACCAAAAGATATGCATGATGCCTTTGAATTGGCACAAAATAATTATTATTAGACAGATTAAAAAGAGGCTGACCCAAAAGTCTCTAAAATAAAGAAATAAGGATTTAAGAATGAAAATATCATTTTTAAATCCTTATTTTTGAGTTCATTCGTACTTTTCAACTGCCTATAGGCAGTTAATTTCCTTATGT
>NZ_NGJT01000011.1 GCF_003950315.1 Vagococcus bubulae
CTGTAGTAAAATTAGTCATGAGAAAGTCCTCCTATAAAATTTCGGTTGTGGTAACTTTAATTTTACAGAATGGACTTTCTTTTTATCTACCTAAAATTTCTATTTACACAAAATATTTTACGCTATCGATAGATTATTTTTTTTAATTTCAGGTATAACTTTGTTAGCAACTTTGTTTGATATAAGCTGGTTTTATTACGGTATTGAAGACTTTAAGATAATATCATTAATTAATTTTATAATAAAAATCATATCTTTTTTATGTATTTTATTTTTTATAAAAAATACTGATGATTTATGGTTATATTTTTTAATTCAAAGTATTAGTATTTTAATTTCTAATATATCACTTTGGTTATTTTTAAAAAAATATATAAGATGGATAAGACCTAGCATAAAAAAATCGTTGAAACATTTCAAACCTGCTTTAAAATATTTTATAGGAAAAATATCTATATCATTATATACAAATTTAAATAAAACATTATTAGGTATTTTAGTTTCAAGTATAGCAGTGGGGTTATATTCAAGTTCATTACAATTAATTACAATTTTTGTAACTTTAATAGGTACTATGGATACAGTTTTAATGCCTCATATGACGAAATTATTTTCAAATAATAACTATAAAAAAATGATACAAACAATGGAAAAAACTATAGATTTACAATTTTTTATGAGTGTACCATTGATGTTTGGAATTTTAGCTATTAATAGGCAAATGATTCCGTGGTTTTTTGGTAGTGATTTCATGTTATTGAATAAAACAGTTCCTATTTTTTCTCCATTAGTAATAATAATGCCTTTAGGAATCTCAATTGTTAGACAATATTTGATTCCTAGAAATAGAATAAGAGAATTTAATATATCCGTAATAATTTCAGCTATAATTTCTGTTTTATTGAATATATTATTACTGCCCGTTTTGGGAATATATGGTTCAATTATATCTACTCTCATTGCAGAATGTGTAGTGACATTGATTAGATTAGTTGATTTAAAAAAACATACAGATTTTCAATTTAATGTTAGGAACATTATTTTTTATTTTTTATGTTCGTTAATTATGTATTTTATAGTTTTATTTTTTACTAAGCATATGCCTTCAGAAATTTTTACGACAATATTACAAGGTATCTTAGGAATATTTGTGTATTTTATATTGACAGCTATTTTTAAGGTAAATGTAGTGATTAAATTAAAAAATAAGGAGTGGTAAGTTTTAATGGGAATATTAAAAACTATTAATTATCATATTTTATCAGATATTTCACCAACATTTGCAACAAGATTAATTTATTTTCGAATATTTAAACGCAGATTAAATTTAAATCCCCCTCATACATTGAATGAAAAAATACAATGGCTAAAACTAAATGAATATGGAAATAATGAACTTGTTACAAAATGTACAGATAAATTATTAGTTCGTGATTATGTTCAGAGAATAGATGGTAATCTTTTAAATGAATTACTATTTATATACGATGATGTAGATGAAATTGAGTGGGAGAAGCTACCAGAAAAATTTGTTATAAAGATGAACCATGGATCTGGATTTAATCTTATCTGTTCAGATATCAATAATTTTGATATAGGTTATGCAAAAGAAAAACTAAAATTGTGGAAAAATGAGGACTTTTGGAAAATTTATTCTGAATTGCAATATAAACACATAAAAAAGAAAATATTAATTGAAAAATATATAGAAACTCAAAGTGGAAAATTACCGAATGACTATAAAATATTTTGTTTTCATGGAAAAGCACTTTGTATAATGAGTTGTGAAGAAAGAGAAACAGGTAATACTAAGTTTTATTATTTTAATGTTAAGGGAGAACTTGTACCCTACAATAAATCTAGTGTGGAAGCTATTGAGAATAATTTACCAATCCACCTACCTGAAAATTATGAGGATATGGTAGCAATATCTGAAGCATTATCAAAACCATTTAAATTTGTTAGGGTGGATTTGTATTCTGAAGATAATCAGATTATTTTTGGAGAGCTAACTTTTACTCCAGGTGCCGGTATAAACAAGGATCGTTTTGAAGAAATAGATTTATTATTAGGTAAACAATTAGATTTAAGCAAATGAGTATTAAAATTTATAAATCAATTTATGTTAGAAAAGTTGAAAGAAGCTATAATCATTCATTCATATCAATTATTGAAATGATAAAAATTGATATGAATAAATAAACAGTAAAGCAGGTATCTTAATGAACATATCAGTAATAGGTCTAGGCTATGTTGGATTGGCTAATGCTTTGCTACTCTCACAAAATGAAAATGTTGTAGCATATGACATAGTAGCTGAAAAAATAGAATTACTAAACAAAAAAATTTCACCATTAGTTGATGATGAAATAGAACAATTTTTAAAAGATGATTCTTTAATGATAGAGTTCTCAACAGACTTTGAAAAGACAATTAATCATGGAGAATATTGTATTATAGCCACACCAACAGATTATGATGAAAAGAAAAATTATTTTAATACATCAACTGTTGAAAGTGTGATTGAAAAAGGATTAGAGATAAACCAAGATACAGTATTTATTATTAAATCGACTGTACCAGTTGGTTACACAAAAGAGCTAAAAGAAAAATATCAAACAGATAATATTATTTTTTCCCCTGAATTTTTAAGAGAGGGAAAAGCATTATATGATAATTTATATCCTTCACGTATCGTTGTAGGTGAGAGAAGCAAACGTGCTGAGGTCTTTGCGCAATTATTATTAGATAACTCATATCAAAAAGATAGTCCAATATTATTAACAGATTCAACAGAAGCAGAAGCGATTAAACTGTTTTCTAATACTTATTTAGCATTGAGAGTGTCATACTTTAATGAATTGGATACCTATGCAGAAATAAGAGGATTAGATACAAAACAGATTATTGAAGGAGTGGGGTTAGATCCACGTATTGGCAGTCATTATAATAATCCGTCGTTCGGATATGGTGGGTATTGTTTACCGAAAGATACCAAACAACTATTAGCAAATTATGACAAAGTGCCTAATAATATTATAAGTGCTATCGTAGAATCTAATAGGACAAGAAAAGATTTTATTGCAGAACAAATATTAGCCAAAAAACCAGAAGTAGTTGGCATTTATAGATTGACCATGAAAGCAAATTCAGATAATTTCAGGTATTCCTCTATACAAGGAATCATGAAGCGATTAAAAGCTAAGGGAATCGAAGTCATTGTTTATGAGCCAACACTAAAAGAAAAAACATTTTTTAATTCTAAAGTAATAACTGATTTAGCTGAATTTAAAGAAAAATCAGACGTCATTGTAACAAACCGTCTAGAAAAAGAATTATCTGACTCTATGGATAAAATATATACAAGGGATATTTTTCATCAAGACTAAAAAAACACACTCTAAACTTTTTCGTTTAAAGTGTGTTTTTTTACCTAATCTATCTTTCTAACATAATCCTTATGAAGTGTAACATATACCTCACAATGATTATAGAAAATACTAGCATGCGTTGTTGTTTTGGTGTGGCAAATTTGCTTAATATCAAAGATAGTACTTTTGGAAAAATGCATGCCAGATGCTTTTTTAAATGATTCATCTGCATAAATAATGAGTGATTTTAACGCTTCAAAACGAGTACCGCTTGTATGATAAGTTGCTTTTTGTGTTGTGACAGTGTTTTTTACGGAAGCATATCGACTCCATGCCTCTTTATCTCCGTAAAAATAACTAGTGTCAACTGGTTGGCTAGTAAATTGCCACATTGCAATGTCAGGCCATTGAGTGACAGAGGGTGATTGAGTAGAGTATTTGGCAACCCACAAAGCATAGTCACTACTTACAACACCGGACCAATCGTCTGAGTTTGCATCACTTTCGTTCATATAGATAAGAGGTTTGACATGCGTTTGTTGATACACATAATCTAAAAATTCTTTGGCTTTTTTAGCGCCTTGCTTACCATATTCTTCATAGTCTAGCACTAAAATAGCCTCACCAATGTATCCCTTAATATGTGTTAAGAAAAAATCAGCTTGTTTAATGACATCACTCTGATCTAAAAAATGATAAACGCCATAAGGTTTATTAAGTTTTTTTGCTTGTTGGACGAAAGTGTCACACGTATCATCAATAAAATAAGTACCTTCTGTTGCTTTAAAAATGAAGGCATCTGCTTGAAGAGTATCAAGTGACATACCTCGTTGATGATTGGATAAATCAATAACTTTTAACATAATGTGTCCCCCTTTTTGTGATAAGAAAAGACGACGTTTGTGTTAAACGCCGTCTATAAGTTTTAGAATAATTCAGTAATGATGGTTTCACTGTAGTGAGCAGATCTTGGTGTGACATAAAGTTTTTTACCATTTGATTCAAATAAAGCAAGTGTGGCAATGATATCCATTGCTTCTTTAACTTCGTCCTTTGTTAAATCTTGTCTAGCTACTTTTGGTACAAGAGTGGCTTTTTTATTGTCTTCGTTTAAAAATGTTAAGTTTAATTTTTTCATGTGTAAGTCCTCCTAAGGTTGTTTGAGTGATTTTGTTACATATCATAGTGATGAGTATTTACAATCGCTAATCTTTCTAATGGCTCATCAGTTGGTGCAAGGTCATTAAATACTTCACCTAAATCCAAAATACTTTCATCTGTTGCATTTTCACGAATGTTAGAAAGTGTTTGTTTGCGTGGTTTTTCATCTTCCAATGCTTTAAATGTTAAGATTGTTTTTTTACTGTCAAATATTTTTTCCATGATAGTCACGTCCTTTTTTGTTTTTGTAAGTTGCGCGCCTTACACTTATATAAACGTTTCCCAAACCAAAAGTGTCACACCTTTTTTTCAATTTTTTGATATTTTTTTCTCACCCCATCTCGCCAACGATAGACAGTTTGTCTAGCAACGTTGTGTTTATGGGCGATTTGACTGATAGTTAGTTGCTCAAAAAAGCGATCATTTAAAAAATGTTGTTCATCTGTTGATAGGGTTTTGATAAGTTCATAATAAAAGTCAGTAGTTGTCAAACAACACGAAATATCGTCATCTTGGGGGATAGATTCTACAAAGGAGTCTTCCACATTATCTTTATCAAAACGGCGTTGCTCTTTTCTGATAGCATCTAACGTTGACCAATAAATTTTTTGGTATACAAAGGGACGAAAAGGTGGATGCTCATCAGGGTTTTCTTCATATAATCTATAAGCTAGTAGTAATTCAATTCTTGCCAGTTGTAAGTAATCATCAAAATCTTTATGCAGTGGGGTAATATGACATTTTTTCAATGCGCCTAAGATAAGCGAATGATAGGTCGTAAAAATATGTTCTTCCATACATTTTATCCTCTCAAAAGTAATCATTTGGCTAGCCACTGTGAGTATAGTGAAACGGAGAAACTAAGTGAAAAACCAATATTTGAATTTTTTACGTAAAATCCTCAAAAAATGTATGAAAACGGTTTAAAAATATAGCGGATATGTTAAAATAACAGTGGATTAAAAAACAATGTATAGGAGAGATGTTGATGAAAATCGAAGGCAGAAAATTAGCAATTTATGAAGAGTTAACGCATGGAGATTCAATAAATTTAAATGATTTATATAACAAATTTTTACCTTGTAGTGTTAAAACAGGACAAACACATTTATCTGATGATATTTATTTTATTCACGATATTTCTAATTTGGGATTAGCCTATAAGACGCTGCTTTTTTCGATTACGCAACTCCCTATTTTAACTACGTCTAGCACGCAAAGTTTGATGAGTGAGTACAATGAAAGACACCATCATATTTTTCAAAAAGCGATACATACGGTTGATTTATATAATAAATTTGAGCGAAAACGTTATAAACAACCAATGATTGATCAACCATTTATTTTTGTCCCATTAAATGGTTCAGTAAGAAAAGATACGAGCTTTATTAATTTAATGTACGTTGAAACTATTCATAAGTTAGATAAAGGGATGACAACTGTTAATTTTTATAATTATTTAGGGATTGATATGGATTATGATTGCAAAACATTAAAAACTAGAACACTATCAGCATTGAATGATTACCTGCTTTATTTCTATCCAGAAGCAATGGATATGTTAGGGGAAGAAATGTTAGGTAAGGGTAGTTATTTAGTTAACCAATTAAAACATACAACGTTTCGACCACAGTCTATTGATAGTGAATGGTTAACTATCTGTCGCCATAAAGTAGATTATTTTTTAACCATCCAACAACTACATCAGACATTGACGATTAACGAGTTTATAGAGGAATATGATAGCTATTGGGATAAAATCTAAGTAAAATATGATATAGTAAAAAGATGCAAGGAGGCTAAGATAGATGGAAGTCATTCAAAGCATCAAAAAAGAAAAAACAGGGTATCTTTTAACAACAAAAAGTGGATTAAAGATGCCTGTTTCAGAAGATTCATTAGTGAAACATCGTTTACTTAAAGGCAGTGAGATATCTGTTGAGTTACTAAAACAAGTGAAAGAAGAAGCGAGTTTTGATATAGGGTATCAGAAAGCACTAAATTATTTAAGTTATCAATTACGTAGTGAGCAAGAAATAAAAGACTATCTAAAAAAACAAGAGATTAGTTACCCGCAAATAGTAATGATTATTGATAAACTAAAAGAACTCTCTTTATTAGATGATAAAGTATTTGCTGAGAGTTACGTGCGTACAGCTATTAGAACAACAGATAAAGGACCTCAGGGAGTTAAAGAATTTTTAATGAAAAAAGGGGTAGATAGTGGGACGATTGCTGACGCATTGGTGTTATTCGGTGACTCACATCAATTGGAGTTGGGAAAAAAATTAACGGAAAAGATGTTGAGAAAATATCAACAAAAAAGCCAAAAAGAGCGTGTGAATAAAATTCGTCAACAATTATTTATAAAAGGATTTCACACTGATGTGATTTCTCAATTAATCGACGAGCTAGATTTTGATGAGGAAGAAGATGAGTATGGCCTACTAGTCAATCAAGGAGACAAGCTATGGCGACGACATGAACGATTAGATTCGCGAAAAAGAAATCAAAAGATTAAACAAAGTTTATATCAAAAAGGTTTTTCGTTTGATGATATCAATCGTTATATAGAAGAAAAAGAGATGGAGTTAGAGTAAAAAATGAGTGAAGAGTTAGCTTGGACACAAGAAAAAAAAGCTAGATTTCAAGAGGATTTATTAACATGGTATCATCTTGAAAAAAGAGACTTGCCGTGGAGAGAGTCAACAGATCCTTATAGAGTATGGGTGTCTGAGATTATGCTGCAGCAAACCCAAGTCGTCACAGTAATTCCTTACTTTAATCGTTTTATGGAGTGGTTTCCAACGATTGAAGAGTTAGCCAATGCTAATGAAGACAAATTGTTAAAAGCTTGGGAAGGACTAGGCTATTATTCGCGTGTAAGGAATATGCAACATGCTGCAAAAGAAATAGTAGAAACATTTGATGGAAAGATGCCAAGTAACATAGTGGATATTTTATCTTTAAAAGGGATTGGGCCATATACAGGTGGAGCGATTGGAAGCATTGCGTTTTCATTACCAGAGCCAGCGATTGATGGAAATGTGATGCGTGTATACAGTCGCTTATTTTGTTTGTCTGATGATATTGCTTTACCTAAAACACGAAAAGTTTTTGACAAATACGTTAGAGAAACAATGTCTCAAACAGAACCAGGAGATTTTAATCAGGCATTGATGGATTTAGGGGCAACCATTTGTACACCAACAAAACCTTCATGCCAAACATGCCCTATAAAAAACTATTGTGAAGCTTATAAAACAGATATGACATCCAGCTATCCAGTCAAAAAGAAAAAGGAAAAAGCGAAACCTCTTTACTATGTAGCAAACATTTTAAAAAATGATAATGGGGCTTTTTTATTGGAAAAGCGACCATCAGATGGTTTACTAGCTGACATGTGGACGTTTCCGATGAAAGAAGTGACAAAAGAAGAGTATGATGGTTTGTCACAAGCTTATGATACAGTTGAAACCTCTACTAAAATGGTAGCCGAGCAGTTAAGTCTGTATGACGATGAAAAAGAGTCGATAAAAGACAAACAATTATTAGGAATAGTGACACACATATTTAGTCATAGAAAATGGCATATATTAGTCGTGGCAGATACATTAAGTGTTTCAGCAGATAATTGTTTAAATAATCAGGAGTGGGTTTACTTGGATGAATTTTCACAGTATGTTTTTCCCAAGCCACAGCAAAAGATGGTCGACATACTGAAGAAAAGTATGAATAATTAGTGATATAGTTGGGTAAGATATGCTATAATAATTCTGATATTGGTGTTAAATGATAAATTTAATACCCATGTGAAAATTTGACAATTATTGTCAAGGAAAGCAGGATTAAATAGTGATGCGTGTTCCTAAAGAGGGAGAGTTTATCACGATCCAAAGTTACAAGCATGACGGTAGTTTACATCGAACTTGGCGCGACACAATGGTCCTAAAAACAAGTGAGTGTTCGATAATTGGGATGAATGACCACACACTTGTGACAGAATCAGATGGACGACGATGGGTGACGCGTGAACCTGCTATTGTATATTTCCATACAAAATATTGGTTCAACATAATTGCTATGATACGAGAGAAAGGAGTTTCCTACTATTGTAATCTTGCCTCACCGTATGTTTTAGATGAGGAAGCTTTAAAGTATATTGATTATGACTTGGATATAAAAGTGTTTCCTGATGGAGAAAAACGCTTATTAGATGTTGATGAGTATGAAGATCATCGAAAGCTAATGAACTACCCAAATGAAATTGATATTGTCCTTAAAGAAAATGTGAAGATTTTGGTAGACTGGATTAATGAAGGAAAAGGTCCTTTCTCTGATGAATACGTCGATATTTGGTATAAAAGGTATCAACAATTATCAAGAAAATGAAACAACTGTCTGTTTCGTAAATTCAGGGTTTGATAAGCAATGAGGATAATAATGAAGAGACGATGAATAATCTCATCGTCTTTTTGTTATTTTTTTGGTTGTTCAAACGAAAAAAATAACAATTTTGTTTGAAGTTATTATGTTATACTTTTTACAAGATGAATAAAGGAGGGTATTTAAGTGAAGAAAAAATTATCTATCCTATTCTTAATAAGTGCCGTTCTTTGTATTGGTTTGGTGATTTTAAAGGTGTCGCATCAAGATACTGTAGCCTCTGAAAAAATAATTCATGAAGTCATCGAGCCTGAAAAGAAAGTGATGACCATACCAAAGAAAGCATCTATTAACTATAGTAAAGAAAGACAAGTCATGTCGATTAAAGAAATGTAAGGGATAAAAATAACAAGACAAGGAGATAATCTTTGTCTTGTTTATTTTTATATCGTTTTTTTCATGTTTTGATGTTCAATATTGGCTTCTAGATAGGTATCGCCAAAAGGCTCATAACCTAGTGATTGGTAAAAATCAAAAGCGTGTAGTTGTGCTCCTAAAATAAGAGTAGAAGTATGGTATTGCTTTGCGACTTCTTCTGCATACATCATGAGTTGTTTTCCGACGCCACTGCCTCTTGCTTCTTTCTCAACAGCCATACGTTGGACTTTCATAGAGGTACTATCAATAGGTAATAAGCGAACCGTTCCTAAAGCATGCTGATTATCATCATATAATACACAATGAATGGCTTGATCTTCATTAGCGATTTCGATAGATTCAGGAACGTGTTGTTCTTTAACAAAGACATTTAGTCGGATTGTTTTGGCATCGTGATAGACAGTAGAATTGAGGTCTTCTGTATGAAATAATTGTGACATATTTGTTCCTCCTTTGTTATGGTTTGTATAATTTTATCAAATTAGAAGTTTTTTTAAAACAAATAGATTATAATAGACCTACGTGAATTTAGATAAAGCGAGGGGAATATATGCTACAAAAACTAAAAGCATCCAAATTAATGTTTTGGTCGCTGGAATTACTTATCATAGCGACGTTAATTTTAGTAGGAACAAAAATTAATTTTTTATTTAAACCGATCGGCACATTGTTCACAACCATGTTTGCCCCCATCATCATATCGGGTTTTTTATTTTATTGTGTGAATCCAATCTTGTTGTTTATGTTAAAAAAAGGAATCAAGAGAACCTGGGCTGTCACAATTATTATGCTCTTTTTAGTGGGTGTAGTATTACTGTTGATCATGTCAGTTATCCCTAATTTGATTAAACAAATTACCATGTTAACTAAAGCAGCACCAGATTTTTATGTGGCGATTGAAAAAACAATTAATGAAGTCGCCCATCATCCTGTTATGAAAAATGTCGATATCCAACAATACTTAGAACAGTGGAATGTTTCTTTTGGTAATATTATTAAAACCACTTTATCCAGTTTAGGAAATGGATTAGGGTCATTCATTTCATCCATGGCAGGGGTTGTGATGATTATCTTCACTGTTCCATTTATTTTATTTTATATGTTAAAAGATGGGGATAAATTTTTGCCGAATGTGACACGTTTTTTCCCAGAAACACATAGAAAAGAAATGACTGAGTTACTGATGAAAATGAGTCAAACCATTTCAAAATACATAAGTGGTCAAATGATAGAGTGTTTGTTTGTCGGGGTAGCCACAAGTATTGGTTATATGATAATCGGTGTGAATTATGCGTTCTTGTTTGGCGTGATTGCAGGATTGTCTAATATGATTCCTTATATTGGCCCTTATATAGGATTGGCACCAGCTCTATTTGTTACGGTGTTTACCGATCCGATTAAAGCTGTTTTAGCTTGTATTGTCGTACTAATCGTACAACAAATTGACGGCAATATCATTTATCCAAACGTTATAGGAAAGAGTTTAGACATCCATCCTTTAACGATTATTATTATTTTACTTGTTGCAGGAAATATCGCTGGTCTACTGGGAATGATTTTAGGTGTTCCTTTTTATGCAGTGTGTAAAACAATTGTTGTTTATGTTTATGATATGGTTCAATTAAATAAGCGTATTAAAGAAGAAAATACTCCCGTTAAATAATACAGGAGTATATATCTTTTATATTGAATTTAATTGTCAATTATGATACGATTTTCGGAGGAATATTAAAAAGAACGAATAAATGTTAGGAGAGAAAAGCTTATGAACGCTGACCCTGAGAGTCAGTCTATTTTTATCAATATTATTATTTTGGTTGTTTTAACGTTGCTTAATGCGTTTTTTGCCGCTGCGGAGGTTTCCGTTATATCGGTAAATAGAAACCGATTAGAAAGTAAGGCTGAAGAAGGAAATAAAACGGCTATCAAATTATTAGGTTTAATTAATGATTCAGGAAATTTTTTATCAACGATTCAAGTAGGGATTACGTTAGTCACTATCTTGTCAGGGGCATCTTTGGCAAATTCATTTGCTAGAGAGTTAGCACCAATTTTTGGTGGTGCTCCATGGGCAAAACAAGCATCACAAGTCATCGTTTTAGTGTTATTAACATATATTTCGATTGTATTTGGGGAGTTATATCCTAAACGAATTGCTTTAAATAAACCTGAAGAGGTTGCAAAATTTGTAATGGGACCTATTTCGTTATTAGGTAAAGTGATGAGACCATTTGTATGGTTATTATCAAGTTCGACAAACTTATTAAGTCGTATTACCCCTATGACATTTGATGATGAAAAAGAACGCATGACTCGTGAAGAAATGGCTTATTTATTAACAAATGAAGGAGTCTTGGACTCTGATGAGTTAGAGATGGTACAGGGGATTTTTGATTTAGATACAACCATGGCTAGAGAAGTGATGGTACCTCGTACAGAAGCCTTTATGATAGATATCCATGATACGGCAGAAGAAAATATTGATAAAGTGTTAGGGAACAATTTCTCTAGAATTCCAGTTTATGATGATGATAAAGATAAAGTCATTGGGATTTTACATTTGAAAAACTTACTAAAAGAAGCAAGGAATAAAGGCTTTGAAAATTTAAATCTGTTAAACGTGATACATGAACCATTGTATGTACCAGAAACGATTTTTATTGATGATTTATTACTTGAGTTAAAGAAAACACAAAATCATATGGCAATATTACTAGATGAGTATGGTGGTGTATCTGGATTAGTAACGTTTGAAGACTTATTGGAAGAAATTGTTGGTGAGATTGACGATGAATCAGATGAATTAACCATTGATCATTTGTTAAAACAAGTAAGTGACAATGAATTTCTGATTGAAGCACGTATGCCAATCAATGATTTTAACGAAAAATTTGGAACAAATATTTCGATGACAGATGTTGATACGATGGCTGGATTTATGATTACTGAGTTGGGAGTTATTCCTGAAAAAGAAGAGCGTCTAACCATTCATGTGGATCATATTGACTTAACAACGTATAAGTCAGAAGGGACTCGTTTATTGGAGATACTTGTTACCATTAATGAAGTTGATGAAGATGAAGACGACAAATATTATAAATCACGTGATGATGATTAATAGATAGTGAGGTATTACCATGAGAAAAGTAATTACATATGGAACATTTGATTTATTACACTACGGACATATTAACTTATTACGTCGTGCGAAAGAACAAGGCGATTATTTGATCGTTGCTTTATCTACGGATGAATTCAATTGGAATGAAAAACAAAAAAAATGTTATTTCTCATATGAAAAAAGAAAAATGTTGTTAGAAGCAATACGCTATGTGGACTTAGTTATACCTGAGGAAGCATGGGACCAAAAAATGACAGACATTGACGAATTTAAAGTGGATGTATTTGTCATGGGAGACGACTGGAAAGGTCAATTTGACTTTGTAAAAGAAACAGGGGCAGATGTTGTCTATCTTGAACGTACTCCTGAAATCTCGACAACACAAATCAAAAAAGATTTAAATAAGAAATAAAAAATAGAAAGATACTTAGTTATTAAAAAATAATTAAGTGTCTTTTTTTTATTTTTTTAAGGAAAAAGTTAATCAAAAAATAAATGAAAAGTAAACTAAAATTAGCTCAAATTTCGAAAATTAGTTGAAAGTATTATTAAGAATATGTTAAACTTTTTAAAAGTATGGTTTTTATAAAAAGGAGGTTCTATGTGAGAAAAAATATTGTGCTAATGGGACTAACTGGATTTTTTATGTTGAACCTGGTTGGATGCTCTACAACAGAAAAAAAGACTAATTCGTCATCTCAGTCAATTCAAAGTGAGACATCTGTCAGTGAAAAAGAAAAATCTACCAATACTAGTGTGAAAGAGTCTGCTACAACAGAATCGACCACTTTATCTAAAAACGATAAGGTTGAGACCATGTTAGATTCTCTAAATCAAGGGATGTCAGGAATGTTTGATATTAGCTTTGATGAGGCAAATGATAAATTTTTGTTAGAAGCTAAAAAAGATGGACCAATGGATAAAGTACTTTCTGAGCTAGTAAATAATCCAACATCAGATGATAAACAGCAATTAGATGATTTATCATCTTCGTTAACAGGTTTTTCTGAGTCCATTTCATCAAGTTTAGGAAATGATTATTCAATTGAATTGGTGAACCATTACAATGATCAAGGTAGTTTTTTTGTGATTAAAAATGGAGAGATTAGTTTTCCTTATCTAGAAAACTAATAAAATTTTTTGGGGGATTATAAATGAGAAATAAGAAATTTAATTATGTTATGTTAACGTGTTTGTTAGCTAATATTGCAACATATCCGGTGGTTGGTTTAGCAGAAAATCCAACTGGTGACAAGCAACCAACGCAAACACAAGCAAGTGATAATGGTATATCGCAAGTAAACAGTGGGAATGAAGGATTGTTAGATAGTGGAAGTGTTGAATCAACACCACCTACTAGTGAAGAAACAGTTGAAACAACATCATCTGAAGCAGCGACTAAGACAACAGACTCGTCTGAAAAAGCGACTGAAAGAACAAGTGTACAAAACCTAGAAGTAGGGATTAAATATGAAGCGCATGTTCAAAATATTGGTTGGCAAGCTGCTGTTAACAATGGTGAGTTAGCTGGAACAACTGGTAAAAACTTAGCTTTAGAAGGCTTAAAAATTTCTTTAGACAAAGGGGATTTATCTGGCGGGATCGAATATAAATCTCACGTTCGCAACATTGGCTGGCAAAATTGGGTATCAGAAGGTCAAGTAGCAGGAACAGTTGGGAAAGCTTTACCAACAGAAGCATATCAAATTCGATTAACTGGTGAAATAGCAGACCATTACAATGTTTACTACCGAGTTCATACGACTAATTTAGGTTGGTTAGACTGGGCTAAAAATGGCGAAATGGCGGGTAGTGAAGGATTTGCTTATAATGTTCAAGCAATTGAAATTAAATTATTGAAAAAATCTGAAACACCACCTGCAAATACAACAACACCTTATGTTAAGAAAACAACAATTAATTATCAAGCACATGTTCAAGATATTGGTTGGCAAGATGCGGTATTAGATGGTAAAACTGCTGGAACAACAGGACGTAACAAAGGGATTGAAGGCTTAAAAATCAATTTAAGTGATTCAGCTGCAGCCGCTAATATCCAATACCGTGCGCATGTTCGTAATATTGGTTGGCAAGATTGGGTAACTGGTGGACAATTAGCAGGAACAGTTGGAAGAGCATTACCAACAGAAGCTTATGAAATTAAATTAACTGGTGACTTAGCTAACAAATATGATGTTTATTACCGAGTGCATTCATCAAATGTTGGTTGGCTAGGTTGGGCTAAAAATGGTCAATCAGCAGGGACTGAAGGATTTGGATTTAAAGTAGAAGCTGTTCAAATTAAACTAATTCCTAAATATAATAGTGCTCCTTCAGTAGGGAATTCATTCCTAAAAAGTGAACAAGTTGCTTATCAAACACACGTGAAAAATATTGGTTGGCAATCAGCTGTAATCAATGGTGATGTGGCTGGAACTACTGGTAAAAATTTATGGGTTGAAGGGTTAAAACTTTCTATTCCAAATAAACAGACAAACGGTAGTGTTCAATATAAGGCGCATGTTCGTAATATTGGTTGGCAAGATTGGGTAGCAGATGGTCAATTATCAGGAACTGTCGGAAGAGCATTGCCAACAGAAGCGTATCAAATTAAATTAACTGGTGACTTAAACAAATTATATGATGTTTATTACCGAGTTCATGCACAAAACTTTGGTTGGTTAGGCTGGGCTAAAAATGGTCAATCAGCAGGAACTGAAGGATATGCTTATCATGTAGAGGCTATCCAAGTGAAATTAGTACCAAAAGGTGGTGCAGCTCCAGGAAAAGTTGGAGATGCTTTTAGAGTTAAGAAAACATCAAATATCATTTCAAGTGTTCCATATGTGAGTCAATACACACCAGTATTTGCTCCATGGGGATGTGCAGCGGCTTCTATGACCATGTTACTTCGTTCAAAAGGAGTTAATGTGGATTTGAAATACGCACAAGATAATTTACCAATGTATCCTGAGTATAAAGGTGGACAAAAAGGAAATGTTTATACAGGCGAAGGATTTGGTTGGGTTATTACACCGGGTACATTAACTGAGTACATGAAACGCTGGTATACAAATGTTCAAGATATTTCTGGAACAAATGCTCAAGGAATTAAAAATGAAGTATTAGCTGGAAATCCAGTATTATACTATGGTTATTCTTCTTATCAAAAAGATACAGTTAGAAATCATGCTAAAGTAATTGTTGGTTACAAAAATAATCAATTTTTAGTTTATGATCCATTGTACTATAAAGAAAGTGATGGACCAATGACTGGTGGTAAGAATGAGAAGTATGATAAAGGGGCAAAACACTGGTTATCAGTATCAGATTTTAACAAAGAATTTGGTGGCGGAGCGATTGTCATCAGATAGATAAAAATAATAAAGTGAAATTAAAATAAGATAGCATGCTTTTTTAGATGCTATCTTATCTTATCTATGGGGGAATATAGAAAATTATGAATAATAAAGTAAAAATTGGCGCATTAACGTTAGCGTTATTATGCGCACCAGTATTGGCAAATGCGCAAAATACCACAACATCAAGTACAACAGAAGTACCAGTGGCACAAACGAGCGAAAGTGTAGTAGAAGAATCAAGTACACTCGAATCACAAGAGCCAGCGATACGAACAGTAGAAACAACAGAATCATCAAGTGAAGAAGTAGCAAAAGAAAAAAGTGCAGAAGAAAAAGCATTAGAATTTATGTTATCTGATACTGAAAATGAATTTCCGGCGAATCGTTCAGATTTAGAACCAGGTGATTCAAAAATCGCTTCTCGTTCATCAAGTACACCTTATGTAGGATTATATGATAAAAATACGCCACAAAAAGGGTTCATAGATGTGTCTTCACATAATGGTGTCTTATCAGTTGATCAATATAAAACATTAAAAAATGCTGGTGTAACTGGTGTTGTTGTTAAATTAACAGAAGGAACAAGTTACGTTAACCCTTTAGCTGAAGGACAAATTAATAATGCTAAAAAAGCTGGCCTTAAAGTTTCGGCTTATCATTATAGTTGGCATAGTAATAATGCTCAAGCAAAACTTGAAGCGGAGTATTTTGCTCAGGCTGCTAATAGATTAGGATTAGCTAAATCAACAGTCATGGTGAATGATATTGAAGATCCTAAAATTTTTGGTAAAGCAGACCATAATGCAACATCATTAGCTTTCCAAAAGCGACTAAATGAATTAGGATTTGGAAATGTGACACATTATGTGGGAGCGTATTGGATTACTAGTGGGGCTATTAGTCCAGATAAGCTAGGTTATAAAAACTTGTGGGTTGCTGCCTATCCATATCAAATCAATACACAACAACAATACGCAAATTATGGTGCATGGCAATGGTCATCAAAATTAACAGTTCCTGGTCTTAGTGGAACACTTGATATCTCTTCAGATTATTCTGGAAAATATACTCAAAGCAGTGGCTCATCATCAAATGGTGGAAATAATGGCGGTGGTAGCAATAGTGGTACTTTCCAACAAAACCCTAATCCAGCTATGGGTCTTTGGTATAGATCACATGTAGCAGACAAAGGATGGTTAGGTTATGCAGGAACAGAATACACATCTGGAACAACTGGTGAAAACAGACGACTAGAAGCAATTGATGTTCGATGGAATAAAGAAAAAAATTCTATTCGTTCAAGCTTCCAAGATATTAATGGCCGTTGGGTAGAATCAGGAACGGGCATTACCGGAACAGAAGGACAAGCTTTAGCTATTCAACGAGTTTGTTTTGCAAGTAATGACGATTTACTACAAACAGGTCGAAGAATTCAATACCGTGTACATTCACAAGATGTTGGTTGGTCAGCATGGAAAGAAGAAGGTATGCCAGCCGGAACAGCCGGTAAGAAAATTGAAGCCATTGAAATGAGAATGATTAAAAATGGTGTAGTTGAAAAAGGCTAATAACCTTAAAATAATGAAAATCATTAGATTATTACTTAACTTTTGTTGAGTAAAATAGTCTAGTGGTTTTCTTTTTTATGGTATTAAGTTAAAATGAATAAGAATGTGTCATTAGCTTTAAATAAAGAATAAAAGGAGAATATAGTTATGACTATGCAAAATAATAATCATACATTTGTTGTATGTGCTTACAAAGAAAGCTCCTTTCTAGATAAATGTATTGAATCTCTTGAAAATCAAACAGTGAAAAGTAAGCTATTAGTTTATACATCAACACCAAATGAATACATAGAAAGCATTTGTAAAAAATATGATTTACCTTTAGTTACTAAAGAAGGTGGCTCTATTGGTAAAGATTGGAATAATGCTTTATCGTTTGTTGAAACAGATTATGCCACTATTGCACATCAAGATGATTTGTATTTACCCACATACACTGAATCTATGATGAAGTTGTTGGAAAATAACCCAGATGGTTTAATTGCTTATTCAAATTACCGTGAATGGAAAAATGGTGAAGTGATTCCAATTAATACCAATTTAAAGATTAAAAATATCATGTTAAAAACAATCTCTATGTTTAATAAATCAAATTTCTGGAGAAAAAAAGTTTTAGGCTTTGGTAATCCAATATGTTGTCCAGCTGTGACGTATAATTTAAAAAAATTAAATGGATTTCAATTTGATGAAAAAATGAAAGTATCATTAGATTGGCTAGCGTGGTATGATATAGGAATGAAAAAGGGACGCTTTTTGTATGATTCTAGTGAATTAATGGTACATAGAATTCATGATGAATCTGAAACAACAAATACCATTAAAGATAATATTAGAACGCAAGAAGATATTATGATGTTTAATAAGTTTTGGAATAAACATATGGCTAACTTTATTATGAAATTTTATGTAAAAAGTCAAGATTCAAATAACTAAACTTTTTAGGAGTGTTAAGAATGAAAGGTATCATTTTAGCTGGAGGATCTGGGACAAGATTATATCCAGTCACAAAAGTCACATCAAAACAACTTATGCCGATTTATGATAAACCAATGATTTATTATCCATTATCAGTATTAATGTTAGCAGGTATTAAAGATATTTTAGTTATCTCTACCCCACAAGATGTTCCAAGATTTGAGGAACTACTGGGCAATGGTCATGACTTAGGGTTAGATATAACGTATGCTGTTCAAGAAAAACCAGAAGGCTTAGCTCAAGCTTTTATTATTGGTGAAGACTTTATCGGAGATGACTCTGTTTGTCTTATTTTAGGAGACAACATTTATTATGGACAAGGGTTATCAAAGCTATTGCAAAATGCTTCTAGTAAAGAAAGTGGCGCGACTGTTTTTGGCTATCACGTCAATGATCCAGAACGTTTTGGAGTGGTTGAGTTTGATGAAGAGATGCGAGCTGTTTCTATTGAAGAAAAACCAGAACAGCCCAAATCTAACTATGCAGTGACAGGTCTTTATTTTTATGATAATGATGTGGTTGATATTGCTAAAAATATTAAACCTTCTGAACGTGGAGAGCTTGAAATTACGGATGTGAATAAAGCGTATCTTGAAAGAGGCGACTTATCTGTTGAAGTGATGGGACGTGGTTTTTCTTGGCTAGATACTGGTACACATGAATCTTTATTAGAAGCATCGATGTTTATAGAAACAATCGAGAAACGCCAAAATCTAAAGGTTGCTTGTTTAGAAGAAGTCGCTTATCGCATGGGATATATTACCAAAGAAGATGTGATAAAACTTGCACAGCCTTTGAAGAAAAATCAATATGGTCAATATTTACTTCGACTAGCTGAGGAGGGAAAATAAGTGGGTAAGATAAAAGTAACGGAAACGTCTTTACAAGATGCTTATTTAGTCGAACAAGCTGTTTATGGTGATCATCGAGGCTTTTTTACAGAAAGTTATTCGAGAGAAGACTTTAATGAAGCAGGTTTAACTTATGATTTTGTTCAGGATAATCATTCACTCTCTGTTGAAGCAGGTGTTTTAAGAGGCTTGCATTTTCAAAAAGGTGAGCATGCTCAAACAAAATTAATTCGAGTTATTACAGGAGCAGTCTATGATGTCATTGTTGATTTGCGAAAAAATAGCCCAACTTACGGTAAGTGGGAAGGCTTTATTTTATCTGAATCCAATCAACGTCAATTACTTGTACCAAAAGGATTTGCTCATGGCTTTTTAACATTAACGAAAGATGTTAACTTTGTTTATAAATGTGATAATTATTATTGTGCACAAGCAGACGCTGGTATTGCGTTTGATGATAGTACATTAAATATTGATTGGCCAATTAATGTTGAAAAAGCTATTTTATCTGAAAAAGATAAGAATCATCCAACATTTAAAGAATTTGAAGCAATGAATGATTTTATTTATGGGAGAATATAAGATGAAAAGAATTGTAGTTACAGGTGGGGCAGGATTTATTGGGTCTAATTTTGTACACTATGTTGCCAATCACCATCCAGAAATCGAAGTGATTGTATTAGATAAATTAACCTATGCTGGAAATAAAGAAAACTTACGCGGTTTGCCAGAAGAGCAAGTAAAATTAGTTATCGGAGATATCACTGATAAGGAATTGGTAGATAAATTGGTTAGTGAGGCAGATGCTGTCGTTCATTATGCCGCTGAGTCTCACAATGATAATTCACTAGTAGATCCCTCACCATTTATTGAAACAAATATTTTAGGAACATACACGCTACTTGAAGCCTGTCGTAAATATGATGTCCGTTTTCACCATGTGTCAACAGATGAAGTGTATGGTGACTTGCCATTAAGAAAAGATTTGCCAGGTCACGGAGAAGGTGAAGGCGAAAAATTTACAGATAAAACACCTTATAACCCGTCTAGTCCTTATTCTTCAACTAAAGCAGGATCTGATTTATTAGTTAGAGCATGGGTTCGTTCTTTTGGATTAAAAGCAACGCTATCTAATTGTTCGAATAATTATGGTCCTTATCAACATATCGAAAAATTTATCCCTAGACAAATTACGAATATTCTTTCAGATATTAAACCAAAATTATATGGTACAGGTGAAAATGTCAGAGACTGGATTCACACAGAAGACCACTCTTCGGCAGTCTGGGCAATTCTAACTAAAGGAAGAATTGGTGAAACATATTTAATTGGTGCTGATGGAGAAAAAGATAACAAAGAAGTATTAGAACTAATTTTAGAGTTAATGGGGAAACCGACAGATTATTACGAACACGTAAGAGATCGTGCAGGACATGATTTACGTTATGCGATTGATTCAACCAAATTGAGAGAAGAGCTTGGTTGGAAACCTAAATTCACTGATTTTAAAGAAGGCTTGTCAGATACGATAAAATGGTATGAAGATAATACATCTTGGTGGATTGATGAAAAAGAAATGGTTGAAAATAAATACAAAGAACAGGGTCAGTAAAAGAGGTGACAGGTAAGTGTATTTAGTAACAGGAAGTAATGGTCAATTAGGACAAGAATTATGTCATTTATTAGATGATAAGAAGTTGTCTTATGTTGCAGCGACGAAAGAAACACTGGATATTACAAATAAAGAACAAACAGAAGAAGTTGTTCAAACAATAAACCCATCCGTCATTTTTCATTGTGCCGCTTACACTCAAGTTGATAAAGCAGAAGATGAAGGAAAAGAAATAAACTATGAGGTTAATGTAAAGGGAACTGAAAATATTGCTTCTGTGGCTAAAAAAATTGGGGCGACACTAGTTTACATTAGTACGGACTATGTATTTGATGGAGAAACCACACATGAATATGCAACAGATGCCGCGACTAATCCACAAAATGAATATGGTAAAGCAAAATTATTAGGTGAAGAGGCTGTGCAAGCAATCATGCAAGATCATTATTATATTATTCGTACATCTTGGGTATTTGGTGAATACGGTCATAACTTTGTTTATACAATGAAAAAACTATCGGAAACTCATCAAACATTAACCGTAATTGATGATCAGATTGGTCGTCCAACATGGACAAAAACTTTGGCTGAATTTATGGTGTTTGTGATTCAAGAAAATGCACCATATGGCATGTATCATTTATCAAATGATGGTGTGTGTAGTTGGTATGAATTTGCTAAAGAAATTTTAAAAGATACAGAGGTTGAAGTACTTCCGATTGCTTCAAGTGATTATCCACAAGTAGCAAAACGACCAATGTATTCTGTGTTAGACTTGGATAAAACAAAGCAATTAGGTTTTGTAGTTCCAACATGGACAGATGCTTTAACAAGTTTTTTAAGGAGAGTGTAGATGAAGGTTTTAATTATAATACCTGCATACAATGAAGAAGCAAGTATCTTACAAACAACTCAGTCTATAGAAGATTATAAGAAAAAAATATCATTTGATTTAGATTATATTGTGATTAATGATGGGTCTAAAGACAATACTAGAGAGTTATTAATAACTCATGATGTTCCTAGTATTCATTTAATTAATAATTTAGGTATAGGTGGAGCTGTGCAAACAGGTTATCTATATGCTTATTATAATAATTATGATATTGCGGTACAGTTTGATGGTGATGGTCAGCATGACATTGACTCTTTAGAGCATTTGATTGCGCCAATTGTGGAGAATCAAGCAGATTTTACAATAGGCTCAAGATTTGTAGAAGGCTCACCATCAGAGTTTAAAACATCAGTATTTAGGCGAATGGGGATTAATCTGATTTCATTTTTTATCAAAATGAGAACAGGTGTGACGATATTGGACGTGACTTCGGGTTATCGTGCAGCAAATAAGCAAATTATTGAGTATTTTGCTAAAAACTATCCTCGAAAATATCCTGAACCAGAAACGAACGCTATTCTTATTAAACAAAATAGACGAGTGAAAGAAACTGGTGTAAACATGTTTGAAAGAACAGAAGGAAAATCTTCCATTACACCATTTAAATCGGTTCGTTATATGGTTGAAGTGTTAACGTCTATTATTTTACTGTCGGATAAGGGGGACTAGAGAAATGGATGCATTATATTTATCAATGATTCTTTTTTCCTTACTTTTTTTATTTTTTGTGGTTCGTTCTATTAAAAAATCTACATTTAGCTTAGAATATTCATTGATGTGGTTAGCGGTAGCTCTCATTATGGTGGTGTTTGCTGTATTTCCTAGTATCCCAGAATCGTTAAGTAAGATTTTAGGATTTGAAACAATGTCTAATTTCTTATTGGTGATGGCAGTATTGTTTAGTTTACTTCAACTGATTTCTTCTACAAAACAAATCACCAAACAAAGTAATGAAATAAAAAAATTAATTCAAGAAGTGTCAATTTTAAAAGAAAAATCAGAAGAAAAGGAGAGGAATAAATGATATTATTTCTTATTTACGTGATATTATCTTCATCAGGTATTATCTTGTTTAAACTAGGTTCATCAGATTTATCAATTAAAATCATTAACAATCAGTTGAATATGAATTTTCCGGGATTAAGCATTTTAGGCTTATTGTGCTATTTAGGAAGTTTTGTTTTATGGATGATTATTATTTCAAAATCTGATGTTAGTTTTATTGTTCCTTTAGGATTGGGGATAACAAATGTATTGATACTAGTTGGTTCTTCAGTCGTCTTAAAAGAAGAGATTAGTTTATATGGAATCATTGGTATCGTACTTATTTTAGCGGGAACACTGTTGATTAATAAAGGTTAATCAGCAGAGTTTTTTTAAAATCTACGAAAGAGAAAGAGTTTGATTGAGCAAATGGAAAAATCAATAAAATCTTTATTTGATGTCTGCTGGGAAAATAAATATCTTCTACTTATTGCTGCTGGTTTAACAATATTTGGAGCAAGTTATTCCACAGGTTTTGATAATGTATACTGGAAGTTTGTTGTTTTAATTTTTGGTCTATCGATTATTCCTATTTTAGCAACCTCATTTTTTAAAACAGAAAATGTCGTGTTTGTGACAATTGTTATGATGGGTTCTTTTTTTGTTATTTTTTCTCCTGTATTTGATGTGTTAGATGAACCAGCTCACTTTGGACGAGCTGTCTATATATCAGAGGGAAATTTCAAATTACAAAATGACAATGATAAGTTACAGATTTCTAAAGATTATGACAAGTTGAACAAAATGACTGGATATAATGGTATAAATAGGTTAGATCCAAAGAAAAATTTCTTTCATACAAAATTATTTAGTATGAAAACTGATAAAAACAAGCAAAGTGAAACAAAAATTAAAGCAACGAGACCATACAGTACAGTGATGTATTTACCAAGTGCATTTGGTATTTGGTTGGGTAAAGTGTTATCTAATGGTAATTTAGGAGTTATGTTCTATTTGGGACGCTTTTTTAATTTACTAATGTATGCCATTATGGCATTTTTTGCAGTGAAGATGGCTGGAAAATGGAAAATGATTATCGCTGTTTTTTCGATACAACATTTACCTGTTTATATCGCTGCGTCATTTAGTCAGGATGCTTTTTTTTACGGCCTATGTTTGTTAATAGCAGCGAAATTTATTCAATTATTTGATAAAAAAGAAGCTATTACATATAAAGATGTGGCAGTCATTGGTGTTCTTTGTGGACTGATGGCCTTTACAAAATTACCGTATATTATGTTGATTGGGTTGATGTTATTTATCCCTATTAAACGATATGAATCGAAAAAAGTTTATTTAAGTAATTTTATTGCGATTGCATTAATTATTGTAGTTGGTTTGTTATGGACTAAATATTATTCGACATTAGAGCCAACAGATTTACCTGGTTCAGTTGATCAAAGTAAGCAAATTAGTCATATAATCTCTCACCCTAAAGCATTTCTTCAATCAATGCTAATTGGTGGAACGAATACCGTGTTGCTACTAAAACAGTACTTTACATTTGGTTGGTCATACCATGTTTCTGATATTGCGTATGCCTTATACTTGATGTTTATTGGTTCAGTTGTCTTTATGTATCCAAGACGATTGGCAAATAAAATCAACCCATTTTTTAAATTAGCCATTATTGGTGTATCACTGGGGATTATTTTGTTAACTAATTTTATTATGTATTTAACGTTTACAGGTGTTGGAGAACCGATTATTAAAGGTGTTCAAGGAAGGTATTTCTTTGGTATATTTATTTTGTTAACATTTGTTTTTAATTTATCAGAAAAATTATTTACAGTAGATGAATTTGGTAGGCAACCATATTTCAATGAAGAAAAGTATAATAGAATTGTATTATTTGTTTCAATATTATTTTTAGTATGGATGTGTACAATGCGAGTTGGAGCATATTATTAAAAATCTAAATAAAGGTATTAACGGGGAAAGGATTAAAAAAATGGTTTTATATGAATTAAAAAGAAAATTCCAAAGTGATTTTAATAAAAAAAAGAGTCAATATTACGGTGCTAACTATGACTCAACTGTAGTAGATGATCATATGATTGTTTATGAGTCAAGAGATGGAAAATCAATTGTTGATTCCCCTTATGCCATCTTTTTAGCGTTAGCCAATGATAAACGCTTCTCAAATTATAAACATGTTTGGGTGATTAATCCTAGTGTTCCATTTATTAAAGAAAGTATTCCACAGGATTTACGACATAAAGTGACCTTTGTTGAACGTACTAGTTTGGAGTATGTAAAGGCATTGTTGACAGCAAAATACTTGATTAATAACTCGACTTTTGAATCTTTTTTTATTAAGAAAAAAGAGCAAGTATATATCAATACATGGCATGGGACTCCTTTGAAGTACATGGGATTTGATATACCTGGTAACCCGAATCATTCGCAAAATGTATTGAGAAATTTTTTGATGGCGGATTATATTTTGTCGCCAAATGCCCATACTTCGGATATTTTTATTAAAAGTTACAAACTAGAAGGAATTTATCCAGGGACAATTTTAGAAGGTGGGTATCCACGAATTGATTTTACGTTTCATTCTGATAAAACAGATGTGGTGAATAAAATTGAAAAACATGGGGCATCCCTCACTGGGAAAAAAGTTATCCTCTTTTGCCCTACGTGGAAAGGAAGCTCTGTTCATGACACAACAGATGACATTGATCAAATTGTTGAAGAAACCTTACAATTAGCCAACCGATTTAAAGATGAGTACGATGTATTAGTCAAAGTCCATCCTTTTATTGCAAGCAAGGTGCTAGAAGATGGTAGAGTGAGTCAACATTTAGTATCAGATTTAATCGATGCTAATGAAGTATTGTCTATTACTGATATTTTAGTGACGGATTATTCTAGTATATTTTTTGATTTCTTAGTGACAAATAAGCCAATTATTTTTTATGCGTGGGATAAAGATTTGTATCAAAGAAACAGAGGAATGTATTTAGAAGAAAGTGAATTACCAGGACCAACTGCTGAAACATTGCCAGATTTGTTTGACTGTATTCATCACGTAGAAGAAAATTATAAGGAATATCAAGAAGCCTATGAATCGTTGGCTAAAAAAATGGTGCCTTATGATGATGGAAATGTGACGAAAAAATACATTGAACGTATTTTTGAAAATAAGCAGATAGAAGATATAAAAGAATATCACGTTGATTCTGATAAGAAAAAGATTTTGCTGTTTCCAGGAGCAATGAAAAGTAATGGAATTACGTCAAGTGCATTGAATTTAGTCAATAATATTGATTATGACAAATATGATGTCACGATTATATTAAATTCAAGAAGCCCGATTGAGTCAGTGAAAAACATTGAAGAAATCAATAAAAACGCTCGTTTGATTTTTAGATTTGGTCATGCTATTTTCAGTAAAGAAGAAGAAAAGTTAGATAATGACTTTAATGTCAATGGGCTACCAAAAGACAACAGAAGTGCTTATCCAAAACAGGCTTATAAACGAGAAATGGCTCGATTGACTGCCAACTTATCGTTTGATGTGTCGATAGATTTTAGTGGGTATAGTTATTTCTGGGGTCGACATGTGTTATCAGCTAATGCTAAAAAATATGTGGCATTTATGCATAATGATTTAGTTGCTGATTCAATGAGAGAAGTCGATGGGAAAATGCCACAGTATAACGATTTGACTGCGTTATTTTCTATTTACTTTATGTTTGATAAATTGTTAAGTGTATCACCTATGACAAGAGATGTTAACGTTGAAAAATTAGGTGATTATGTCACAAAAGAACAAATGTCTTATGTTTATAACACGATTAATATCAACCAAATATTAGGTAAAGAAATGCCAGTCACCACATCAGAGGATGATTTAATAGTCGAGACAAAGCAACTTAAAGCATTGGAGACTGTCACAATACATGCTTATAAAAATTTAACCCATTTACAACAGAATGTTGCCTTTGAGTTAAATTTAAAAGTAGAAGATAAAATCACACAATATGCTAGTTATTTACTAGACGGTACTACTTTTGTCAAAATTAGTGTAAATGATACATATGTTGGTTGGATTGATGAACAATATGTCAAAGAAAAAGAGTATGAAGTATTTAGTGTGAAATCATATCATACTATCTCAACTGCTTCTTATCCGTTAGAGCAACCCATTTGGAATCAAATCCGTAAAAACAATGAAACTGATGAAATCATTACTTATATCGGCTATTTTAAGGATAGATATATGGAAACAGATAAAATCGCTGAAACAAGTGGTGGGCGTTATGTCAGAGTGAAATATAATGGAAACGTGATTGGCTGGGTGTCTCCACGACCTTTAAGAAGGACACATAAAGTGTCTGCTGTCTCACCATTAAGATTTTATTTTAATGACAAATTGAAGAAAAAAGAATTAGCGACTCCTGTTGGGTATACATCTAAAATTGAAGAAGTTGAATTATATGGAAAATTAAATACAACTCAGTCAATTAATATTTACAATGAGCCAAAAGGGACAACTGACAGTGTGGTGATTAGTACATCAGATAATTATGTGGATGAAGTCTTTTTAATTGATAAAATTGCTTGGATGGGGACAGAACGCTATTATAGTATTTGTCTAAGTCTTGATGAGCCAATTGGTTATATTCAAGCGGAAGCTATTGATGAAGTATCAGAAAACATCTATCAAGAGTTGAAAGAAAAAGAAGCCAAAAATAAAAAGGAAGAATTTACTCTTCCTAAAGTAGATTTAAGCTATCAAAAAGTGCCAAATTTTGATGATAGTTATTATAATATTGTTAATATGGGACGCCTTTCTCCTGAAAAAAATCAAACACATTTGATTCAAGCTTTTGCTAGATTTAATCAAGATGTTCCAAAGAGTCGATTGTTTATTTTAGGAAAAGGTCCTTTAGAACCTTCTCTAGTTGAAACCATTAAAGCACAAAATATGCTTGGAAAAGTGTTTTTATTAGGTCATATTAAAAATCCGTTTAACTTTATTAAGAAAACAGACTTATTTATTTTGCCATCTTATTATGAAGGACAACCAATGGTATTGTTAGAATCTATGGTTTTAGGTATGAAGATTTTAGGGTCTAATATTCCTGCTAATATCAATGTGATTGGTAAAGATGAAGAGTATGGGTTATTGACTGAAGGCACAGATGTTGAAGATATTTATAATGGTTTACATCGCGCTTTTAATTTTAATGGTGAATTTAAAGCTTTTGATTATGTTAAGTATAACGAAGAAACCATTCAACGTTTCTATCAAGAAATTGACCCAAATAATAAATAAAGTAGTTAAAGGCTTAAAATAGACGATAATTCTATTTTAAGTCTTTTTTTATATGTTTTGAAAACCACCTGCTATGCGGGTGGTTCTAGAGAGCTTTCAGCGTGGTATTAAAAAATCCTCCTAAAATGATAAGATAAATTAGGTTTCCCGACCACAACATATCAATCATATAGGAGGTTCCTTATGAAAAAGGACAATCAAAGTTTATCACACACAACATGGAAATGTAAGTATCATATAGTTTTCGCACCTAAATACAGACGACAAATTATTTATGGAAAATACAAACAAAGTATTGGAGAGATTCTAAGATTATTATGTGATAGAAAAGGAGTTGAAATAATTGAAGCCAACGCATATAAAGACCATGTTCATATGTTAGTAAGTATTCCGCCTAAATTAAGTGTTTCAGGGTTTATAGGATACTTAAAAGGAAAAAGTAGTCTCATGATTTTTGACAGACATGCTAATCTGAAATATAGATACGGTAACAGAAAATTTTGGTGTCGAGGTTACTATGTTGATACGGTAGGACGAAATAAGAAACAAATAGAGGAATATATAAGAAATCAAATTCAAGAAGATTATTTAGCAGATCAATTAACATTATTTGAGGAGTATGATCCGTTTACAGGAGAGAAAAATAAAAAGAAATAAGTAATCCTTTTAGGATTCGTGAGTAAATGTGGTGCATAAGGGAAACCGTTTCAGTGAGCCTTTCAGGCTCAGGCCGGTAATAGAGGCTTTCAGCCGAAGAACAAACCTCCAGTTCTCACTGGAGGTTTTGATTTGTTGTTTTATTTGAAATATTAACCCACTAATAAAAAAATAATTTAATGTAAGCCTATTCTTTAGAAAGTCTACATTGACAGTGTTTTGAGTGAGCTATAAAATAAATTCAGACGTTTAGTAAGTAAGGGTGTTAGCGTCAAGAATTGGGGGAAAACAAGTTGGGAATGACTGTGTTCAATGAAACAATCGTATTGATATTTTTTATGTTTGTCGGTGTTTGGTTAAATAAACGGGGAAAATACTCGCCAGGAGCTAATATTTATATAGGTTATTTACTAACAACCGTTGCATTACCTGCAGCAATCATCAATAGTTTCCAAGTAGATAAAAGTGATAAATTATTGATTATGATGAGACAGACAGCTATTTACACATTTATTATGATAGTTGCGACTTTACTTATTACTTATCTTATTGCAACACTATTTAGAAAAAAAGAGATGTTACGAAGTCTTTGGGTTGTTAGTTTGACTTTTTCTAATATCTTATTTATTGGGATTCCCATTGTTGGAAAGTTATATGGAGAAGTTGGGTTGATTGTGTTAGTGGTTTGTAACACGGTAACCAGTTTATTTTTATTCACTGTAGGAATTATGTTTTTATCAAATAGCCGAGAAATCCGAATTAGAAGTATTTTGACAACTCCGGCGATTTTAGCAGCTGTAGTTGGTTTTTTATTGTTTATGTTCGGTATCAAGTTACCAAAACCAATTCATACGTTTAATGTGGATTTATCTATTATGACTGCTTCATTGTCAATGATTATCAATGGTAGTTTATTCTCTCAAGTAAAACTAAAAGAATTGTTCTTTGATAAAGATAATTTGCAATTTTTATTTGTTCGAGCGATTATTATACCCATTATTTTTATTCCAATATTGAAATTCTTTATCACTGATCCAATTATTTTAGGTGTTTTAGTGTTACTTGCTTCTATGCCAGTGGGATCATTAGATGCCATTCTAGCTGAAGAGTATGCTGGTGAGGGAACAAAAGTGTCACAATATATTGCACTAACAACTGTAACAAGTATGGTTACTTTACCGATTATTATGTCATTGATATAAACAAAAAAGTATCTGAGAGGATACTTTTTTTATTTATATGGTATAATTTTTAAAACTGAACGTGGAGGAAGATAAAGTGATTTATACACGATTAGCTAAAAAAGAAGATGTCCCACAAATTGTTTCAATTATTGAAGAAGCAAAAGAAGTGTTAAGAAAAGGTGGCAGTCCACAGTGGCAAGAGGGTAGCCCAAATGAAGCGTTAATTTGCTCAGATATAGAACATGACTATGGTTATGTGTTGGTTTATAATCAAACAGTTGTAGGCTATTTGGCAATGATTAACAAAGAAGATGAAGATTATAAAATATTAGATAACTGGAAACAAGAAGATAACTATGTTGTCATACATCGAGTAGCCATTTCGTCTGCTTATCAAGGAAAAGGTTTGGCAAGTTATTTCTTTTCCAATATTCTTAGTATAGCATTAAGTAAAGGATACACGTCTGTTAGGATTGACACACACCGAGTAAACGTCACCATGCAAAAATTACTAGAAAAATTTAGTTTTATTTACCGTGGAATCGTATTTGTCGAATCCAACATAGATGGGGAACGTTTTGCCTATGAATTAGTTATGGAAGCATAAAATAAAAGATTGTTAAAATAGATAAATATTTGCTAGAATCGATTGTAGGATATTGTTATCTCAATCGATTTTTTATGTGTTACTAGGAGGTGTTGAAATGAAAATCATCATTGTGGGAGGTTCTTTTTCTGGTATATATTGTGCAATAAAAGTGAAAGAGTTATACCCGTCATTTGAAGTATTATTAATAGAGAAAAAAGAAAAGATAGGCTATATACCAAGTGGGTTATCTATGTTATTAAATGGGGAAATCCGTTCTTTAGATGAGGCTTATTTTATGACAAAAGAAGAACTAGAAAAAAGTGGTGTGACTGTGTTAACTTCGACAGAAGTCACGTCATATAATCTATCAAGTAAAGTTATTGAAACAACAAATGGAACTAAGCAATTTGATAAATTAGTTTTAGCAACAGGTTCTTCGCAAAAATCATCTAAAATGTTTGATGAATTTAGTGATATCAAAACATATAAAGATAGAGAGTCAGCGGAAATAACATTAAAAGCTCTTGAAGAAGTAAAGGATGTTGTTGTTATTGGTGCTGGGCAAGCAGGAATGGAATTGGCGAGTGGTTTAATTCATCAAGGAAAAAGAGTACATGTGATTGAAACAATGGATTATCCATTGTATAAGTATTTTGATAAAGATTTTTTGGAATCGTTTTATACTACAACAGGAAAAATTGAGGGCTTGACGTTTTATTTTAATGAAACAGTCAAGCAAATTGACGACTCAATCCTTCTTTTTTCTAGTGGAAATACGATAGATATTACAGATAAGTTGGTGTTAAGTGCCAATAGTGTGAGGCCAGAGTTGTCGATTTTTAAAAATCAATTAAAAGCTAATAGTGATCATACTATTTTTGTTGATGACTACCTAGAAACATCTGTTCAAGATGTTTATGCTGTAGGGGATTTAATTCAAGTTCCTAGCTTTATTTTTCAAACAAATGTGTACGCTCCACTGATTGTCAATGCTGTCCAAACAAGTATGACGTGTGCTAAAAATATTGTGGAAAAAAAAGAAACCCTTCGTCCCATGTTAAAAACAATTGGGGTGAAATTATTTGATTATTATTTAGCGAGTACAGGTTTGATGGAGTCTGAAGATTTTTTATATCATGAGGAAGTAAAAAGTGTCATGATGACTTTACCAATCTCAACTGTTTATAAAAAAGATATCAAAGTAAAGTTAGTCTATGATGCCACAACTTATCATCTACTAGGGGTTCAACTTATTTCAAAAGAGCCTGTATTAGATAAAATTAATACCTTTGCTCTGGTGATTAAAGAGAAGATCGACATTAGAACACTAAACCAATTGCCTCATTTTTATAATGCTGTTTTTGCGAATACATCGTTAAGTTTGTTTGATGTGTTTGAAAAAGGAGATGATTCGAGTGAGGTTTGATGAGTTACTTGAAAAAAAAGAAGCCAAGCAGTTAATGTTGTTAAAGCATTTGCTATTAAAGGATAGCATGTCACAAATCAGTACATTAGCAAAAGAACTTGATATTACAAAATCCTCTCTTGAAACATACATCGCTGATTTAGTTTGGATTAATGATGAATACAAAGGACTAGCAACCTTAACTTATGATGGCTACTTGGTGTCTTTAGAGTTAGCTCCAAGTTTTTCATTAGAAATGATTGAACTTAACTTATATAAACAGTCAATCAAGTATCAAATTTTGACTTATTTATATCATCACTTTGATTACTCAACAGCGGCTCTTACCACACGTATTGGTATTAGTGAATCCACTCTTTTTAGAAAAATAAAAGAATTAAATAGCTTATTAAAAGAATTTGGACTCACCATTTGGCAAGGAAAATTAATTGGAGAAGAAAGTCAGATACGGTATTTTTATTACTGCTTTTATTGGTACTTAGATAATTATGCACAAAAAGAGATTTCATTTAAACAAAAAGCCTTAATTCACGCAATTGAACGAGGGTTAAATATCTCTTTTTCAGAAGAAAATATGAAACGAGTTAATTTATGGTTGATCATTTCTAAAAAGAGAATTAGTTATGCAACACCTATTTACACAGAACTAAAAGAAAAAATAGCACCTTACGAGCGTGATTATCTTTTTTTAGAGCTTAAATCGATTGTATTGCGTTTATTAGGTCATTATGCTGTTGAGGTAGATGAAGAAGAAGCCATGATTCATTTTAGCTTTCTTATGAGTTTTCAATCATTGTCTCAACAAGACTATTATCAGTATGCCATTCTTCGCTCAAAGTTTACGCCTGTTGGGTTAGTTGATACGTATATTTTGGAGTCATTAATATTATATTATGCACCACTTAAACTATCTCATCAATTAGAAAGTCAAGTTAATTATTATTTATCACGTATTCATTCACGACTTTATTTTTTTAAAGGCATGCTTGAAGTGTTATCTAGAAAATACATTTTAGATACGGAAAAAGAATGGTCAGGTCATGTGATTTATCCTTTAGTTGACACATTATTTGATTCAGTTGAAGGAGATTATCTTGGATTGTCAAAAGAGTATAATGAGTCTTTAATTGCTTATTCTAAGTTACAGTACCTCCATGTGATTGCTTTAATTGACAGTCATATCAATAAAAGTGTCAAAATTGGCGTGAAGTTACTATTAGAAGATGTCTATCAAGAAGTCTCGACGACACGATTGATTAAAGAAATAAATGGTCTAAATGGTGTCAGTTGTAGTGAATACAAAGACAATGAATCATTTGATTTAGTGATTACAAACAAACCGTTATCATACATCAATACGGAAATCTATTTGCTCTCAGAATTAGGAACAAATTATGATATGGTCCATATTACGAAACTGATTAGGGAAATATCAACTCGTAAAATGAGGAAAGAATTAAACGTGAAAAAAATCCAATTATAATTGGTATAATCTTTTTTTACATGAAATTAGGCTAAAACAGTCAATAATTTTAAAAATTAAATAATTATTGACTGTTTGTATTATCAAAAAAAAGGTAGAATGAATCTATCAAAAAGAAAACGCTATCTTAAGCGTTTGGGAGGAATTATCAATGACAGAAAAATCTTATATTATGGCGATAGACCAAGGAACAACAAGTTCTAGAGCAATTATTTTTGATAAAGCAGGTAATAGTGTCGGAAGTTCTCAAAAAGAATTTACTCAAATATTCCCTGAATCTGGTTGGGTAGAACACAATGCAAATGAGATTTGGAATTCAGTGCAGTCAGTTATTGCTGGTGCGTTAATCGAGTCAGGTGTTCGTCCAACGCAAATTAAAGGTATAGGTATTACAAATCAACGTGAAACAACAGTTATTTGGGATAGAAAAACAGGTAAACCAATCTATAATGCTGTTGTATGGCAATCAAGACAATCTGCACCTTTAGCTGAAAAGTTAAATGAAGACGGTTACGCAGACATGATTCATAAAAAGACAGGACTAGTAGTAGATGCTTACTTCTCAGCAACAAAAGTTCGTTGGATTTTAGATCATGTAGAAGGAGCACAAGAAAGAGCTGAAAAAGGTGAGTTGGCTTTTGGTACGATTGATACTTGGTTATTATGGAAATTAACAAATGGTGCTTCTCACATGACAGATTACTCAAATGCGGCAAGAACAATGATGTTTAACATTCATGATTTAACATGGGATGATGAGATATTAGAATTACTAAATATTCCAAAATCATTATTACCAGAAGTAAAAAGTAACTCTGAAGTGTATGGTTACACTCAAAGTTTCCATTTTTATGGAAGTGAAGTACCAATTGCTGGTATGGCAGGAGACCAACAGGCTGCATTGTTTGGACAATTAGCGTTTGAAGAAGGATCAATTAAAAATACATATGGTACTGGTGCTTTTATTGTGATGAATACAGGAGAAACACCACAATTATCTGATAATAAATTACTAACAACAATTGGCTACGGTATTAATGGAAAAGTTTATTACGCATTAGAAGGTAGTATCTTTGTAGCAGGTTCAGCCGTTCAATGGTTAAGAGATGGACTACGCATGATTGAATCATCTGCCGAGTCAGAGCAATTAGCAAATGAGTCAACAAGTGATAATAGTGTGTATGTTGTACCAGCCTTTACAGGATTAGGAGCACCATACTGGGATCCAGAAGCTAGAGGAGCTGTATTTGGTTTAACGCGTGGCACAACAAAAGAAGACTTTGTTAAAGCAACACTTCAAGCTATTGCTTACCAATCAAAAGATGTTATTGATACGATGCAAAAAGATGCTGGCGTAAAAATTCCATTGATTAAAGTGGATGGTGGAGCAGCAAACAATAATTCTTTATTACAATTCCAAGCTGATATTTTAGATATTAATGTTCAACGTGCTTCAAATCTTGAAACAACCGCATTAGGTGCTGCTTATTTAGCTGGTTTAGCAGTTGGCTTCTGGAAAGACTTAGATGAATTAAGAGAATTTACCCAAGAAGGTGAAATCTTTACTCCTCAAATGGGTGAAGAAGAACGTACTGAGTTGTATGAAGGATGGAAAGAAGCAGTCAAAGCAACACAACTATTTAAAAGAATTAAATAATATAAGGACTGATGACAATGAGTTTTTCTTTAAAAACAAGACAAGAAAGTATTAATTATTTAAAAAATCATTCGGTTGATGTATTAATTATTGGTGGCGGTATTACAGGAGCGGGTCTGGCTTTACAGACCGCTGCTTCTGGTATGAGTACTGCATTAGTTGAGATGCAAGATTTTGCTGAAGGAACATCTTCACGTTCGACTAAACTAGTACATGGGGGTATCAGATACCTTAAAACATTTGATGTTGAAGTGGTATCAGATACAGTGAGTGAACGAGCGAATGTCCAAAAAATAGCGCCTCATATTCCAAAGCCAAATCCAATGTTATTACCAATATATGATGAACCAAACAATACATTTTCTCTATTTTCTTTAAAAGTGGCAATGGATTTATATGATAATTTAGCACACGTTACCGGAACAAAATATGAAAATCGTGTATTAACTAAAGAAGAAGTCTTAGAGGTTAGTCCTTACTTAGCTCAAGAGAACCTTCTTGGTGGTGGAATCTATCTTGATTTTAAAAATAATGATGCCAGATTAGTGATAGAAAATATTAAAAAAGCACATGAAGATGGGGCACATTTATTAAGTAAAACGAAAGTGATAGGATTTATTTATGATAATCAACATAAAATATCAGGAGTTCATGTAGAAGATGTATTGACTGGTGAAACGTATGATATTCATGCGCGTGTTGTTGTTAATACAACAGGGCCTTGGAGTGATACCATTCGAGGATTATCAAAAGATGAAACCGTGACAAATCAAATGCGTCCAACAAAAGGGGTTCATTTGGTAGTGGATTATGATAAATTACCAGTGACACAACCAGTCTATTTTGATACAGGCCTTTCTGATGGTCGAATGGTCTTTGTGATTCCAAGAGAAAATAAAACATATTTCGGCACAACGGACACGGATTATACTGGGGACTTAATGCACCCAACAGTGACACAAGAAGATGTTGATTACCTGTTAAAAGTCGTTAATAATCGTTTCCCTAAACGAGATATTACACTAGAAGATATTGAAGCAAGTTGGGCAGGATTGAGACCGCTTTTATCTGGAAATGCTGGTTCAGACTACAATGGTGGATCAAAAGCATCATTATCTGATGAAAGTTTAGATTTAGTGATTCAATCTGTGAAAGACTTTGAAGCAGGGATAGGCTCAAAAGAATCCATTGAAGAAACCATTAAAAAAGCTAAAACAAGTAGCGGTGAAAAAGAAGTCTCTTCCTCATCTGTCTCACGTGGTAGTAGCTTAGATGTTACAAAAGATGGGCTTGTCACATTAGCTGGTGGTAAGATTACAGATTATCGTTTAATGGCAGAAGGAGCACTTGATTTAATTGCTTCGATTTTAAAAGAACACTTTGATAGAGAGTATCAGTTAGTTGACTCTAAAAATTATTCAGTTTCAGGTGGAGAGTTTGATGCGACAAAAGTGGAAGAAATGACAGATGTATTCACCACTTTAGCTATAGAACAAGGTCTGGATAAAGAAGAAGCAAGTGATTTAGCTAATCTTTATGGAGCAAATATAAAAAAAGTCTTGTCATATGATAAAGTTGATTTTATGGGATTAACTAAAGCTGAGTCAATGAGCTTGATGTATGCACTGGAAGAAGAAATGACACTAACGCCAGTTGATTATGTATTACGACGTACAAATTATTTATTATTTAAACGTGATCGCTTAGAAAAGATAAAAGAACCTATTGTAAAAGCGATGTCTCACTATTTTGAGTGGACACAAGAAGAATTAAGCAATTATACAAAAGAGTTGGAAAAAGCAATGTCGGAATCATATTTAGCAGATTTAAAAATAGAAGGGTGAGTTAATAATGGACGCAACGAATTTACAAATTTTTAGTGAGTTTTTAGGAACATTGATTTTAGTATTACTTGGAGATGGTGTAGTAGCCGCAGTTAGTTTAAATAAAAGTAAAGCTCAAGGAGCTGGATGGGTTGCGATTACATTAGGATGGGGTGCAGCGGTGACGATTGCTGTTTATGTTTCAGGGTTTATGGGACCAGCTCATTTAAACCCAGCTGTTACATTGGGATTAGCTATAGCAGGTGATTTTTCTTGGAATTTAGTCGTACCATTCTTTATTGCGCAAGTGTTAGGTGGTATTGTTGGAGCTATTCTAGTTTGGATTACTTATTTACCGCATTTTGAAGCAACAAAAGATGAAGCAGCAATTCTAGGTACATTTGCAACAGGACCAGCGATTCGTAACTACACATCAAATGTTGTGACTGAAGCAATTGGAACATTTGTTTTAGTATTTGGGTTATTAGCCTTTGGACAAAATACTTTTGCTGATGGATTCAATCCAGTGGTTGTTGGGATATTAATTTTATCACTTGGTTTATCTTTAGGAGGACCAACTGGATACGCAATCAACCCAGCTCGTGATTTGGGTCCACGTATTGCGCATCAAATTTTACCGATTAAAAATAAAGGTGGTTCTGACTGGGGTTATTCATGGGTACCAATCGTTGGCCCATTAGTTGGTGGAGCATTGGCAGCAGCTGTATGGATGATGATTCCATTATAATTCATAATCAAAGATGCTAGAATGATGAAATATCATCTAGCGTCTTTTTGTTTGTAAAAAAATCGTATATTTAGTGTTATTAACTTGTCTTTTTTATATAAATAACTCATAATATAAACAAAGGTGTTATTAAGTGGTACCTTAAATAAAGTATCCATAAGAAATAGATTGTTAAGGGGATGGAAAAATGAAAAAAATTGCACCATATTTGCTTTTATCGACATTGGTATGCCAAAGCCTATCAGTGGGACTTTTAGTTAATGCAGTAGATGCATCTACCCAAACAGATAGTGAATTAGCTCAACCAAACTCAAATGAAGAAAAAGATCAAATAGTAGATATAGTACCTGAAGAAGAATCACAGGATATCATTGAAAATGTTCCTGCTGGTGATGCTCAGACACAAACTCCTGAAGAAGAACCGGAACAAAAGCCAGAAGAAAAACCAGAGCAAAAACCAGAAGAAAAACCAGAGCAAAAACCAGAAGAAAAACCAGAGCAAAAACCAGAAGAAAAACCAGAAGAAAAACCAGAAGAAAAACCAGAAGAAAAACCAGAGCAAAAACCGGAAGAAAAACCAGAGCAAAAGCCAGAACAAAAACCGGAACAAAATCCAGAACAAAAGCCAGAACAAAAACCAGTAGTTAGTTACCCAGCCCAATCAGAATCTGCGTATTTTGGTGATGCAAGCCAAATAACTAGTAATAAAGAAAATTCACCCATTCATTTTTCAGTCACCAAAACAACGCAAGAGTTTATTAATGAGATAGGTGAGTCTGCTAGAAAAATTGGTCAAGAATATGATTTGTACGCTTCAGTTATGATTGCTCAAGCAATTTTAGAATCTGGAAGTGGTCAAAGTTCTTTATCAGCTTATCCAAATTATAATTTATTTGGTATAAAAGGTGAATATAAGGGAGAATCAGCTTCTTTTTATACATTAGAAGATAATGGTTCCGGTCAATTATATGGTATTCAAGCAAAATTTAGAAAATACCCTTCAACAAAAGAATCACTTGAAGATTATGCAGAATTAATGAAATCGGGATTAGCATCTAATGAAAACTTTTATAAAGGTGTGAGTAAAAAAGAAGCTAAATCATATAAAGAAGCAACCGCCTTTTTAACTGGCAAATATGCAACGGATACACGTTATGATGAAAAATTAAATTCTTTAATTGAAACATATGATTTAACTTATTTCGATCAAGCGGTTAAAAAAGGGAAACGTGTGACAAAAGATAATAAACAAGTGGACACATATGAAATCATGAATCCAGAATCAAAGAAAAAAGCTATCTTTACATTACCATTGGATGAAAAATACATTATTTCAAGCCCATTTGGACAAAGAGGAAGTGAGCATCATGATGGTATTGATTTAGCAATAGCGGCCAATACACCTGTACTTGCTTCAGGAGATGGCGTGGTAGTTGGAACAGGATTTGATCCATCAGCAGGAAATTATGTCATCATTAAACATTTAAATGATTTATATACAAATTATTTCCATTTAAATTCAATTAGTGTGTCTCTTGGCGAAAAAGTAACAAGTGGTAATATTGTTGGATTAGTTGGTAGCACTGGAAATTCAACAGGAAGTCATTTACATTTTGGGATAAGTACAGATATGTGGAAACATTATTTAAACCCAACATCATATTTTGATTTTTAAAATAAATGGTCATTTTTTATAGGTTATCATTTTCAATTTTGACTAAATAGTAGTAGACTAACCATGTAAGAATAAATGTACTATTTTAGGAGGAGATTTATATGACAAACTATGAAAAAAAAGAAGAAAAAGTATTAGATGATATTGCTAAAGTAATGGAAAAATTAGACAAATACTTAGATGAAGAAGTTAGTTTAGAAGATACTCCTGATAAAACACATGAAATTAAGAAATGGTATGTGCAACGTAGAGCATTGCATGAGGTTAAACGTTTATTACATGATGTTGATAAATATGAAAAATATGAATCAAAAGAATTAGATCAATTTGAAAAAGATTTTGAAGGATTAGGATTAGATGCAGAAACAGTTGCGTTTATCACTAATTACTTCTAAAGAGAAAATAGAAATCCTCCGAGACGTTCTGCTCGGAGGATTTTTTAGTTTAATTTAGTGAGATATTTCATTGCAATATCGAAAGCTAAATCTTTATCCACGGTTGATAATAAGCCTATTGCTGAAAGTATATAGGCTTTATCTAAGTATAAAGAACTTTGTTCAGGTGTTAAGAGAGTCTTATTAGTTGGTGAAAGAGCAGCAGATAAAACATCCTCAGGGTGATCATTGTGAACAAGAATTCCACCTGTACCAATAATTGTCGTGAAGAGTCGTAAATCCTTGCCATATTGATGATAAATCGTACGAGAAGGTGTTTGCTCTTTTATATAGTAGCCTGCGTGACGACTAATCGCTGTTTTAATGGCGATTTTTGCAATAGTGTTATCTATGATTTTTTCTTCTATAGTATCAGCAATGTATTCAGGATGTTGACTTCTAAAATGACATTTTTCTTTAATCGTTTCCTCGTCAAAAGAAGTATAAGTAGCAAATGACTGATAAGAGGTACTTTCTAATAAACTATTAGCAGAGTAACGCATTCCTAAATCTCCTTCGACAGTTCTCTTACTAAAGGGTTCTTCTAATCCATCAAATTGGACATTTGCTTGCCGTTTTTTGCCGCTACCGATGGAATGAATATCAGTTGTTGCTCCACCTACATCAACAATAAGAATATTGCCAATCCCTTTATGTGTCTTTGTTCCTTTTGATAAAAGCTCTGCAGCATATAAAACAGAGGATGGGGTAGGAATAATATCGTTAGATAATGAAGCTTGTATATCACCCATGCCTTTTGCTTTTACGATATTATGAATGAAAATTTGACGTAATATTTTTCTAGTTGGTTCAGCATTTAGTTGATTGATTTGCGGCATCACATTTTCTGTTAAATGGAAATTAACACAAGATTGTTTAAAAAGCGCTTTTATTTCTGAGTAAGTTTCTTCATTTCCGGCTACTACGATCGGTACTTTTAAAGAAAGTTCGGTTAATAATTTAGCATCTTTTAAAATATTTTTTTCATTTCCTCCATTTGTTCCCCCACTTAAAAGGATAACGTCTGGTTGAAGTTGTTCTATTTCTTCTATATCATGAGGCTTTAATCCATAACTGTAGACTTTTAAAATTCTAGTCCCAGCACCTAAAGCCGCTCGTTTAGCAGCTTCTGCGGTTAAAGTAGGAGATAAACCGATAGCGACCATTTTAAACCCTCCCTTAGCTGAGGAACAAGCTAAGACTTTATCTATATGAGGTTTGTTTACACCAGGAAACAAATCGTTATAGGCTTGATTGTATCCATCTAATACATTTGTTTCAACTGTCGTATAGGCTTTGCTAGTTGCAATAATGTCCTTTTTTACATCATCAATAGCAGTCAATTTAGTGTAGGTACTTCCAAAATCTGCTAGTAAATATATCGCCATTTTTACCACCTCTAAAAATATTTTTTGTTATTTAATTATTTTTTTAACATATTTTTTTTATCTAATAATCGTCAAAATACTTTTTTGAAAATGATAAAAGTTTAATGAGTCAAACTAGAATAAAAAATCATTTTATTTTTGATAAGGTATTTAAATTGTCAATATGATAAAAAAACTTCTGTTGAAAAACTAGGTTTACGATACAATAAGTATTGATATGACAATGATTTTGTAACTCTTTATCTTATTCAACGGCAAAATTGTCAAAAAAAGGTCAAAAGAGTCCCATCTGAAAATATTGTTTTTTTATGAGATAATTCACCTTAGAAAAAATGTCAATAAAACCACGAAATCTAAAAAAGAGAGTAAAAATTTTTCGTTGTGTTTTAATCGAAAAGTGATATTGACATGTTATTTAAACGATGATATTCTTTGGGTGTCATTTGAAAGCGCTACCTATTTAGTAGTGTTTCATCTCAACAAAAGTAAGGGAGTGAAAAAAAGAAGTAAATTCTTACTTTTTATTATAAAAGTAGGTTATAGTATCTGTACATAGTTTTTACGTGTATCAAACCATAAATTGAAAGGATGTTGTTTATAATGGCAAAAATTATTGAATGTGTCCCAAATTTTAGTGAAGGTAAAAATGAAGAAGTGATTAATGGTTTAGTTTCAGTGGCAAAAAGTGTTGGTGGCGTTACTTTATTAGATCACTCTTCAGATAAAAGTCATAACCGAAGTGTGTTTACACTTGTTGGGGATGAAGATGGTATTCAAGAAGTTGCTTTTCAATTAGTTAAATATGCAAGTGAAAATATTGACATGACAAAACATACAGGAGAACATCCTAGAATGGGTGCAACAGACGTTGTTCCATTTATCCCGATTAAAGATGTAACGTTAGAAGAATGTATCGACATTTCGAAAAAAGTAGCAAAACGCATCAACGATGAATTAGATATTCCGATTTTCTTATATGAAGAATCAGCATCTGCGCCAACTCGTAAAAACTTGGCAAAAGTTCGTAAAGGACAATTTGAAGGCATGCCAGAAAAATTAAAAGAAGAAGAATGGGCTCCAGACTTTGGTGAAAGAGCTATCCATCCTACAGCAGGAATTACAGCAGTTGGAGCAAGAATGCCATTAGTAGCCTTTAATGTGAATTTAGATACTGATAACATTGACATTGCTAACAAAATTGCTCGTATCATTCGCGCTTCTGGTGGCGGATTTAAATATTGTAAAGGTATCGGTGTAATGCTAGAAGATAGAAATATCGCCCAAGTATCAATGAACATGGTTAACTTTGAAGGAACACCACTTTATCGTACATTTGAAACAATCCGTTTTGAAGCAAAACGTTACGGTGTAAATATAATTGGTAGTGAAATCATTGGTTTAACACCAGCTAAAGCATTGATTGATTGTGCGGAATACTACTTACAGGTAGAAGACTTTGATTACGGCAAACAAGTATTAGAAAATCATTTATTAAATTAAGGAGCTGCTAAAGATGAAATTAGTCGAATTAACGGTAAGTGAATTTATTGAAACATTGGGATCAGATGCTCCCGCTCCTGGTGGAGGATCAGCAGCGGCATTATCTGCAACAATGGGAATTTCTTTAACAAAAATGGTGTGTGAACTAACAATAGGCAAGAAAAAATATGCTGAATATGAAGATGAGATTAAATTAGTATTTGATGAAACGAAACAATTACAAAAGGATTTATTAGAAGCCATTGATAAAGATACTGAAGCCTTTAACGTAGTATCAGCAGTGTTTAGTATGCCAAAAGAAACAGACGATGAAAAGGCAGCTAGACGAGCAGCGATGCAATCAGCTTTAGAAGGTGCAGCTAAATCACCATTTGATATGATGAAGTTAATGCTTGAAGCACTGGAAGTGACAAAACGTGCTATTGGAAAATCAAATACCAACGCAGCAAGTGATTTAGGTGTTGCGGCATTAAGCTTAAAAGCTGGATTACAAGGTGCATGGCTAAATGTTTTAATCAATTTATCTGGCATTAAAAATGAAGAGTTTGTTGCATCTTATCGACAAGACGGAGAAAAGTTATTAGCAAAAGGGTGTTTGTTAGCCGACGAAATTTATGAAGAAACGTTAAAAGTAGTATAAATTGAAATAATTAATAAATGGAAGGGTTGAAGAAAAAGTTATGACACATTTATCAGATATCGAAATCGCAAATTCAGTTGAAATGAAACCAATTAAAGAGGTAGCGGCTCCATTAGGATTAAAAGAAGAAGATTTAACACTTTACGGGAATTATAAAGCAAAATTAGATGCACGTGAACTAACTAAGTTAGAAAACGAAAAAGATGGTAAATTAATTTTAGTAACAGCTATTACACCAACTCCAGCAGGGGAAGGAAAAACAACCACATCTGTTGGATTAGCTGATGCTTTTACAAAATTAGGAAAAAAAGCCATGATTGCCTTACGTGAACCGTCATTAGGACCAGTATTTGGTGTGAAAGGTGGGGCAGCTGGTGGTGGACACGCACAAGTTGTCCCTATGGAAGATATTAACCTACACTTTACTGGTGACTTTCATGCGATTGGCGCAGCAAATAATTTATTAGCGGCGTTGATTGACAATCATATTCATCATGGAAACGCGTTAGGTATTGATAGCCGTAATATTACATGGAAACGTGTAGTTGATATGAATGATCGTCAATTGCGTCATATTGTGAACGGATTACAAGGTCGTGTAAATGGTGTACCAAGAGAAGACGGTTATGACATTACAGTGGCTTCAGAAATTATGGCAGTTCTTTGTTTATCAAATGATATTGATGATTTAAAAGAAAAATTGAAAAATATGGTAGTAGCATACAATTTTGAAGGAAAACCAGTGACTGCTGGCGATTTGAAAGCAGAAGGCGCAATGGCAGCATTACTTAAAGATGCCATTCATCCAAACTTGGTTCAAACATTAGAACACACACCAGCAATTATTCACGGTGGGCCATTTGCCAATATTGCACATGGCTGTAACAGTATCATCGCAACAAAAATGGCAATGAAATATGCAGATTATGCAATCACAGAAGCAGGTTTTGGGGCAGACTTAGGTGCTGAAAAATTCATCGACATTAAATGTCGTTTAGGAAATATCAAACCAGATGCCGTTGTATTAGTGGCAACTATTCGCGCACTTAAAATGCATGGCGGTGTTCCGAAAAAAGAATTAGAACCAGAAAACGTGGAAGCAGTGGTTAAAGGGTTAACTAACTTAGATAAACACATTGAAAATATTCAAGAAGTTTATGGCTTACCAGTTGTTGTAGCGATTAATAAATTCCCACTAGATACAGACGCTGAAATTGAAGCAGTCGAAAAAGCTTGTAAAGAGCGTGGCGTTGAAGTGGTCTTATCTGATGTATGGGCTAACGGTGGTGAAGGTGGTGTTGAGTTAGCCGAAAAAGTGATGGAACTAGCAGAACAAGAAAATAGTTTTAGCTATGTATATGACTTAGAAGATTCAATTGAAGAAAAATTAACTAAGATTGTGCAAAAAGTTTACGGTGGTAAAGGAATTGAATTAACTGGACCAGCTAAAAAACAATTAAAACAATTAGAAGAATTAGGCTATGATAAATTGCCAATTTGTATGGCAAAAACACAATATTCATTCTCTGATGATGCAACACTTGTTGGTGCACCAAAAGATTTCACCATTACGATTAAAAATCTTAAAGTGTCAGCTGGAGCAGGTTTTATTGTTGCCTTAACAGGAGCTGTTATGACAATGCCTGGATTACCAAAATCACCAGCATCTGAAAGAATTGATATTGATGAAGAAGGTAACATTACTGGATTATTCTAGTAGAGGAAAAAAGATGGCGTATCATTTATTAAGAAAAAATGATCATCAAACATCTTGTTGGAGTGGTGGAGAAACAACACAAGTGTTTCTCTATCCGCCAACAGGTAAGTATGAGCCTGGCAAGTTTGACTACCGAATTTCTACAGCTTCTGTAGAAGTAGAAGAAAGTATATTTTCAGCGTTACCTGGCTATAATCGTTTGTTGATGTCACTGAATCATCCGCTTGAGTTAACACATGAATCACTATCTAATACTGTGACTAAAAAAATGAAACCGTTTGAGGTAGATGCGTTTGATGGAGCAGATAAAACAAAAAGCGTAGGGAAATGTCAAGACTTTAACGTTATTTTTAAACCAACCTACGTAAGTGAAATGTCTGCTGTTGATAGCATAAAAAAAAGACAATTATTGCCTTGTATTAGATATTTTTATTATTTGTTAACAGATGGATTAATGACATACACAGACCAAGAGGGAGAACATGTTGCAAAGTTGGAAGCTGGAGATTGTATTATGGTAGAAGAGGGTCGTACGATTTCGATGATTAGTATAGAATCTCATCAACCACATCAATCACCTGCTGTTGTCGAAGTTGTTGTTTGGAAAAATGAAAAGTCGCTCTAATATTAACTAATTTGGATAGGAAGCATTTTTATAAAAAATGAACAAATTAAGTGAACGATCAGATTGATCGGAAAGGGGCCCCTTATGATAACCGAAACAAAAACACCGGTTGATGAGATTAAATTAACCGAAGTGGACTTAGAGGATTCAAAATTTAGTTTAAGTGGTGCAACGTTATATGGTATTAATGCAGTGGTTGGTTCAGGTATTTTCTTATTGCCACAAACGATTTATCGTGATTTAGGACCTGCTTCTTTATTAGCGATGGTCTTTGATGCAGTATTAGTTTTACTCTTAGCTGTTTGTTTTGCTGAAGTGGCGTGTTATTTTGATAAAAATGGTGGAGCATTTCAGTATTCTAAATCGGCTTTTGGTGATTTAGTTGGATTTATTGTTGGATTATTAGGATGGTTTGTAACGATTATTGCATGGTCAGCAATGGCTGCAGGGTTTGCTAAATTATTAATTGTAACGATTCCTGCGTTGGAAGGTCATAATAAAGCGATTAGTGTTATTTTAGTGATATTATTATCAATTATTAATAGTACTGGACTTAAAACATCCAAAATTTTTACCATAAGCATCACAATTGCAAAATTGATTCCGATTATTGCGTTTACGTTTATGAGTATTTTCTTTATAAAAAATGGATTTGATGCGGGGAATTTTACACCATTCTTACAACTTAAAGAAGGTATGACATTATCTAAAGCAATGGCTGGAACCTCAATGACAGTATTCTATGCGTTTATCGGATTTGAAGCATTACCTGTTGTTGCTGGTGAAATGAGAAATGCGAAGAAAAATGTACCAAAAGCAATTATTGGATCAATTAGTATTGTATCTATTTTATATTTTATGATTATTGCTGGAACAATTGCGATGCTTGGTGTGGGTATTTTAGAAACAAATGCGCCTGTGCAAGATGCCTTTGCGATGATGATAGGACCTGCTGGTAGATGGATTATTTCAATCGGAGCACTTATCTCAATACTTGGATTGAACGTTGGGGATTCTATGATGATTCCTCGCTATGGTGCAAGTATTTCTGATGAAGGATTACTACCAAAAATTGTTTCTAAGAAAAATAAAAAAGAAGCGCCTTATGTGGCAATTATCATCTCTTGTGTATTAACTTGTTTATTATTATTAAGTGGAAGTTTCGAACAATTAGCAGAATTAAGTGTTGTGTTTAGATTTATTCAATATATTCCAACAGCGATTGCCGTTATTTTCTTACGTAAGAAAAATCCTGGCGTTGAAACAGCCTTTAGATTGCCATTTGGACCTGTTATTCCACTATTAGCTGTCGCAGTTAGTGTGTGGATGCTTGCAATGGGTGCCAATAGTAAGAGTTTAATTGCTGGTGGTATTGGTATCGTGATTGCTGCAATATTCTATTTTGTATTAAATGGTAAAAAAGCGAGTGAATAATAAGTAATTAAAAGGTATTAAGTGAATAAAGTGAGTTATTAAGTTGAAAATGAGTTTAGGAGGAAGTAATAATGACTGAAGTAATTACATTAACAGGTAACGATTTAACATTGGAACAAGTGGTAGAAGTAGCTAGAAAAGGGGCTAAAATCACGTTATCACAAGAAGCAATTGAAGCAGTAAACGCATCAAGAAAAATTATTGATGATATTGTAGCGAGTAAAAAAGTAACATATGGTGTCAATACAGGATTTGGTTCCCTTGTTAAAGTAAGTATTCCACAAGAAGAAACTAGACAATTACAAGAAAACTTAATTCGTACTCACTCAAGTGGATTTGGCGACCCATTAGGAGAAGATGAAGTTCGTGCGATTATGTTAATTCGTATTAACTCTTTATTAAAAGGCTATTCAGGTATTCGTTTAAGTACCATTGAAACCTTAATGGCTATGTTAAATAATGGCGTTGTACCACATATTCCAGAAAAAGGATCTTTAGGAGCTTCAGGGGACTTAGCTCCATTATCTCATATGGTATTACCAATGTTAGGATTGGGTCGTGCTTATTATGACGGTGAATTACTAGAAGGTAAAGAAGCAATGGCTCGTGCAGGCGTTGAAGTGATTCACTTAGAAGCAAAAGAAGGTTTAGCTTTAATTAATGGGACAACCGTTTTAACAGCAATCGGAGCATTAGCAACACATGACTCCATTGAATTATTAAAACTTTCAGACATTGCCGGAGCATTATCTTTAGAAGTGCATAATGGGATTGTAAATGCCTTTGATGAAGAATTACATATTATTCGTCCTCAAAGTGGACAATTAGCAACTGCTAAAAATATTCGTCAAATGCTTGAAGGAAGTACCTTAACAACTCAAGCGACAGCTGAACGTGTACAAGATCCGTATACATTACGTTGTATGCCTCAAATTCATGGTGCAAGTAAAGATACTGTGGCTTATGTTAAGAAGAAAGTTGAAATTGAAATTAACTCTGTAACAGATAACCCAATCATTACTCGTAGTGGCGATGTTATCTCTGGAGGTAACTTCCATGGTGAACCAATGGCACAACCATTTGACTACTTAGGAATTGGTGCAGCAGAAATTGGAAATGTGTCTGAACGTCGTGTTGAACGTTTAGTGAATACTAATTTAAGTGGTTTACCTTCATTCTTAGTGAAACACCCAGGTGTTAACTCAGGATTTATGATTACACAATACGCTGCTGCTTCATTAGCATCAGAAAATAAAATTTTATCTCATCCAGCAAGTGTTGATTCAATTACCTCTTGTGAAAACCAAGAAGATTTTGTCAGCATGGGAACAACAGCAGCTAGAACAGCTAGAGATATTACAAAAAATTCTCGTCGTATTGTAGCGACTGAAATGATGGCAGCTTGTCAAGCGATTGATTTTGTCAAAGATCGTGGAGTGTTAGGTAAAGGAACTCAAGTCGCTTATGACGTCTTTAGAAAATATGTGAAATTTATTGACTTAGATAAAGACATTGAAATGTATGATGAATTAGAAAAAGCAACAGATGTTTTAATCAACGGTGAATTATTAAAAGCTGTTGAAGAAGTGGTTGATTTAGAAATCGAATTTGATTTTTCAAAATAGTTAAATGAATGACTAAGCTCTGAATTGTTTAAGATTCAGAGCTTTATTTGTAAATAAGTTTTGATAACTATTGAGTATCCAATCAATTTTATGTAGTATGAATATAACTAGAAAAGGATGGTGTATGACGATGAAATATCAGAAACCAAAAGGAACAAACGATATTTTACCCGGCGAATCAGAAAAATGGCAGTTTGTTGAATCAACTGCTCGTGATGTATTAAAAAAATATGACTTTCATGAAGTCAGAACGCCAATGTTTGAACATATTGAAGTAATCACTCGTGGTGTTGGTGAATCAACAGATATTGTGACCAAAGAGATGTATGATTTTAAAGACAAAGGTGATCGCCATATTACACTTCGACCTGAAGGAACAGCTCCTTTGGTTCGTTCATATGTTGAACATAAATTGTTTGGTCCAGAGCATCAAAACCCATTTAAAGCATTTTATATTGGGCCAATGTTCCGTTATGAACGCCCACAAGCTGGACGTCTACGTCAATTTAATCAAATGGGGATAGAAGTATTAGGAAGTAGTAATCCTGCAACCGATGTTGAAGGGATTTTAGTTGCACTTGATTTCTTTAAACGCTTAGGTGTGACGCACACACAATTAGTCATTAACTCATTAGGAACAAGAGAGAATCGAATGGTTTATCGTCAAGCGTTAATTGATTACTTAGAACCATTAAGTGATCAACTAAGTGATGATTCAAAACGTCGTTTACATACTAATCCACTCCGTGTGTTAGATAGTAAAGATAAAAAAGATAAAGAAATCGTTGAGAACGCCCCTTCAATTTTAGACTATCTTGATGAAGAATCAAATGCCTTCTTTACAGAAGTGAAATCATTGCTTGATGCAATGGGTGTTGAGTATGTTGTCGATCATCGAATGGTTCGAGGCCTGGATTATTACAATCATACTGTATTTGAAATCATGAGTAATGCACCAGGATTTAATGGTGCGATTACAACAATTTGTGCAGGTGGTCGTTATGATGGATTGGTATCAGAATTTAATGGGCCAGATAGTCATGATTCAGGATTTGGGTTTGGTATGGGAATCGAGCGCGTATTAATCACGATGGAAGCAGAAGGAGTAGAGATTCCAGCTGCGACAAATGTTGATGTGTATGTCGTTGGTTTAGGTGAAGAAACAAATTGCGAAAGTTTGAAACTAGCACAAGCAGCAAGACAAGCTGGATTTGTTTGCGAACGTGATTTTCTAAATCGTAAAGCCAAAGCACAATTCAAATCAGCTGATAAGCTAAATGCCAAAATGGTCTTAGTTATCGGAGAGTCTGAGTTGGCAGAGAAAAATGTTCGAGTTAAAAATATGGTAACAGGCGAGGAATCAACCGTTCCTTTAGCTGATATCTATGCTTCTTTTACAGATGTTTATCACAACATCATAGGAGAATAAAAGAAGCGTTGGAGGAGACTTATCATGAAACAGTTTAGCAAAGATTCTAATTCTATTGCTGATTATACTCGTAAATTAACAGTCATCTTTTTGTATGCATTGCTATATGCGATTGCACTTAATATGTTTTGGCACCCAGCTTCTATTTATACTGGAGGAATTACTGGTTTTTCACAAATCATTAACACGGTTGTTGAAAAATGGTTTGGTGTAAGTTTATCTATCTCTGTCATTTATTATTTATTGAACTTACCATTTTTATTATATGGTTGGAAAAAAATGAATAAAGAGATTGTTATTTTTACTTTATTAAGTGTTACAGCAGCGTCTATTGCTATTAGCATTGTCCCAGAAATTGTTTTGACAAAAGACCCAATCATTTGTGCATTGTTTGGTGGAGCAATAGGTGGTAGTTCATTAGGGTTAGCACTAAAAAATGGGATTGCCACAGGTGGGTTGGATATTGGAATCATTGCCATTCGCCGTAAAACTGGTCGTAGTATAGGATCAATTTCGATGATTATCAATGGAATCATTGTGTTAGCTGCCGGTTATTTATTTGGTTTTCCATATGCTTTTTATAGTTTGTTATCCATCATTGTGAGTGGAAAAGTGACTGACTTTATTTTTACCAAACAACAAAAAATGCAAGCCTTAATTATTACTAGACAGCCTGAAAAAGTGGTGGCAGAACTTAAAGTTCGTTTGCTTAGAGGTGTGACGATTTTAAATGAAGCAGAAGGGGCGTATGATCATCGTGAAAAAGTGGTTCTTTTGACGGTTATTACGCGCTATGAAATGCCATTATTGGAAGAAGCAATTAAAGAAGCGGATAATGAGGCCTTTGTTAGTATCTCAGAAAATGTTCATACTATTGGGAAATTTGACGATTTTGAATTTTAGCTAAAAGAAAAGCCATTCAGCAATACAAACTGAATGGCTTTTTAATAAACTCATTTTCACATGACAGGTAAAAATAAGACTTACACAATTTGACGATTTTTTGAAACCAATTCTCCATTTTTGTAGACATCTTGAACGAGGTTTGTTGCAAAGAAATATAAAGGATAATCAATATTTGGTGCATCAAATACGGCAATGTCTGCTCGTTTTCCTTCAGTGAAACTACCAATTTTATCTCCTAAACCAACAGAGTAAGCAGCATTGATTGTCACGGCATTAAATACTTGAATAGGTGTTAAATGCATTTTGAAACAACCAAGTTGCATAATAAATTGGATATTAGCTGTTGGACAACTTCCTGGATTTGAATCTGTTGATAACGTAATTGCCATGCCTGCCTCTAACATTTTTTTAGCAGGTGCATAAGTATCTGCCATTAAACTAAAAGTTGTTCCTGGTAGTAAGTTACCAATAACACCAGATTCACTCATTTTTTTGATTCCTTCATCAGTAGCAGCCATTAAATGCTCGGCACTCACTGTTTCAAGTTCGGCTGCAACGTCTACTCCGCCGATTGAATCAATTTCATCAGCATGGATACGTAATTTGAAGTCTAAGTCTTTTGCTGCTTGAAGTAAGCGACGAGATTGTTCTGCTGTAAATACCCCTGTTTCACAGAAAATATCACAGAAATCAGCTAATTTTTCTTCTTTTACTTTTGGAAGCATTTCTGAAATAATATGGTCAATAAATGCATCACCGTCACCATTAAATTCTTCTGGAATAGCGTGTGCAGCCATGAAAGTTGAAACTAAGTCAATTGGATGGGTATGGTTGAGTTCTTTGACTACTTCCATTTGTCTTTTTTCTGTTTCCCAGTCAAGACCATAACCACTTTTGGCTTCAACAGTTGTTACACCATGGATTAACATCTCATCTAATAAATGACTTGATTTATTATAAAGTGTGTCAAAAGAAGCACTCTTTGTTGAGCGAACAGTACTTAAAATACCGCCACCTTCTTTTAAGATGTCTAAGTAAGACACACCGTTGAGTTTTTTTGCAAATTCATTTTCACGACTACCACCATAAACTAAGTGTGTATGGCAATCAATCAATCCTGGTGTTGCTAATTTACCTGTGTAATCATGAATTTTAGTATGTTCACCGATTAGTGATTCATCAGGATGACCACTACCGATTTTTAAAATTTTTCCATTTTTAATGGCAATATAACCATCTTCAATAATGGTTGCTTCAGACATTTCCGAACCCTTTAGAGCTCGTTGTTTATCTATGGGTGAAAAAATTTGACTAAAGTGTACTAATAGTTTATCTGCTTGCATGAATGATTCCTCCTTTTATTCTTACACTAATTATAACCATTTAATGAATATAATGTAGTCTTGTATCATCTAAAAAGAGTCAAAAAAATTTTTTTGCAAAAAAAAGAGAAAAAAAGAGACTTTTAACTATGAATTGACTCATAATAGACTATAGGAGGATAAACTAAAGCCATAACTTAATGATTCATTCACTTATATCTACAGGAAAAGAAATAAGAAACGTAAGATAAACTAAGGAGGAAGTAACAATGATTAAAAATACTGATATTAGTAAAGCGATGACAATTAAATTACCAGACGTGTTACCTGACATGCCTGAATTTCAAGAAGGCATTCGTCGTGCACCAGATAGAGGATTTCGTTTAACTGAAGCACAAACTGAATTGGCATTAAAAAATGCGCTTCGTTATGTACCAGAACAATTTCATGATCAAGTGATTCCAGAATTCTTAGAAGAATTAAAAACAAGAGGTCGTATTTATGGCTATCGTTGGTATCCGAAAGAACGTATTCATGGTAAACCAATTGATGAGTACAAAGGAAAATGTACTGCTGCTAAAGCAATGCAAGTGATGATTGATAATAACTTAGACTTTGATATTGCACTTTATCCATATGAATTAGTGACTTATGGAGAAACAGGTCAAGTTTGTTCAAACTGGATGCAATATCAATTAATTAAACGATACTTAGAAGAAATGACAGATGAACAAACCTTGGTTCTTGAATCAGGCCATCCATTAGGACTATTTGCTTCTAAAAAAGATGCCCCAAGAGTCATCATCACAAACGGTTTACTAGTTGGTGAATATGATAATATTCATGATTGGGAAATTGCTGAACAAATGGGTGTGACAAACTACGGTCAAATGACTGCTGGTGGTTGGATGTATATTGGACCACAAGGAATTGTTCATGGAACATTTAATACATTATTAAATGCAGGTCGTTTGAAATTAGGTATTCCAGATGATGGTGATTTAACTGGAAAATTATTTATCACTTCTGGTTTAGGTGGAATGAGTGGGGCTCAAGGTAAAGCTGGTGAAATTGCTAAATCAGTGACAATCGTAGCAGAAGTTGACCGCTCTCGTATTGATACTCGTTTAGAACAAGGATGGATTAGTCATGTGACTGAAACACCAGAAGAAACAATGACTTTAGCAAAAGAATATTTAGATAAAAAAGATTCAACATCTATTGCTTTCCATGGAAATATTGTTGATTTACTTGAATACGTTGACAAACATGACATTCATGTTGACTTATTATCAGACCAAACATCTTGTCACAATGTGTACGAAGGTGGTTACTGTCCAGTAGGTATTACATTTGATGAAAGAACTCGTTTACTTGCTGAAGATCAAGAAACATTTAGAAAAATGATTGATGACACTCTAGCTCGTCACTTTAACGTGATTAAATCATTAACAAGCAAAGGAACTTACTTCTTTGACTACGGTAACTCATTTATGAAAGCTATCTATGATACAGGCATTAAAGAAATTTCTAAAAATGGTGTGGACGATAAAGATGGATTTATTTGGCCATCATATGTAGAAGATATTATGGGACCTATGTTATTTGACTATGGTTATGGTCCATTTAGATGGGTATGTTTATCACGTAAGCACGAAGATTTAATGGCAACAGATAGAGCAGCTATGGAAGTCATTGATCCAACTCGTCGCTATCAAGACCGTGACAATTATAACTGGATTCGTGACGCTGAAGATAACAAATTAGTTGTCGGAACTGAAGCACGTATTTTATATCAAGATGCTATGGGTCGTGTTAATATTGCTCTTAAATTTAATGAAATGGTTCGCCGTGGAGAAATTGGTCCTGTCATGATTGGTCGTGACCACCATGACGTATCAGGAACAGACTCACCATTCCGTGAAACATCAAATATTAAAGATGGAAGTAATGTCACAGCTGATATGGCAACACAATGTTATGCAGGTAATGCAGCACGTGGTATGAGTTTAATCGCACTACACAACGGTGGTGGCGTTGGTATTGGTAAATCAATCAACGGTGGATTTGGTTTAGTATTAGATGGTTCTGAATTGACAGATGACATCATTAAATCTGCTATTGCATGGGACACTATGGGTGGCGTGGCTCGTCGTAGTTGGGCAAGAAATGACCATGCGATTGAAACATCAATGGAATACAATGAAATGAGAAAAGGTTCAGATCACATTACCATTCCATACTTAGCTGATGAAGAAAAAGTAAAATCAGCTGTAAGTAAATTATTTAAATAACGATTAGAGTGGACTTCCTATCCAAATTTCTAATAGCCCTCACAAGAATATTGTGAGGGTTTTTTATCTCTATCATTTAGTCGAAAACGATTTCTTTTAATGTTATAAAATAGTATAATTATACTGAGGATGTATGATGTGTGTCTTTTTTTATACAGACAAAGGTAAGAATGATAATAGTGGGGGAGCGTTTTAAAGTATGGGAGATTATTTGAATTGTCGATTGTTTGGAACACCAGAAGTCAGTTTAAATGGTGAGATAGTGTTGTTTTCGTTCTCGAAAATTAATGCGATGCTTTATTATTTATTGATTAATAAAACAGTCAGCCGAGATGAATTGTCAGGACTTTTATGGCCAGATAAAAGTGATAAAAATGCTAAGAAAAACTTAAGAAATGCTATCTATCAAGCCAATAAAAGTTTAGGGATGGAGCTCATTATTTCTCCTAATAAATCATTATTGATGTTGAATGATTCAATCAATTTAACCAGTGATGTGGAACAATTTACACAAGATTCTGAAACATATTATTACCTTTATAAAGGTGAGTTTTTAAAGGGATTTTATCTAAAAGAATGTGAAGGATTTGACTTCTGGGTTGTTCGTATGAAAAGTTTTTATGAAAAAAAATTCGTTGAGACAGTACATCGACGAATTAAAAAAGACATAGCTGAAGGGATCAATGAACACGTAGAAGAAACTATTGAACAATTAATGTTTATTGATGAATTTAATGAAATTAATTACCAATACTTAATGACGTTTTATCAACAACAAGGACGAGATAATAAAGTAGTGGATGTGTATCATAAATTATCTAATCTTTTGAAGTCAGAATTAGGGGTGACACCTAATAAACAGACAAAAGAAATTTATGATGCTTCTCTTGAGAAAATTGTTTCTGAGAACACCACGAAAAATCAACGTTTTTCTTCATTATTTTATGGTCGTTCAGGTGAGTTGCAACAATTATCAGTTAACTTTGCTGCGTTTAAACGACATCACCCTTACCAATCAGTAGTGGTCAGAGGAGAAGCAGGGATAGGGAAAAGTGCCTTAATTAACCGAGCGATTGATAGTGTAGAGGATGATTTCAAAGTGATTGAAACTCAATGCTATCAAGCAGAAGAAAAACATTTATTGCGTCCATGGAAAAAAATAATTGATCAGTTGAGCGAAATGATTGAAGAACAAGAATTAATTGACCCCATACTTTGGCAAAAAGTTATTCGAAAAGTTTTTCCTAATTTCACCCAACCTTTTTTAGATGTGATTTCGCATAGTGATACGGAACCTTACAAGGAAAAAATGTTGTCGGATTTGATGATTGAGGCGATTAACAAGTTGTCAGAACAGCAACAATTAGTTTTTTTATTTGACGACATACAGTGGATGGATGAATCAAGTTTAGATTTACTGACAACAGTGATGCTTCATTGTCACACAAATACGATGTTTTTGATGTCAGCACGAAGCGTTGAACGATACCCACTTGATAAGTTTATCAATACATTGAAGCAAAGTGGAAAATTAGCTGTTATTAATTTGGAGCCATTTTCTTATGAAGAAACAGATGGATTTATTCGGAAAAAATTACCTGATGTTGATGTGACCACTACGATTGTTGATAATGTTTATCAACATACAGAGGGAAATTTATTCTTTTTAATCGAATATGTCTCGCTGTTAAAAAGTAACACGAATTTGAATACAATGACGGTTAAAATGAAAGATGCCTTACGCAATCGTTTCTTATATTTATCGGAAGAAGAGCAAGAACTAGTATCTATTATTTCTTATTTTTATGATTATGCCTTAATTGATAGTTTGGTTTTTTTAACAGATAAATCAAGCTATGACATTGTGGCAATGATTGAGCGACTGGTCTCTAAAAATATTTTGGTGGAAAAAGTGGTTCGTGATAAGATTGCGACAAGTTTTACTCATGTGAAGTTAAGAGAATTTGTTTATATGACACAATCATTAGCGAAAAAAAGAGTTTTACATCACCGTATTGCAGAGTTTTTAGAATCACAATTAAAACCGGGTGGTAATGATATATTGCAATATGATACGATTGCCTATCACTATAAACATGGGAAAGATGAATTAAAAGGATTAAAATATCGTCTGAAATATTTTGAAGGATATTTAGGCTTTTATCACGAGCTATTTCCAGTAGAAGGACAGTATGGTGTTGATCCATTTAGTTTCAATAAAGAGTGGGCAACTGAACAATTTGAAAAAATTAATCAACGTTTATCTCAATTAAGTCAAGAAGACAAACAGACTGATTTATACAATTTGTTGCAGTTACAATACTTGTATCTTGAAGGGCGATTTTTAATTAAATATGGTGAGTATGATAGAGGTGTATCCAATATTCAAAGTGTGCTACATCGAGCAAAAGAGTTGAATGAGCAAGCGTATTTATTAAACGGCTATAAGCAAATGATTTATTATTATATTCAAATAAATGAGCCAAAAGAGATGATTTATTATATCGAGCTTGCACTAGATTTATCCATTAGAGAAAACAATCATCAATCAATTGGTATTTTGCTTAGATTAAAAGGCCTGTATCATATGATGAGTGGCAATAATACGGTTGCCGAAAAATTATTGCAAGAGTCAATCAATACGTTTATGCTAACAGATGAGATTAGCAAAAAATATTCAGTAAGTATCGCGGCAGCTTACAATTACTTGGGAGAAATCCGAATGAACTCAGGTGAGTATAAAGAAGCTGTTGAGATGTTTGAAAAAGCCATTTCCTTATGTCAAAGTAATAAAGCACTCTCTAGTTTAACAATATTTTATATTAATGAGGGAGTAGCGCTATTTGCTTTAGAAAATTATGATGAAGCGGAAATCTATTTTTTAAAAGCAGAGGAGATTTTTTCAAGCTTAAATTTTTATTGGAAACGAGCGAAACTTGACGCTTACTTGTCTATTTTATATGCACAAAAAAATCATGTTCAAAAGGCACAATTTTATCTGACTCAAGGAGAAAAACATGCTAAACGCATGGGAAATTGCCGAGATATTGGGATGATCGAGTATGCTAAATACATTAACTATCATCAGTATCATCATGATGAATTGGAAGGTGTTTTGTCGATTGAAGAGATTTGTGACTATTTAAATGTCTACCAAGATGCTTATGAAATTAACCAATTAAAAAGCGATAGCTGTTATTAATGAACAGCACCTATTTGTCGACTAGTCATCGAGAAATAGGTTTTTTTATTTTATGTTTAAGAAGTTTAGTGAAAGAGAGTAAATGATGTTAAAATAAACGTATAACGAAAAAGAAGGGTGGATATAGTATGTATCCTTTAGCAATTGATATTGGGACAACAAATATAAAACTACAAATTTTTGAAAAAGATAATATTATTGAACAATTAAGTTTACCAGTGGAGACTTATACAGGTAGAGGAAATAAAGTGTATCAAAGTCCAGTCCATATTTATCGTCAAATCGTACGAGGGATTCGTTCATTGACACAAGAAGGCTACAAAATAGATTCACTTGTATTAACTACAGCCATGCATGGTATTATGCCAATTGTTGAGGGAAAAGATGAAGAAATGTATATTTGGTTAGATGCACAAAGTAAACCTTTTATCGATGAAGTTAAATCAGAAAAAGATTATTTAAACTATTACCGAAAAACAGGAACACCAATTCATGAGATGTCTCCTTTTGCTAAAATTGGGCACTTTCAAAAAGAAAAATGGTTTAAAGATGTTACTCGTTGGGTAGGAATGAAAGACTATTTAATGGAGCAATTAACAGGGGAGTTTGTGGTCGATTATTCCATTGCTTCTGCGACGGGTTTATTTAATATCCATGAAAAAAAATGGGACAAAGAAATTTTGGAGAAAGTTGGGATTAATGAGTCACTCTTAGCCACTTTAGTTGATACTAATTATTCCGCACCATTGTTAGAACAAGTCGCAGATGAGATGTTTTTAACGCCCAACATACCAGTATACATTGGAGCAAGTGATGGCTGTTTAGCCAGTTATGCTAGTTATGTGGCAAATGGAACTTTAAACACGATTACAATAGGAACTAGTGGAGCAGTTAGAAAGTTATCTAAAACAATTGAATTAGATGAAACTGGCCAAACATTTTGTTATTACTTAAATGATACTTATTGGGTGGTTGGAGGAGCAACTAACAATGGTGGTCAAATTATGACTTGGGCAGAAGAAGTCTTTTTTAGTGGACAATCCATATTTCAAAATCTAAGCGAGTCTTTAAGTCAAGCTCCAATAGGTAGTGATGGACTATTATTTTTCCCATATTTAGCAGGGGAAAGAGCACCTATTTGGCAGGCAACACCACAAGGACAGTACACTGGCTTAAGTCTAGAACACACAAAATATCATTTAGTGAGAAGTTTAGTTGAGGGGATACTATATAATTTACGCTATATTAGTGAACTTGTGGAGTTAGAACCAAGAGAAATTACAATTAATGGTGGCTTCTTCTCGAATGAATTGCTTGCCATGATGGCAGCGGATATATTTGGTCAAAATGTTGTTCAGTCTGTATATAATGAACCAAATTTTGGAGCAGTTAGTTTGATTCATCCAGTAAAAACGTATTTATTGTCCGATCATCGACGAACTTTTTACACAGAAGGGAATTACCAACTGTATACTAAGAGTTATGAAAAATTTAAAAAAGAACTAGAAACGAACATTATAAAAAAATAATATAAAAATCTACGTATATTTTTGACAGGTAAAATATCACTTGTTACAATGATAAAAAAGAGGAATGGAGAATTATAATGAGTGATATTGCGGTTATTATGGGTAGTATGTCCGATTGGGATACGATGAAAGAAGCATGTGATGTGTTAGATGAATTCGATATATCTTATGATAAAAAAATTGTGTCAGCCCATCGCACACCTGAATTAATGTTCGCTTTTTCTAAAGAGGCTGAAGAAAATGGCTATAAAGTAATTATTGCTGGTGCAGGTGGAGCAGCTCATCTTCCAGGGATGGTTGCATCATTAACAACTGTGCCTGTTATTGGTGTCCCAGTTGAGTCGAAAACGTTAAAAGGGATGGATTCGTTATTGTCAATTGTGCAAATGCCAGGTGGAATTCCTGTTGCTACAACGGCTATTGGTAAACCAGGAGCAAAAAATGCAGGATTGTTAGCAACTCAAATTATCGGAATAACGGATGAAACGATTCGACATAAATTACATGAATACCGACAAACACTTAGAAATTCTGTTTTAGAAAGTGGTGAACATTTTGAGTAGTATGACAGTGTTTCCTTCTCAAACGATTGGAATTATTGGCGGCGGTCAACTTGGTCAAATGATGGCATTAAGTGCCAAAGAAAAAGGATTTGTGGTAGGTGTATTGGATCCTTCTCCAGATTGCCCAGCTTCTCAAGTATGTGATTGGCAAATTGTCGCACCATATGATGATGCTTTGGCTATAAAAAAATTAGCAGATGCATCAGATGTATTAACTTATGAATTTGAAAATGTTGATGCTCATGTATTGGAACAATATGAAGAAAAAGGAAAGTTACCCCAAGGGACGAACTTATTAAAAATATCGCAAAATAGACAACTTGAAAAAGAATTTCTAGTAAAACATAATATTCCTGTCTCTGAATTTCGAATTGTATCATCTTTGGATGAGTTAAAAGAAGCTTGCCAAATAATCGGCTTTCCAAGTGTTTTAAAAACTATTGTAGGTGGTTATGATGGTAAAGGACAAATAGTGTTAACAACTGATTCAGACATAGAGGACTGTCTTGAATTGTTGAACCAAACAACTTGTATTTTAGAAAAATGGGTGTCATTTGAAAAAGAAATCTCAGTGATTATTTCTAATAATTTAGATGGAGAAGTTAGTGTGTTTCCTCTTGCTGAAAATCACCATGTGAATAATATTTTATTTACCAGTATCGCTCCAGCAATGGTGAGTAAAGCTTGTGAAAAACAAGCGGTCCAATTAGCCAAACGTATTAGTAGTGAATTAAATGCGTGTGGAACTATTGCGATTGAAATGTTTGTAACAGAGACAGAAGACCTATTAGTAAATGAAATAGCTCCTAGACCACATAACTCAGGTCATTATACAATTGAAGCTTGCTCATCAAGTCAATTTGATACGCATATTTTAGGGATTTGTCAGTGGGCTATGCCAACGATTGATTTGTTTTCATCCGCTATTATGGTGAACCTCATTGGAGATGAGCAAACAAAAGCTATGTCACTGGTTACAGAGCGAAATGATTGGTATTTTCATTTTTATGGAAAAAAAGTTGAAAAACCAGGTAGAAAAATGGGACACATTACGATATTATCAAATAGTGTGTTAGAGACACTGGAAGAAATTCAAAAACAGAATGTTTGGAAATAAGAAAGGATAAGGCAATGATAGAACGTTATACTCGCGAAGAAATGGGAAATATATGGTCAGATGAAAATCGTTATGCAGCATGGTTAGAAGTAGAAATATTAGCTTCAGAAGCATGGGCTAGTTTGGGCGAAATTCCAGAAGAAGATACAAAGTTGATTAGAGAAAATGCGACATTTGATATTGAGCGAATTCTCGAAATAGAACAAGAAACGCGTCATGATGTGGTTGCTTTTACTCGTGCGGTGTCTGAGAGTTTAGGTCAAGAAAGAAAATGGGTACATTATGGGTTAACTAGTACAGATGTGGTTGATACAGCATATGGTTATTTAATGAAACAAGCCAACGATATTTTACGCAAAGATTTAGATGCTTTTTTAACTGTCATCAAAGAAAAAGCGTTAGAACATAAATATACCGTCATGATGGGAAGAACGCATGGTGTTCATGCAGAACCAACAACATTTGGCCTTAAATTAGCTTTATGGTATTCAGAGATGAAACGTAATATCGAACGCTTTGATCATGCAGCTCGTGGTGTTGAAGCTGGAAAAATTAGTGGAGCAGTAGGGACGTTTGCCAATACGCCACCGGAAGTAGAAGCGTTTGTATGTGATAAATTAGGAATTAGAGCACAGGAGATTTCAACACAAGTGTTACCACGTGATTTACATGCTGAGTATATCGCAACCATCGCTTTAATTGCGACCAGCATTGAAAAATTTGCGACCGAAATCAGAGGATTACAAAAATCTGAAACACGTGAAGTAGAAGAATTTTTTGCAAAAGGTCAAAAAGGCTCTTCAGCAATGCCCCATAAACGTAATCCAATTGGTTCTGAAAACATGACAGGATTAGCACGTGTACTAAGAGGTCATGTTGTCACTGCTTATGAAAATGTGTCTTTATGGCATGAAAGAGATATTTCTCACTCCTCAGCAGAACGTATTATCATTCCAGATTCAACTATTTTACTGGATTATATGTTACAACGATTTACTAATATTGTTAAGAATTTAACGGTATTCCCAGAAAATATGAAACGTAATATGGGTGCAACCTTTGGATTAATTTATAGTCAACGTGTTTTATTAAAATTAATTGATAAAGGAATGTCTCGTGAGGAAGCGTATGATTTAGTTCAACCTAAAACGGCTATTGCTTGGGATGAACAAACAGATTTCAGACCACTGCTTGAGTCAGATGAAAAAATTATGTCAGTTTTAACTAATGAAGAGTTAGATGATGCCTTTGATTATAACTATCACTTAAAACATGTAGACGATTTATTTAATCGTGTTGGATTATCATAAAAGATTAAAAGTTCGTGAAATTAAATTTCACGAGCTTTTTTTTATTTTTAAAAATATAAAATAGTTATAAAAACGAACATTAAAAAGTTTTAATCGTTTAATTGTTAATAAAAAATTGACGTCAAAAAAAACTCTTGTTACTATATATTTAATAAATGAATGATATTTTGTTGTTTGTTATTAAATGTTCTTTAATAAGAAAGGGAGAGTTTTAAATGTCAGATATTTTATATTTAGGTAAAGCTAAAAGCGTACATTCTACTGATGAGTTAGATGAGTTGAGATTAGTTTATTTGGATCAAGCGACGGCATTAAATGGGAAAAAGAAAGATGAAATTTTAGGTAAAGGGCAATTGAATAATGAAATTAGCTCCAAGGTATTTCATTATTTAACTACGCAAGGAATTAAAAATCACTGGATTAAACAATTAAGTGATACTGAACAGTTAGTTAAAGCTGTAACAATTATTCCTCTTGAAGTCGTTGTTAGAAATATTTCAGCTGGAAGTTTTGCAAAACGATTTGGTATAAAAGAGGGACTAGATTTACCAAAACCAATTCTTGAATTTTACTATAAAGAGGATGCACTAGATGATCCCTTTATGAATGAAGATCATATTGACTATTTAAAACTTGCTTCTAAAGAAGACGTGTCATTTATTAAAGAACAAGCATTGAAAATAAATAACGTATTAATTGACCTATTTTCGTCTATTGGGTTGACGTTAGTCGATTTTAAATTAGAGTTTGGACGAGATAGCAACGGACAAATCATTCTAGCAGATGAAGTGACACCAGATACTTGTCGCTTATGGGATAAAGAAACATTAGCGTCATTAGATAAAGATGTTTATCGTAAGGACACAGGAGATTTGGTGAGCGTTTATAAAGAAGTGGCAAAAAGACTAAACGAAAGAAAAGGAGAATAATCATGTTTAAAGTAAGAGTGTATGTAAACTACAAAGCATCTATTTTAGATCCACAAGCCTCAGTGATTGAAGGAGCTATCAAACGTTTAGGTGAAGATGGTGTGTCAGATATTCGTGTAGGAAAAGTATTTGATTTTGTGATTAAAGCAGATAACAAACAAGACGCTGAAGCAAAAGTTGATAAGATTAGTGATAATTTATTAACTAATCCAAACATGGAGACCTATGACTTTACTGTTACGGAGGTTAACTAATCATGGCAAAATTTGGTGTAGTCGTTTTTCCTGGTTCAAATGGTGATCAAGACTTACTGTTAGCTATTCAAGATGTGATTGGTGAAGAAGCAGAGTATGTTTCTCACAGAGCAACTGATTTATCCAACTATGACGTTATTTTATTGCCAGGTGGGTTTTCTTATGGAGATTACTTAAGATGTGGGGCTATTGCTAAATCAAGTCCTGTGATGGAAGCAGTGAAACAATTTGCCAGTGAAGGGAAACCCGTTTTTGGTACGTGTAATGGATTCCAAATATTAACAGAGACAGGTCTTTTACCAGGTGTTTTATTAAATAATACATCACTGAAATTCATTTGTGGTATGCAACCATTAAAGGTGGTCAATAATCAGACGATGTTCACAAATAAATACGAACAAGATGAGTTAATAACTTTACCAATTGCGCATGGTGAAGGAAATTATTATTGTGATGAAAAAACTTTGAAAGAGTTAAAAGAGAATAACCAAATCATACTTACTTACGAAAAAAATAATCCAAATGGCAGTGTGGAAGACATTGCAGGGATTACAAATAAAGAAGGCAATGTGATTGGATTGATGCCCCATCCGGAGCGCGCGATGGAAGATTTATTAGGTAGCTCTGATGGGAAAAAATTATTTCAATCAATCGTAAATCATTTAAGAAAGGTGACGGCATAACATGGTAAAAGCACAAACAATGACTCCAGAAGAAGTAAAAGAATCTAAGATTTATCAAGAATGGGGTTTGAAAGATTCTGAGTATGAGTATATAGCTGATTCGATTTTAGGTCGTTTACCAAACTACACAGAAACAGGTTTGTTTGCTGTTATGTGGAGTGAGCATTGTTCTTACAAAAATAGTAAACCTGTTTTAAAACATTTTCCAACATCAAATCAACATGTTTTACAAGGGCCAGGTGAAGGTGCCGGGATTGTGGATATAGGTGATGGGTTAGCTGTTGTGTTTAAAGCGGAAAGTCACAATCATCCATCAGCGGTTGAGCCTTATGAAGGAGCAGCTACAGGAGTTGGTGGGATTATTCGTGATATTTTTAGTATGGGTGCTAGACCAATTGCGATGTTAAATTCTTTACGTTTTGGTGAGATAGAAACGAATCGGACAAAATATTTAATCGAAAAAGTTGTCGCAGGGATTGGTGGTTATGGTAATAGTATTGGGATTCCGACAGTTGGTGGTGAGATTGCGTTTGACGCGTGTTATGAAGGAAATCCTTTAGTTAATGCCATGTGTGTTGGTTTAATCAAACATGAAGACATTCAAAAAGGACAAGCAAAAGGTGTCGGTAACCCAATCATGTATGTGGGAGCCAAAACAGGCCGAGATGGGATTCATGGTGCCACGTTTGCTTCAGTAGAATTTGTTGAAGGCGAAGAACAACAACGCTCTGCTGTACAAGTAGGTGATCCATTCATGGAAAAAGGGTTGATGGAAGCGTGTCTTGATTTGATTTTAAATCATTCAGATTGTTTAGTCGGAATTCAAGATATGGGCGCTGCTGGGTTAGTGTCTTCTAGTTCAGAGATGGCGTCAAAAGCTGGATCAGGCTTAGAACTCTATTTAGATGATGTACCTCAGCGTGAAACAGAGATGACACCATATGAAATGATGTTATCTGAATCTCAAGAGAGAATGTTACTTTGTATCAAAAAAGGAAAAGAACAACAAGTTATCGAATTGTTTGAATCTTACGGCTTAGATGCTGTAACAATTGGTCATGTAACAGATGACAAGCGATATAAATTATTTTTCCAAGGAGAAAAAGTCGCGGATATTCCAGTTGACTCTTTAGCAGAAGACGCACCCGTGTATCATAACGAACAAGAGAAACCAAAACGTATCATTGAATTTGAAAAACAAGAGGCATATAAACCTGAAATAAAAGATTTTAAACAAACAACGTTATCTATTTTAGCACAGCCAACGATTGCATCGAAACAATCATTGTATGAAACCTATGATTCACAAGTTCGTACTAATACTGTTGTGGGGCCAGGTAGTGATGCCGCTGTATTACGTGTGAGAGGAACACAAAAAGCTCTTGCCATGACAACCGATTGTAATGCCAGATACTTGTATTTAGATCCAAAAGAAGGCGGAAAAATGGCAGTAAGTGAAGCTGCTAGAAATATTGTCGCAAGTGGCGCAAGACCTTTAGCGATTACAGATTGTTTAAACTTTGGTTCACCAGAAAAACCAGAAGGATTCTATGAGTTAGATCAAGCAGCAAAAGGGATTGCGCAAGCATGTGAAGCCTTTGATACGCCAGTTATATCAGGAAATGTATCACTATACAATGAAACAAATAATCAACCTATTTACCCAACTCCGATGATTGGAATGGTTGGGGTTGTTGAAGAACTATCACACGTTACCACACAAGACTTTAAAAAAGCAGGTGATTTAATTTATGTATTAGGTGAAACACATGCTGATTTTTCAGGTAGTGAAATTCAAAAATTATTAACTGGTAAGATTTCAGGAACGATTTCACCGGTTGATTTAGAAGAAGAAGTGGTTATTCAGGCTAAATTATTACAAGCTATTCAGTCAGGGTATGTGGCAAGTGCACATGACTGTGCTGAAGGTGGGTTATTAGTTAGTGTGATTGAATCAACATTTGGTAATGGCTTAGGTGTTACGATTGAGACTGATTTGTCAAAAGAATTATTATTTTCTGAAACCTCAGGACGATTTGTTGTGAGTGTCTCACCTGAAAAGAAAGATGCTTTTGAAGCTATTTTAAAAAATGATGCCACTTTATTAGGACAAGTGACAAATGATGGAGTGATAAAAGTTAGCACAGTCGACGATTCATTGGAATTAACAGTCGCTAAAGCCAAAGAAGCCTGGGAGGAAGCAATACCATGTCTCATGAAATAAAAGGGATTAATGAAGAATGTGGCGTGTTTGGTGTATGGGACCATAAAGACGCCAGTCAAATCACCTATTATGGCTTACACAGCTTACAACACAGAGGTCAAGAAGGTGCGGGGATTGTATCATTAGAAAATCATCGACTGCAAGGGCATCGTGGGTTAGGATTACTACATGAAGTATTTGCTAATCCAGATTTATTAGCTAACTTAAAAGGGCACTCTGCTATTGGGCACGTTCGTTATGGTACAAGTGGTGAGGGAGATATTATTAATATCCAACCATTCTTGTTTCGTTTTTATGATAGAGACGCAGCCTTAGCACATAATGGTAATCTGATTAATGCGAAAACATTACGTAAAGAATTAGAAGAAGATGGGGCTATTTTTCATTCGAATTCAGATACAGAAATTTTAATGCATTTAATTCGCCGTAGTCATAAGAACACGTTTATTGATAAATTATCTGAAGCATTAAACATAGTAAAGGGTGGGTTTGCTTATTTACTGCTAACTGATGATGCAATGTACGCGGCACTCGATCCAAATGCCTTTCGTCCTTTATCTATTGGTCGTATGAGTAATGGGGCTTATGTGGTTTCAAGTGAGACATGTGCTTTAGATACGATTGGGGCGACTTTTGTCAGAGATGTAGAACCCGGTGAAATCATCGAAATAAATGATAAAGGATTACATAGTTATCGCTATACGGATGACACCATGTATTCGATTTGTTCGATGGAGTATATTTATTTTGCTCGACCAGATTCTAATATCAAAGGAATTAATGTTCACTCTGCTAGAAAAAGAATGGGAAAAACATTAGCTAAAGAATGTCCCGTTGAAGCAGACATGGTGATTGGTGTCCCAAATAGTTCGCTATCAGCTGCTAGTGGGTATGCTGAAGAAAGTTCCATCCCTTATGAAATGGGATTAGTGAAAAATCAATATGTAGCACGAACGTTTATCCAACCAACGCAGGAATTAAGAGAAGAAGGTGTTCGATTAAAATTGTCTGCTGTTCGAGGAGTGGTTGAAGGAAAACGTGTCATTTTAGTGGATGATTCAATCGTTCGTGGCACAACATCTAAACGAATCGTTCGTTTGTTAAAAGAAGCTGGAGCAAAAGAGGTTCATGTCAGAATTTCTTCTCCTCCTTTAGCTTATCCCTGTTTTTATGGGATTGATATTCAAACGAAAGAAGAGTTGATTGCTGCTAATTATTCAACCGAAAAAATCAGAGAAATCATTGAAGCTGATTCATTAGAATTTTTAAGTGAAGAAGGATTAATTGAGTCGATTGGCTTAAAGTTAGATGCACCTTATAACGGATTATGCATGGCTTACTTTAACGGTGATTACCCAACGCCTTTATATGATTATGAATACAGAGAAAACAAGGAGGACTAATATGTCAACTGCATATGAAAAATCAGGAGTCAATGTCGAAGCAGGATATGAAGTGGTGGAAAGAATCAAATCTCATACAAAAAAAACAGAACGTTTAGGTATGATGAGTGCACTTGGTGGATTTGGCGGATGTTTTGATTTGAGTCAGTATGATGTAAAAGAACCAGTTCTTGTTTCTGGCACAGATGGTGTGGGAACAAAGCTTATGATTGCTATTGAAGCAGATAAACATGACACCATTGGGATTGATTGCGTTGCGATGTGTGCAAATGACATTTTAGCTCAAGGAGCAGAACCTTTATTTTTCTTAGATTATATTGCAACAGGAAAAACATACCCTGAAAAAATTGAAAAGATTGTCGAAGGGGTAGCCAATGGTTGTGTGGAATCTAACATGGCATTAATCGGTGGAGAAACAGCAGAGATGCCTGATATGTACGGTCAAAATGACTATGACTTAGCTGGTTTTGCGGTTGGATTAGCAGAAAAATCAGAGTTAATTGATTCGTCAACTATTTCTGAAGGCGATGTATTAATCGGTATCGCCTCAAGTGGAATCCATTCAAATGGTTTTTCGTTGGTTCGACAAATTTTATTTAAAGATCACGATTATAAATTAGACACAGTGTTGGAAGACATGGGTGGTCAAACCTTAAAAGAGATTTTATTAACTCCAACAAAACTTTATATCAAAAGTGTGTTACCACTGATTAAAATGAAAAAGATTAAAGGCATTGCTCATATCACTGGTGGTGGTTTTTATGAAAATATTCCAAGAATGTTACCAGAAAATGTGTCAGCTTCTATCAAAAAGGGAAGTTGGCCAGTTTTACCAGTTTTTAAATCATTGCAACGACTTGGAGATATTAGTGAAAAAGATATGTTTAGCACATTTAATATGGGAATAGGAATGGTTTTGGCAGTTGATAAAGAGGATTCTCAAACTGTTTTAGATTATATTAATGACCAAGGTGAATTAGCTTATAATATCGGTCAGGTAGATTTAGGAGAAACAGGTAAAGTGGAAATAAAAGGAGAACGCAAATGAGATTCGCTGTGTTTGCTTCAGGAAATGGGTCTAATTTTGAAGCGATAGCTAAAGCAAGTCAAAATGGAGACATAGCTGGGACACTAGTTTGTGTTTTTTGTGATAAAAAAGAGGCTTATGTGATTGAAAGAGCTAAAAAATATCATATCCCATATTTTGTGATGGAGAAAAAAACTAGCGAAACGAAAGAAGAGTACGAAAAAAATATTCTCATGATGTTAGAGAATGAGAAAATCGATTTAATTATTTTAGCTGGATATATGAAAATTATTGGCCCAACTCTGTTAAATTTCTATAAAAAACGTATAATTAATTTGCATCCATCGTTACTTCCTAAGTTTCCAGGGAATAAAAGTATTAAAGAAGCCTATGAAAGTGATGACCTAGAAACAGGTGTTACGATTCATTTAGTAGATGAAGGGGTGGATACTGGCCCTATTATTTATCAAGAAAGTCTGTTAATTAATCGAAGTCTGTCATTACAAGTGTTTGAAGAAAAAATGCATCAACTAGAGCATAAAGTTTTACCAACTATTGTAAATCAATTTATCTTGGGGGAATATGAAAATGTCTAAAAAACGTGCATTGATAAGCGTTTATGATAAAACAGGTATCGCAGAATTTGTAAAAGAACTAGTAAAATTAGATTATGAAATTATTTCAACAGGTGGAACAAAAAAGGTATTGGAGCAAGAAGGTATTGCGTGTTTAAGCGTGGAGGATGTAACTAGTTTTCCAGAAATGCTTGATGGACGCGTTAAAACATTGCATCCGATGATTCACGGTGGATTATTAGCTAAAAGAGATAATCAAGAACATATGACTACATTAACAGAACACAACATTGGTTTGATTGATTTAGTTTGTGTGAACCTTTACCCATTTAAAGAAACTATTGCCCAACCTGATGTGACTCAAAATGAAGCAATTGAACAAATCGATATTGGTGGACCAAGTATGTTAAGAAGTGCCGCTAAAAATTTTGCGAGTGTGACTGTCATTGTGGATAGTCAAGATTACGAGTTGGTGTTACAAGAAATGAGCTCAACAGGAGACACAACGATACAGACAAGGCAATATTTGGCTTCAAAAGTTTTTTCAACTACATCTAGCTATGATGCTAGTATTGCACGCTATCTATCAATAAGCGACAGTCAAGAGTTACCAAATGACTTATCTTTAAGTTATACAAAAATAAATACGTTAAGATATGGTGAAAATAATCATCAAAAAGCTTATTTTTATCAATCTGATGACAATAAAGCAGAAGTAGGCATTGGGACAGCGAAACAATTACATGGTAAAGAATTATCTTATAACAATATTAAAGATGCCAATGCCGCCATCCATTTAGTAAAAGAGTTTGAAGAACCAACCGTTGTTGCAATGAAACATATGAACCCATGTGGTGTTGGATTTGGGAAAACAATACATGAAGCTTATAGACTAGCTTATGAAAGTGATCCAATTTCGATTTTTGGTGGAGTGTTGGCCTTTAATCGTGAAATTGATGCTGATTTAGCTGAAACGCTAAACGAACTCTTTTTAGAAATTATCATTGCCCCAAGCTTTACAGCTGATGCTTTAGAGCTATTAGAGAAAAAGAAAAATCGTCGATTATTACAATTAGATACAACAAAATCAAATCAAACAGAATGGGAATTAGTTAGTGTGTCAGGAGGCTTACTAATACAAGAATCCGATACAGTAGTTGATGATGAAACACAATGGACAGTGGTCACAGAAACATTACCAACAGCTGAAGAGATTGATGCACTGAAAAAAATGTGGTTAGTGGTTAAATCTGTTAAGAGTAACGCGATTGTAGTTGGAAATAACCACCACACATTAGGTATTGGAGCAGGACAAATGAACCGAGTGGGGTCAGTAAAATTAGCAGTTGATCAAGCAGGAGATTTAGCAAAAGGAGCTGTCTTAGCTAGTGATGCCTTTTTCCCTATGCCTGACAGTGTTGAATACGCAGCAAAACATGGGATAAAAGCCATCATACATCCAGGAGGCAGTGTGAAAGACCAAGAATCAATTGATGTTGCTAATGAATATGGTATTGCAATGATTGTCACTGGAACAAGACATTTCAAACATTAAGAGGAGAAGACTTGATGAAAAGAAAATTATTGGTAATAGGTAGTGGCGGACGTGAACATGCGATTAGTAAAAAGTTATTACAAAGTCCTTTAGTTGAAAGAGTTTATTGCTTACCTGGCAATGCTGGGATGGAACTGGATAATATACAGCTAGTTAAAGGGAGCGAAACAGACAAACAGTTTATCATTGAGTTTTGTCAAAAAAAACAAATTGATTGGGTATTTGTCGGACCAGAAGTTCCTTTAATAGATGGGTTAGTTGATTATTTAGAATCAAAAGGAATCAAAGTATTTGGACCTAAAAAACATGCCGCAATCATTGAAGGGTCTAAAGATTTTTCTAAACAATTGATGGTCAAATATGAGATACCTACTGCAAATTACCAAACGTTTACTAATAGAGAGTGTGCACTTGATTATTTAGCAACCCAAACATTACCTATTGTGATTAAAGCAGATGGATTAGCTGCAGGAAAAGGCGTTGTCATAGCACAAACCATGGATGAAGCAAAGCAAGCGATTGATGATAATTTGTTAAATAATGTTTTTGATAGTGAAGAACCTAAAATTGTGATAGAAGAATTTTTAGTCGGCAAAGAATTTTCTTTATTGTCATTTGTTGGAAATTCTTTTGTGTATCCAATGGTAGTAGCCAAAGATCACAAAGCGATTTTTGATGGGGATAAAGGACCAAATACTGGTGGAATGGGTGTTTATAGCCCAGTACCATATGTGACAGACACAATCTATCAAGAGGCAGTATCCAGTATTGTGTATCCAACGGTAGAGGCGATGAAAGCAGAAGGTAGAGACTTTCAAGGGATTCTTTATACAGGACTAATCTTAACAAACGATGGACCAAAAGTAATTGAATACAATGCTCGTTTTGGTGATCCTGAAACACAAGTATTACTTGAAAGATTAGAGACGGATTTGGTTGAAGTGATTGAATCGATTTTTGATGATAAAACAATTGAAGTATCTTGGAAAAAAGAAGGATTTGATTTAGGTGTTGTAGTTTCTGCTAAAGGATATCCAGAAAGTTATGAAAAAGGAAAAACTTTAAATATTGATACAACGAATAAAAAAGTGAGTCTTTTCTTTGCAGGAGTTACAAGTAAAAATGATTCTCTTGTCTCAAATGGTGGACGAGTATTCATGGCTGAAAGTAGTGGAGCAACACTTGAAGAAGCGAGACAAAAAGTATATGGTTGGTTATCTGAGCAACCGTTAACTGATTTTTATTATCGAACAGACATCGGAAAATAAAACAAGCTGACTAGGACTATTTTTGACCTGGTCAGCTTGTTTTATTATTTTAAATTATTGCCAAAAACACTGATTAATCCGCCACCCAAATTATTATTAGTGTATGGATAGTTAGTTATCGTTAAATATAGTTTTCCTGTTTCTTTGGATAATTGTTTACTCATAGCTAAAGGAGTAAGGGAAGCCCTTAAGTCTGAAATGACTCTGGGTAAATAATGTCTGGATTCTAGTGTACGTTTTGTTTGGATAAAAATATTTTTTTCTTTATCTGTTATGTCTTTAGTTAACAGCTCTAAGATCATATCTAAAATTTCTTGACTACTAGCTTTGTTAGTCATGACAACATCTCCTTTTTAGTATGTAAACTCATATCTAAACATTACTCTTCTTAATGATATATGTCAATTGAACGCAAAAAAGTCCTCCACTTTTGAGTCATAGTGGAGGACTGTTATTTATTCTACTTCTATTGTTGTGTCAAAGTTAATTGAATCTGTTTCTATGTTGTCTTTAGTTTGAATTAAGTTTTGATTGCTATCATCTTCAACGACAACAGGATTTTCAACAACGTCTTCTAAAACTTCTTCATTTGAATTAAGAGGCGCAATTGTTTCAACAGCTTCATCAATTTCGGCTGTAAAATTATTAGTGCCTTCTACATCTACATTAATGTCAACAGCAACTTCATCTGATGTTTCCGAAGAATTGATGTCTTTTTGTTCAGATGATTTAGTTACTGGATCACCACTAAATAATTGGACACCATACACAGAACCATTTGCAATGACATAACTGAATCCAAATTCTGTAAACTCAGGTCTTAGCATATTTTCATTGTGACCTGGGCTATTTACCCATTGAGTAAACAGTTGGTTTGCAATTTCTTCGGGAGTAGTATTGCCAAAATTATTAGATGCAATATTTTCTCCACTCATGCCTTGATATGAGTAATTAATGTCATTAAATACTGTAGACCACTCAGTGCCGTTTGGTCTTGTATGGCTGAAATTATTAACGATTTCTTCCGCACGAATTTCAGATGCTAAAACTAATTGTTCAGATAAAGTTAGAGATGGCAAACCATGTGAATTTCTATGGTCATTAATTAGTTGTAACATAATTTGAATAACTTGTTCTTGTTCACTTGTTGTACCACCAGGATTACCGGGCTCAGTAGGATTACCGGGCTCAGTAGGATTACCGGGCTCAGTAGGATTACCGGGCTCAGTAGGATTACCGGGCTCAGTAGGATTACCGGGCTCAGTAGGATT
>NZ_NGJT01000012.1 GCF_003950315.1 Vagococcus bubulae
AAACACCAAGTGAAGTGGAAACACCAAGTGAAGTGGAAACACCAAGTGAAGTGGAAACACCAAGTGAAGTGGAAACACCAAGTGAAGTGGAAACACCAAGTGAAGTGGAAACACCAAGTGAAGTGGAGACACCAAGTGAAGTGGAGACACCAAGTGAAGTGGAAACATCAAGGCAAAATGAGCAAATACAACATGGCACTTCTATAAATAATCAGATAAAAACATCAGTCAGTCATCGTGTAATGGATGAAAAACAAGTTGAGACAAAAACGAAGACACAAAAAAGTCTCCCACAAACATCTGATAAAAAATCCAATTTATTTATCATGAGTTTAGGAATGTTATTGTCAATGTTAGGATTAGGATTAAAGTTGAAAGGTAGATAATAAAAAGCATGCCCTAGTTTTTAGGACATGCTTTTTACGCTATCTGAGAGGATTAAGACAATATAGGGAACCTTTTTTCTAAAGCATATTGAATTTTTTCAATGACTATGCAGAGTCCCCAGTAAATACAAGCGACTAAAAAGTACATGGATAAGAAATTAAATTCTCTTCCACCAATAATTTTTGCTTGCTGAAAAATTTCAGATACCGTAATCATTGCTGCTAGAGAAGAGCCTTTCACTAAATCAATCGCGACGTTGCTCATAGGACCAATGGCAATTCGGATGGCTTGAGGCATAATGATTTCTCGGATGATTAACAACTTTGACATACCTAGAGCTTTTGAAGCCTCCCACTGCCCTTGGTTGACACTACTCATGGCACTACGAAAAATTTCAGATAAAAAAGCGCTACTGGTCAAACCGAAACACAGAATACTCGCTACAATAGGATTTAGTTGCATAGGTAAACCAAAATATAAGGCAAAAAGTAAAACGATAGCAGGGATCCCCCTAAAAAATGACGAGTAAATAATTAGAAATTGGTTGATTATTTTATGATTGAGTAATCGTAATAAATAAATCAAACTCGCTAAAATATTTCCTAGAAAAAATGATGCGATACTGATTAATAAAGTATAAGGTAATCCTTTTAATACAAAGGGGATAGACTCAACCATTAATTTTGTATCAATTATCATGTCTAGTCAACCTCAATTGTTTTTGAAATGGTGACAGATGGTTTTTTAGAAATATCTTCACCATAAAAAGATGTGGCAATTTTTGCTAAAGTTCCATCTTTTTTCATATCTGTGATAGCTGAATCAATGTCTTTTTTTAACTCTGTATTGTCTTTATTTATAACAAGTCCTGAAGATGAAGGGTTAAAATAAACATCTTCTAATATTTTGACAGGCATATCAGGTAGGGCAGCAACAGCCATTTTTTGTAAATAGTAGTCATTTAAGATAACATCTGTACGTCCTTTAACTAAGTCAGTCATGTATTGATCATTTGTTGCGTTGTCGTAATTCACTAAGGTAGCACCTAAAGACTCGGCAACTTTCATGTAAGTAGTAGAGGCTTCGCCAGCTGCTTTTTTTCCTTTTACATCGTCTAAAGAAGAGATACCAGAGTTATCTTCTTTTCTAACAACCATGCTACCAAATGAGTATTTAATAGGTTCTGATAAGCTAAATTTTTCTTCGCGTTTTTTATTGGTTGAAAAATCATTTGCTGCGACGTCGGCTTTATTGGTTTGAACAGCTGATAGCATGCCGTCAACGTTAAATTCTTTGAAGGTTACTTTTTTATTAAGCCGTTTTCCAATTTCTTTTGTTACTTCTATATCATAACCAGTGAGTTCGTTTTTATCATTATAGTAAGAACTTGGAAACAGTGTGCCAGATGTGGCAACAACTAATTCGTCTGATTGTTTCTTGTTTGATTCAGTTGCGTTCTTTTCACTTGTGCAACCACCTAAAATAAGTAATAAAGATGCAGATAAAATAAGTAATGTTTTTTTCATGGTGTCTCTCCTTTTGATGTTTAATGCATGTATGAGTATAGTGAGAGTTCATGTTAAAATCTATTTGTTTGGCTTACTATCCATGACTTTAGTCAAAAATAAGGTTAATAGGTCGAAAATAGAAACAATATTGTGTTTTTAAAAGTTTAGACTTATCATAAGGGAATTTGTTATAATAAGGTAAAAAAATAAAAGGAGTGTCTGATATGCCACTTGTCCATATTGAATTATTAGAAGGAAGAACACCAGAGCAAAAAGAAGCATTAGTAAAAGACGTGACAGAAGCCATTGTTAAAAATACTGGGGCCAAAACTGAAAATGTTCATATTGTTATCTCTGATATGGCAAAAGGAAATTACGCAGTCGGTGGAAAAATGAAATAGTTTTCGGTTTGTTTCATACTAGTATTATTGAAAAAGGTATGATAAAATTGAACAGATGATTAGAGATCAAGATAAGGAGAGTTAATATGTATCAATTTCTATTAACCCTAATGTTAGTGTTATCCATTTTAATTATTATCGCTGTGATGATGCAACCAAGTAAGCAAAATAGTGCTGCTAGTGCGTTTTCAGGTGGTGCAACTGAATTATTTGGAAAAACAAAAGCTCGTGGGTTTGAAGCATTTATGAAACGTGCAACAACTGTTTTAGGTGTTGCATGGGTTGCAGTGGCTATTGCGCTTGCGTATTTGTCATCAAAATAATGTTAATCTATCTCCTGTTATGACAGGAGATTTTTTTATTGTTATAATAACTTAGCAGATGTGTTTGGAAGGAGTTAAATAAATGAAGATAGAACCATTTTATTCAAAAGTAACTAATAAAGCCGTGTTATTATTGCATGCTTATACAGGCAGTTCAAATGATGTTAGAGCATTAGCTAGAAGAGTTGAACGAGCAGGCTATTCTGTCTATGCCCCAATGTTTACTGGTCACGGAACAAATGAACCAATGGATATTTTAGAACAAACATCTGATGTGTGGTGGCAAGATGCTAAACGCGCTATTGAGTTTTTGAAAGAGGAAGGACATACACAGTTTGCTGTATTTGGTTTATCAATGGGCGGATTGTTTGCGATGAAGTTACTCGAAACTTATCCTGACTTATTTGTTGGTGGAGGGACATTCTCCTCTCCGCTTGACCCAACGGATGCAACCAATATTTACCCGAATTTTTTAAAATACTGTGAATATCGTTATGATAAATTAAATCTGTCGTTAGACGAAAAAACAAAAAAACTTGATACAATAAAAGAACCTTTAGATACTCAACTAAAGGATATCACTGGAACAGTCCAAACCGTTTATGACGGATTATCTGATGTAGAAAAACCAATTTTTCTCGCACAATCAGCCAAAGATGAAATGGTGCGTGCAGAAGGCGTTTATGATGCAGCAAGAGATTTGAAAAAGGCGTTTGTTGAAGTGCATTGGTATCCAAATAGTACCCATGTCATCACAGTGAGCCATGATAAGATTCAATTTGAACAAGATGTGGTTCAATTTATTCAAAAACTATCATGGGAATAGGAGGAAGTATGAGAAAAACATTAAAAGAAACAATTTTAGAGACAATGACCTCTAGTAAAAAAAAGTCATTTTCAGTTGAACAATTAGCAGAAATGCTGGATTTACAAAAAAGCAATGATTTTAAAGAATTAGTTCAAGCTATCGCTCAGATGGAAAGAGAACAACTTGTAACGTTTAACCAAAAAGGAAAAATAAAATTAGTGACAAAAGATACAGTTTTAGAAGGTGTATTTCGTTCAAATGAGCGTGGGTTTGGCTTCGTAACGGTCGAAGGTGAAGAATCGGATGTGTTTGTCAGTCGCGATGATACGTTTTATGCTCTAGAAGGGGATAAAGTTGAGATAGAAATTTTAAAACCTGGTAATCCATTAGAAGACCAAGCACCAGAAGGAAAAGTAGTTAAAATAATCGAACGTGGCATGAGTCAAATTGTTGGGATTTTTACGTTATTTACCGAAAGTGAACAACAAGAAACGGGTCTTTATGGTGTCGTAACACCAAAAGACAAAAAACTCAGTCGTTATAAAGTCTTCATTGCATCAGAAGGTCTATTACCAGAGGATGGAAGTGTTGTCTCAGTTGAAGTAACGCATTATCCTGAAGTAGGCTATACTAATAGTTTTGAAGGATTAGTGAAACAAGTGATTGGCCACAAGAATGATCCAGGAATGGATATTTTATCCATTGTATTGCAATTAGGTATCCCAACTGATTTTGATGAAGCAACATTAAAACAAGCAGAAGAATTACCAGATGAAGTATTAGAAAGTGAATTACTGCATCGGGTGGATTTAAGAAAAGAAGTGGTTGTTACAATTGATGGAGCGGAAGCAAAAGATTTAGATGACGCCGTTCGGGTTGAAAAATTAGATAATGGCAATTACTTTTTAGGTGTGTATATTGCAGACGTGTCACACTATGTGACAGAAAATAGCCCGTTAGATGCTGAGGCAAGTGACCGTGCAACGAGTGTGTATTTGACTGACCGCGTCATTCCGATGTTACCTAGAAAATTATCAAATGGTATTTGTTCACTTAATCCAAATGTAGATCGCTTAGCCATGGCATGTGAAATGGAGATAAATCGTGATGGGGATGTTGTCTCGCATGATATTTTTGAAACAGTGATTCATTCAACCGCTAGAATGACCTATGATGAAGTGAATGATATCATTGAAGGAACAAATGAAGTAACTTCTCAAAAATACGAAACACTAGTTCCAATGTTCCATTTAATGAATGACTTGCATACTATTTTAGAAACGAAACGTGCTAATCGAGGAGCGATTTCATTTGAAGATCGTGAAGCCTATATTGTAGTAGATGCAGAAGGTCATCCAGTGGATATCAAGTTGCGTACAAGAAAAGCAGCCGAAAGACTAATTGAGTCCTTTATGCTTGCTGCAAATGAAACAGTCGCGAAAACTTATACGGATAAACAATTACCATTTATTTATCGTATTCATGAGCATCCAAAAGAAGAAAAAGTTCAGCGTTTCTTAGAGTTTATGACAAATTTTGGTATCATGGTAAAAGGGAAAAAAGATGCGGTATCACCAAAAGAGTTGCAACGAGTGTTAGACCAAGTGAATGGACGACCAGAAGAACCGGTTGTGAGTATGATGTTACTTCGCAGTATGCAACAAGCGAAATATTCTGAAGATCCTGTGGGACATTACGGATTAGCAGCAGATGATTATACTCATTTTACTTCACCAATTAGACGTTACCCTGATTTAATTGTTCATCGATTAATCAAGTCATATGAAAAAGAAAAAGTAACAGATAAAATCAAGCAAAAATGGGACGAGTTAATTCCAGATATTGCTGATCATAGTTCTAAAATGGAACGACGAGCAGTTGAAGCTGAGCGTGAAACCGATAAACTGAAGAAAACAGAATTTATGCAAGACAAAGTGGATGAAGAATTTGATGGTATTATTACATCCATTACCAAATTTGGTATGTTCATAGAATTGCCTAATACAATAGAAGGTTTGGTTCATGTTAATCAGTTGAAAGATGATTATTATCACTTTATTGAAACTCATATGGCATTTGTTGGTGAGCGAACAGGTAAAGTATATAAAATTGGTCAAAAAGTTCGTGTAAAATTAACTAAAGCAGATGTCGACACACGAGAAATTGATTTTGACTTGTTATCGGCCGAACCATTGACCGAAAAAATCGAGTTACCGAAAAAAAATAAAAAATCATCTTCATCAAGTCGACGCAAAGATCAAAAAAAATCATTTGGTAAATCAGATGATTCTAAGAAGGGTAAAAAAGGCAAGAATGGTAAAAAACCTTTTTATAAATCTGTGAATAAAAAACCGAAGAAAAAGAAAAAGTGAGGGATGACTTATGCCTAAAGGTGAAGGAAATTTAATTGCTCAAAATCGTAAGGCACGTCATGATTATTCAGTCTTTGAAACATTTGAGGCTGGTATTGTGCTTCAAGGAACCGAAATAAAATCCATTAGACAACGTCGTGTTAACTTAAAAGATGGGTTCGCAAGAGTTCGTAATGGTGAAGCCTATTTGATGAATGTGCATATCAGTCCTTATGAACAAGGAAACATTTTTAATCACGACCCACTAAGAACACGAAAATTATTGCTTCATAAAAAGCAAATCATCAAAATTGAAACAGAAATGAAAAATCCTGGTGTGACGTTGATTCCATTGAAGCTCTACATTAAAGATGGTTTTGCTAAAGTGTTACTAGGATTAGCAAAAGGTAAGAAGCAATACGATAAACGAGAAGATTTAAAACGAAAAGATATGAACCGAGAAATCAATCGTGCATTAAGAGATAAACAACGATCATTTTAGTCGTTGTTTGTCTTTTTTTGATAGGCATGTTAGCATGGAATAGTAGATAGGGATGGTGTTTCCTATAAAAGCTCGGAATATCTGGGCTAATGACACTTGCTAAAGTGAATTGTCAAAAGACCAAAGACTCGTTCTTTGTGTAAAGATAATCATTTTGGTAGGTGTCTTTATGTTTTTTTATGGAGGTGAATAAAAAGTAGTGATAGAAAAAGTGGTATTTTGAAAAAATACTAGGTTAAAAATAGGCTTAAATTTATTATTCTGAGTATGTTTTAACCCAGTTTTCATCCATCCATTTTTTTGTATGAAAGTTGTGAGAATTCTACCGAATTACTTTGTGTTATTTATCATTTGGTGGTATTATAGTTTCGATAGTAACAGTCTATCGAGGTATTCCTATGTGGAAAAATGTATGTATGCAAAAACATTTTTTCATACACTGTTACAGAAGCTAAAAAACTTCTGAATTTGTTTTAATATTGAGAAGAAAAGGGGTGAAATGTGGTGGAAGAAAAATCCTGGTTGTTTACCATTGGAGGTTTAACATTTGATGGAACGGTCGTAAGTATGACTATATTAACTTGTTTGATTGTCTTTGGATTGGTGTATTTTTGTACACGAAACTTAAAGCTTAAACCTACTGGTAAACAAAATGTCATGGAAGCTCTTGTTGACTTTGTTCGTGGTATCGTTGGCGACAACGTTGAGAAGAACGAAGTAAAACAATATCATTTATTGGCATTTACTTTTTTCATGTTTGTACTAGTATCAAATACTTTAGGACTAATTACAAAAGTGACTTTATTCCCAAGTGATGTAGCATTCTGGAAGAGCCCAACCGCTGATCCAACAGTAACGTTAACACTTGCATTTATTGCGATTATTTTGGCTAATTATTATGGGGTCAAAAAACAAGGTGTTAAAGGTTATTTTGTTAATAGTTATATGAAACCAGTCGGCTTTTTATTACCAATCAAGTTAATAGAAGAATTTACTAACGTGTTAACGCTTGGTTTACGTCTTTACGGTAATATTTTTGCAGGCGAGGTATTACTATCGTTAATTGCAGGGTTAGGAGCAAGTAGTCCAACGAAATTTATTTTGGCTCTGCCACTTGAAGTGATATGGCAAGCCTTCTCGCTTTTCATTGGTGGAATCCAAGCATTTATTTTCGCTACTTTATTGATGGTTTACATCTCACATAAAGTAGAAGTAGAAGAAATATAAGTAAACGTATAAAAACATTTTTAGGAGGAGAATTGTTATGCAATATATTGCAGCAGCTATCGCAGTTTTAGGAGCTTCTATCGGAGCAGGTTATGGTAATGGTAAAGTTATCTCTAAAACATTAGAATCAATGGCACGTCAACCAGAATTATCAGGTCAATTAAGAAGTACTATGTTTATCGGGGTTGCCTTAATTGAAGCGATTCCTATTATCGGTGTCGTTATTGCCTTATTATTATTATTTAAATAACATATACAAGCAAGGTTAAAAAGTTGTAAATAAATGAAAGTCAGGGAAGGATGTGTAGTAATCACATGTTTAATCAATTAGTGATTGCAAGTTCTGGACAAACAACGTTTAGTACCATTTTATTTGTCTCTGTTTCATTTCTTGTATTGTTATTAGCGTTAAAGAAATTTGCCTGGGGACCTCTAACAACGATGTTAGACGAACGAGAAAACAAAATAGCTGGCGATATTGATAGTGCAGAACAATCAAAAATAGACGCTGCTAATTTAGCCAAACAAAGAGAAGTGGAATTAAAAGAAGCTCGTACAGAAGCACAAAGTATTATTGCTCAAGCAAAAGATGTTGCTGAAAATAATGCTCATGCAATTATTGTAGAAGCTCAAGAACATGCAACAAGAATGAAAAAACAAGCGCAAGAAGACTTACGTCTTGAAAGAGAACGTTTGTTAGCAGAAGCGAAAAAAGAAGTGGCAGACTTGTCTGTTGAAATTGCCTCTAAAATACTTAAAAAGGAATTGTCAGCTAGTGCTCATCAAGAGTTGGTTCAATCAAGTATTGATAAGCTAGGAGTTGATGACAATGAATAAGAAATTTAGTGTCGCAAGAACTTATGGTAAAGCGTTATTTACCGAAGCAACACAACTAAATATGGTAAATGAAATCTATCAAGAGTTGTTACAACTTAGAGAAGTTTATCATGAAGTACCAGATTTAGGGGATATCCTATCAGATGACCGCTTATCAATTTTTGAAAAAGTTAATATTGTAAAAGACTTAGAAAATAGTTTTAGTGATACAATGGCTAAGTTTATTCATACTGTCTATGATTATGGTCGTATGAATGAAATGCTTGATATTATTGATGAGTATGAACATCTATACTATGACCAATTTGGTATCATTGTAGTGAATGTAACCACAGCTGTTGCATTATCACTGGAACAAAGACATGATTTAGAAAAACGTTTGGCAAAACAATTTCATGCAAATAAGGTTGTTTTACGACCAAAATTAGACCCAAGCATAATGGGTGGAATGATTGTCGAATCAGAACATCGAATCATTGATCAAAGTGTGAGAACAGAATTAAATAATATTCATGCTAAATTATTGGCTTGATGTTAGGTTTAACGACAAGGTGAGAGGTGAGATACATGAGTATAAAAGCGGAAGAAATTAGTTCGCATATTAAACAACAACTTGCTAAATACGAAGAATCGTTAACAGTAGATGAAGTTGGAACAGTTTCCTATGTTGGTGACGGTATTGCTCGTGCTTACGGATTAGAAAATGCCATGTCGGGAGAGTTATTGGAGTTTGATAATGGTGTTTATGGTATGGCTCAAAACTTGGAAAATGATAGTGTCGGTATTATCATTTTAGGAGATTTTGAACAAATACGTGAAGGCGACAAAGTAAAACGTACACGACGTATTATGGAAGTACCTGTTGGTGAAGCATTAATTGGACGTGTGGTTAATCCATTAGGACAACCTATTGATGGAATGGGAGAAATTGCCACAACAAAATCACGACCGATTGAAGCAGCAGCCCCTGGTGTTATGGCTCGTAAATCAGTATCAGAACCACTACAAACAGGATGGAAAGCAATTGATGCATTAGTACCAATTGGACGTGGCCAACGTGAGTTAATCATTGGTGACCGTAAAACTGGTAAAACCACAATTGCTATCGACACAATTTTAAATCAAAAAGATCAAGATATGATTTGTATTTACGTTGCAATTGGTCAAAAAGAATCAACTGTACGTAATCAGGTTGAAATTTTGAAAAAATATGGTGCAATGGATTACACAATTGTTGTATCTGCTAGTGCATCACAACCAGCCCCATTACTTTATTTAGCACCTTATGCTGGAGCAAGTATGGGTGAAGAGTTTATGTATAATGGAAAACACGTATTAGTTGTATATGATGATTTATCAAAACAAGCAGCAGCTTATCGTGAAATTTCATTACTATTACGTCGTCCGCCAGGTCGTGAAGCGTTCCCTGGGGATGTCTTCTACTTACATTCTCGTTTACTTGAAAGAGCAGCGAAATTAAGTGATGAATTAGGTGGCGGTTCTATGACTGCCTTACCATTTGTTGAAACACAAGCGGGAGATATCTCTGCTTATATTCCAACAAACGTTATTTCTATTACTGATGGACAAATTTTCTTAGAAAGTGATTTGTTCTACTCAGGTGTTCGTCCAGCGATTGATGCCGGTCTTTCTGTATCACGTGTTGGGGGTTCTGCTCAAATTAAAGCAATGAAAAAAGTTGCTGGGACACTTCGTCTTGATTTGGCAAGTTACCGTGAGTTAGAAGCCTTTACTCAATTTGGTTCTGATTTGGACGAGGCAACTCAATCTAAATTAAACCGTGGTAAACGAACTGTAGAAGTATTAAAACAAAACGTGCATGAACCATTGGCTGTTGAAAAACAAGTCTTAATTCTTTATGCCTTGACTCATGGATTTTTGGATACTATTCCTGTAGTGGATATTTTACGTTTTGAACGTGAATTATTTGAATACGTGGATAATAACTATCCAGCAATCTTTGATACTATCCGTACAACAAAAGGATTACCAAATCCAGAAGATATGGATAAAGCAATTGACGAATTTAAAGGAATTTTTAGTTCAAGTGAATTCTCTGTTGCAGATGAAGTAAAACAATCTTAGAAAGTGGTGATTGAACATGGGCGGCTCACTTATTGATATTAAGAAGAGAATAGCTTCAACAAAAAAGACCAGTCAAATTACAAGTGCCATGCAAATGGTAGCAGCTTCTAAATTGACGAAATCTGAACAATCATCAAGACGCTTTCAAGAGTATGCTTCTAAAGTAAGAAGTATGACAACTCATTTGGCTTCTTCACAGTTAACTGCGATAGATAATTCTGATTTTTCTGGTTTTGAGCAAGATATGGAAATGTATCAACAAATGCTTATCGCTCGACCAGTTAAAACAATTGGTTATATTGTGGTTACTTCTGATAAAGGTCTAGCAGGTGGCTATAACAGTTCGATTTTAAAAAACATGTTAGAAATCATCAAAAAAGACGAAGAAGAAGGCATGAATGTGGTGTTAATGGCTATTGGAGGAACAGGTTCAGATTTCTTCAAGCATCGTGATTTACCAGTAGCTTATGAATTAAGAGGATTAAGTGACTACCCAAGTTATAGTGAAGTAAGACGTATCGTGAACTCTGCTTTACAGATGTATAATAGTGAAATGTTTGATGAGCTATACGTATGTTATAACCATCATGTTAATACACTGTCATCATCATTTAGAGCAGAAAAAATCTTACCAATCGTTGACTTAGATGCTAAAGAAGCTGAAACGTACGAACAAGAGTATACTCTTGAGCCTTCAGCAGACGCTATTTTAAATACGTTACTGCCCCTTTACGCTGAAAGTTTAATATATGGAGCAGTTTTAGATTCTAAAACTGCAGAGCACGCTGCACGTATGACTGCTATGAAGAGTGCCACAGAAAATGCGACAAATATCATTGATGATTTGACCATTTCTTATAATAGAGCACGTCAAGCAGCCATTACAGAAGAAATCACAGAAATTGTTGGTGGAGCAGCTGCCTTAGAATAATGACGGGGAGGAATTGTTGAGATGAAAGTAGGAAAAATAGCCCAAGTCATTGGTCCCGTTGTTGACGTGGCTTTTCCATTAGACCAAGCATTACCTGATATAAATGATGCTTTAATCGTTTATAAAGCTGGAAGCAAAGAGAAAGTTGTGTTAGAAACAACTCTTGAAATTGGTGATGGAATCGTTCGAACAATTGCAATGGAATCTACAGACGGACTACAAAGAGGAATGGAAGTTCTTCATACAGGAGGTCCTATCAGTGTTCCAGTTGGTCCTGAAACATTGGGTAGAGTCTTTAACGTATTAGGTGAAACTATTGACTTAGGTGAACCTATTGGAGACGAAATTGAAAGAGATAGTATTCATGCAAAAGCACCTGCTTTTGATGAATTAAGCACAAACTCTGAAATATTAGAAACAGGGATTAAAGTAATCGATTTATTAGCGCCTTATTTAAAAGGTGGTAAAATCGGACTATTTGGTGGTGCCGGAGTAGGTAAAACAGTTTTAATTCAAGAGTTAATCAATAATATTGCTCAAGAATTAGGTGGATTATCAGTGTTTGCCGGAGTAGGTGAACGTACGCGTGAAGGTAATGACTTATACTTTGAAATGAAGGAATCAGGCGTTATCAAAAAAACAGCGATGGTGTTCGGACAAATGAACGAGCCACCTGGTGCCAGAATGCGTGTAGCCTTAACAGGACTTACTATGGCAGAATATTTCCGTGATGAGGAAAAACAAGATGTGTTACTATTTATTGATAACATTTTCCGTTTTACTCAAGCGGGTTCTGAAGTATCAGCCCTTTTAGGACGTATGCCTTCAGCCGTTGGTTACCAACCAACGTTAGCAACTGAAATGGGTCAACTACAAGAACGTATCACTTCGACAAAAGATGGATCAATCACATCAATTCAAGCGATTTACGTTCCTGCCGATGACTATACTGACCCGGCTCCAGCAACAGCCTTTGCGCATTTGGATGCTACAACTAACTTGGAACGTCGTTTGACAGAACAAGGGATTTATCCAGCGGTAGATCCGTTGGCATCATCTTCAAGTGCCTTAGAGCCAGATATTGTTGGAGAAGAACATTATAAAGTGGCAACAGAAGTGCAACGTTTATTACAACGCTACAAAGAATTGCAAGATATTATTGCGATTCTTGGTATGGATGAGTTAAGTGATGAAGAAAAAGTAGTAGTAGGTCGTGCTAGACGTGTTCAATTCTTCTTATCACAAAACTTCCACGTAGCAGAACAATTTACAGGTCAACCTGGTAGCTACGTGCCATTAAATGAAACAATTAAAGGATTTAGAGCAATCTTAGACGGCGAATATGACCACTTACCTGAAGAAGCATTCAGAAGTGTTGGGCGCATTGAAGAAGCAGTTGAAAAAGCAGAAAAAATGGGCTACTAACAAGGAGGGAAAATCATTATGAGTACCTTTATGGTTAATATTGTTACGCCAGATGGATTGATTTATGAGCATGAGGCAAAATTTTTGGTTGCAAATACTCAAGCGGGATCGCTTGGTATTTTGCCCAAACATTGCCCGTTGATTGCCCCTTTAAAAATTGATGCTGTACGTATCGATCGAGAAGAAAATATTAACGACTGGATTGCAGTAAATGGTGGTGTCATTGAAGTGCGTGACAACGTGGTTTCAATTGTTGCTAACAGTGCTGAAACAGAAGAAAATATTGATATTTCAAGAGCTGAACAAGCTAAGAAACGTGCAGAACAAAAAATTGAAGCTGCTAAAAACGAGCAAAATCAATCAATTGATATGGCTAGAGCTGAAGTGGCGCTTTACAGAGCGTTAAATAGGCTTAATGTGGCGAATAAAAGAAGGTAAAGAAACATTTGTTTCTTTACCTTCTTCTCTTTTATAATGAATGTGGAGGTGAAAATATGTCAGTATTTGGAATTGATGCGTTAGTTAGAATTTTAAGTCACTTTATTTTTATTTATTTAACTTTTTGGACGTTAAATTCATTGCGATTAGATGTGTTATTTAAAAAAGGGATACAATATGACAAACAAATTCGCTTGGCTTATGTTTTTTTATCTGTAGCGATAGGCTTTCAAGTAAGTAATTTCTTTTTAGAGGTAATCTTTTTAGTACGTAATTTTTTTGAAGGAATGACTCTCTAAGAAAATTATTAGGAAAATCTTAATGAATTTCTTTTTCCATAAAATCATGATATACTGATTTAGATTTGTAATAAGTTCCTTATATTTATGGAGGGAAAAATTAATGGAATATATAGCAGTACGCGGTGGAAATCGCCTAGAAGGAAACGTTAAGATTGAAGGAGCAAAGAATGCTGTATTGCCTATTTTAGCTGGTGCATTACTTGCTAATAAAGGACAAACAACGATTACTAATGCTCCAATACTTTCTGATGTATTTACGATGAATAATGTTATTAAATATTTAAATACAGATATCGAGTTTATTGAAGAAGAAAATACGATTAAAATTGATGCAACAAAAGAATTGGAAACTGAAGCACCTTTTGAATACGTGAGTCAAATGAGAGCCTCTATTGTTGTGATGGGACCACTTTTAGCTCGTACAGGACGTGCGAAAGTTGCCATGCCTGGTGGTTGCGCAATTGGAACACGACCAATTGATTTACATTTGAAAGGGTTTCAAGCATTAGGAGCTAAAATTACACAACAAAATGGGTATATTGAGGCAGTCGCTGATGAATTAGTCGGTGCAAGAATTTATTTAGATTTTCCAAGTGTCGGTGCGACTCAAAATATTATGATGGCTGCTGTTCGTGCAAAAGGAACAACCGTCATTGAAAATGTTGCAAGAGAACCTGAAATTGTCGATTTAGCAATTTATTTAAATAAAATGGGTGCTAAAATCGTTGGTGCTGGGACAGAAACCATTCGTATTGAAGGAGTAACTGATTTATACGGAACAGAACATAGTGTCGTCCAAGATCGTATAGAAGCAGGAACTTTTATGGTAGCAGCTGCAGCAACTCAAGGAAATATTTTTATTGAAGATGCAGTGGCGGAACACAACAGTCCTTTGATTTCTAAGTTAGTAGAAATGGGTGTTGATATCATTAATGAAGAAAATGGGATTCGAGTGATTGGACCTGAGTATTTAAAACCAACAGATATTAAAACATTACCACATCCAGGATTCCCTACAGACATGCAAGCACAAATGAGTGTCTTGATGGTATTGGCTTCAGGGGATAGTGTGTTAACAGAAACCGTTTTTGAAAATAGATTCCAACATTTAGATGAATTACAACGTATGGGAGCAAAATATCGTATTTCAAATAGTGTGGCATATATTAGTGGTGTGCCAACGCTTCAAGGAGCACAAGTTAGTGCAACAGATTTACGTGCTGCTGCGGCATTAATTATCGCAGGACTTGTGGCAACAGATGAAACTCGAGTGACTAGATTAGAACATTTAGACCGTGGATACTACAAATTCCATGAAAAATTAGCAAGCCTTGGTGCAACAATTGAAAGAGTAGATGAAAAAACTATTCAAGAGCCAGTTGCAAAAGTAGTAAGTTAAACTCTGTAATTAAGGAGGAAAATTAATTGAGTTCAATAACTAAAAGAGTAGTCATACAATTCATATTAGTTGTTTTTGTGATTCTATTATTGATAGGATTATTTTTCCTAGGAATTTTTATAGGGTATGTCTATGTTGGAAAAGGGCAATCGAGTGATGCCTTTAATCCAGCAACTTGGCACCATATATTAGATTTTGTTAAATAACTAATGACCATCAACGTTTGTGTTGGTGGTTATTTTTTAAATTGTTAGGAAGATATTATGAAAAAAATTATCATTTTACCTGTTCGTTTTTATCAAAAATTTATTTCTCCTTTATTTCCTAAAAGTTGTCGTTATCATCCAACGTGTTCTCAGTATATGATTGATGCGGTAAATTATCATGGAGCAATTAAAGGGTTTATCATGGGAACAGCACGTATTTTAAGATGTCATCCTTTTGTTAAAGGTGGTATTGACTATGTTCCACAAAAATTTACTATTAGAAAAAATCCTGATGAAACGTATCGAGGTCCCTATAAAAGAGAACACAAACATAACAATAAATAAAAAAATGTCAAGTAGACTTGTTTTAATTAACGGTCTATTTTTTTATTTTAGAATTGTCTGAAAATTCTGTTGACTTATACCTAATATTAATTTATATTAATAAATAACTTATTTAAATCTAATAAAGAAGTGGGGAAAGTAATATGAAAAAAATTATAGGAATGCTTATGGGAGCAACACTATTGTTATCTGCTTGTGGAACACCAGGTGGAGGAACAGCTCAAAATACAGAATCGCAAAAAGAGGCAGATACAGTTAAAATCGGGTTGAATATGGAATTATCTGGAACTGTTGCGGGTTATGGTAACCAAGAAAAAGAAGGTGCTGAATTAGCCGTTAAAGAAATCAATGATGCTGGTGGTATTAATGGTAAAAAAGTTGAATTAGTTGTAAAAGACAACAAAAGTGACACAGCCGAAGCGGCTACTATTGCAACCAGTTTAACAACCAGTGACAATGTTATCGGGATGGTTGGACCAGCAACATCAGGTGCAACAAAAGCAGCTAGTCCAAATGCAACAAAAGCGAAAGTTCCAATTATCACACCATCAGCGACAGATGATTCAATTACTGTAGCAAATGATAAAGTGCAAGAATATATTTTTAGAACATGTTTCCAAGATTCATTCCAAGGGGTTATCTTAGCAAACTATGCAAGCGATAATTTAAAGGCTGAAAAAGCTGTTATTATTGGAGATGTATCAAGTGATTATGCAAAAGGATTAACGAAATCATTTAAGGATACATTTAAAGGTGAAATTGTAGCGGATGAGAAATTTAATGCAAAAGACAAAGATTTCAAAGCAATCTTAACAAAAATTAAAGACAAAGATTTTGATTTCATTTACTTACCAGGATACTACGAAGAAGCAGGATTAATTATCAAACAAGCTCGTGAAATGGGAATTGAACAACCAATTATTGGAGCAGATGGCTTTTCTGATTCTAAATTGATTGACATTGCCGGTGCTGAAAATATGAACAATATTTATTACACAGCTCATTTCTCTGAAAAAGCACCTGCTTCAGATAAAGTAAAAACATTTATTGACGCATTTAAAGAAGAATATGGTAAATCTCCAAGTTCATTCAATGCATTATCTTATGATTCAGTTTACATGATTAAAGCAGCTCTAGAAGCTGAAAAAGAAAATACAAGTGACGCTTTAACAAAAGGTTTAGCGACATTGAAAGATTTTGATGGTGTAACAGGTACTATGACAATGGATGAAAATCACAATCCTAAGAAACCTGCAGTCGTTATCGGACTTGAAAAAGGCGAAGAAAAATCAGCGGAAGTTGTTAATCCGTAAGAAAACATGAAAGCCAAGGAACTTTGACTAGTTCCTTGGTTTTTCAAAAGGAGGGGAAACAATGAATGTCCTTCAACAATTAATCAATGGACTCTCATTAGGAAGTATTTACGCACTATTAGCCTTAGGGTATACAATGGTGTATGGAATTATAAAGTTAATCAATTTTGCCCATGGTGAAATCTATATGATAGGTGCTTTTATTGGGTATTACGTTGCCAATAATTTTGGCTTTGGTTTAGTTTTAACTCTAATCACGTCAATGATTATCTGTGCTATTTTAGGAATGTTAATTGAGTTTTTAGCTTATCGACCACTTAGAAATTCAACACGTATTGCAGCACTTATTACAGCGATTGGTGTGTCTTTCTTATTACAATCTTTAATGATCTATTTCGTGGGGGCAGATACAAGACCGTACCCACAATTGATGAAAAATACAACATATGATTTAGGAATATTCCAAATCAGTAAAATTCAAATCGTGATTATCGCTACTTCTATTTTCTTAATGATATTATTACAATTTATTGTTCAACAAACAAAAATGGGACGTGCGATGCGTGCGGCGAGTGTTGATCCGGAAGCAGCTCAATTAATGGGGATAAACGTTAACTATACTATTTCATTTACTTTTGCTCTAGGTTCATCACTAGCAGCAGCAGGTGGTGTGTTAATTGGACTTTATTATAATAGTATTGATCCAATGATGGGAGTTGCTCCTGGTCTTAAAGCGTTTATCGCTGCGGTATTTGGAGGAATTGGTATTATCCCTGGTGCAGCATTAGGTGGCTTTGCTATTGGGATTATCGAAACAGTCGTGAGTGCTTTAGGTTTTACGGCTTATCGCGATGCGGTTGTCTACTTAATTTTAATTATTGTACTACTCGTTAAACCATCAGGGCTTCTAGGTAAAAATATAAAGGAAAAAGTGTAGGTGATAACAATGAAAGAACGATTGAAAATAAATGGTATCTGGCTTGCTATTATGGTCGTGGTATTTGCCATTTTAGGAGCAACTTATTCAGCTGGATTAATGTCACCTGTTGTTGAAAATACGCTTGTTATGATTGGAATTAATATTATCTTAGCAGCAGGGTTAAATTTAGTGATTGGTATCTCTGGTCAGTTTTCTTTAGGACATGCTGGATTTATGGCTATTGGAGCTTATACAACAGCCATTATGACATTAAAAATGCCATCGATTGTTGGTTTTTTATCAGGTTTAGCACTAGGATGTATTCTTTCAGGGATTGTCGCATTACTTGTGGGTATCCCAACATTACGTCTTTCTGGGGATTATTTGGCTATTGCAACACTAGGAGTGTCTGAAATTATCCGCTCATTGATTATGAATATGGATCACATTACAAATGGACCTGCTGGATTATTTGGAATTCCTCCTTTTGTCACATGGTCAATGGTTTATCTATTTGTTTGTATCACATTGATTTTGATTACAAATTATATTCATAGTGCGGCAGGTAGAGCTACTTTATCTGTTCGTGAAAATTTAATTGCAGCAGAATCAATGGGTGTCAATGTTACGAAGTATAAAGTTGTTGCCTTTGTTATTGGGGCAATGACAGCGGCTGTTGCAGGTGGTATGTATTCAAGTTATGTTCAAACAATCGTGCCAGGAAACTTTGATTTCATGAAATCTATTGATATTTTAATCATCGTGGTGTTTGGTGGTGTTGGAAGTATGACAGGAACAGTGGTCGCTGCTATTTTATTAGGTGTATTGAATATGTACCTACAAGATTTTGGTGCGATTCGTATGATTATTTATGCTTTTGCTTTAGTTATCATCATGATTTTTAAACCTTCTGGGTTACTAGGAACAAAAGAATTTTCAGTGAAAAAATTATTGAGTAAAGGAGGGAAACAACATGTCTGAGTTAAACATTAGTCATTTGACAAAGAACTTTGGTGGATTAGCTGCTATTCAAGATTTGAATTTGCATTTTGGCGATAATGAATTAATCGGGTTAATCGGACCAAATGGTGCTGGTAAGACAACACTTTTTAACCTGATAACAGGTGTATATGAACCAAGTTCAGGAAGCATTGAATTAACACACGATGGAAAAACAACAACGCTAAACGGAGTTGCTCCTTTTAAAATTGCACAGTTAGGAATTAGCCGAACATTTCAAAATATTCGCTTGTTTAAAGATTTAACTGTTATTGATAATGTGTTAATTGCTATGACAGCTAATGCCAAAGAAAGTGTGCTATCTGGTATGTTGCGTTTGCCTTCCTTTTACAAAAAAGAAGATAAAATGGTAGAAGAAGCAACAAAATTATTAGGATTATTTGATTTAGAAGATAAAAAAGAAAATCTCGCTAAAAATTTGCCTTATGGTGAACAACGTCGGTTGGAAATTGTACGAGCTCTAGCAACGAAACCAAATATTCTTTTTTTAGATGAACCAGCTGCTGGGATGAATCCACAAGAAACTGAAGAATTAACTAAATTAATCAAACGAATCCAAAAAGAATTTGGATTAACGATTGTGTTGATTGAACACGATATGTCATTAGTAATGGAAGTGTGTGAACGATTGTATGTTTTAGAGTATGGAGCGTTAATTGCCTCTGGAACGCCAGAAGAAATTAAGCAAGATAAACGCGTGATTCAAGCGTATTTAGGTGGTGAAGAGTAATGCTGAAAGTGGAAAATTTATCGGTTCATTATGGGATGATTCAAGCGGTAAAAGATGTGTCTTTTGAAGTAAATAAAGGCGAGATTGTCAGTTTGATTGGGGCTAATGGTGCTGGAAAAACAACTATTTTAAAAAGTTTGTCAGGCCTTGTTAAACCATCAAGCGGGTCGATGACGTTCAACAATGATGACCTAACAAAAAAATCTGCTCCAGCTATTGTAAAAAGTGGATTAGTCCAAGTACCAGAAGGACGTCATATTTTTGCTGGAATGACTGTCATGGAAAATTTGGAGCTTGGTGGGTTTATTCATAATAATAATGACGACAAAAAAGAAATTTTAGAGTATATTTTCGAAACATTTCCTGTGCTGAAAGAGAGACTAAAACAAGATGCTGCAACGCTTTCTGGTGGAGAGCAACAAATGTTAGCAATGGGACGAGCGCTGATGACTAAGCCAGATTTATTGTTACTAGATGAGCCATCAATGGGACTTGCGCCAATTTTTATTCGTGAGATATTTAATATAATCGAACGAATTAATAAACAAGGGACAACCATTCTTTTGATCGAACAAAATGCTAATATGGCCTTGAAACTTTCTGATAGAGGATATGTATTAGAAACAGGACAAGTCGTATTAAAAGGCAGTGGAAAAGAGTTACTAGAAAGTGAAGAAGTGCAAAAAGCTTATTTAGGAGGATAGCATTATGTTAGTAAAAGACTATATGTCAACAGACGTCATTACCATTTCCCCTGAAACACCTGTTTTTGAAGCGATGGATTTGATGAAGCAAAAGAGTATTCATCGTTTACCAGTTATTAAAAATAACCAATTAGTAGGCCTTGTGACGGAAGGAACCATTCAAGAGGCAATGCCATCAAAAGCAACAAGTTTAAGTGTGTATGAAGTGAATTATCTGTTAAATAAAATGACTGTTTCTGATGTGATGATTAAAGAGGTTTATACAATTACAGCAGATCAATTTATTGAAGAAGCCATTAAAATTATGCGTGAGTATAATATTGGGGTATTACCAGTTGTGGATGATAAAAAAGAAATAAAAGGGATAATAACTAGCACAGATGCGTTTGATGCCTTTTTAGCCATTACTGGATATGGTGAAAATGGCACACGTGTGGCGATTTCAATTAAAGATGATCACCCAGGTGTATTAGCTGATTTAACGAAAGTATTAGCTCAAAATCTGTTTAATATTGTTCAAATTGTGGTGTATCGCCAGGAAAAAAATGTTATTATCGTGATACAAGTTGTCGAAAAAGATGCGACGAAATTAGAAAAAGTACTAACTGACAATAAGTATGATGTCATTATGTGTTTAGAGACTGAAAGAAGCTAGAAAGCTTCTTTTTTTCTCTTAACAAAGGCAAAAATATATGGTATTCTATATAAGTTCGATGCATGAAAGGACTGAAACATTACAGATGAAAAAAAATAAACCAGTTGAAGTTGAAATTAAAGAATTATCAACTCATGATGAATTGTTAATTGGGAAAAAAATGATTGGGAAAGTAACAAAGTTGTCAGATAAGAAATTCCAAGTTGAAACAACAGACGGCATTTTAGGTGTATATAAAACACAAGATGACGCTTATGAAGAAGCTTTAAAATATTGGAATTTGAATAATTAAAAAAAAGTTTAAAAAAGTACTTGATTTTTTTTTTGAAATTCGTTATTATATGGAAGTCGGGTTGATAAACTTGATTGATACGGAGGGGTAGCGAAGTGGCTAAACGCGGCGGACTGTAAATCCGCTCCTTCGGGTTCGGCAGTTCGAATCTGCCCCCCTCCATTTTTTAATGGGCTATAGCCAAGCGGTAAGGCAACGGACTTTGACTCCGTCACTCGTTGGTTCGAATCCAGCTAGCCCAGTATTATCTAGCGCTGAAGTCGGTGTTAGATTTTTTTTTATTTTCTTTTGTGGTATGATAAATGTATATTAACTTAACTATAAAGGAGATTTAATCACATGGGCGAATTATCTGAAAAATTAGTATCTCAAATTCTAGAGTATCGTGATATTTTATCAAGTAATGAAGTGATGGAAAATATCAAGGACAAAGCTCAAATGGTATTCCCAATAAAAGAGTATGTTGAACCAACAAAAACTGAGAAGTTAAAACATAATCAACGCAAATGGCATGCGAAAAATCATTACTAATCATTTATTAAGACATTAGGAGTAGGAAGACTACTCCTTTTTTTATTTTTTCTAGTGGTTGTATATAATGTTGTCATTAATTATAAAAATGGCTATAATAAAGATAATGAAATTTAAAAGGACGTGAATAAATGACTCCGAAGTTACCTGTTTATATTCAGATACATGATAAGATAAAACAAGAGATTGAAGATGGTATCTGGAAGATTGGTGACAGATTGCCTTCTGAAAGGGAGTTATCTGAAGTATTTGGTGTTAGTCGTATGACATTAAGACAAGCTATTCAAACATTAGCTGATGAGGGAATACTAGAGAGGAAAATCGGGTCAGGGACTTATATCGCAAGACAAAAAGTACAAGAGACGATGATAGGAACCACTAGTTTTTCAGATATTGTTCGCTCTCAAGGTAGTCAACCTTCTAGTAAAACATTGTCTTACTTTGTTACAGCACCTAGCTCTAGTGAGATGGAAAAATTACGATTAACTAAGGATCAAAAAATTTTAAAAATGGAGAGAATTCGTTATTCAGACGATATACCAATTTGTTTTGAAGTGGCAAGTATTCCCCATCATTTGATTGAAGATTTTAGTAAAGAAGAAATTACTCGTTCTTTATATAATGTGTTAGCTAGCCAAGGACATCGAGTGATTGGAAAATCATCTCAAACTATTTCAGCATTAAATGCATCTGAAAAAATTGCGCATTATCTCGAATTAAAAAAAGGGGATGCGGTATTACGTTTACGTCAGGTATCTTATTTTGATAACGGGACGCCATTTGAATACGTTAGAAGTCAATATGCTGGTGAGCGTTTTGAATTTTATTTAGAAAAATAAAAAATAAATCCTGGAGCATTGAGGCTCTAGGATTTATTTATTGGCACTTCACAGTAGTCTAATATTCCTTTTTCTAATGAAAATTGCGCATTTAGTAAGTTTGTAATACTTTCTTCAAAAGTCGTCACACTGGCTTCATCTACCATGATGTGTAATGTGACCGTATCACTAAAGCTAGTGTCGCTAAGAGTGTATTCTGGGTGATTAGTTAGAAAGTGTTCTAACTTACCATGAGTGGCGTAATCGACTGTTACAATCACCTCTTGTTGCAATTTTCCTTCGACCAAACCGATGTGTTCAATGGCTTCAGAAACAGAGGAACTATACGCACGAATTAAGCCACCAGCACCAAGCTTAGTACCACCAAAATATCTTGTGACAACGGCTAAAACATTTCGTAATTCTTTTACTTTAAGCACCTCTAACATAGGCACACCAGCCGTTCCGCTTGGTTCACCGTCATCGCTAGAACGCTGAATTTCCTGTTTATCACCAAGGACATAGGCGACACAGTTGTGATTGGCTTTCCAGTGCTCTTTTTTTATCTGTTGAATGATTTCTTTGGCTTCCTCTTCTGATTCAATTCGTCTTAAGTGACAAATAAAAGACGATTTTTTTATGACGATTTCATAATCGCCGTCCTGTTTTATGGTATAGTAATTTGATAGCATATGTAACCCCCAAAAATAATTAGTAGAATGTCTTTAAAAGGAGAATGGTTATGCAAAAAAAACGAATAGGGTTATTAGTACTAGTACTAGTCTTCGTCTTAAGTGCCTGTACATCCACAAAAAATGACACCACACGTGAATCAAGTACAGATGTAAGTGAAGCGAATAAGGAAGACAAACTTGTTTACACCTTAGAATATGATCACCATCAATATCAGTTTAACATGCTTGATGGCTGGCGTAAATTTCCAAACAGTGATAAGTCAATTGCATTTCTAATAGGGAACAAAGATTCTAAGTCTTTTATGTCTGCTGGATTTGAAGAAAAAGGAAGTAAGACATTAGAGGATTACAAACAAGAGTATCTAAAAAAATTGGCTGACGCTAAAGCAACTGTTGTGATTGAGCCAGAAAAAAAAGCGTTAAATGGCTGGGATGCTTATTATCTTGGAGTTGAAATGAAAGATGCTAAAGATCGCGTATTAACCTATCGCATTTATTTGATTGAAACACCAGATTACTTTATAAATCTTGGCGCATGGACAAGTGAAGAAAATCCGAAAGAAACAACTATTAAAGGACTGGATGATATTTTATCAACCTTTAAAGATAAAGAATAAAGAAAGCATGACTTTTCATTAACCGAAAAGTCATGCTTTTTTCTATAGTCGGTGGCACATCCAGTCATAAATATCTAGTGTAACATCTAGAGATTCTTTCTCGTTCAGTATTTCATGTCTTAAATCATTATACAAACGAAGTGTGACATCCTTAAAGTAATTATCGCTTAATTCAAGTGCAAGTTTTCTGGGACCTTTTCCATAGTTTCCGACAGGGTCTTTTTCGCCACTAATAATTAATAGTGGTAAATCACGTTGAATTGTAATATACCAATGTTTTTTTGTAGCCTCATCCATAAGTGAAAGCAATGTATAGTATCCGTTATTTGTAAAGATAAACCCACATTTTTCATCCTGTTCGTAAGATTCAACGTTATCAGGATTTTTAGACAACCAGCTAAATGGAGAATGAGCCGGCTTAAAGGTCTGGTTAAATGAGCCAAACAGTAATTTATCTAGGGCAGGATTTTTAGTTTTAGGGGAAACAGTGTTCAATCCTTTTGCCATTTTGACACCTAATGTTATGTCTTTACGTCGGTTTGTTGTTCCCATTAGGATAGCACCTTTAACAAGGTGTGAATATTTTTTTAAATAATTTCTCACAACAAATGACCCCATACTGTGACCTAAAATAAATAAAGGAGTGTCTGGATAACGACTTTTCGCGTATTGAGTAATCTGGAAGGTATCTTCCACTACAATAGAGGCACTGTCACCTTCACAGAAAAAACCATGAAGTGGATTATCCATATCAACTGATTCACCATGACCTAGGTGATCGTGTCCAATGACTAATATATCATGAGTAGATAAGTACTGAGCCAGTGGTTCGTATCGTTCAATATACTCTGCCATACCATGGACAACTTGTAAGATTGCTTTTGGTTTTTTAGTCGAAGTATGCCAGATAACGCCATTTAAATCTGTGTTGCTGTCTAACGATTCAATAACAAATTTTTTCTTCATAATTATACCCTTTCCGTAATTAAACTTACTCTTATTATAGTCTATTTAAAAGTGAGTCACTAGTATAATGCGTAGATTATTTATAGGAGGGGATGAGGTTGTGTAAAAAATTACAGGGGCGTCAGTTATTAAAACAAGAAATTCCAAGTTCATTATGGAAACAATTGAAAAAAGAGCATACGGTAAAAAAGGTTAACGCTATGACATCTCGTAAAAAAGACATCATTTGTCGTCGTTGTGGTCATATCAATAGCAAGGCTTCTTGCCAGATAGAGACTGGATTTTATTGTGAGTATTGTCTTAACATGGGAAGAGTGACAAGCAACGATTATTTATACCGTATACCCAAAATTCATCAAGAAAAGGCGAAAAAAACGCGTTGTTTTTGGCAAGGAAAACTAACTACACAACAGGCACGTATCTCTCAGGAAATAGTCGATTCTTATCATCACAAAAGACATCATTTTGTCCATGCTGTGACAGGGGCTGGTAAAACGGAGATGCTGTTCCCTTTAATACAACAAGTGTTAACAGATGGCAAAGTTATTGGAATAGCAACACCGCGCATTGATGTGTGTTTAGAACTTTATCCTAGAATGGAAGCGGCATTTCAAGATACGGAAATCAATTTGTTGTATGGTCACTCTTCTCAAACATATAATGGGGCCTCATTTATTATTTGTACGACACATCAGCTTATGCGTTTTTATCATTATTTTGATGTATTGGTCATTGATGAGGCAGATGCATTTCCTTATGTTTATTCTGATGAATTACAGTATGCAGCAAAACAGGCGTTAGAAAAGAAAGGATGTTTTGTCTTTTTAACAGCGACTAGCAATCAAGGGTTAGAAAAATATCCTAATACGCAAAAAAGTATTTTAGCCAGACGGTTTCATGGCAAAGACTTGCCTGTTCCAACAACAGTCTATTGTCGACATTTAGCTATAAACTTGCGACAAGGGAAATTACCTAAAAAAATGCTTATTGAAATAGAAGAAAGCCAGCAATCTTATATTCTTTTCTTTCCAGATATCGCTTTAATGTCTATCGTTTACCCTATTATTAAGGAAACATGTCGGAAAAAGAGAGTCGCAATGGTACATGCTTCATCGAAAGATAGAGAAAAAGTGGTGAAACAAATGAGAGAAGGAGAGATTGATTTGTTATTAAGTACAACAATTTTAGAACGAGGAGTCACATTTAAAAATATTTCTGTTATGGTAGTTTGTGCAGATCACCGTGTCTACAATCGTGCAAGTTTAGTGCAAATTGCGGGGCGTGTCGGACGGAATCTTGATTATCCAACAGGAAAGGTTATCTTTTTACATGAGGGAAAAAATCAGGCAATCATATCGGCTATAAAAGAAATTAAATACATGAATAAAGAGGCCAACAAATGAAATGTGTGTTGTGTGATGGGACATTAAAGAATCAAGTAACATTTCGCGAATTATTATTAGGAAGTGAGGTGAAAAATCATTGTTGTGATAAATGCCATAGTCAATTTCAGCGAATTAATCCATTGTTTGAGAATAGATGTGTCTACTGTCAAAAATTATCACAAGAAACGATATGTGGAGATTGTCAATACTGGGAAACAAACGACATGATATTAGAGCCACATCATGTGTTATATGAGTATAATGAGGCGATGAGTGAGTTTATGTCACATTATAAGTTTCAGGGAAATCGTGCATTAGCAAAAGCTTTTAGTTATGACATACATGAGGCTTTTAAAGAATTAACTTATGACATCGTTGTGCCAATCCCATTATCTAAAAAACGATTATCTAATCGTGGGTTTCATCAAGTAGAGCAACTGTTAGAAGACGCATGTATTCCGTATGTCCCTATATTGAAAAAAAGAAAACACACGAGAAAGCAATCAGAGAAAACGAAAGAAGAACGGCTCAAAACCATCCATCCATTTTATATTGAGCCATCAGATTACCCAACTATTACTCAAAAAAGAATTGTTTTGGTTGATGATATTTATACAACAGGAAGTACGATATTACAGGCAAAACGTTATCTTTTGAGTAAACATGCTAAAAAAGTAATAACGTTTACTCTAGCAAGATGAAAATAATGAAGCGTTTTCTATCAAAGTGTTTGTCATTTTATGATAAGTTCGATATAATAAAGGTAGGAAGATAAGAGGGATTAAATTAAGACCTAAGTGTTCTTATCTTTTTAGTTTTAGTGATAGATGAAAGGGGTAATAGTTATGTTTAGATACAATGTAAGAGGCGAGAACATTGAAGTTACTCAAGCCATAAGAGAGTACGTGGAGAAAAAGATTGGCAAATTAGAAAAATATTTTACAAATGTGCCAGAATCAACAGCACATGTTAATTTAAAAGTTTATTCTGATAAAAATGCTAAAGTGGAAGTAACTATTCCATTACCATACTTAGTACTTAGAGCTGAAGAAACATCTCCAGATTTATACGGAAGTATTGATTTAGTGGTCGACAAATTAGAGCGACAAATTAGAAAATACAAAACAAAAATTAACCGTAAATCAAGAGAGACTGCCTTAGATGTAACCAAAGAAATGGTATTTGCTCCAAGTGAATCTACAGAAAAAGTTGACGAACCAGATTTAGAAATCGTTCGGACAAAACGTTTATCATTAAAACCTATGGATAGCGAAGAAGCAGTATTACAAATGAATATGTTAGGTCATAACTTCTTTATCTTTGAAGATGCTGAGACAAATGGGACAAGCATTGTTTACAAACGTAAAGATGGTAAATATGGTTTAATTGAAACAAATTAGATATTAGATAAGCACTTCGTAGAAAGTCGAAAAGACTTTTTACGAAGTGTTTTTACTTGTCACATATGATTGACGTGCAGTATGTCAACTTGTGAAGAAAACGTAAATCTGATAAACTGATTAGGATTAAATAGAGACGGGTGATCGAATGAAGCTGTTACGAGCAGATAATTTAGATAAAAATTACGGAACAAAACAATTATTAGATGATGTTTCTTTTTTAATAAAAGAAAAAGATCGTATTGGATTAATCGGAATTAATGGAACAGGTAAATCAACGTTGATTAAGATTTTATCAGGAAAAGATCATGCAGAAAAAGGATCGATTGATTACCCAAATGATTATAAAATTGGTTACCTCTCTCAAGATACCATCTTTTCTGAAGATATTTCAGTATTAGATGCTGTTTTTGATGATGATACACCTGTTATGAAGGCCATTCGTTCGTATGAGAAAGCATTGGTTGATTTGGCACAAGATGGAGAGAATCCAACAGTACAAAAAGCATACGAAAAAGCAGAAGAAGCAATGAATAAAGAAGATGCTTGGTTAGCTGAGACAAGTGCTAAAACCATTTTAAATAAATTAGGCATTTTATTTTTAGATAAAAAAGTATCAGAGCTCTCTGGTGGACAACAAAAACGACTAGGATTGGCACAAGTCTTAATCCAATCACCTGATTTACTTCTTTTAGATGAACCAACCAACCATTTAGATTATGAAACGATTCAATGGCTAGAGGATTACTTGAATCACTATCAAGGCTCACTCATCGTGATTACGCATGATCGCTACTTTTTAGATCGTGTGACGAATCGAATATTTGAATTAGCTGATGGAACATTACACGAATACACGGGAAATTATCAAGCTTATTTATTGCAACGAGCAGAACGTGAAGAACAAGAAAAGAAAAGTTTACACAAAAATAAACAGCTATTTAAGCAAGAACTTGCTTGGATGCGTGCTGGCGTAAAAGCTCGTGGAACGAAACAACAAGCTAGAATTAATCGTTTTAATGATTTGAAAGATAAAGTAAGTGGTTCAAGTGATAAAGGAAATTTAGAATTTTCAGCTGGAACAAAACGATTAGGTAAAAAAGTCATTGAAATAGAAAAAGCCAATTATCGTATTGAAAACAACGTTATATTAGATGACTTTGATTTATTAATTCAATCACATGAACGATTGGGGGTTACAGGAGCAAATGGTTCTGGTAAGTCTACGTTGTTAAATCTTATTTCTGGAAAAATTGCATTAGATAGTGGTGTGATTGAACTAGGTGAAACGGTCAATATTGGGTATTACACGCAAGGAAATGATCAATTAGATGAAAGCAAACGCATTATTTCATTTCTACAAGAAATTGCCGAAGAAGTGAAGCAGCAAGATGGTACAGTAATTAGTGTGACAGAGATGTTGGAGAGATTTTTATTTCCTAGACATGTTCATGGAACACTAATCAGTAAGCTGTCTGGTGGTGAGAAACGTCGTTTATACTTACTTAGCATTTTAATCCAACAACCAAATGTGTTATTATTAGATGAACCAACAAATGATTTAGATGTTGAAACATTGACTATTTTAGAAGATTATTTATCTGATTTTCAAGGGGCAGTTATTGCCGTGAGTCATGATCGGTATTTCTTAGATAAGACAATGGATAAGTTGTTAATTTTTAAAGGTCAAGGTGACATGACTACTTTTTATGGCTCAATGAGTGACTATGTTGAGCGAGTAGGCGAGCAAGAGTCAGTTGAGAAAATCAAATCAACACCAACTAAAAAAGTTGAAAAAGTAGCATCTGATGACAGTGAGAAAAAGAAATTAACCTATAAAGAAAAAATTGAATGGGAAACAATTGAAGAAGATATTGCCCAATTAGAAGCAAGCATTGAGTCACTAAATGAACAAATGTTAGACAATAGTAGTGATGCTATAAAATTACAAGATTTGCAAGCGACACTAACAACTACCGAACAAACTCTTGAAGAAAAACTTGAGAGATGGGAATATCTTAGTGAATTTGCTGATTAATAAATGATTTTTTGAGGGGTAATTATGGAAGAAGCATATTTAGAATTAGGCCGTGAGATATTAAATAAAGGTCATGAAAAGACAGATCGTACAGGTACTGGGACAAAAAGTCTTTTTGGTTACCAAATGCGTTTTGATTTAAGCCAAGGATTTCCGCTGTTGACAACCAAACGTATTCCATTTTCTTTAGTGAAAAGTGAGTTGTTATGGTTTCTTAAAGGCGATACAAACATTAAATATCTGTTAGAAAATAACAATCATATTTGGGACGAGTGGGCGTTTGAACGCTATGTTAAAAGCGAGGAATATACCGGTCCTGATATGACAGATTTTGGTCGTCGATGTTTAGTAGACGAAGAATTTAATGAAGCGTATCAAAAAGAGATGGCTTCTTTTAGAGAAAACATGCTAACGGATGATGAATTTGCTGAAAAATATGGTGAATTAGGAAATATTTATGGTTCACAGTGGCGCCGTTGGAAAACATCAACAGGAGACACCATCGACCAATTAAAAGATGTGATAGACATGATTCGAAACACACCAGATTCTAGACGGTTAATCGTGTCAGCATGGAATCCGGAAGATGTGCCATCGATGGCTTTACCACCATGTCACACGTTATTTCAATTTTATGTGGCAGATGGAAAATTAAGTTGCCAACTGTATCAACGTAGTGCAGATGTGTTTCTAGGTGTGCCGTTTAATATTGCTAGTTATGCGTTGTTGACACACTTAATTGCACATGAAACAAATTTAGAAGTTGGTGAATTTGTTCATACATTAGGGGATGCTCATTTATATAGCAACCACATAGAACAAATGAACGAACAACTCTCACGTGAGGTAAGAGAGTTGCCAACGTTATGGTTAAATAAAGAGAAAGTATCTATATTTGATTTTGAGATGGACGATATAAAAATCGAAGGATACCAGCCACATCCGAGTATTAAGGCACCGATTGCGGTGTAGGGGAAATTTGGGAGGAAATAAAGAAATATGATAGCAGCTATATGGGCTCAAGATGAGAATGGATTAATTGGGAAAGACGATAAATTACCTTGGTATTTGCCAGATGATTTACAATTTTTCAAACAAATGACGGAAAATAATACGATTGTCATGGGACGTAAAACCTTTGAAGGAATGGGTAAAAATCTATTACCTAATCGTCAAACTATCGTGTTAACATCAGACCAATCTTATGATGGAAATGGTGCGATTGTCATGCATTCGGTAGATGACGTATTGAAATACGCCGAAGAATTTGATGGGATTACCTTTATCACTGGCGGTGGTGAGATTTATAAAACGTTCTTGCCTTACACTGATGTATTATATCGTACGTTGATTCAATCAACATTTGAAGGAGATACTTATTTTCCTTATATTGATTGGGGAGAGTGGAATATCGTTAGTACCAGTGAAGGCTCTGTTAACGATGACAATCCATACCCACATGATTTTGAGACATACCAACGCCATCAATCGTAACACCAAAAGGACTGATGAATGATTTTGTTCACCAGTCTTTTTATTTAGAATAAAAGAAGAAATATTAAAAATTTTACAAAGCGTCTTTTTTTTCATTGAAAAAAATAATTAACAGTGAGATACTTTATTTTGACAGTATAATAATGGGGGTATTTTACGCGACCATTAATGAGGAGAATCAATCAATGAGCCAGAGAAATAAAGGGAAATTTTTATTCAGTAAAAACAAACAAGGGAAAAAAACGAAATCTCATGTCCCAATCAGACTAGATATTTTGTTTTTTATTGTGTTTATATTATTTACTATGTTAATTGTGAAATTATCTGATTTGCAAATTAAAAATCAAGAAAAATATAAAACAATTGTCTCAAGTGGTCAAAAGAAAATTATTGAAGAAAAAGCACCTAGAGGGTATATATATGATTCAAAAGGAAATATTTTAGTTGGAAATAAAGCCACACAAGCGATTCTCTTTACTCGTTCAGCAGGGATGAACGCAAACGATATTCGTAAAGTGAGTCAGGATATTGTGAAACTAATTGATGTGGAGCCTGACAAATTAACAGATAGAGATAAGAAAGATTATTGGTTATCTAATCCAGAAAATCTAGTTGAGGCACAAAAACGATTGACTGTTTCTGACAAAGTAAACGCGAATGGACAAGAATTATCTAATAGTGATTTGTATACGAAAACTGTTGATAAGGTGAAAGATAGTGAGATTCAGTTTAATGATGAAGAGATGAAAGAAGCCTCTATTTTTAAACGGATAAATGGTGCTGCTGCCTTGCAACCTGTCACAATAAAAAATGATAACGTGACACCTGAAGAAATTGCAAAAGTTGGAGAAAATACAGCCGCTATTTCTGGATTATCAGCAGGGACAGATTGGGAAAGAGATTATCCTGAAAAAGATCAAATTCGTTCCATTCTTGGCACAGTATCAACTGAAAAACAAGGATTACCTGAAGATGAAATTGATGATTATTTGAAAAAAGGTTATCAGAGAAATGACCGAGTGGGATTAAGCTACCTTGAAAAATCGTATGAAGACACGTTAAAAGGTAAAAAAGGCCAAGCGGAAGTTGTGACAGATAAAGATCAAAAAATTGTATCGAAAAAAGAAGTGAAAGCAAGTGAAAAAGGGGACAACTTAATGTTGACCATCAATCTTGATTTTCAACGTAAAGTAGAAGAGATTGCTAAACGAAATTTTGAATCACTGCAACAGGCTGGCAAAGCACAATATGCTCCTGGAGTTTATGTAGTAGTAACCAATCCAAACAATGGTGAAGTTCTATCAATGGTAGGACTTAGTAAAGATCCAGACACAGGCGAATTGGTGGATGATACATTAGGTACAATAAACAAAGCTTTTGTGCCAGGTTCTTCTATTAAGGCAGCAACAGTGATGGCTGGTTATGAGAATGGTATCATTAAAGGCAATCAAACCATGATTGACGAGCCGTTAGTATTTAGTGATGGATCGATTAAATCGTCTTTATTTAATCAATACTCATCTATTCCTTTAACAACTGAACAAGCGCTCGAAGTGTCTTCGAACGTTTACATGATGAAAATTGCTTTAGGTATGATGGGAGCAGAATACGTTCCAAGAATGTCTTTACCAATGGATACCAGTGTGTTTGATAAATTGAGAAAGACATATGAAGAATTTGGCTTAGGAACAAAAACAGGAATTGATATTCCACAAGAATCTGTTGGGGTATTGAATACAAATTATAAAGATAAAAACGGCAATTATATTCCTGGTATTATGGCTAGTGCCTTGGATTTATCTTTTGGTAACTATGAAGCATATACTCCTATGCAGTTAGCACAATATGTATCCACTGTAGCAAATGGTGGGACACGTTATGCTCCTCATGTTGTAAAAGGTATTTATGGGAATAGTGATAATGGTGAACTTGGTGATGAAAAAGAATTGATTCAACCTAAAGTGATGAGTAAAATTGAAGGCAGAGAAAATGAATTTGAAATTATCCAAGAAGGCATGTATCAAGTGGTTAATGGTTCAATGGGAACAGGAACTGTTTTACAAGGAGCGAGTCTTCCAATTGCGGCAAAAACAGGGACAGCGGAAACATTTGCAGTAGATCCACAAACAAATAAAACCATCTCCGTGATAAATAGTACGATTGTCGGATATGCTCCTTATAACGATCCAAAAGTTGCAGTCAGTGTGATGATTCCACAAATTAGTGATGATAACATGGCAACAAATAGATTAATCTTAAAAGAAGTCATTAATGCCTATAACGAAGAATATAATAAACAGTAAATGTGTTTTTGTATTCAAAACTGTAAAGGAGAACTCCTTAACAAATTTTCCAAAAAGACTAGAAATTTTAAATAAAACATGATATGATATTCAAGTGTCAAGTATGATACTTGAATATCTAATTTATTTCGGAGGGAAAAATAATGCGCGTAAATATTACTTTAGAATGTACAGAATGTAAAGAAAGAAATTATCTTTCAAACAAAAACAAACGTAACAATCCTGAGCGTTTAGAAGTTAAAAAATATTGTCCACGTGAACGTAAAGTTACTTTACACCGTGAAACAAAATAATTTTTTCTATTATAAGCTAGAAACCTTGTTTAGTAAAGGTTCTAGCTTTTTTTGTGCTTAAATTTACTTGGTGAGTACGGTTTGTTGGATAAATTTTGAAAACAGGATTAGTTTTAATAGACTATCTGAAGATTAAATTCTCCCCTTTTTTTGCACTTTGTTACAAGTAAATAGAAAATATTGCTCATGTTAAAAAAGGAAAATGTTATCATTAAAATAGTAGTGAATCATTAAAAAATACAATGTTCAAGTTAATTTAAAGATAAGCATAGGATAAAATAAAAATAAATTTAAAAAAGATACTGAAATACTATGTGGTTTTCATGTGGGTTATGAGTCTAATCTTTTTGATTTTAGGAATATTTTCTTTAATAAACAATCACTACTTAATTGGGATGATCGTCTTAATAGGTGATAGTTATTTATTAAAAGCCTTATTTGACTTAAATAAAGAAGTAAATCATTTTGATGACTAACTCTTTATGGTAATAAGAAAAATAGTTTTATCTTTAATAAAGGTAAAAATAGTAAATCTTTCATATAACATACTTCCTTTCTTTGATAGTTGTTTATAATTTGACTATTAAATTCTTTTTTTGTGATGTCATGATAGTATCTAATTAAACTTAAAATAAACTAAAAAAATAAAAAATAGCCACTTTATTTTAAAAATATGATATATTAAATGAAAACGTTCATTATTGGAGGTAACTATGAAAAAACGCTATTTAATCATTGTTTTATTTGGACTGTTTCTTTTAGTTGGATGCGGTAATAAAACAACAGGGGATAAAGCCTTATATGGTGAAGTGAAGAATGCTTTGATGACTAAAATTGATGGATATGACACAGAGAAGAAAAAAGAAGTCAAGGAAGACTATGGTTTGGATAAAAAGAGTCTTGATGAGCTACCATTGGCTATTTACAATATTAATGGTCGTTATGTTGGAGTAATTGAATTATCTTCAGATGATACTGAATATTTTTATTACAGTGTTAAAAAGAAAAAAATAATCACAAAATTAGATGAAAATATTGTTCCGATTGATTTTGGCTCCTTAACTCCAGTGTATAGTCAAAATGGTTTTAATTGACATTTTTTATGAATTTCCCTAAACTATTAGAAATACACATAAATGGGGGAATTTTATGAAAAAAATTATAGGGATTTCGGCTAATGAAATACTGGATGCTGGAGAAATACTACATCATCTGCCAATTTCATATTTGCCAGCTGGTTACGTTCGTGCGGTTCAAGAAGTGGGGGGAACACCTCTTGTATTACCTATAGGCAAACCCAAAGATGCAAGAACATACATAAACTTGATTGATAAATTAATTTTAACTGGTGGTCAAAATGTGTCACCATCTCTTTACACATCACATTCATCAAATGAGGAGTTATCATTATTAGAAAGAGATGTGTTTGAAATGGCACTGATTGAAGAAGCAATCAAACAGAAGAAACCTATTTTTGGTGTATGTCGTGGCATGCAGTTACTAAATGTCTTTTTAGGTGGAACACTCCATGAAGATTTAAGTTCACGTCAACCAGAACCTATAAAACATATGCAAGCCCCTGTTGATCGTTGGGTAGCAACACATGATATCTTTTTTGATAAAGAAAGTATGTTAACCCCCATATACGGAGATAAAGCAACAGTTAATTCATTTCATTTTCAAAGTGTTGATAAATTAGGAAACGAGTTAAAAGTGACAGCTAAAAGTGAGGATAATGTGATTGAATCCTTCGAATCTTCAACGAATAAGCATCGTATTCTTGGGGTACAATGGCATCCGGATTTTTCTTATGATGTTTTATCTCAAGAAAAAGAGGTTTTTGATTTTGTTGTTAATTCATTTTAAGTTTTTTTTACTTTTATTGGTTGACAAGTGATGTTTTTTTTTTTAAACTAATAAAGGAATAAATCGTACAGATAACACAAGGATGACTTGTGTCGAGAGAGAGGCGAAATTTATCTTTAGGGATAAGTTTCGTTTTTTTTATGGAAAAATGGAGGGAACTTTATGTCAGAAAAAAAATTTCATGTCAATCTAGCTGTATTAGCAACAGGTATGATGGCTTTTTCGGGAGTGCTGATAGAAACAGCAATGAACGTCACATTTCCAACGTTGATGGAGGATTTTAACATTTCAACCTCACAAGTACAATGGGTCACAACAATTTATCTATTGATGATTTCAATAGTGGTGCCACTATCATCTTATTTAATTAAAAATGTTAGTCGTCGTAAGTTGTTTACGGTTTCAAGTCTATTGTTTTTAGTCGGAGTCGCGATTGATGCATTTGCTGGTGGGTTTATGATGCTGCTTGTTGGACGAGTGTTTCAAGGGATTGCAACAGGGATTGCACTACCACTAATGTTTAATATCATTTTAACCAAAGTTCCCATGGAAAAAAGAGGGATGATGATAGGAATTGGTAATTTAACAACCTCAATTGCTCCAGCAATGGGACCAACATATGGTGGTGTACTAACAACAACACTAGATTGGACTTATATCTATAAGTTGTTGATCCCGGTTTTAATTGTATCTACATTGGTTGGTTTATATGCTATTCCAGAAGAAGACACATCAGTGAGTGATTCAATTAATGCTAAAGCAGTTCTTTATTTATCAGTGATGTTTACAGGATTATTAATGTTCTTTAGTTATTTAGAAAAACCATTAGGATGGGTAGCGTTAGTCATTGGTTTAATCAGTGCTTGGTTATTCTATAAAACGAATAAAGAAAAAACATTGCTTAATTTAGTGGTGTTTAAAAATAAACGATTTACTGTTTATTTACTGTCATTTTTAGTTTATCAAATTTTACTTTTAGGTGTATCGTTTGTGTTGCCAAACTTCATTCAAATTGTTCAAGGAGTTCCAGCATCTAATGCAGGAATGATGATGTTCCCAGGAGCATTAGTTGGGGCATTATTTGCGCCAGTATCTGGTAAAATTTTAGATAAATTAGGATTCAAAAAACCAATAGGGATAGGGATTTTATTTGCTATCTTAGGTTGGTTGATGTTAATTATGGTTATTCAAACTGGAAATATTGCGTTAATTATTCTATCTCATGTTATTTTTATGGTTGGTGTTGGTTTGTCTTATAGCAATGTCATGACAGTCGGATTATCTTCTATAAAAGAAGAGTTACAAGATGATGGGAATGCTATTTTTAGTACATTACAACAATTTATGGGAGCTATTTCAACCTCATTTGTTGCGATTGTGGTTGGATTATTCCAATCAGGAAAAAATGATTTTATTCAAGGGACAAGCACTGGATCGAAAGTTGCCTTGATTAGTCTATTCATTTTATTACTTATTAGTAGTTTTTTTGTTATTAAAACCTTTAAAGAAAAACAAAACCTCTAGGATTTCTAGAGGTTTTTTAATGTGTAGTAATTATAAAAGGTGTCTGTTTTATATAGATTAACGTTATATATTATCGTATGATATGAATAAGATGATCAAAAAAAGCATTATTTTAAACAAGTTAAGTAATCTGTAGAAACTGTTTATCTGCATTTGTCTGATAAAAACTAACATAAAATAGGTATCATCCAAATTATGTTTAAATATTAAATTTTTTTTGATAAAATAAATAATAAATGAACAATTTGCTTTCATTTAGGTGTCATTGGCGTATAATAGATAAGCATAAATGAGAGGGTGAATAATATTTCGATGAAGGTTGACTGGAAACGAAATATGTATATTGCATGGATAGGGTGTTTCTTTACTGGAGCTAGTTATAGTTTGGTTATGCCATTTATTTCAATATACATAGAACAATTAGGTGCACCAAGTAATAAAGTGGAATTTTATGCAGGATTGTCCATTAGTTTAACGGCACTTTCTGCTGCAATGGTGGCTCCTTTATGGGGAAACTTAGCAGATAGAAAAGGCCGTAAATTAATGATGATACGTGCTGCAGCTGGAATGACGATTACAATGGGATCGTTAGCGTTTGTTCCAAATGTTTTTTGGTTGTTGTTTATGAGATTTTGTAATGGCTTATTATCAGGTTATGTACCAAATGCGACAGCTATGATTGCTTCACAAGCACCACGAGATAAAAATGGGATGGCACTTGGAACACTTGCAACAGGTGCAGTGGCAGGGAGTTTGATAGGGCCATCACTTGGTGGTTTATTAGCAGAAACGGTTGGGATAAAAAATGTCTTCTTAGTAACAGGTAGTATTTTGTTTGTGACAACGTTACTAACCATCTTTTTTATTCATGAAGATTTTGAGCCAGTTGAAAAAAAGGATATGATGTCTACAAAGGATGTTTTTAAAAGTGTCAAACAGCCAAAAGTATTGATTGGATTATTTATCACAACAGCGATTATTCAAATTGGAATGACAAGTATTAGTCCTATCTTAACTTTATATGTTAGACAGCTCGGTGGAAAGACAGATAATATTTTATTTGTGAGTGGGTTGATTGTATCAGTAGCAGGGGTATCTGAGTTTTTCTCAGCGCCGTTTTTAGGGAAATTAGGAGATAGGATTGGTAGCCAATATGTGCTAATTGGAGGACTTATTTTATCCTTCTTATTTATTTTTCCCATGTCACTTGTCCAATCACCATTTCAGTTAGGTGTGTGTCGTTTTCTTTTAGGGTTTTCAACAGGGGCGTTAATGCCTTCAGTTAATACCCTAATTAGCAAAATAACACCAATGAATGGTGTTGGGCGGATATTTAGTTTTAATCAAATGTTTACGAGTTTAGGACAAGTAGCAGGACCAATGGTGGGATCTCTTGTCGCCAATGGTTTGGGATATCGTTCCGTTTTCGTTGCAACGAGTCTTTTAATTTTGATGAACATTACAATTAGTTTCTTTAACTTTAGACATCAATTATCCATTCGTGAATTGATTAATGAATTGAAACATTAAAATAAGACGATAGATTTCCAAATGTGTTTGGTTGTCTATTGTCTTTTTGATTAACCAATTAATTATGTTCATATAAGACAAAGAAAATTGAGCATCGACTCAGTTATCTCTTTTATTTGTTATGATATGGTTGATATGATCAATGGACTGTTTATTTTTAAGGAAAATACCTACATTAATAATAATATAAATAAGCAAAAAAATAATAAATGTTTGTACGATATCGGTTAATGTGTATATAGGTAGAGTTAAATAGTTAGTCAAAATAACGGTGATAAAAGTTAGTGTAAAGTGAATTGGGAAAATAGAATAATAGGATAATTTATTATTATTGAATAGTAATGTGTACCATGAAATGAAAATACTCATGATTAAATAGTGACTTACTTCATAACGAGAGATACTCGTGGGGTTATCTAGAAATAGTTTGGTCATTAAATAAAAGAACGAACCAACCCCTAAACCAATAAGGGCTAAGTGAACAAGTTGTTTTAGTAGTTTAGTCATGATTTAATAACCTCTCTTTTACATTTTTCCAGTATCTTCTACTAATCGTCAATGTTTCGTGATTGATGAGTTGCACACTCATATTACCTGACAAACTATTATCAATGTGTTTAATCGCACTTAAATTAATTAAAGAGTAGCGAGAAATTCTTTCAAAGTGTTGTTTTGGTAATTCTTTTTCTAATTGTGAGAGACTTTTTCGATAAGTTAAAGAGTGCTCTTTTAAATGGATTGTAGAAAAATCACCTAATACATCTACATAGAGTATATCAGTAACATCGATGGTATAATACCGTCCTTCAGAAGAAATCATTAATTGTTTCTGATTGAAGTGAGTAATATATTGTTCCAATTGTTTGATATTATCAGTGTACTCCATAGATTCAATTTGGACATGAATGTCTTCTTTAGATAACTGTTTGTTTTGTTTAAAGAAAATATGCACAACGATTAATTCCTTTCAGATAGAGTAGTTGCCATAATGCGTTTACTCATTAAGAATACCATACCAAGACAAGCAAAAGAAAATAAGAAAAGGACAGTCAAACTTATTAGAGAAGGACTTAATGATATCTGCCAGTCGTAATCTAAACCTAAAAATTTTTCTAGAAAGAATGATTGCTCATTGGATAAATCATTTAGCAGAGGAGTCATTAACGTATATCTAAATAAGCTCGAAGAATAGGATAAGGGAAATAAGCGAATGACGTTTCTCGCTGAATCATTTAAAGCACCTATTGGAATATAAGCGCCTGTAAGAAAACCAGATAAAGCCCCCATAATATTACCGATTGTTCTTAGCGTTGCTTCTGTTTTAATAATCGCACAAAGTAATAGATTAAAAGTTGTTGAGGTCAGAGAAGTTAAGAGCATGATTGGAAAAAGTGTTATATATTGATTAATAGACAGACTTAAAGGCTCTTTAGAGATAGCAAAGAATATGAGAACAAATAGGAAAATAAGACATTGCATGACAAGTGAAATAATAAATGAACTAAGAAAATAACCATTCAATAGATAAAAGTTTGAAGTATCAGTAATGGTGAAGTCAATAAATTTATTAGAGGCTTTATCTTGAATAAGTTGTCCCATTGCTGAAAATGAGGTTGTCAGTGCGGTAACTGATAGTAATGCACCTAACATCCATAGATTAATTAAAGTGGTCGAATGAGCTATATCTTGAAACTGAGATACGATGTTTTGTTTTATAAATAATAGATATAGAAAAAACACAATGAGTGAACCCAGCAAAGAAAAAAAGACGTTGACTGGATTGATTAAGTATAAATAAATATTTCGTTTAGCAATAGTTATCATGTTAACACCTCTTTCGTTAGTTGAATGAATACATCTGTCAATGTAATTGGTTGAAAAATAAAATCAGTTATTTGATGATGATAGTGGTTTAGTAATAGAATAGCCTCATCGTAGTTTTTAACAGGGATACCAATACCTTTATTGTTATCTAGTAGATACTGCGTTGAGGATACACTTTGTAAGAATAAGGAACGCGAAGAAGGTGTTATCCATAAGTATTGTTGACCATATGTTTCTTTTAATGAATTAGCAGAACCATGTGCGATAAGCTTTCCTTTTTGTATAATGTAAATATTATCAGCGTATTCTGCCTCTTCTAAATAGTGGGTAGTCAAAAAAATAGCAAGATTTTTAGTTTGTTGTAACTCTTTCAGGAGTTGCCAGATATCTATTCTGGATTGTGCATCCAAGCCGGCAGTTGGTTCATCTAAAAATAAAAGTGTTGGTTGATTGAGCAATGCTCTTGTAATATCGACTTTACGCTTCATTCCACCAGATAAATCACCATAACGTTTTTGAGCGAATTCAGATACTCCTGTTTGGTTCATTAATAGCATGATGGTTTTTTTAGTTACGTTTTTATACAAAGAAGCACGTATGTAGAGATTTTGCCAAACTGTCAATTGGTCATCTAAGACACTATTTTGAAAGACAACACCGATAGATGGATGTAATGCTGTATTGTAGTGAATTGTTCCAGATGTTGCTTGCTGAATGCCAGTTAATAAACTGATAGTGGTCGATTTTCCAGCTCCATTTGTTCCTAAAAATGCTGTTAATTGTCCGGCATAAATATCCATTGATAAGTGCCTTAAGGCAGTAAAGTCCCCATATGTTTTAGTTAAATCTTTAACTTCAATAAGTTTCATTGTTATCACCTCTGATACTTATGATAATGTGTAGATAAACAGAAGTGAATAGATTTAAGACAACAGGTCGAAAAAATGCGACAAGAGGTTTGCTATTAATTTTTAATAAACAGAAGAATAAACTGTGATATAATGTGAGAACAACGAAAGGATGGGCAGAATACATGAAAGATTTAATAGGTAGCGTGTGGAGTGGATTGATTATTGATGAGAACGACCAGTTATTTTTTGTTCAAAAAAATGGTGTGACGTTTCATTTAAATAAATCTGAAGGTGACTTTAAAATAGGAGATATCGTAGAAGGATTTGGTTATGAAAATCAAAAACATGACCGCATTTTTACAACAAATATTCCAGAGATTCAACAGCATAAATTTGGATTTGCCGAAGTGGTTGATTCAAGACGTGATTTAGGTGTGTTTGTTGATATTGGTTTGCCAGATAAAGAAGTGGTTGTGTCACTAGATGAATTACCAGAGATGAAGCCATTATGGCCTAAAAAAGGTGATAAATTATTGGTGAGATTGTCAGTAGATGAAAAAGCGAGACTTTGGGCTAACTTGGCGGATGATATGACGTTTTTAGCTATGTCAAAAGCAGCGGACGAAGAAACAATGAAAAATAAAAATATTACAGGTGTTGTCTATCGTTTGAAGATGGTGGGAACGTTTGTGTTTACTGATGAGCATTATGTGGCCTTTATCCATCCATCTGAGAGATACGAAGAACCTAGACTTGGACAAATTGTTGAAGGCCGAGTGATTGGCGTTCGTCCTGATGGCATGTTAAATATGTCATTAAAACCAAGAGCGTATGAAGTCATCTCATCTGATGCACAAATGATTTTAACATTTTTAGAGCGTTCTAAAGATGGAATGATTCCATTTAGTGATAAATCAACACCAGAGGAAATTAAACAAACTTTTGCGATTAGTAAAGGGCAATTTAAACGAGCATTAGGCTCATTAATGAAAGAAAAACGCATCACTCAAAAAGATGGTAAAACGTATTTAGTAAAAGATGACTCATCTAATTGAGAATAGGTTGATTTTGTACATTAGATAAATTATAATTTATATGAAGTCATTAAAGTATCTTGATGATAATAATTATAAATAAGGATGTGCAAGCTACTATGGAACAGCAAGGTCTTGCTTTGCAACGGATAAAGGATCAATTGCATGAAGCTAACTATAAGTTAACACCACAGCGTGAAGCCACAGTATTGGTGTTGTTAGAAAATGAAAAAGATCATTTATCTGCTGAGGAAATCTATATGCTCGTAAAATTAAAAACACCAGATATTGGCTTGGCGACTGTCTATCGTACGCTTGAAATGTTAACAGAATTAAGTATTTTAGATAAAGTGAATTTTAATGATGGCTTAGCAAGATATGATATGCGAAAAGAAGGAGCCAAACATTTTCACCACCATCTTTTGTGTTTAGAATGTGGAAACATTGATGAAATCGAAGAAGATTTATTAGGCGATGTTGAGAGGATAGTGGAAAATAACTATTTCTTTAAAGTAACCGATCATCGTCTAACGTTTCATGGTATTTGTCAATCTTGTCAAGAAAAATTAGAAGAATAAGAAAGAAACATGTTCTCTTAAGTTCAAGAAATTTGAATTTAGTGGAATATGTTTTTTTCATTTTCCTAAAAAAGTCATATTAAATTTATTTCATTTTTATTTTTAACCTATCTTTTTTATTGAAATTGTTTTAAACTAGTACTAACAAGAAAGAGATGTATGGTTAAAAGGAGATTTATATGACAGATATTATATTTATGACAATAGTTTTATTAATACTTCTTATTCTAATCTTTATAGTTGCTAGAATGAATTATAATAAAAAAAATCAAAATTTAAAACTAATTGAAGAAAACAAAAGCACCAGACAAAGTATTAAAGACACGTGCGAGATTATGTGTGATATCTCTCAATGTCAAATAAAGCTTGGTAATGATAAAGTTCGTTATATGACCAATGTTGAAGTCAAATTTTATTTAATGAAAAAAATAGACAAATTAAAAATGGATTTAAATGATTTGGGTTATATGGATAAATACCCTCAAATTAAGACGAAAGACAAATCTCGATACAAAAATGATTTTAAATTGTGGAGTAAGATTCATAAACTAGAAAGATATTTGAAAAAAGATGTGGATATAGCAGGAGTTAAAAAGAATGTAGATAATGTTGTCAGCTATGTTCTCCTTATTATGGAAAGAGATAATCAAGAGGACGTTCAAGCTATCCAAGGGGTATCGAAAAAAGAACGAATTAATTCGTTGAAATTTTCATTATTTATTATCAATTCGATTATTTCATTTTTTATTATTATCTTGAATTATGACTTTATTAAAGTATCCATTGATAATCTATCATTAAATGGTATTATTAATGTGATTACCCTGTTGTTCGGATTGACAGGGACTATGATTTTAGGTATTTATTATTTTGGTGGTCATGAAAAAAAAATCAAGAGAATAGGGTTATTATTTACCTATTTATTTATCTGCTCAGTGGAATTACCAATTATTACGTACGTTGTATATGGTAACGGCTTTTCTTTAACAACTACAGTGATTAGCATGCTTTTAGTTATTTACTGGATTGTTAACTACCTATTAATTTTATTAAACAATGAAAAATAAGAAAATAAAAACAAGTGAGTCTGATTAATAGATCACTTGTTTTTTTATGTGATATAAAGTGGGGCATGTTCTCTTTTTAGAAATTCATCTCGGTCTGCCACATAAAGTAACTTAAAGTTATCTGCATCAATATGAATGTATGGATTAACTAAATAATTGTCTTTTTCAAAAAAGATAATTTGTTCACTAACCAATCCTCTAACTAACTCAAATTCTATCGGCAAAATAATTTGTTTGGATAATTTTTTGGTTGTTCGATTAATTAAATTAATTTTTATGACAATCACTGGACTAAGTGGGCGTTTCTCAAAAAAGATACGCTTTGTTTGTCTATAATCAGGATTGTTTATATTGATGATGGGGCAATTAGCAGTTGTCAGTGATTGGTTATCTAAAATGACATTTAAGTCTTCTCTTGTCGCACTTGTTAGGGCGATGAGTTCAAATTCTTGATTTAGTAATCGTTTAATTTTAGCGTCTTTGCTAAAAAATTCTTGTTTAGCTAGTTCAGATAAATGTGCATCAACTCGTTCACACACGTATTTTTCAGCAATTAAGCACTCTTTAATAAATGATTGATAAAGAGGCAATGATATGAAGAAAAATCCCATCAATGAAAAAATAATTAAAAAAAGTGGTAGAGACCACCATGGCATGGATAAATCAATTATCACAAAAAATGTCAGGATGAGAGAAACAGGTATGAAAAAAATTAATGACAGATAAAAATAATTCTTTTTTTGTTGATAGATTGCATCAAATTCATCTGTATAATTTTGACTATTTATCTTTAAAAAATCTAATAGCTCGATGTTTTTATATGTTTCTTTTTTTGGAAACACATATGTTCCTCCTTCCTTTAGACCAATATGTTTATTGTATAATTTAACGATTGAAATGTCTATGTAAAATAAAAAAATTCATGTGATATTTTAAAGATAGTATTTGCCCTTAAAAACTGTTAAAATAATTACTATTGACTGGAGGCTCGTTATGAAGACATATATTGAAGAATATTTGCATTTTTTAAAGATAGAACGTGGCTTGTCGCAGAATACCATTGTTAGTTATCAACGAGATTTAAATCAATATCAAGCGTATTTACTTGAACAAAATATCTCTTCGATAGATGAGGTTGATCGGTTTGTGATTATGGATTTTTTGACTTACCTAAAAGAGTCGGGGAAATCATCTACAACCATCATTCGAATGGTATCTAGTCTGAGAAAATTTCATCAGTTTCTTCGTCAAGAACGTTATACAGAGTCAGATCCTATGCAATATATTGATACACCGAAAAAAAGACAAACGTTGCCTAAAACATTATCTATAGAAGAAGTTGAAAAAATTATAGAAGCACCTGATACAACTAGTGTATTAGGTATACGTGACCGGGCGATTTTAGAAGTGATGTATGCCACAGGACTTCGTGTGACGGAATTAATTACCTTAACTTTAAATGATTTGCATTTATCTATTGGGTTGTTAAAAACGCTTGGAAAAGGGGATAAAGAACGAATCGTTCCTTTAGGCGATCAAGCGATTTATTGGATTAATAAATATTTAGAAGAATCTAGACCAGAACTTGTGATTAAAAATAAAACCGATGTCGCAAATGATTATTTATTTTTAAATTATCAAGGGAAAGGTTTTTCAAGACAAGGGATTTGGAAAAATTTAAAAGTCTATGTGAGTCAAGCTGGGATAAACAAAGATGTGACACCACATACATTGCGTCATAGTTTTGCCACTCACTTATTAGAAAATGGGGCTGACTTGCGTATTGTACAAGAGTTGTTGGGTCATGCTGATATTTCAACAACACAAATTTACACACATATAAGTAAACAACGTTTGGCTGATGTCTATAAAGAGCATTTTCCAAGAGCGTGAGGGAAAGAAATGGAAGAATTACAGGTAAAATTAGATATTTTTGAAGGGCCGCTTGATTTATTGCTTCACTTAATCAAGACATTGGAAATTGATATTTATGATATTCCAATTGCTGAGATTACAGAACAGTATATGACGTACATTCAAACCATGCGGACACTTGATTTAGAAGTCGCGGGAGAATTTTTAGTGATGGCGGCTACTTTGATGTCAATAAAAAGTAAAATGCTGTTACCACAAGAGGTCATTGAATTAGCTGAAGACAATGAGTTTGAAGCAGTTGACCCCAGAGAGGCTTTAGTTCAGCAGTTACTTGATTATAAAAAATTTAAGTTTGTCGCAACTGTTCTAAAAGAAATGGAAACAGAACGCGGTGACTACTTTACAAAAGAAGCCACTGATTTATCGATGTATCAAAAAGAAGCAACCCCACTTGAACCAAATGAAATTACCACGATTGATTTATTTTTAGCGATACATGATGTGATGATGCGAGCTAAAGAGATGGAGCCACTAGAAACAAGTGTGGTAATGGAAGATTATACGATTGATGATCGAATTGGTTTTGTGATGTCTAAGATAAAGAAGTTATCTAGTGGAGAGTCTGTGTTATTTACAGATTTATTTACGAGTTATACCCGTTCAGAGATTGTCATGACGTTTCTAGCTATGTTAGAGTTAATAAAGAATCGACAATTAATTGTTAAGCAATCAAGTAGTGATGAGATGATTAAGATTTATAAAAAAGAAGGTACAACAGATGTTAGTTCAGAAAATTGAAGCATTATTGTTTGTTTCAGGTGAAGAAGGCATTAGCATTAGTGAGGTAAGCCATTTAACGCAAGAAACAACCGCAAATATTTATCAGGTAATTGAAGAGTTAAAAGAAAAATATAATAGCGATATGGGTAGCGCGTTGACTATTTTAGAAGTCGGCGATCGATTTATGATGACAACTAAAAAAGAGATGGCAGAGTTATTAAAAAACTATGCACAATCTTCCATTAATCAAAAATTATCCAAAATTGCCTTAGAAACTTTGGCGATTATTGCCTATAAACAACCGATTACGCGTTCAGAGATTGAACAAATTAGGGGCGTTCAAAGTTCAGGATCCATTCAACGATTAGTACATAAACAATTAATCGAAGAAAAGGGCCGAGTCGATGGACCTGGCCGAGCGATTTTATATGGGACAACGGCTTACTTTTTTGATTACTTTGGGTTAAAAAGTATGGATGATTTACCAGACATTCACGAGTTGGATGAAGAATTAGATGCAGAAGTGGAGTCAACTGATTTATTTTTTGACCGATTTAAAGAGCAGTTTGATGATAAGAAAGAAGAGTGAAATAAATGGAACGATTACAAAAAGTGATGGCACATTGTGGTGTGGCGTCAAGAAGAAAATCAGAAGAATTAATTCAAGCAGGACGTGTGACGGTTAATGGAAAGAAAGTAACAGAACTAGGTGTTAAAGTGAACCCATCAGATAAAATTGAAGTCGATGGTGTCCCAATTTATCAAGAACAACCTGTTTATTATCTATTTTATAAACCAAAAAATGTGATTTCAGCAGTATCAGATGATAAGGATCGTCCAGTAGTGAATGATTACTTTACTAGAGTACCAGAACGTATTTTTCCAGTAGGTCGTTTGGACTATGATACATCTGGTTTATTATTAATGACTAACGATGGTGAATTTGCCAATTTACTGACTCATCCAAAACATGAGATTGATAAAGTTTATGTGGCAAAAGTAAAAGGTATTGCAACAAAAGAAGAGTTAAAACCATTGCGTAATGGTGTTCGTATTGATGGACGCAAAACCTCTCCTGCAAGATTTAAAGTGCTATCAACTGATCATAGAAAAGGAACATCTGTGGTTGAACTGATTATTCACGAAGGACGCAATCATCAAGTGAAAAATATGTTGGCTGCTGTTGGATTTCCAGTAATGAAATTGAAACGTGAAAAAGTTGGGACACTTGACTTAATCGGGTTAAATCCAGGTGATTATAGAGAGTTGACAAAAAAAGAAGTTAGTCAGTTATATGTTTTGGCTAATAAAGAGTAAGTTTTTATTGATTTTTTAAATAAATAGGATATAATAAACTTATAAAAATATTAAAGGTCGTCTTCACGGGCAGGGTGTAATTCCCGACCGGTGGTTAAAGTCCACGAACTGTTTATCCTATGATAAATAGCCGATTTGGTGAAATTCCAATACCGACAGTTAGAGTCTGGAGTAAAGAAGATAGGGCTTATTTGAGTATACAATCAAGTAAACCACTGTTTTTTTGTGCGCGTAAAACGGCAAAAAAGCAGTTTTTTTGTGTGCTTAATGCAAGTCTTTTCCGGGGATGGTCCTGTATAGGGGGATTTTCTTATGAACACAGGTAAGACAGAAAAAATGGTGACATTGTCACTACTAGCGGGGATTGCGTATTTATTAATGTTTATTGAAATACCAATTTTACCAGTATTTGGTTGGCTAAAACTAGATTTTAGTGATATACCTATTTTAATTGGTACTTTTTTATATGGCCCAATTAGTGGTATTTTGGTTGCATTTATTCGTTCGACATTAAATTTTGTGACAAGCGGAGGGAATCTTGGTGCGCTAATCGGAAATGGTGCAGGATTCTTAGCAACAGTATGTTATTTGTTACCAATTTATGGTTTAATGAAAAAACAACATACAAATAAAAATTTAGTTAAAGGCATTATTTATGCAACAGTTTTGATGACCATTTTCATGAGTGTAGCAAATTATTTTGTTATTACACCATTTTATTTAAATGTACTAGGTATGGATTTTGGTATGTCAATTGCGACAATGATTCTTTACGGAATTATACCATTTAACCTAATTAAAGGAACAGCAGTTGGAGTAGCATTCTTTGTTGTTTATAAAAAAGTTATTCCAGTACTTGAAAAGAGAATAGCAAAAAAGGTTAGTAATTAAAACATAAAACAACCAGATGATGGTTGTTTTTTTATTTTTAATAAAATAATTTATAAGAAATCGTAAAAATTAGACAAATATGTTTGAAATATTTGTAAACTTAATTTAATATATGATATATATTGTTTTATTATAGAGGAGTATGAACATGCACAAAAGAAAATATATCAAAGGGATTGATGGCTTAAGGGCGATTGCAGTCATCGGGGTAATCCTATACCATTTGATGCCCCAATCGGTATCGGGAGGGTTTTTAGGGGTTCCTTTATTTTTTGTCATTTCGGGCTATTTAATGACAGACATACTCCTATTTGAGTGGGAAAACAGACAAAAAATTAAAATTAGAGATTTTTATTTTAGGCGAGTCAAGCGGATTTATCCCTCGCTCATTGTCTTATTTATTGTGACAGGAAGTGTGTTTGCGTTTATTTCTCGCAAATACCTATTGAACTTTAAAGCCATCATGGCATCAAGTTTGTTTAATGTTAATAACTGGTGGCAAATAGCAAATGGTTTCTCTTATTTTGATCGTTTTGCGAATGAATCACCCTTTACTCATCTATGGTCTTTATCAATTGAAGGTCAGTTTTACATATTTTGGCCGATTATTTTGGCGATTTTATTATATAAATTAAAAGATTATAAAAAAATAAATCAAGTTATTTTGTTTATTACGGCTCTATCAGCTGTGTTGATGATGGCCTTTTATACACCTGAATCGATTAATCGTATTTACTATGGAACGGATACTAGATTATTCTCAGTGATGTTAGGAGCATCATTAGCCTTTATATTGAGAACACATGCAGAAAAAATTGAGACCATTCATTTTTGGAAGAAATTATTTGTCTTTATTACTGGTTTAATGTTAATGATTGGATCAATGGTCATTTTTTCTGATAGTAATGCTTTTGTTTATCGTGGTGGTATGTTGCTGTTTAGTATCATTGCCACAATCGTTTTAGGTTTAATTGTTGAAGTAGAAAAATTTAGTAGTGAATTAACTAATCCCATTATTCGTTGGATAGGTTCTAGAAGTTATGAAATCTATTTATGGCAATTACCAGTTATGGTGGTTTATACAGATCAATTAAAATGGGATGGGACAAATGCTTTAATGCATGGTGTTATTCAACTTGTCCTGATTGGTGTGTTATCTGAATTGACGTATCGCTTAATTAGTCGTTTAAGACGTGTAGCGAATATGAAAGAATTATTTGAGTTAATCAAGTCACTTTTCAAAAAGAATATTCCTGTTTTAGTTATTTTATCGTTGTTTTTAGGGACATTTATTTACGGAGTAGCCGTTTCTCCATCAGGAAAGATGGATTCCGCTGTGGCTCTTCAAAAGAAATTGGAGCAAAATAAACAAGCAATCGAGCAACATAATAAAGAGCTCTCTAAAGCAAGTGATAAACCGACAGAATCGTCCACAAAAACGTCTAGTGATACAAAGACAAGCACAACAGAAACGTCTGATACTTCAACAAAAGAGTCATCAGAAGGACTTAGTCAAGCTCAAAAAGAAAGAGTTGCGAAAGTGGCTCTTGGCGCTGTGGGAGATTCTGTGTTGTTAAGTGCTGCTCCTGAATTGCAAACTTATTTTCCAAATAGTCACATTGATGCAGAAGTGGGACGTCAGTTAGTTGATAGTCAAAAAGTGTTTGATGAATTAGATAAAAACAAACAACTTGGTGATGTCGTCTTAGTTGTTTTAGGGACAAATGGTAGCTTTAAAGAAAGTGACATTGATAAAATTATGCAACGAATTGGTAATAGACAAACCTTTTTTGTAAATACATTAGTTGATAGACCATGGCAAGCATCTGTGAATGAGACATTAGTTAAGTCAACAAACAAATATGATAATGCCCATTTGATTGATTGGAAATCTTATGCAGAAGGTCATAGAGAGTGGTTTGATGAAGATGGGATTCATCTTGTTCCAGATGGTGGCGAAAAATTTAGTGAATTAGTTGCAACAGAAGTATTAAAAGTATTACCGAATTAAAAAAATCTATCAGCCTTCGATTTAGAAAGCTGATAGATTTATTTTTTTAATTCAATCGCTCGTGTAGGACACTTCTGATAAGCCGTTAAGATTTCTTCAGGTAAAGGATCTTTAAAGTTAACTTCCAATTGTTCGCTGTCTTTAAATCTTACGATACCGTTATCATAATAATCAAAGACGTCTGGTGCTTTTAGTTGGCATAGACCACAAGCAATGCATTTTTCTGGTATAATTTTACATAGCATAAAAAAACTCCTTTGAGGTGATAGTTTTTGTTCATAGAAGATGTGATATTATATTGTTTTAAATCAGGTGATGTGATGCGCTATTCTACATTGTATCATCTTTTAAAAGGTAAGAAAACAACCTCTGTTTTGAGTTATGGTAAATTGTATGCCATTTTAGATTATTTTTATTTGTTTCCAAAACTATCCAAAACGTTATTTGATTCAAGTATTCATTTTTTGGTTGAATCAGGTGATTTACACCAACTGGATGATCAGTTTGTTAAACTAACAGATAAAGGAAAAGCTAGGTCCCAAAATAGTGCCTTAAATCAATTTTCTATAAAGGGATTTGATTATTATAAATTTGATGACTTGTTCTGGCAACGTTTATTATTTATATCACAGGTTATTTCTTATAAAAGTTATCAGAACGCAGATTATCTTCCGATTGATAATGACCCTATCCATCAATTAAAAATAAAGCAGTGGCTACGCCAACATACTAGCGATACATTGGTTATAGATTTTTTTAATGAATGGAAACAGTTGATGGGGTCATTAACCCAGGAAGAACAAGACGTGTTGGTTTCCCAATTAGTAGGACATGACGTGGTGGGATACACCTTGTCTCAATTTGCTAAACAGACCAATCATGATGTGTTATATGTTTATCTGTTGTATAAAAGTTCGCTACATAAAATGATTGAGCAACTGTTATTAGGAGTAAATGATTTTCCCTTAATCTTTTCTATTTTGGCATCTATTGAAGAAGAAAGGGAAAATGATACAGTTGATGTAACTTCTTCTTTAATAGAAAAAGGTTATTCGATTGATCAAATTTCTCATATGAGACGATTAAAAGAAAGCACGATTACAGATCATTTTATCGAAATGAGTCTATCTAAAAAGGGAATGGATTTAATTGATTACGTCACAATAGATCATCAAACCAAACTAAAAGCGTACTTGGCTGATAATCCTGTATATAAATCATGGAAATTTTCTGATGTTATAAAAATAATGCCATCATTAACGTTTTATGAATTTAAATTTTATCAATTTTATTTGTTGGAAGAAGGTGACAACTAACATGACACTTGAAGCATTTTTGGAGAAGACGTTTCATTTTACACGTTTTCATGAGGGGCAAAAAGAAACGATAGAGAATTTGTTAAGAGGTAAATCTACATTATCCATCTTACCAACGGGTGCTGGTAAATCACTTTGTTATCAGTTTCCAAGCTATTATCAGCAGACAGGTCAAACAGTGATTGTTTCACCACTCATTTCACTTATGGAAGACCAGGTATCATTACTTAGAAAAAATGGGGAAAAATCAGTTGTAGCAATTAACAGCCTTTTAGAAAAAAGGTCTAAGAAGTATGTGATGAGTCGCTTAAATCACTATCGTTTCATTTTCATTAGTCCTGAGTCATTAAGCCAACCTGAGATATTAAGTTATTTTAAAGAATTACAGATTGGATTATTTGTTGTGGATGAAGCTCATTGTATTTCTCAATGGGGTCACGATTTTAGACCAAGCTACCTTGCTTTAAAAGAAATTAAAGCTCAATTATCTCATCCTTTGACCTTGGCACTAACTGCCACCGCAACACCTGAAGTGAAAGAGGATATTTATCACCAACTATTTGATGTGGAAGAAGTCGCCGAGGTGTGCCAGTCTGTTAATCGTGAAAATATTTATTATGAAGTGGTGGAGACAGAGGACAAATTGGATTACTTAGAAACGTTTTTACAAGATAAAAAAGTGCCTGGCATTATTTATTTTTCAAGTAAAAAAGAAGCGGACCGCGTGTCGGATTGGTTAAATGCTCGTTTGCCGTATTTAGTTCAAAGTTATCACGCAGATATGTCTAATGATGACCGGATTAGAATTCAAGAACAGTTTATCCACGATGACATTCGAGTGTTGTGTGCGACAAGTGCATTTGGTATGGGAATAAATAAAGGAAACATTCGATTTGTTGTACATTATCACGTGCCAAACAGTTTAGAAAATTTTGTCCAAGAATCTGGGCGAGCTGGACGAGATGGAAAACAAAGCTTATCACTTGTTTTATACCAACCAGGTGATGAACAAATTCATTTTTTCTTACAAGAACAGACATATCAAGAAAAACAAGACTTATTGTTTTTAGAAAACAAATCTGCTGTTGATAGACAAACATTTTTGTCGGCCATGACAGACAGTCAAAAAAAATGGCTAAATCAGATTGAAACAAGTCAAGAAGGATGGAATGGCTATAAGCAAACGCTCACCAAAAAGAAAAGACAGCAAGAATTAAATATTTTTAAAATGATGGATTATTGCCAAACCAGTGCTTGTCGGCGTGAGATGATTCAACATTATTTTAATGAGCAAAGTATTAAGAAACAAACGATTTGTTGTGATAATTGTTGTCATGAACAACCGGATATTAATAGTGAACCGGTAGAGGAAAAACAACAAAACAACCAATTGACGTCACAAGAAAAATTAGAAAAAATGTTTTTTTTAGGGATTTAGAGCGACATCTTGTATTAATTATGATAAAATAATTAAAGATATTTTTTTAGGAGGTTTTATTTTTGAGTAAGGAAAATAATGTAAATAATGAAGATAAAAAACAAGAATTAAACGAAAAGGAAAATTGGGATCAAGAGATTTATGAAGAAGATGGCTCTAGAACGAATCGTCGAACTAAATCTGAAAAGAGAACATGGTTTGTTGTCAGTATTATTGTCATCCTATTTTTAATCGTATTAATTCCTACTGGAGCAATCATTTATTCTCAAATGAGTGGCAATTTAAATAATGGTAAAACGGCATCTGTTTCTAGTTCAACAACTGTTGTTAGCAGTTCAACAAAAGAATCAGAAACCAAATCAACTGAGTCAAGTACTCAAACAACAACATCTTCATCAACAGTAGCCAGTACATCTGAGACGTTTGCTGATGTAGAAGTGCCAAAAGATGATCCAGCAACAAGAGGTCAAGTGGCACAAAACGAAACAGAACAAAATAATACAACACAACAAAACCAAGCAGCACAAACAACAGGTGGCGATACGGTTGCTTATGGACAAGGTGATAGCTCAAGATCATTATGGAAAATCTCACAAGAAGCGGGGATTTCATTGGATCAATTGTATCAACTAAATCCAGGTGTGACAGCAAGTAACGTTCAACCAGGTCAACCAATTAGAGTAAGATAAATAATTAAAAGTCGTCCTAGGGCGGCTTTTTAATTATAGTGAATAGAAAGAGGCAAGACGTAGATGAGTAAACAGATTCAAGTGGCAATTGACGGGCCAGCTTCTGCTGGAAAAAGTACTGTAGCAAAAATTTTAGCAAAAAAAATGGGATATATTTATTGTGATACAGGTGCGATGTATCGAGTGGTAACATTTCATGCTTTAGAAAATAAGATTGATTTAAAAAATGTTGAAGAATTAATGAACGCTTTAAATCATTTAGATATTTCGTTTGATTATGTCGAGGGAGTACAACATGTTTACGCCAATGGAGTGGACGTGACAACAGATATTCGCATGCCTGATGTAACCAATCATGTATCTGAAGTAGCAGCTATTAAAGAAATCAGACACGAATTAGTCAATCGTCAAAAAGCAATATCCGCATCACAAAGTATTGTAATGGATGGACGAGATATTGGAACAGTTGTCTTACCTGATGCTGATTTAAAAATATTTTTAGTCGCAAGTGTGAAAGAACGGGCCGAAAGACGCTATAAAGAAAATGTCTCAAAAGGAATTATGACCAGTTTAGAAGTGTTACAAAAAGAGATAGAAGATAGAGATTACTATGATTCACATCGAAAAGAATCACCATTAATTCAAGCAAAAGATGCAATAAAAGTGGATACAACAGGATTATCTATAGAAGAAGTTGTAAAAGTCATAGAAAATGAACTAAAAAAGGTAATTTAATCTCAAAATAATAGATAATACTAGTAAAGTCTTTTTATTTTATGTAGAATATAAGTATGTAGTAAAAATCAAGTAAGTGTTGCTTAGGAGGATAAGGATATTATGGCAGATGAAACAATGTTAGATGCAATTGAAAGTGTTCAAGATGTAAAAGTTGGTGATTTAGTACAAGGTGAGATTTTAGCCGTTGACGATAATAAACAAGCAGTTGTTGGAATTATCGGTGCTGGTGTTGAAGGGGTTATCCCTTTAAAAGAATTATCAACTATTCCAGTAGAAAACGTGACAGACGTTGTCTCAATTGGTGATATTATTGATTTAGTTGTTATTTCTGAAATCGGAAAAGATAAAGAAAATGGTAGCTACTTATTATCTAAACGTCGCCTAGATGCACGTAAAGTATGGCAAGAAATTGAAGATAAATTCAAAGCAGGCGAATTAATCGAAGGACCTGTAACAGATGTGGTTAAAGGCGGATTGGTTGTTGATGTGGGTGTTAGAGGATTTGTTCCAGCATCAATGGTATCTGATCACTTCGTATCCGATTTTTCTGAATATAAAGGTCAAACATTAACATTCAAAATTGTTGAAATTGAACCATCAGAAAATCGTTTGATTCTTTCTCATAGAGCCGTATTAGAAGCAGAAAAAGCAAAAGCAAAAGAAGAAGTCTTTGGTAAATTAGTTGCAGGTGACGTGGTAACTGGTAAAGTAGCTCGTTTAACTGACTTTGGTGCGTTTGTTGATTTAGGTGGTGTGGATGGATTAGTTCACGTTTCTGAAATCTCTCATGCCCATGTGTCTAAACCTTCTGATGTATTAAATTCAGGAGATGAAGTAACTGTTAAAGTATTAAGCATTGATCCAGAAAAAGAACGCGTGTCATTGTCAATTAAAGAAACATTAGCAGGTCCATGGGATGATATTGAATCAAAAGCAAGTGTTGGATCAGTTTTAGAAGGAACAGTGAAACGATTAACAACATTTGGCGCATTTGTTGAAGTATTACCAGGTGTTGAAGGATTGGTTCATATTTCTCAAATTTCACATAAACACATTGCAACCCCTCATGAAGAATTAAATGAAGGTGACGTCGTTCAAGTGAAAGTTCTAGACGTGTCTGAAGAAAACAAACGTATTGGTTTAAGCATTAAAGCCTTACAAGAAAAAGAAGATGAAGTAGTCGTAGAAGAAGACGATTATGTGATGCCCGAAGAGTCAACAGGCTTTACATTAGGTGATGTGTTAGGTGAAGATTTAACAGGTAAATAAAAAAACGTCAGCTTGCGAGCTGACTTTTTTTATGAATTATTTGACATTTACCTTGCGCCAACCGTGGCTTCGGGTTAAACTACATAAGGATAAAAAAGTAAAAGGATAAAGGAGGAATGACTATGTCAATCCCTACACTAGCGATTGTTGGACGTCCAAACGTTGGAAAATCAACCCTGTTCAATCGTATGGCTGGAGAGAGAATTTCTATCGTGGAAGATGTTCCTGGTGTCACTCGTGATAGAATTTATGCCCATTCTGAATGGTTGGGACGTGAATTTAGCATTATTGATACTGGTGGAATCGAGATGAGTGATGAGCCTTTTATGGATCAAATTAAACACCAAGCTCAAATAGCTATTGAAGAAGCAGATGTGATTATTTTAGTGACAAGTGGTCGTGAAGGCGTGACTGATGCAGATGAATATGTCGCTAAAATATTATATAAAAGTGATAAACCAGTCATTTTAGCAGTAAATAAAGTAGATAATCCTGAAATGCGTAGTGATATTTATGAATTTTATTCACTTGGATTAGGCGAACCAATTCCTGTTTCAGGAAGTCATGGTATCGGTTTAGGAGACGTGTTAGATGAAGCCATTAAACATTTTAGTCCAGTTGAAGTGGAAGAAGAAGACGACATTATTCGTTTTAGTTTAATTGGTCGACCAAATGTTGGGAAATCTTCTCTTATTAATGCGATGTTAGGCGAAGATAGAGTAATCGTTTCTAACGTTGCCGGAACAACTCGTGACGCGATTGATACCTCTTTTGTATCAAATACAGGCCAAGAGTTTATCATGATTGATACTGCCGGTATGAGAAAAAAAGGTAAAGTCTACGAAAATACGGAAAAATATAGTGCAATGCGTGCAATGCGTGCGATTGATCGCTCTGATGTGGTATTAGTCGTATTGAACGCTGAAGAAGGAATCCGTGAGTACGATAAGCGTATTGCTGGATTTGCTCATGATGCAGGGAAAGGTATTGTGATTGTCGTAAATAAATGGGATACACTAGAAAAAGATAATCATACGATGAAAGAGTTTGAAGAAGACATTCGCTCTGAATTTAGATATCTTGATTATGCTCCAATAGTGTATGTATCAGCTAAGACAAAACAACGTTTGCATCAATTACCAGAAATAATTGAAACAGTGAGTCAAAACCAAACACTACGTATCCCATCATCTATTTTAAACGATGTTATCATGGATGCGGTGGCAATTAACCCAACACCAACAGATAAAGGAAAACGTTTGAAGATATTTTATGCGACACAAGTTGCCATCAAACCACCAACTTTTGTTGTGTTTGTTAATGAAGAAGAATTAATGCATTTTTCATACTCAAGATTCTTAGAAAACCAAATAAGACGTGCCTTTGAGTTTGAAGGAACGCCAATTCGAATTTTAACAAGACGAAGAAAATAGATAATTTTAACATACTATTTTTATTTTTGCAAAAAAAGATAAAAAAAGCTAAAATATCAATGATTTCTTTGATTAACCTTGCTAAATCAATGTTCTTATGGTATCTTTGTTTAAGAAATATTGTAAACGAATATTTCTACTCATGCATATTGAATGATTCAAAATGGATGATTTAGAAAACATGATGTCACATAAAACATCGAATCTTTTTCGAGGAGGTGAAATTAATAATGGCAAACAAAGCAGAATTAATCGAAAAAGTTGCAGAAGCAACAGGATTAACTAAAAAAGATGCTACAGCATCAGTAGACGCTGTATTTACTTCAATCCAAGAATTTTTATCTGAAGGTGAAAAAGTTCAATTAATCGGTTTCGGAAACTTCGAAGTACGTGAAAGAGCTGCCCGTAAAGGACGTAACCCACAAACAGGTGAAGAAATTCAAATCGCTGCAAGTAAAGTACCTGCATTTAAACCAGGTAAAGCGTTAAAAGATGCAGTTAAATAAAACTGTTAAAGCAAGTATCGAATTTTCGGTACTTGCTTTTTTATATAAAATTAAACGAATTTCTAGGAAAAAACATAGAAATCAGATAGAATGAATAGGACAAATAAAATAAGGGTGATTATCATGCATTGGATTTCAGTATTAATCGTAGGAAGTATTATTGGTGCAGTCGCAACATTAATAACTGGGAAAAAAGATTCGCAAGGTTGCTTGTTTAATCTTGTAGCAGGGTTATTAGGCTCTGCAATTGGGCAAAAAATGTTTGGTGATGATTGGGGAGGACAATTAGCTGGTATGGCATTGGTTCCTTCGATTTTAGGGGCGATTATTATTATTGCGATTGCGTCTATTTTCCAAAAAAAATAAGACATCACAGGTGAAGGAGAAAAAATATGTCATATAGTAAACAAATGTTAGAAGCATTATCATCTGGGGATTTGGCTCAAGCGACAGTCTATTTTAATGAAGCATTGTCACAGGATTTACCAGAAGAAAAATTACAATTAGCGGATAATTTATATCAACTAGGCTTTCTTGAAGAAGCAAGTACCTTGTTTAAAGATTTATTGACACTTTATCCAGATGAAGATAGCTTGAAAATTTCTTTAGGTGAAATTGCGATTGAAGAAGATAAATTAGAAGAAGCGTTTGAATGGTTAGAACAAATTAAGCCAAGCAGTGAATTATACGCACAAAGCTTATTGACGTTAGCGGACATTTATCAAATGATGGAAATTCCTGAAGTGAGCGAGCAAAAATTAAAAGAAGCTAAAAAGATATTACCAAATGAGCCATTGATTGATTTAGCACTAGGAGAATTATATTTCTCAACTGAAAGCTATCAAAATGTTATTACAACGTATGAGATGATAAAAGAAACGTACCCAACCTTTGAGTCACCAATTGATTTAGATGAGCGTATAGGGGTATCTTTATCAAGAATTGGGGAATATGAAGAAGCAGTAACGTTTTTAGAATCTGCTATTAAACAATCTGAAACAGTGGAGCGATTATTTCAGTTGGCTCTTTGTTACTATCAAATTAAAGAAAATGAACGCAGTATTCAACTCTTAACAAAAGTTAGCGAGATGAACCCTGAGTTTAATCAAGTTTATTACCCATTAGCACAAATTCTGTTTGATGAAGGTCGATATGATGACGCATTAGAAGTAGCTGAAAAAGGGATTCATGTTAATCCTTATGATGTGTCTGTCTATCATTTAGCGTCAGAAGCGTCTTATCAACTAAATCAAAAAGACCAGGCAAAAATGTATTTAGAAGAAGTTATCTCATTGGAATTAGATAGTGATATTTCCAAACTAAAACTAGCTGAACTGTTATTAAAAGAGGAAGAGTATGAAGAGGCCATCCATTTAGTTTCGACATTAGATATTTTAGATCAAGGTGAAGCCTACTGGTACTTAGCTCAAGCTTATAATGGTTTAGAAGAGTATGAAGATGCGAAAAAATATTATGAGTTAGCTCATCCATATATGGATATTGACGCTGATTTCTTAAAAGATTATGGTATCTTTTTACGAGAAGAAGGACAATTAGACAAATCAAAAGAGGTATTACAAGCCTACCTGACAATGGTTCCGGATGATTTGATGATTGTTACAATGTTGGAAGAGTAGTGAGAATATGATTAATTTAGAGGACAAACGAGCCTTTATCACCTGGCTAGTGGAAACTATTACGCTAAAAGAAAAAGAAGCTTATTGGATTTTAAATTATTTACTTAATCACGATGCTTTACTCAATCGTGTCGTGTTCGTTGAACAAGCGGATAAAACGCCTAGAGGACTCGTGATAGCCGATACAAAGACAAGTCAGGATGGACTCGTTTTGTTTAAAGAAACCCATCCTTTTACTGATGCACAACAAATATTTCATGAGATTAGAATGAATTATAAAGATGCCTTATACATCGAAATTTATTTTGAGAATCGTGAGTTCAATCAGTTGTATCAAACAGTCATAGAAGATAATCCGTTTCTTAGTGCGTTTGATTTGATTTCAACAGAGATGTTTCATCGTATAGAAGAAGATTTTAAACAAAAGCAATCCGAAAAAGAAGAGGAATATTTATTAACTAAAATAAATGATGCGATTGATTCAAACAATCAACAAGAGTTTATTTATTGGTCAGATGAATACCAAAAAAGAAAAAACAAAAGCGATGGATAATCTCCCTCACTTTTGTTTTTTTGCTTGTTCATGTAGCTCTTGCAATTCTTTATAAGTAAAGCCTTCTCCTGAGACTTCATTGATGTTGAAAAAGGTCATAAAAGCACGTGGATCAATCTCATAACAGATTTCTTTAATACGACTCATCTCACTAATGCTTGCAACACAATAAACCATTTGTCTACTTTCTTTTGAAAAGCCGCCTTCACTGTTAATATACGTTACACCGCGATCTAACTCTTTCATAATGGTATCGCCAATTTGTCTATCATGGTCTGAGACAATAAAAACGGCCTTAGCACCATAGGACGCATCTTGTACGAAATCCACCACTCGGCTGAATACAAAGACAGCAATAAGCGTGTACATCATTTCTTTAAGTGATAAATAGCTTAGAGACAACAGTAAGACACATATATCTAATGTAAACAATGACCGACCAATCGTCATGCCTAAACGTCTCTCGATGATGCGCGCGATAATGTCTGTTCCACCAGTCGTCCCACCATACTTATACACGATTCCACTACCAATTCCACCACAAATTCCTGCAAGGAGTGCTGCAATTAAAATATCATTATCGACTGAAATATTTAAAGGTATTTTTTGCCAAATCCACAAATTTAATGATAAGGATAAGGACCCAACTAATGTTAAAATAAGAGGTTCTAATCCGAGTAATTTTAATCCAACTAAAATAAGCGGAATATTTAAAATAAGTGTTGTCAGTGCAGGATCAATGTGAAAAAGATTGTAGATAATCAATGCAATCCCAGTCATCCCACCTTCAGCTAACTTGTTTGCCATATTAAAATTAACCAAACCAAAGCTAAAAATACTCGCTCCAATAAAAATCATGATACAATTAATAAAAAATTGCCTGTTTATACGCATAGTTTGCCCCCAGAAAACCATATTTACTCCATTTAGTTTCATCTTATCACTGTCTAAGTGGTGCAACAAGGGCAAACAGATACTAAAAACTAGGTGTATTTTAGAACATTTTTAAAAGGAGTTTGTTATGGAAAAAATAGAGAAGTTGACTCAAATGCAAAAAGAGGTGGATGATTACATTCAACAATTTAAAGCAGGCTATTTTTCGCCTCTTGCTCAAATGGCAAGATTAACTGAGGAAATGGGAGAGTTAGCTAGAGAAATTAATCATTACTACGGAGAAAAACCTAAAAAATTAACTGAAAAACCAAAAACAGTTGAAGAAGAATTAGGAGATGTTTTCGTTGTGTTGTTAATCATGGCGAATTCTTTAGACATAGATTTAACAAAAGTATTTGAAGATAACATGAAAAAGTTTTATGCTAGAGATAGTCATCGCTTTGAACGAGTAGATGAGGGAAAAAGTATGAAGTAGAAAGTTGATAAAAATGAAAATAAACGAGTTACCAATCGAATTTAAACAAGCTTTACCAGTCATAAAAGAAATCAATCGTCATGGTTATGAAGCCTATTTTGTTGGTGGAAGTGTCAGAGATGTTATTCTACATCAGACGATTCACGATGTTGATATTGCGACAAGTGCGTTTCCAGAAGAAATCAAAGAGATATTTCCACGAACGATTGATGTTGGGATTGAACATGGAACAGTCCTGGTTTTACATAATCAAGATCAATATGAAATTACCACATTTCGTACGGAGTCAACTTATCAAGATTATCGACGACCAGATAAGGTGACGTTTGTTAGAACTCTTGAAGAAGATTTAAAGCGACGTGATTTCACCATGAATGCGTTAGCTATGACACCTGATGGAGAGATTGTCGATTTATTTGAAGGCATTGAATCCATTCATGATAAAGAGATTAAAGCAGTCGGGAATCCGGATGAACGGTTTAGTGAAGATGCTCTTCGAATGATGCGAGCCTTGAGATTTGCCAGTCAACTAGATTTTAATATTGAAGTGAAGACAGAAGAGGCAATAACCAAAAATCATTTATTACTCGAAAAAATTGCCATTGAACGCATTTATATCGAGTGGGTTAAATTGTTAATGGGAGCCCATCGAAAAAAAGGGTTACGCCCTTTCATTGAAACAAATTGTTACAAATGTTGTCCAAAACTGTCGAATAAAAAAGAAGCGTTGCGAGTCTTTTCAGATGTTAATCCGACGATGAGGTTAACAAGTGAAGAGTTGGCTTGGAGTTGCTTGCTAATTACATTAAAAGAGACAAACGTTAAATCATTTTTAACAAAGTGGAAAGCCTCAAAACGCTTAACTACGGTAGTTAGTCAAGTTGTCATGTATTACAACCAACGTCTTGAAAAAGAGTGGGATGAACAATCTTTATATGATGCTGGGGTAGAGGTGATTTCTTTAGTCGAACAAACGCGTCTGTTTTTTGGCTTATCAAATGATGAAACCATGTATTTAGAAAAATACCATCAATTACCTATTAAATCCATGGCAGATTTGAGTATTTCTGGTCGTGATATTTTGTCATTCGTTGATAAAAAACCTGGGCCCTGGTTAGGTGAGATTTTAATGTTTAGTGAAAAACAAGTGTTAAACGGCTATTGGAAAAACGATAGGGACTTTCTGTTGGAAAAAATAAAGGAAAAGGTGGCGGAATAAATGGAATATGAAATGATGTTTGAAGTCACAAATCGATACACAGCAAAAGAATTAGGTTCAGGTACATTAAATGTATTAGGTACACCAGGACTTATTGCCATGGTTGAGAATGTCTGCATGAATGCAATCGAAAAAGACTTAGAATCTGGCTATACCTCTGTTGGATCTTCAATAGATATAAATCACATGCGTCCCTCAATAATGGGGGCATTAATTAAAATAGTGGTGATGATGAAAGAATCTGATGGTAAGTCATATCATTTTACTTATAAAGCATATGACCAAGATAAGGTGATAGCAACAGGTAAACACACACGTGTCAAAGTGAATACGATGACATTTATGGAGCGTATTAAATAATAATAGATATAATTTGTGAAAAGTTTAATAAAGTTGTTTATTTTTTAATCTAACCGTGTTACAATAAATGTGTAAGAAAGATGATAAGTTTCTAATTGGAAAGAGGAGATCATTTATGGCAAAAACAATGACAGGTTTTAAATTTTATTTCAGAAATGGTGAAACATGGACAATAGACCGTGAATGCATTGGCGATTTATGGATTAGTAAAGTATCAACAAGTTATGGACGTATTAATGGTAGTGATTTTCAAAAAATTAGACCATGTGAAGGATTTAAAATAGAAATATTAAGTGAAGCAGATCATGTGCAAACAGATGATATCAACTTAGGTGGATTAGAGTCAGGCATGTTTGAACGTGCGACAAAATACCAAGATATCGAAAAAATGGATATTGTATTTGATGATGGAACAAGTGATTTAATTTACTTCCCATACAAAGACAAAGAAACACCAGGTCAAGAAGGATTAGATAACATCCATCAAACAACAAGAATTTCTAAAAATGGTCGTTTATACATTGTCATTGACGAAACTAAGTCAGTTGATGACGTTTATGGTGAATTTTTATAAAAAACAAATAACGATTGTTTAAAGAGTTATGTCATTTAGGCATAACTCTTTTTTTTGTGTAAAAGTTCATAAAAAGTTCTAAAAAAAACAACAGATTATTAATTAAAAAACACACAAATAACCTTTAGTATGTTATATATGTTGAAAAAATGAATTTAAGGAGAGTAAAGGTGAAAAATAATAATCTAAAGATGAAATCAGTGTTTATGTTTTCATTATTAATCGTGGCGTTAATGATTAGTAGTGTGTTAACCATTGCTAAGACAAAAAAAGTTTACAATGGTGATCAATACATTACAAGTATTCGATTAAACCATGGTGATGGAAAGCAAATTGTTGATGGCGATACAATGTACATTAATGAGAAATATAGTTTGGAGTACGATTGGGAGATTCCTGATAATACTTTTAAACAAGGAGAATCACTTGATTTTTCTATTCCAAAAGAATTTAAAATCGTTGATAAGATGAACATTATTCTTAAAGATGGCTCGCAAGAAGTTGCAAGAGCAGATGTTGAAGGAAATGACACAGATGGTTACTATATTCATATGACGTTTACAACAGATTATGTTGAAACCCATTCTTTAGTATCTGGTAAATTCGATTTTAATTATATTTTAAATGAAAAGTACATTAAACAAGGATCAGATAATACTATTCTATTACCAGATCAAGAAATTATTGTTCATGTTCCTGAATATGATAGGCCAAATGAAGGTGGTGGCGGTGGTGTTGATGCAGGAGATGTCAATGCAAATAAAAAAATGGGTCAAGAACCAGATATTACCACAGCCGAACATCCTATCATTTTTAAATGGCAAATTGATCTTGGAAAAAATCAATTATTAGGTAAAGCGAATTCTTTTGAAGAAATTAAGCATATCTATATAAAAGACACACCAAAAGAGCAAAAATTTATACCTTTTGTTGAGATAGATGATTATTGGGGAGATTCTTTTGCATTTGATGGAGCGTTTTTTACTAATGCTGACTGGGTATATGAAGGTTTACCAATGGGTGCAGTGACTCTTGAAAAAAATAGTAGTGGTGATTACTACGAATCATTTGAAGTTGATATTTTACCAAGAATTAATGAATTTATTAAAAAAGCAGAACCAAATGATGGCAGTGATAAAGCAGATTTTAAACAATACAAAATAGAATACTACACAGAGCCATTGTATGAGCTGACAGAGGATACAAGGTTTGATAATGATGCCACTGTCACCATAGAATATGAGAATGGTGAGAAAGATTCTTGGAATTTGTCACACTCTATTATGTATAATGTTGCAGAAGGTAGCATCACAGGACAAACAGGTGGTGTGTCATTTGAGAAAGTGGATGCAGATAATAATAAGTCTTTAACAGGTGCAGAATTTGATTTGTATCAACAGTTAAATGGAAAAGATGACAAAAAAATTCAATCAGGCATTAAAACAGATGCTAAAGGAAAAGTAGAAGTAGATAATTTGACTGTTGGAAATTATTATTTTGTGGAAACAAAAGCACCAGAGGGTTATGAATTATCAAAAGAAAAATTGGCGTTTACATTAGAAAGACAAGATATGTCATCAGACAATCAAACCATTAAAATAAAAGATATTGGTCAATTTAAAAACAATCAGACTAAAAATATCGACGTGAATGTGACAAAACGTTGGAAAGATAACGAAAATCAAGATGGTATACGACCAAAGTCAATTCAAGTCCAGCTTTATGCAGATGGAAAAGAAAGTGGTAAACCAGTTGAATTAAATGAAGATAATGCTTGGAAACATACTTGGAAAAATTTAGCAGAAAGCTCAAATGGTCAGACAATAAAATATACAGTAAAAGAAGTCAGTGATGTACCAGGCTATACATCAAGTATCAATGATTCTAATGCATCAGATGTGATTATTACAAATACCCATGATCCTGAAATAACTGAAATTAAGGGCGAAAAACATTGGGATGATGCCAATAATCAAGATGGTAAACGTCCAACTTCAATTGAAGTGAATTTACTAGCTGATGGGAAAATTATTGATACTAAAACAGTGACAGAAAAAGATAATTGGAAATATGAATTTACTAATCTGCCAAAATACAATCAAGGTAAGTTAATTCGTTACACCGTGACTGAAAATACAGTGGAAGACTATTCCACAACAGTGAATGGTACAGACTTAATAAATCACTATACACCAGGTAAAATAAGTGTCACCGTGACAAAACGTTGGGAAGATAACAACAATCAAGATGGATTACGTCCAAATACTATTCAAGTTCAGCTTTATGCAGATGGCAAAGAAAGTGGTAAACCAGTTGAATTAAATGATGGGAATGAATGGACATATACTTGGCAAGAGTTAGCTGAAAAGGCAAATGGCCAAACGATTAAATATACGGTAAAAGAAGTGAGCCACGTACCAGGCTATACGGTTACTACAACAGATAGTAATCAAGGAAATATCATTATTACAAATACCCATAATTCTGAAATAACTGAAATTAAAGGTGAAAAACACTGGGATGATGCCAACAATCAAGATGGCAAACGTCCGACTTCAATTGAAGTGAATTTACTAGCTGATGGGAAAATTATTGATACTAAAACAGTGACAGAAAAAGATAATTGGAAATATGAATTTACTAATCTGCCAAAATACAATCAAGGTAAGTTAATTCGTTACACCGTGACTGAAAATACAGTGGAAGACTATTCCACAACAGTGAATGGTACAGACTTAA
>NZ_NGJT01000013.1 GCF_003950315.1 Vagococcus bubulae
GTCATTATCAAATATGTTGATGAAGATGGGAATGAGATTAAAACTAGCAGTTCAATATCTGGGCCAATCGGTTCCAAATATCAAACTGTTCCAGCCTTAATCGGGGGGTATACACTGAAAGAAACGCCTGATAATTATAAAGGAACTTATACAAAAGAAGATATTATCGTAACCTATGTCTATTCACTTAATGGAGTTGTGCCTCCAACACAAGATAATGGAAAAGTCATTATCAAATACGTTGATGAAGATGGAAATGAGATTAAAGCTCGTGACTCAATATCTGGACCAATCAGTTCCAATTATCAAACTGTTCCTGCGTTAATCAAAGGATTTACACTGAAAGAAACGCCTGATAATTATAAAGGAACTTATACAAAAGAAGATATTATCGTAACCTATGTCTATTCACCTAATGGAGTTGTGCCTCCAACACAAGATAATGGAAAAGTCATTATCAAATACGTTGATGAAAATGGAAATGAGATTAAAGCTCGTGACTCAATATCTGGACCTATTGGTTCCAATTATCAAACTGTTCCTGCTTTAATCAAAGGATTCACACTCAAAGAAACACCTGATAATTATAAAGGAACTTATACAAAAGAAGATATTATCGTAACCTATGTCTATTCACCTAATGGAGTTGTGCCTCCAACACAAGATAATGGAAAAGTCATTATCAAATATGTTGATGAAGATGGGAATGAGATTAAAACTAGCAGTTCAATATCTGGGCCAATCGGTTCCAAATATCAAACTGTTCCAGCCTTAATCGGGGGGTATACACTGAAAGAAACGCCTGATAATTATAAAGGAACTTATACAAAAGAAGATATTATCGTAACCTATGTCTATTCACCTAATGGAGTTGTGCCTCCAACACAAGATAGTGGAAATGTCATTATCAAATACGTTGATGAAGATGGGAATGAGATTAAAACTAGCAGTTCAATATCTGGGCCAATCGGTTCCAATTATCAAACTGTTCCAGCCTTAATCGGGGGGTATACACTGAAAGAAACGCCTGATAATTATAAAGGAACTTACACAAAAGAAGATATTATCGTAACCTATGTCTATTCACCTAATGGAGTTGTGCCTCCAACACAAGATAATGGAAAAGTCATTATCAAATACGTTGATGAAAAAGGAAATAACATTATACCTAGTCGTTCAATGGTTGGACCTATTAATTCACCTTATCAAACTTTTCCGGCGTTAATTAATGGGTATGTATTGAAAGAAATACCTGACAATGATATAGGTGTTTACACTGTAGAAGATATCATCGTAACTTATGTCTATTCACCTATCGTTCCTAACCCGCCTATACAAATTAACGGGAAGGTCATCATCAAATACGTTGACGAAAATGGAAATGAGATTAAGGATCACGATACAATGTCTGGACCTATTGAATCAACCTATCAAACTTATCCTGCCTTAATTAGTGGGTATACGCTAAAAGAAATACCTATTAACGATAAAGGTCTATACACTATCGAAGACATTATTGTAACCTATATTTATTCTCAAATATTGACAGAACAACCATCGGATACACCAAACAATCATCAATATGACAAGATAAATATCATAAAACGCCCTATTTCTAATAATAAAATATCCAATAAAGAGAAATATTTACCAAAAACTGGAGAAAGATTAGGAAATCCATCTGTTCTTTTAATATTCCTAATGATTATCTCTCTAACATTTTATCTCTTCGTTTACTCATCAAAAAGAGACAATAAGTAGAGACGCAATAACCATTCACCCTCTAAAAAAGGATGAATGGTTATTTTTATCATATAGTTCACTCATCGTTTTTTGAAATCTCTTTCTAACTATCTCTTTTATACCTAATATATCGACCAATAGACATCCCAACAAATAGCACAATGATCATATATCGATTTCGTTCATCAACAATTAAACTATCATTACCTAAAATAATTGAAATAACGACATAAAACAGGGAAACTGCTCCAATAATTGAGGTAGAATCTGTAATAGATTTAATCGCATTACTTGTCCTTTTTCCCATTACTTTTTCCTCCTTTGTATGCGTGATAATCTTAATCTTTTTCTTTTTAATAATTGTTAGATAGGCAAAGATTCCTAATAATATAATAGCTGAAAAAGGAATCATCACCATTAATGCCACACACATAATAATTAATGTTGATTTTGAAAAAAATCTCAAAAATTTTAATTCAATAGTATCTTTTTTTAATTTTTCACTCACCTGTGTATCCCCCTTCAACATGTAATCTAGAGAAATATCATATAGTTCACTTAAATGAATCAAGCTATAAATATCTGGAATGCTTTTTCCAACTTCCCAACTCGATACAGTTTGTCTTGTCACATTTAATTCATCAGCAACTTCTTGTTGTGTTAATTTCAATTCGTGTCTTTTTTCTTTTAAAATTTCTGCTAGCATCTCTTCTTACCTCCATCTATCTTTCACAGTAAATCATGTTACTAAAAATAGCTAGCATTCTCCTCTTACTTCAACAAATACCGTAGCAATTTGAAATTGCCATTGTAGTAATAGGCTTTTTCGGAGTAATTATATTTACTATCTTTATGGATATTTCTTTTTATTAATAGCTGTTAATGAATTTTGGACATAAAAAAAGAGCCTTCAAAAAGACTCTTTTAACTCATTCTATTTGAAATTTTTTTAGGGAATCACTCAATTGATTGTTTAAGCAAAATTACTTTTATAAATGGATGAAGCTAAATCTGACAAACTATCTAATTCATGACCATTACTAATCAATACGATAATATTTTCACCATTATCATCAAGAAATACTGAGGATTGATAGTCTCCCAGACTACCGTTAGTTTGCATTAAACCATCATTTTGCCAAAATGCACCACTATAATCATTATCTGTCTTAACCATGTTTGAAAATGCTTCTTTTGTTATTAGCGTGCCATCAGTTAACGCCTGTAAAAAAGTAACTAAATCATTGGCTGACATCAACACATTACCAGCCCCAATCAAACTAGAATATAATTCTTTTGATTGCGAAAAGTCTGAGGCACTTTCTGTGTAATCACCATACAATAGTGAACTATTATATGCTTTTGCCACATCTTCTTCTGCTACATTATCCCAAAAGAAAGTATGTGATAAATTCAATGGCTCTATGATTTCCTTTGTAAATAATTCTTCATAACTTTCACCTGTCACAGTAGATAAAATTCCTGCTAATAAAGAATAGTTAGCGTTGGTATAATTAAATCCTGTTTCTCCAGTGCTTTCTAAGGTTTCTAATACATAATCCAGTTGTTCTTCTTGTGTTGTTAATACCTTATCGGGGGCTATTTCATCCATCTTAATACCAGATGTTTGGTCTAATAAATCACGAATAGTTATGTCTGAACTTCCCTCAATATCAGGATAAAAATCTGACAGTGGTGTATCATAAGTCAGTTGTCCATCTGACACAGTCTTAGCAACAAGTGTTGCTGTCATCATTTTTTGCAACGATGCAACTGGGAATATTGTGTCTAAATCATTTACCTCTTTTGCCTCATAATTACTGTAGCCATATGTAGCTGTTGATGTGACTTCATTTCCCTCAACCATAATCGCCACACCGTTGTAATTTTCTTCTGGAAAATAATCTTCAATGGTCTTATCAGAAGAACTATTATCCGTATTACCCGCTGCATAAGCTTCATCATCCACCATACTTCGATTTAAAAAGTAGCCTAATCCCATAATAATCACAATCGTTGTAATACTTGCCCACGCTATTTTAATTACTTGCTTTTTTTTCATCATTATCATACCTCCTAATTACACTGTCATCACTTAAATTTACTTACAGTATAAAATGCGATACTTAACCTAACCTTAAAACGATGTATTCTATATTAATATTTTATTAATCCACTGTAGACAGTTAATCATAAACAAAAAACCAATCTAAGCATGACAATCATTAGGTCGGTTATAGTGATATATCTATTAATCCCCACATTAAAGGCTATGTCCTGTTAACATAACAAGAAAATATTATTTTTTCATATAGAACCTTCCTTTTTTATAATACCACGTTTATTTAATTTAGTATAATCATACGCTATTATTTTATTAAAAATATAATACATAAAAAAACAATAGGTATGCGTATTAAGCATAAAAAAATAAGCCAAAGACTCTCATCTATTTGACTTATTGCCTTAATTAGTATTCTCTATAAAAAGCTACTGCTACACCTCTATCACACGACTCAAATCCAAAACTCTCATAAAATCCTCTAACGTTTGGTGCATCTACAGTTAATAATACTTTTTGTCGAACATGTTTATATGTTTCTAATACATCACACATTAATTTAGTCCCAATTTTTTGTTGTTGATAATCTGGATGGATCAAAATATCTTGTATATACAAAATCGTGTAACCATCACCGACAACTCTGATTAATCCTACTAGTTGTTCTCCGTGCCAAGCACTCACTACATAAAGTGAATGAGTAATTGCTCTTTCTAAACCAACTAAGTCTTGAGTATAAGCAATCCAACCCACACTGTTGTATAATTCTTTCAAATTTTTACTATCTATCTGATAGCCCTTTTTATATTCTATCATTATCGTTCCTCCTAATTTATTTTTAAATTAAGAGTGTAATCTCAACCGATTATTCATAATAAAATCCCCTTTCAGGTGTTTTACTCATTATATCATGTCTATCAAAAAATCCTCCAGATACTTTCTGAAGGATTACCTTTATTGTTTACTTTTTTGATAGTCTTTTGATACCATCATGATTTGATTAAATGTTTCGACAATTGATTCAGCGTAATCATCATTTGAGACCATTTGTCGAATTTTTTCTAATACAGTGTCTTCTCTTGTTGTATCAAAAACTGGAAGGTTATTTTCTTTTTTTATCTGAGCAATGTTTGATACACAGTCATACCTTTCTTCCAACAATGATACGATTTTTTCATCAATTTCATCAATTCGTTGTCTATCTCGACTTAACATCTTATCTCCTCACTTTGTATAAGCGTTAGATTATATGTTAGAGAAAAAGTTTTCCCCTTTTTGTTGTACTAAAAGATGAGGTTCCATTAAAGAAATAGGTTCTTTATTTATCACAATCACTTGACTATCTGGTTTTCGGTAATGAATCAATCCACTAAATGGATACACTTGAAAAGTTGTTCCAACAATACACACAACGTCTGCTTGAGACAACCAAGAGATAGCTGTTTCTATATTAGATTCTGACAACCCTTCTTCATAAAGTACCACATTAGGTCGAATAATCCCCCCACACTCTTTATGATACATAATCTGCATATAATCTGAAACAGAAACTGATTGACCACATTTTTGACAATAACAATCATACAAACTTCCATGAAACGACACCACATTTGGACTTCCCGCTTTAATGTGTAGGTCATCAATATTTTGCGTCACAATCCCGACTTGTTTCGTTTGGCTCAATTCTGCCATTTTTTTATGGATTACATTCGGTTTGGCACTTGGATGATATAATTGTTTTACAAATTGATAAAAAACATCTGGCTCACGCTTTAAACACGTGTGACTAAGTAAATATTCTGGATTGTCCACTCCATGATATACCCCTGTCATAGAGCGATAATCAGGAATACCTGATGCAGTCGATACACCAGCACCTGTCATAAACACAATATTTTTTGCCTGTTTTAATATCTCAATGGCTTGTTCTTCCAAATCAATCACTCCCTTACTTCATTATGACATTATTCGTCAAAAAAGCCTAATATAACTACAGAAATGATAATAGCAAAAATCATGATGTATTGTTTTTTTGTGAGTTTTTCTTTTAAGAAAATACGTGACCATAAGACCGATACGATACTATATGATGCAATCATCGGTGCGACAACAATGGAGTTACTTGCGATTGCTCCAATATAGAAAAATTGACCCAATGTTTCAAATATGGCTGCCATGCCTTTATACTTTTCATGAAACACATCGATTTTTTCACCTTTTACTCCTCTTAAATAAAGCCACATTAATACTCCAACAATCAAAAAAGTAAACTCATAACTCATGTTTGCTTGGTTTTCTGGTAAAATCTCGGCATAATCCAAATAATACCCATCTAAAAACGTCCCTAGTCCATCAATCACACAATAAAGGATCGGAAAAATAATAGCCAATGCACTTTTTCGGTATTTTTTATCCACTACATCCCCTGATACTTTTAGTTCATAATCGGCTTCTTGTTTTTCATAGACCGACAACATAAAAATAGCCACTGAAATGACAGCTACTGCCACAAATTGAATCCATACCATTTTAGCACCTAAAAAAAGAAACATTAGCAAAGCAGATACTGCTCCTGAAGAATTACTTATGGGTGAGGATACACTAAGCTCTATATAGCGAAGTCCTACATACCCTATTGCCATTGATAAGATATACATTGACGATACTGGTAAATAAATCAACATATTTTTCCATTCAAATCCCACACCTAAATATAAATAATAATAGAAAAAAGCGTGTAATCCCATGACTAACCCAACAATCACCACTGTTTTTTGTGCACTATACTTGTCTTTTTCATTATTTCCTAACTTATAAAATAAATCAGCTGTCCCCCAAGCAAAGACAGTTACTAACGCTGACATAAACCACATACTTTTCGTCTCCCTTATGTTTACTTTCACACTTACTTGTTTAAAAATAACCAATTGAACGAACTTGGTCAAATATTTTTTTACCAAAACTCATGACTTTTTGAAAAAGGTATGATATAGTGTTAGACATATTGAGAAAAAATAACCGAATAATATAAATCTAGAGGTTGCAATCTATCAATAACATTAGTTGAGTAGAGGAGTACATTGACACTAATGCACAGGGAAGATTGCCGAAATGTGATAAAGTTCCTCACTTATCATGTTGGGACTATAGTGAATAACTATAGGACTGTCTTAGTTAAAACTAAGATGCGCTATGATTGGATAACACTTTGTTAATCTGACTTCATCAAAAGCAACCTCTATTTACGAGGTTGCTTTTTTATTTATTTAAAACACAAAAAGGAGAATTATCATGCAAACAAACAATCGTTCTACCCATCATGTCTTAATGGCATTATTATTCCTATTTATTAGTTTAATCATGCTGACACCAAAAGTTGAGGCAAGTGAAGATAAATTTGTCGTCGGAATGGAAGCCGGGTATCCTCCATTCAACTGGACACAACAAAATGATGCCAATGGCGCGGTCAAAATTCAAGGCGGAAGTGAGTATGCCAATGGTTATGATGTCATGATTGCTAAACGCGTCGCTGAAGGTTTAGGAAAAGAGCTCGTTATTTATAAAACAGCGTGGGATGGATTAGCCCCTGCGTTAACTTCTGGAAAAGTAGATGCTATTATTGCTGGGATGTCTCCCACTGAAGAACGAAAAAAAACCATTGATTTTACTAACGACTACTATCATTCAAACCTCGTCCTCGTTGTTGCGAAAGATGGGAAATATGCTAACGCAAAAAGTCTAAAAGATTTTGAAGGAGCAAAAGTCACTGCTCAATTAAATACATTTCATTATTCTGTGATTGATCAAATAGAAGGTGTCTCAAAACAAACTGCCATGGATGACTTTTCTGCCATGCGTGTAGCACTCCAATCAGGAAAAATTGATGCATATGTTTCAGAAAAACCTGAGGGAATCACCGCTCAAAAAGTGAATCCAAACTTTAAAATGATTGATTTTGAAGATGGAAAAGGATTTAAAACAAATCGTGACGATACGTCTGTTTCTATCGGGGTTAAAAAAGGTAGCCAAGATATTGAAAAAATCAATGACATTTTAGCTGACATCACTCAAACAGAACGAGATAATTTTATGGATATTGCCATTAGTGAGCAACCTGATTCACAGTCAAATGAAAATTGGATTGTCAAAATCGTCAAAGAAAACTGGCAAATGTTCTTAAAAGGGGCTGGGGTGACGCTTTTAATCTCACTTATCGGAACTGTCGTAGGAACACTTATTGGACTAGGAATTGGACTATTTAGAACTATCCCTACTCCTAAAAACACATTAAACAGAATTCTATTTAAATTATTAAACACCCTATTTTCTATTTATATCGAAATCTTTAGAGGAACACCTATGATTGTTCAAGCGATGGTCATTTATTATGGTTCGTCTCAAGCATTTGGTATTGATATGAATCCACTCGCTGCAGCATTATTTATTGTATCAATTAACACCGGGGCTTACATGACAGAAATCGTTCGTGGTGGTATCTTCTCAGTTGATAAAGGACAATTTGAAGCAGCTTCTGCTATTGGTATGACACATGGTCAAACAATGTTAAATGTGGTAATTCCACAAGTATTTAGAAATATTTTACCTGCTATGGGGAATGAATTTGTCATCAATATTAAGGACACCTCTGTATTAAACGTGATTGCTGTCACTGAGTTGTTCTTCCAAGCGAAAACAGTCGCAGGAAGTAACTTTAGATTCTTTGATACCTTCTTTGTTGTTTGTGTGATTTACTTCGTCATGACTTTTACCGTGACACGTATCTTACGCTTTGTCGAAAGAAAAATGGATGGTACGGGTGAATATGCTCCATATGCTAACCAAATGCAAACAGCTATTTTAGAAAGAAAGGATGACAAATAATGACTGATTTAATTGAAATCAAACACTTACAAAAACAATATGGTAATCATGAAGTGCTAAAAGACATTAATTTATCTGTAAAAGATGGTGAAGTGGTCACTATCATCGGCCCATCAGGTTCTGGTAAATCAACTTTACTTCGTTGCATTAATTTATTAGAAGAACCAACAGGTGGAGAACTGTTATTTAAAGGTGACAATATCCTTGCGCCTGGATATAACTTACCAAAATACCGCGCTCACGTGGGCATGGTGTTCCAACAATTTAATTTATTTGAAAATCATGATGTTTTAAATAATTGCATTGTTGGACAGGTAAAAGTTTTAAAACGATCAAGAGAAGAAGCAGAACGTATTGCGATTGAAAATCTAGACAAAGTTGGGATGAAAGACTTTGCTCATGCTAAACCTAGCCAATTATCTGGTGGACAAAAACAACGTGTCGCGATTGCTCGTGCCATCTCAATGGACCCTGAAGTGATGCTCTTTGATGAACCCACATCAGCTCTTGATCCAGAAATGGTTGGAGAAGTATTAAAAATCATGCGTGAGTTAACTGGTACTGGTTTAACCATGATTATCGTGACTCATGAAATGGCCTTTGCCGAAGAAGTATCTGATCGTGTCATTTTTATGGATCAAGGGGTTGTAGCTGAAGAAGGGGCCCCAGAAAAAATATTCCAACACCCAGAACAAGCCCGTACAAAAGAATTTTTACAACGAATTTTAGAGGGATAATAAAAAATGCTAGATTGACTTGAAAATCAATCTAGCATTTTTTATTTATCTAACTTATCTAACACTGTTTTTGGAATATCACTTTTTGCCACATCATTTGGCCCACTAACCACACGTTTTTTGCTGAGAGATACTTTCACATAGGATCCTGGTTTGAATGGTGTCACATTATCACCACTTAATTCATAATCCATTTTTTGTACAGTACCGTCTTCTTTTACAAAATCAAAATCATATTTATAAGATTTACTTCCAGCTATAACTTGACCAGTATCATCTTTTGTATCTTCTACTGTTGGAACTTCTTCTGGCACTTTAGCATATGCCACATCACCTTTATAAGTTGTTGTGTAATACTCATATCCTTTATAACCAAATATAACGATTAACACTAATGCCACAACTAAAATAATTTTCTTTGCCATCAGATCCACTCCTTAATAGTTAACATTAAAACACAAAAAGTATTATATATAAATAATAACATGGATTTCAAAATAAAATAACTCAAATACCTCTTTATAATCTAACAAAATCGTAAGTTTAAAGACATTTCAATCATTATTATTTCTTTAAATGAACATAACAAAAAGTGTATCAGTTGTATTATTTCAATAAAACAATTACTATATAATTAACATAAAAAGGAGGTTTTTTAAATGTGTACTAATATTAAATTATCCGCTAAAAACGGCGATATTTTTTTCGGCCGTACAATGGATTTAGACATTTCAATGTTTGGAGAGGATTCAGGATTAGATTTAGATATTACCTTAGCAACTGTTCCTAAAAATATAAATATAGCTAGCCAGGTATCTCCTTGGACAAGTAAATACACTGTTTTAGGCGTCATGACTAAATATACAACAGTGATGTATGACGGTATCAATGAGCATGGCTTAACTGGTGATATGCAAGTATTAGTAGAAGCAACCACCAAAAACACTCAAGACATCCTTAATGAAAATAAAAAACCATTGCTCACAGAAGAATTCGTTTTATATATTCTTTCCAACTTCAAAACAGTCTCAGAAATAAAAGAGCATTATCAAGAATTTGTCCTAGCAGATGAACCTTTTGTTTATAAAAAACAAAACCTTCACTTTCCATTGCATTACACATTTGTCGATACAACTGGAAAAGGGATTGTGTTAGAACCTGTCTTAAATGGTGGATTTAAAATTTATGACTATGTCGATGTTATGACCAATAGTCCCGAATACTCTTATCACACAACAAATATTAGACACTATATTAATTTAAGTGATATTGATCACCCAACTCATCGTGTCATGAAAAATAATGTGGATATAGAACCAATTGAACATGGTACAGGTTACGGATTGTTTGGTATGCCTGGAGATTATACCTCTCCTTCTCGTTTTATTCGTAGTTTCTACCTACGAAATATGATTGATGAATTCGATTCAAACGATGGGTTAAATCGTTTATATAGTATTTTTAGACCTTTAATTGTTCCTAGAGGATTGGAACATAAAAAAGCAGAGATGACTATCACTGACTATACACGCTATTGGTCTGGTTATGATGTCGCCAAACAAACAGCCTACGTTCAAACTGGTGAAGGGTTAGCCATTACAGCTAAAACATTAGATTCCAATCTAACTGATATCACCTATCATGCGATTCATTTGGATAATAATGTTGTGTTTGCATCATAATAAAAAAACAACATAGTTAATTCACTTTTTTTTCGTTAACTAAGTGTAAGATAACCTTATAAGCATTTAATCAATGCCATCAATTTAACAGGATGAAAGAAGGTTATATCTATGACTACTGAACGTGATGGAGCAAAAGAAAATCGCCGTTCATTCGAACAAGCGAAAGCAAAAGAAATATTCGAAGCTGATATCGACAAAAATCGTGAAAAAGTTGCTGAGAAAAAAGAAGAAAAAGCTGAAAAACGTTTAATCCGTGAACACAAATAAAAAATAGCCTAAGTATATCCAGTATGCTTAGGCTATTTTTTTATGATTCTTTATTAATAAAATGTTGCGTCGTTGTGGTTGCTTGTTTAACTAATTCATTTAATTGAGATGGTCTTAAAGAGTGTGACGCCATAATATTTGTCCACTCCACAGTGACTTCTCCTCTATTAGGTTGTACATTATCTGAAGCAAATACTTCATAAACAAAAATGACTTGTTGGTATGGCTTGCCTTCATAGATAAACATATTCTCAATAATTGATAACAATGAGCCGACTCCCACTTTAATGCCCGTTTCTTCTAAAAATTCTCTTACAACAGCTTCTTTAGAAGTCTCTCCTATTTTTACCGCTCCTCCTGGTAAGGTATGTGCCCCATCAGACTCCACTGTTGTCAAAACATTATCTCCTTGTTTTAAAATACCACAAGCTCTTACATCAAATTTACTTTCTCCTATTACGACACGAATATCTTCCATCATCACGATTCCTTTTAAGTTATTTTAAATATGTGGTAATAATTTGTTTATATTTATCAATCATATCTAAGTAATTATCTATATCGACATATTCATCCACTTGATGAGGTAACGTAGGTTCTCCGGGGCCAAACACAACAAAATCAAATGAATTATCTGATTTAACAAATTCTGCTGTATCCGTTGTTGCTGAGATACCGATAAGTGGTAATGGCGTAGCAAATTGACTTTGAATGACTTGAACCAATTCTGAATCTTTCGCTGCTCTTACAGATAACTTGTTGTAGTTGATTGTTAGCGTTAATTTATAGGGCTGATTTTTATTTAATTCATCCACTGTTTCTTGCAATACATTAATAATTTCATCATTAGAAAACTCTGGGATACTACGGATATTCCCTTGTAACGCCGCATAGTTTGGAATACTATTAACCTGGTTCCCTCCATTCATGATTGTAATATTATGAATGGTTGAACCTAATTCTTCATTGATATATTTTTTAGAAATATCATCCATTTTTTTATTAATATGATAAGAAAAATCGATCAAATGATTTAGAGCATTGTATCCCTCTTGTGGCATAGAACTATGCGCTTCTTTTCCGGCAGACGTTACGGTGTAATTAATTGAGCCCATATGTGTGTAAACAATATTATAATGACTTGGCTCTCCCACAATCAAACCATCTAAATCATCAACGTATCCTAGTTTTGTTAATTGTTCTGCACCTAATTCTCCAACTTCCTCCCCAACTGTTGCAAGTAATTTGACAATGCCGTTAAATTCTTGCTGTTCTTCTTGAAGTTCCATCATTGCAATGACCATTGCCATTAAACCACTTTTCATATCTGTTGAGCCACGCCCATATAACTTATTATCTTCTATCGTTGCTGAAAAGGGTGGGTATTTCCATGCATTTTCATCACCTGGATCCACAACATCCATATGCCCAGTTAATCCGAGTACTTTATCTTCTTGCCCTTTTTTTAACGTGGCTACTAAACTACTACGATTATTTGCATATTGAATCAATTCTGTTGAAATCCCTACTTGTTTCAATTTGTTTTGAATGTATTTTGCTACCATTTCTTCATTGCCATTAATCGTTTTCATTTTTAAAATATCTTGTAATAATTCAATTTTTTGATGTCTATCCATGACTGTTCTCCCCTTTTAAATTCCCTTGCTCCTTAATAATAGTATCATTCCATGGTAAAATTAAAAAGAATAATATCCCTCTTGGTATGACTAGCAAAAAAGTTTATTTAATATTGTTTAAATGATAAACTGATTGTAACAAAAAGAAAAGAGGGATTACTATGTCAGATAAATCAATGCCTGCTCAACCAGTTATTCTTAATGATATGCCACTAGAGGCTGAAAATGAAATGGTTTTAAAAAGTGACTTTATCAAAGAAAGAATGACCTCTTTAAATCATGATGGATTTAATTTTATTCTGCCAGATACTCCACAAATTATTGAAGAAAAGAAAAAGAAAAAATAATATCTTGTTTTAAGCTTAGATTAAGATTATAAGATTATGATATAAACAGTTAGATGATTAACACATCCTCTTCCCACACAACAGAGGAACTGCTAATAACATGCTAAATAACTTTTTCATTTTTACTCCAAAATCGAGTTAACTATTATTCCCGAAGATAGTTAACTCATCTCCTTCCTCTAGTTATCACGCTAGAGGTTTTTTAGGTCAAATCATTTAATCCGTCAAACAACTCATTAAAACTTTTCATCTCTTTTACTCTACCAAAAGAAAGTTCAGTATTTTCACCCATTTTTCCTAAAAAACATTTAGTTAATTCTTCTACCGTTATTTCTAATGACACCATAAACTGTTCATAAATCATTTGAAAAGCAGGAGTATTTTCATCATAATGGTTCGTAATTAAGGTTTCAGTTAATTGGTCCAGTGGATATAGCTTTAAATGAAGAAGCTCATGAACAATTACCTCTTCAATATTTTCATTTCGAGGATTTTGTTTATTTAAATAAATCAGTGCTTTTTTATCTGTAATATCGATTTTAATATCACCTGTTTTATTAAATTTATCATCGTTCACTAAAATAAGTTCAACATCCCACTGGTTTTTTATTCTAAGAATCCCTATCCATTTATCTAAAATAAGAATGGCCTCATTTTTATTTATCATCATTATCCCTCTTTTTTTATTTTTATCTATTCAAGTATAATAGCATAATTAACTATTCTTTTTAGTAAACACGAATTCATCATACTTTTTTAAGCTTCATTTAAGGTTAACCGATTATGCTATATTCAAGTTAATTAATTCATGAGTGAAAAGCAAAAGGGCTTTATATTATGTAGGTTCAAATCCTACCTCTCATCTAACTTCCTCTACTCCACAACAGAGGAAGTTCTCAAAGAATAACTTTTTATTCTACCGTACAACTCCTAATCATGTATTTTTTATCCTCCCACGATAAAGAATACACTCCTTCCTCTAACATCTATTGTTAGAGGTTTTTAATTTAATGAGCATTAAATTATATCCCTTCAATGTTATATGATAGACTTTTATTATCATTGTATATAAAAGGTAGGTATAAAATATGCTAGTTGTATTAGTTATTTCTTTAATAGCTACTTCTATTTATTTTTTTTATATTTCATTAATACGTAACATTAAATCACAAGAATTTGAGCCCGCTACAAATTATTCGCCACTACACTATGCCATAATCATCCCTTGTCTAAACGAAAGTAAAGTCATCGAAGCAACATTAGAACGATTACTATCTAATCTAGGGAATAGAGATGCTAGTATTTATTTAGTAGATGATGATTCAGATGATGATACTGTTGAAAAAATTAAGAAATTTACAGACAAGCGAATTAAACTTATTGAAAAGAAAAAACCCAATGCCCAAAAAGGTAAAGGACATTCTCTAAATTTAGTTTTTGAACAAATTAAACAAGACTTCCTTCATATTGATGATAAATCAATTATTGTAACCATCATCGATTCTGACGGTTTTTTATGTGACGATGCATTCTATATAGCTGATTCAATCTTTATGGATCCTACTAATGACGCTGCTCAAGCTCGTGTAAAAATATTAAGAAATAAGTACAAGTATAATTTTTTAATTAATTTTCAAGATATTGAGTTTTTTGAAATTATTGATAATATTCAACGCTTTCGAATGCACACAGATACAGTCGGTCTTGGTGGAAATGGACAATTTACACGCTTATCTGCTTTAAAAGAACTCGAAAATACACCTTGGAGTCCCTGTTTACTTGAAGATTATGATTTAACCATTCGAATGTTACTAAATGGACATAAAATTATTTATACAGGTAACTTAATAATTTTCCAACAAGGTTTAACCAGTTATAAAAGATATGTGAAACAGAGAAGCCGTTGGGTACAGGGTTCCATCCAATGCATCAAATATGTACCCAAAATATTAAGTTCTTCAAATATTCCAACCGTTGGAAAAGTAGAAATGCTATACTTTTTGCTACAACCTTTTATGAATTTAATTAATATTTTCATTATAGCTGTCTCTGCTTATTTAATACTTTCCTATATAATATTTCATTTGAAGATACACACACTCATTTCGTTAATTTTAATGCTTCTGATTACAGTATATCCTGGTTATATTTTTTCAAAAAGATATTGTACCGATATAAATAGGATTACTGAAACAACAAAATATGAAATGATATTAATAAAAATGCAAGGTCTACTAATGTATGTATATACTCTGCTAACCATTCCTAGTGTACTTTTAGCCTTTTTTAGACAGATCTTTGGTTTTAAATCATGGATAAAAACAGAACGTGAGGAAGATTCTTGATATGAACATTCATAAATTTGTCGATACCGATTTATTTTCCATATGGTTTTTATTAATCATCATTTTTTTTATTTTATTTGGAAAATTAGTTGCTTTTTATTTTAATAAAAAAAAGAAAAAAGAAAAAAAAGGTTGACTTTTTCATAAATAGGATATATTATGAACTTACCTTTATTTTACCAACCGCGGATACTTCCAAACATTTAATACCTTATACCCCGTGGTGCACCCATTAATAAATTAATGGGTGTTTTTTTTATCTTTAATATTATGTTTTTTCTGTGAATTTTATATGATTTTTTTATAAATGTCTATTTATATCATTTGTAACATTAAAGTAATACAAAAACTATTGAAATATGTTTTATTTTCGTTTATACTCTTTTTGTAATATACGTTTACCGAACGTAGTGTTATTACTTTAAAAAAGAAGGGGATATATAAAAATGAAAAGACAAGATTACAAAAAAATCATGCAACAAAAAAAGAGCATTAAATTGTTCACAAAAACTGCTTTATTAGGTGCTTTAAGTATTGGTATGTTTAGCATGACTACCAAAGTAAGCGCAGACCAAGAAGTTGGTCCAATGGAAACTGATAATGGTTTAATGCCTGCTGATGGTCCTCACCAAGCTCCTGATAATGGTTTAATGCCTGCCGAAGGATCATATGAAACACCTGATAACAGCTTAGTATTTGACGAAGATGCTCCTATGACTTCTGATAATGGATTAATGCCTGCTGATGGTCCTCATCAAGCTCCTGATAATGGTTTAATGCCTGCTGATGGATCATACGAAACACCTGAAAATGGCTTAGTATTTGATGAGGATGCTCCTATGCCTCCAAATAATGATTTAGTATTTGAAGAAGATGCTCCTATGCCTCCTAACAATGATTTAGTATTTGAAGAAGATGCTCCTATGGCACCTGATAATGGTTTGATGGAAGATCCAACTCCTCCAGTAGGTCCAATGGCACCTGATAATGGTCTAATGGAAGATCCAACTGCTCCTGGTATTGATTTAATCATTAAACCAAGCACTCCAGAAAATGAATTAGTATCATCTACTGTCAACAAACCTACAGTATCTGAAGCAATTCAAACAATTGTTGTACCAACAGCTACGACTACTTCAACTACAGCTGCTACATTACCACAAACTGGTGAAACAACTTCAAAAATGGCTACATCTTTAATCGGATTAGGTCTTTTAGGTTCATCTGCTGTTATTGTCCGCCGTCGTTCAGTTAACGTAAAATAAATATCAAATTAAAAACGCTACTCTTAAAGAGCAGCGTTTTTTTAATAACAGTTAGTTATATAATCCCCATACCAACAAACATACCTAAAACAAATGAAATAACCCATAAAGTCCAAACACCTAAACTAAATTTATGAAACTGTTTTTTTGCTTTTTCAGAGCCTTTTTTATACACAACGATTGCCCAAATCAAATGAAACCCCATCAAAATAAGTGCCGCACCACCAGTAATTTGATGCAAGCCAAAAGTTGATCCTGCATTTTCAGAAGCGATTTGATTCATCAAAGCTGTTCCTGTCGAGTCAAATATCAACCCTCCAACAAAAAATAAAATATGTTTTAATTGAATGGTTCCTGTTCTTCTTTCGCCGAATACTCCTATACTGTATGATATTAAGGCAATAATCATAGCCATACTAGCTAAAATCAAATCTTTACTCATTATTTTTTCCCCTCTCATAAATAGTTTAAATAGTGACAAAATGTCACTATAAAAATATAATAAGTGACAAAGTGTCACTAGTCAAATAAAAAATAAAATTAGATGCTTTTTCACATCTAATTTTAATTTTTTATTTCAACGCTTCCTCTAATTGTTTATATTGTTCATCTGTTAATATTTCTTTATATGCTTCTAATACTTCTTTTTGAGTTTCTTCTGTAATGGTTCCATTTTCTTTACCTGCTTTTGCTGCTTTAAGAAACTCTGAAAACTCTTCATCAGATATTTTTGTTGTTTGTTGTCCTGATGTCGTCAATTTATTTATTTCTTCAGAAGAAATAATTTTATCTTTACTTGGTAAAGTAACGGTTTCTTTACTTGATTTTGAAGATACTTTTCCAGACATGACTAATTTTTTCAGCCCACTATCATTAGTATCTTCTGCTGGTTTCATATTTACTTTAAAATCCATGGTATTTTTTTTAGTATCAACTGCTAATTTTACACTCACATCTTTAAACTCTTTAACTAAATCCTCGATTACTGTTTTAGAGTCTGTAGTGTCCATTGTTTTAAATTCATCATTTGACTTAATCACTTTATCACTTAATTTAATCATTTCTTTTATTTCATCAAAAGTAAACGTGTGAGTAATCTTATTATCTTTTTTTTCAAATGTTTTAGCATCTAAACTCTTAATATAAGAAACTACTTCTTTTGCATAAGCTTGATTGAATTTCTCATTTACTGACAATTCTTTTCCTAAATCAGTTAATGTATTTGTCTTGTTTTGATTTTCTGATAAATCTGAAATATCAATGTATTTTCCTTTTAAAGAATTTAATGTCTCTTGATCCACAGGTGAGGTTTCTCCTGATACACTTTGAACGATTTCCATAATTGAAGATAAACTATCAGTTGATAAATACATTTTAGGTGTCTCTTTCATTGAGCCTACCAAAGACATAGGAATACTCATTCCCATTAAATCAAATTGGACGTTTGTTTCAACCAAACTGTCCTCTTTACTATCTCTTATATTATGAATACTTATTTTGGTTTCTTTTAATTGAGTGACCAACATGTTTACCATTGGATTTTGACTATTTTCTGTCGTCATTTCTATATCAGATAAACTAATATCCACTGTCATATCATTATTTTTCTTATTGTTGACGGACTCCATTCTTCCCACAAACTCGTCTGCCGTTTTACCTGTACACCCAACAAGACCTAGCCCCACTGTAAACAATATCATCATTTTAACAACTCTTTTTTTCATAAACTCCTCCATATGTTTCCTGTTTTTTTAATGCTATTTAATTATAACAAACATTCACTATAAAATCTCTGTTTTATTTAAACCCATTTATTGTAATAAAAATAGATTATGAAAGGCTTTCATTTGAATTTTTTAGGTATTTTGATATATAGTTAAGATACATTCATAGAAATAGGAGGAATTTAACATGACTGATACAGGTAAAGTTGATAAAGCGGTAGGTAAAGTAGAAGAAACTGCAGGTGACGTTACAAATAATGACAAGTTAAAACATAAAGGTCTTTTAAAACAAGCTGAAGGCAAAGTAAAAGAAGTATCCTCTGAGATTAAAGAAAAAACAGAAGAAGTTGTTGATGATGTAAAAGACAAATTCAAAAAACATGAAGACAAAAAATAAAATCATATCTAGATGAATCTTATAAATGAGATTCATCTTTTTTTATTGTTTTATAACTAATCATTAATCATCCAATAACATCATTTTACATATATTATGTTTTTTTATAAAATAAAAATAGACATATTTTACTTTTATATGTTAAAAAATAAAAGGAGCGAAAATCATGAAAATTATTATGGGAGCAGATCCTTCTGGCTTAGCTTTAAAAAATGATGTGAAAAAACATTTACTATCAAAAGGATTGGATGTAACAGATATTACCGAAAATAATGAACAGGCATACTATTCAGTTGGTTTTGAAGTTGGAAAAGCCATAGCCAATCAAGAATATGATCGTGGATTTATTTTTTGTGGAACTGGCATGGGTGTGAACATTATCGCAAATAAATTTACTGGTGTCTATTCTGCCTTGTGTGAAAGTATTGAAACAGCTACTTTATCAAGAAAAATCAATAATGCGAATGTACTGGCAATGGGTGGTTTGCTTATAACACCCTATCTCGCAAAAGAAATGGCAGATGCCTTTTTAAATACTGATTTTTCGTATGGTTTTTCTGAAGGAAGTCCTGAATACTTGCAATCAGCATATAAAACGATTCAACGTCTTGAACCAACCATTTTAGAGGAAAATAACTCTCTTAAAAGATAATTGACTTTTAGAACTTATCCAAATCATTTTGTTTATTTGGATAAGTTCTATTTATTCCTGTAAAGTACTTCTCATTGGCGAACAAAAAAAAGGGTGTGGATAGTTTTAGTTATCCACATAAAAGTTTTTCACATTAAAAAGATTAATTTTTCAAGGTTTTAAAAACTTATACACATTGTCCACAGACTTATCCACAGGTTTTACATTATCTTTACACACGAACAGCTATTTTCACTTAATTTACCTAAAATTTAAAGTCGATATTATCAACCTATATAGATAATAAAACTGTCTATTAAAAAGTTATGCACACTTGTCCACAGAAAATGTGGACAACTTTATTAAGTTAAGCCACTTTTTTATAAGAACTTATGGTTTATCTAGCTTATCCAATTTTTTTTGTTATAATAAAAGTTAGTTTATTGATAAGTATTATTAATAACATGTTGAAAAAGAAAGAAGGAAATCCACATGCTTGAGTTAAAGAACATCAAAAAATACTACACGGTTGGTGGCACAACAACAAAAGCACTTGACGGTGTATCTGTATCATTTAGACGGCAAGAATTTGTTGCCATTTTAGGAGCAAGTGGTTCTGGGAAAACTACTTTACTAAATGTCATTGGTGGACTCGATAATTATGATTCTGGTGACATGATTATTGATGGAAAATCCACTAAAGATTTCAAAGATGGTGATTGGGATGCTTATCGAAATAATTCGATTGGTTTTGTGTTCCAAAGTTATAACCTGATTAGTCATCTTGGGATTATTGAGAACGTCGAACTTGGTATGACGCTCAGTGGTGTATCAAAAGAAGAAAAAAGACAACATGCCACAGCTGCACTAGAACGAGTTGGACTGGCTGAACACATGCACAAAAAGCCAAATCAATTATCTGGTGGACAAATGCAACGTGTCGCAATCGCTAGAGCCCTCGCCAATGATCCTGATATTTTATTATGTGACGAACCCACTGGTGCATTAGACACTGAAACTAGTCTACAAATCATGAATTTAATCAAAGAGCTATCTAAAGAAAAATTAGTTGTTATGGTGACACATAATCCAGAATTAGCTTACGATTACGCTGATCGTATCATTGAGTTTTCTGATGGAAAAATAAAAAATGACTCTAATCCCTATACCGAAGAAACTCACGAAAATGAATTTAAATTAAAACGAACTAAAATGAGTTTTTTCACTGCATTAAAACTATCCTTCAATAACTTGCGTACAAAAAAAGGTAGAACCCTACTAACAGCGTTTGCCTCAAGTATCGGAATTATTAGTATTGGGATTGTGTTATCTTTATCTAATGGCTTTCAAAAGCAAATTGATAAAACACAAACAGAAACACTGTCGAAGTTTCCTATTACTATTTCACAAGTTACAACAGATCAAACCATGAATCAAAAAAATGCTTTAGGTAGTGATAAAGGTTCTTATTCTAAGAAAAAAGAAGTCACACCGAAACAAAGCGAACAAGATAAAGCACAACATGTTAATAATATTAATCAAGACTATGTGGACTATATTAAAAACATCGATCCTGCTTTAACAAATAGTATTGGTTACTCAAGAACGGTGGCTATGAATATTTTAGGGGATGTCAATGGCGATATTAAACCGATTAGTTTTTCAAATACTGCGCCAAATAGTGGTAATTCTATGGAAGCGGCCATGTCTTCCATGACTGGCATTGGTATTTCATCTTTTCCAACAAAACTTAACAATGACTCAAAAGACTTTTTAAAAGAAAACTATAATGTCATTGCGGGAGATTATCCATCCTCTGCAACTGATGTTGTGTTAATTGTTGATAAACAAAATGCAACGAATATTAATGCTTTAAAAAATATTGGGTTAGACGTCAAAGAAAATGAGCCCTTACCATTTGACGATATTGTGGGGAAAGAATTTAAATTAATTTCTAACAATGAGTATTATCAAAAAATCCCAACTGGTAATTTCATTCCAAATACAGATTATAAAAAAATGTATGATAACACTAATAATACCACCATTCGTGTGAGTGGGATTTTACGTGTCAAAGCATCGTCTAACATGAATTTACTCTCACCTGGTTTTGCTTATAGCAATGATTTAACTGCAAAAATTGTCGAAGAAAATGAACAATCGGATATTGTCAAAGCTCAACGTGATAGTAATAAAAACGTGATGAACAATGAGTCTCTTGATGCGCAAGCTAAAGATAACCTACTTGCCTATCTTGGAGGAACTAGTATCCCCTCAAGTATTTTAATTTATCCAAATAACTTTAGTGATAAAGAACAAATTCTAACCTATCTAGACAAATACAATAAAGGAAAAGATAAAAAAGATCGGATTTTATACACTGATTTAGCTGGTACTATGACACAACTAACTGGTGGCCTAATGGATGCGATAACTTATGTTCTAATTGCCTTTGCGGGAATTTCACTTGTTACTAGTATGATTATGATTGGTATCATCACTTATACCTCTGTTCTTGAAAGAACAAAAGAAATTGGTGTCTTAAAGGCTTTAGGGGCTAGAAAAAAGGATATCACACGTGTATTTGATGCTGAAACCTGTATTTTAGGTATCGCCTCTGGTTCATTAGGTGTTCTGATTGCTTATGCTGCCACGTTTCCTATCAATAATTTATTATATAAATTAACTGACTTAAAAAATGTGGCACAACTAAATCCAAAACATGCGTTGATTTTAGTCATTATTTCAACTATTTTAACCATGCTTGGTGGTCATATCCCAGCAAAAATCGCAGCGAAAAAAGATGCGGCTATTGCTTTACGTGCCGATTAATGAATCCATACTAAAAGAGTCCTCTCATTAAGGGACTCTTTTTTTTATGTGATTTATTTTTTTCATATTTTATGTTATAACCTTTATAAAGGAGTATCTCATGAAAAAGAAAAAATACTTATTATTTATACTGTTAAGTTGTTTTTGTGTTCTATTAGTTATATTCTTGCAATCTTACTCACATAAGCAAATCATAAATAAAATATACTCTCATAGAGGAGCCAGTGGAGAAGAAATAGAACATAGCTTCCAAGCTTATTATTTAGCTTTATTATATGGATCACGTAATATTGAACAAGACTTAGTCACCTCAAAAGATGGTACATTATATGTGTCTCACGATGATAGTGCTAAACGCCTGACAGGTGTCGACCGATTATACTCAGAAATGACAGATGACGAAATTAATCACTTAGAAACTAACAATCATCAGCATATTTTACGTTTACAAGACGTCTTTGACCGTTATAAAAAAACAACTCATTATGTCATTGAACTAAAAGAAAATGACAAACAAGTCGATTTATTTGAAAAGATTATTAAACAAAACAATATGGAAAAACAAGTGACTGTCCAGGCAAGGACGTTAACTAGTTTAGAAAAAATTAAACGCACCTTCCCTAATATGAAGACGCTCGTATTAGCGAAAGATGAATTAGAAGCTAAAAATGCCTGTCGTATGGATTACGTGGATATCGTTTCCTTACATTCTAAATTTATGTCTAAAGACATTATTCAGATGATTCATGATGCTAATAAACAAGCTAATTTTTGGACGTTAAACAGTATGGATGATATCAACAAAGCTATTGATCTAGGAGCAGATTCTTATTTTACAAACTATACGGCAAAAGCCATTGAACTCGAAAAAGACGCACGGTCGTTTTTTCATTAAAATAACCCCATCAGACGAATATCGTTTGACGGGGTTATTTTTTCTTATTTGATTAAACGATAAATCGCATCAGCATAAATCACTGTTGCATTGATTAAATCATCCACTGAAATAAATTCATTTTTTTGGTGCATTGTATCAATACTATCTGGGAACATCGCACCATAAGCAACACCACGTTCTAATAATCGACCAAACGTTCCACCACCGATTACTTGTTCATGACCTTTAAGACCTGTATGATCTTCATAAACTTCTAGTAATGTTTTCACCAATGGGTCTTCTGGAGACACGTAATGAGGACCTTTTCCACCAGCTTTTTGAATCACTTTAGCTGATGTATTGGCTGTTTTTTCGGAAATGCGATCAAAAATCATCTCTTCAGTTAACCCTTTAGGATAACGGAAGTTCAACGTAATAATATTATCATCTCTTGAAGAATCAAATTTAAACACACCAGCATTCATTGTCAATTCACCCATGATGTCATCCGCATGATTCACACCAAAGTTTTTACCTTCAGTATCAGTATGTACATAATCAGCAATTGTTGTTAGATAATCTTTTGCTGAACCTGAGAAATCATAGAAGCTTAGGAAGTTTGCTAAATAAGTACCAGCATTAATTCCTTTACTTGGCATAGCGCCATGAGCTGCTTTACCATGAACCGTTAAAGTCGCAGTAGAACCTACTACTTCAATATCACCTGTTACTGGAGCTGTTGTTAAGTATTCTTCAAATTCTTTTTCAAATGCATTGATGTCACCAGAAATTTCAACCACAGCAGTTGCTGTTTCTGGTACCATATTATCACGCATACCTGAATCAAATTTAACTAATGTTAAGTTTCCTTCATTTTTACCAGGGTATTCAATTAAAATCGTTGTGTTTCCTTTTTCGCCATTAATAATTGGAAATTCAGCATCTGGTGAAAAACCAAAGTCTGGTGTATCTTCCACTTCTAAATAGTGGTCCATACATTTCCATTCACTTTCTTCATCCGTCCCTAAAATAACACGTGTTTTTTTAGAAACTGGTAATCCCAATTCTTTGATAATTTTTAAGGCATAGTAAGCAGCCATTGTAGGCCCTTTATCATCACTTGCACCACGAGCATAAATACGTCCATCTTTTTCTACTGGTTCAAATGGATCTGTATCCCAACCTGGGCCAACTGGTACTACGTCAACGTGACCAAATACCCCTAATGTTTCATCGCCTTCACCAAATTCAATGTGACCTGCAATGTTATCAACATTTTTAGTTAAGAAACCATCACGTTCTCCTAATTCTAAAAATTTTAATAACGCCGCTTTTGGTCCAGGACCAACTGGTGCATCTTCTGTAGCTAGTTCATCTTCTCTAACACTAGGAATACTTAGTAGCGTAAATAAATCTTTCATTAAGTCTTCGCGACGAGCTTCGACTTCTTTTCTCCAATCGATTGTCATACAAAAATACCTCCTGTTGATTTTATCTTACTTTATCATATCATTTTTTCATTCTTTTAGATAATATATTTTAATATTTAAGCTAGTTTATTCGTTATTTTTTAACTTTTCCTTCTCTATTTCAGTTAATGTACGATACTTTCCTTGAGCCAAATTTTCATCTAATTTAAGATTAGCCATTTCAAGCCTTTCAAGCTCTATCACTTTTTTTCCAACAGCATCTACCATACGTTTGACTTGATGATATTTTCCTTCCATAATTTCTAATTGAATGATACTTTGTTCTTTTTTCTCATCAATAGATAAGATGGTTAACTTAGCGGGTAGACACTCATCCCCATCTAAGCGAATCACTCCCTTAGAAAAAATATCGATATCTTCATCTGTCATTTTTCCTTGAACCAATGCTTGATACAATTTAGGAACTTTCTTTTTAGGAGACAATAGTTCATGAGCCAATGCCCCATCATTCGTCAATAATAACAGCCCCGTTGTATCTTTATCTAAGCGTCCAACAGGAAATAATCCTTTTTTATAGTCTTCTTTTTTAATTAAATCAATAACTGTTCGAGATGAAGTATCTTCTGTTGCTGAGATAACACCTTTAGGCTTATTCAACATATAATAGACAAATTTTTCATACAGGATATTTTCCCCGTCAACACAAACACTATCACTCAGCTCATCCACTAAATATTTTGCTTCTTTTACCACTTCGCCATTTACTGTCACTCGCTTTTTCTTTAGTAACTCTTTCACTTCTTTACGACTACCAAATCCTGTGTGACTTAAAAATTTATCTAACCGCATCTTTTTTCTCCTAATGAAAGAAAGAACACCTAAATAGATGTTCTTCCTGTTTATTTTATTCTAAATTTCCGACGAAACTTACGTGCTTTCGGTCCGAGTAATTGGTCAGCTAAGCGAACTCGTAATACGAGCCATCCATAACTAATGATACCAAACACCACACAGATCATAATGATAATGAAAGCCTGAAATTTTCTGTCAGGGTTTAAAAACGTGTATAAACCACTACGTACAAGCCATGTAACTAAAGACATCACTGCACCTAATATCACAATTAACAAAATTCGTTTAGCTGTCATTGCTAAATCAAACGTCGTAATACGATAAATAGAACGCGTCATCAATAACGCCGAAACACCTAACCCAATCGCAGTTGAGACAAGTGGGCCATATGTTTCAAACATACGCACCATTGGGTATTGTAAGACTAATTTTACTATTAATCCTAGACCCAGTAACATAATGGCTTCTCTATTTCGATATAAACCTTGAAGTGTGGTTGAGATTAAAATGAAATAGCCCATCACTAACCCAACTAAACTCGCTTCAATCAACACACTAATTCCTAAATCATCAGATGTGTAAAATAGCACATACATTGGACGAGCTAACACAATCATCCCCAAGGTTGCTGGGACCATAATAAACAATAATAACTGAATATTATCACTAATTAGTTTAGCCAACTCTGGTTTTTCATTTTTTGTATAGGCTTCGGTCACTAATGGCAAACTAGTCATAGCCATCCCAGTAGCCAGTGATACTGTAATCATCACTAATTTATCTGGATTAGCACTAAAAATACTAAATAAAGATTCTAATTGCTTAGACGAATAATTAGTAAAACTTGCCATCATTCGCTCAAACGTGTACTGGTCGACTAATTTAAATAACGTAATGGCAGACCCCACAATAATGAATGGTATTGCCTGTTTAATCATTTCTTTAATCAAATGATTTTCAGAAATCTCAACCTCATTCGAGCTATTAGCTACAAGATAATCCATACGTGATTTTTGTTTTTTATAAAACCAAATCAACGCCGCAAAGGCACCAATCATTCCAATAAATGCCGCAAAGGTTGACTGAATCACCGCATCTACATAATCTCCTGTGGTTACTTTCATGATAATAAACGTCATTAGTAACATATAAAATACACGAGCAATTTGTTCAATGATTTGTGATACTGCTGATGGCATCATATTTTGATTTCCTTGGAAATACCCACGAATCACACTCATCATTGGGAAGATGAGAATAGCCGCACTTAATGCTCTCATCACAGGAATTAAATCAGCATTCCCATCTGCTAATATCGGAGCAAATAAATACATAATCCCTGAGCAGACTACTCCAAAAATCCCCATAATCACCATTGTTCGTCTAAATAAGCGTCGACTAATTCCATACTCATTTAATGAATTATAATGTGAGATTTGTTTTGCAATAGCACCTGGAATACCGGCTGTTGCGATCATTAAAAACAGTGCATAAATGTTGTAACCTTTATTAAACAGTGCATTCGCAATTTGTGCGTTGTCCCCCATCCATGCATACCAGGGAATCACATATGCTGCACCTAACAACCTAGAAAAAACATTTCCTATTGTCATCCATAAAGAGCCACGAACCATTTTTTCCTTTGCATTCAACTCTTTTGCAGTTGCATCAAAAGAAATTTCTCGATTTGGCATGATTCTAACCAACTTTCTTCAATATACTGGTTTAATTGTATCGACAATTGTACGTTTATGCAAACTCTTTTAAACGATTTAAATACAATCTTAACTTTAATTTGCCACAATATTAACCAATTTATTTGGTACCACAATCACTTTTCGAATGGTTTTTCCTTCAAGTTGATTTTTCACGCCTTCATGTGCCATGGCAATCTCTTCCAATGCTTCTTTTGATAAATCACGTGCCACCACTTCTTTTCCACGTACTTTACCATTTACTTGGAAAATAACTTCAATTGTGTCTTCAACTAGAGCTGATTCATCATATGTTGGCCAAGTTACATAACTAATTGAGCCTTTATTTCCCATTCTTTCCCATAACTCTTCAGAAATAAACGGTGCAACAGGAGCTAATAATTGTAAGAATCCATTCATGTATTCTACTGGCAAAGCTTCTGCCTTATACGCTTCATTGACAAACGTCATCAGTTGAGAAATGGCTGTATTAAAGTGTAAGTTAGTATAATCTTCCGTCACTTTTTTCACTGTTTGATGATACACTTTAGTCAAAGCTTCATCATTGTGTTTTGTGATACGATCACGCAACACAAAATTCTCATCAATAAACAAACGCCACACACGGTCTAAGAATTTACGACTTCCTTCTAAACCTTTTTCACTCCAAGCAATCGATCCATCAAGTGGACCCATAAACATTTCATACAAACGCAATGTATCTGCTCCGTATTGTTCTACGATATCATCTGGATTAACGACATTACCTTTTGATTTAGACATTTTTTCATTGTTCTCACCTAAAATCATGCCTTGGTTATATAATTTTTGGAATGGTTCTTTGGTTTCAACTACTCCAATGTCGTATAAGAATTTATGCCAGAAACGAGCATATAATAAATGGAGAACGGCATGTTCTGCTCCACCAAGATACACATCAACTGGCATCCATTCTTTTAATTTTTCTGGGTCTGCCAATTGTTCGTCATTATGTGGGTCAATAAATCTTAGATAATACCATGAACTTCCTGCCCATTGTGGCATGGTATTGGTTTCACGACGACCTTTCATGCCCGTTTTTTCATCTACCACATTAATCCAATCTGTCATATTTGCTAACGGTGATTCACCTGTTCCACTTGGTTTAATATCTTTAGATTTTGGTAATACTAATGGCAATTCTTCTTCCGGAATAGCTGTCATCGTCCCATCTTCCCAATGAATAATTGGAATCGGCTCACCCCAATAACGTTGACGAGAAAATAACCAATCACGCAATCGGTAACTTGTTTTTTGTTCTCCGATTCCTTCTTTTTCCAACCACTTAATCATGGTTAAAATACCATCTTCTTTATTCATTCCATCTAAGAAATCAGAATTAATGTGGTCGCCATCTCCTGTATAAGCTTCTTTAGAAACATCTCCACCATCTAAAACAGGAACAATCTCTAAATCAAATGTTTTCGCAAATTCGTAATCACGTTCATCATGAGCTGGAACTGCCATAATCGCACCTGTTCCATAAGTTGATAACACGTAATCTGCAATCCAAATTGGGATTTCTTTACCATTCACTGGGTTTACTGCATAAGCACCCGTAAAGACACCTGTTTTTTCTTTTGATAATTCTGTACGGTCTAAATCTGTTTTCTTTTCTGCTTCTTTTATGTACGCATCAATCGCGTCTTTTTGTTCTGGTGTGACAATTTCTTGAACTACAGGAAGTTCAGGCGCCATAACCGCGTAAGTTGCACCAAATAAAGTATCAGGACGTGTTGTAAACACGGTGAATTGTTTGTCTGTTCCTTTAATGCCAAACGTCACATTAGCTCCCTCAGAACGTCCAATCCAATTACGTTGCATCTCTTTAATACTTTCTGGCCAGTCAATCAACTCTAAATCATCAATTAAACGATCCGCATATGCCGTAATACGTAACATCCACTGTTTCATTGGAACACGGTATACTGGATGATCGCCACGTTCTGATTTTCCATCAATCACTTCTTCGTTAGCCAAGACTGTTCCTAACGCTGGACACCAGTTCACGGGAACTTCTGCTTCATAGGCTAATCCTTTTTCAAACATTTTTGTAAAAATCCATTGTGTCCATTTATAGTATGAAGGATCTGTTGTATTGATTTCACGATCCCAGTCAAAACTAAATCCTAGCGCATCAAATTGACGTTTAAAAGTTTGGATATTCTTTTCAGTAAATTCCGCTGGGTCATTTCCTGTGTCTAATGCATATTGCTCCGCTGGCAAACCAAACGCATCCCATCCCATTGGGTGTAACACATTAAACCCTTGTGCACGTTTCATACGTGATAAAACATCGGTTGATGTGTAACCTTTAGGATGACCAACATGTAAACCTTGACCTGATGGATAAGGAAACATATCTAGTGCATAAAAATTTGGTTTGTCTGTTTCTTCACCTGTTTTAAACGTGTGATCTTTTTTCCAATAGTCGCGCCATTTTTTTTCAATTTGTAAATGATTATAAGCCATGAATTTTCCTCCTAAAATTTTATGTAAAAAAACGCCCTATAAAAACACTTTTGTGTCTTCATAGGACGTTGACTGACGTGGTACCACCTAAATTTGTGCCTAGATATACTAGTGCACCTCTAATCCATGTTAACGAAAATAGATTTTCCGACAAGTAAATTTTTATTAAGACAAGTTCAAATAGTCCATTTATATGTTTACACCAACCACATACTCTCTTAAAAACTTTCTACTTTACTACTTCTTAGTCACTTGTTTTTATATTATTAGGTTCATCATATCAAATGAATGCTACTTTGACAACTAGCTTACTCGTAAGACTTGATTTGCATAAATAATATTACCAGATAAGTTATTCCAGTCTTTAATTTGAGACACACTCACATTATATTTTTGTGATAACAACCACAGTGATTCACCTGGTGCTACAGTGTGACGTATGTTTTTAGATGTTACAACACTTGTCGCTCCTGGTAACGTTAAAACTTGACCAACATAAATGAAATCACTTGTTAAATTATTAGCTTGTTTTAGTGCTTGAATAGTCGTTTTATTAGCTAGAGCAATTCGATATAACGTATCGCCACTTTTCACTTGATAACTCGACACATTTGTACTCGTAGAAACTGGTGTTGCAATCGGCGTACTTGTTTTAGTCGCTTGACAAATGGTTAATGTTTGACCGACATGGATTAAATCACTCGTCAAATTATTCCATTTTTTAATATCATTAACTGATACATTATATCTCAATCCAATACCATATAACGTGTCACCACTTCTAACAGTATGAGTTGCTTGAGTCGTATTTGTTGACGGACTTGAAGATGATGTAACTTGTTTACGCACTTTTAAAGATTGTCCTACATAAATGGTATCACTACTTAAATTATTTAATGATTTAATTTCTTGTACACTTAGTCCATATTTTAATCCAAGACCATATAGCGTATCGCCACTTTTAACAGTATGAGTTGTTGTGTCAGCATTGGTACTTGTTGATGACGTAGCTTTACTTGTGGACGTTGTTGTACTACTAGAATTAGTCGCCACACCTTTAACCTTCAGCTGTTGTCCCACATGGATTAAATCACTTGTTAAGCCATTTAAATTTTTCAACTCTTGTACAGTCATACCATTATTTAAAGCGATTCGGTAAAGTGTGTCGCCACTTTTGACTGTGTATGTAGAGGATGACTCACTGCTACCATTATTATTAGATATAGTGTTCCCCGTTGTGCCATTATGACTTGATTCTGGCGTGGGAGCCTCATCAGATACACTAGCATCTGATATTGTTGATTTTACTTTTAATTGTTGCCCCACACGGATTAAATCACTCGTTAAACCATTTAAATTTTTCAACTCTTGAACGGTCATACCATAATTTAACGCTATTTTATAAAGTGTATCACCACTTTTGACTGTGTAAGTTCCTGATGCATTTGTTGAAGAACTTGACCCATTATTTCCTGTAGATGAACCGGTTCCTGTTGGTGTAGTTACAGGACCACTATAATTGGCATCATCATACTGTGTTAAATTGTATGTGACGATTAAATTATTTAATTTTGTATTATAAGTAGGATCTGTTGCATATTTTCCTGTTAACCATTTTGTCGCATCTACGTAAGAGTTAGTATTTGATTTCCAAGCTCCTGAATAAAAATATACTCCTGGAGAAAATGAAGTTGTTTTTAATACTCTCGCATTATCTTCTAGTGATTCACGATAAGATGGATATTTTCTAAACGCATCATTAATTGTGACATATTGACCACCATAAAATTCTTGCGTTGGCATCGTAACCGACTGTCCATTATAAGTTCCTTTAATCCCAAACAAATTATGATTTGGTGGTAAGGATAACGTACTTGTCCCATAACCACTTTCTAAAATAGCTTGAGCTATCATAACGGAAGCATATAAATCATTTGCAGCGGCAACACTTTGCGCATGAGAAGCAATACTCTCGATAAAGGCCGCTTGTGGCGTTGCGGCTCTCAAAGTAGCAACTTTAGGTGTTGGAACAACAATGTCTGCAGGTTTTGGTTCTTCTTTTGGTTCTTCTTTTGGTTCTTCTTTTGGTTCTTCTTTTGGTTCTTCTTTTGGTTCTTCTTTTGGTTCTTCTTTTGGTTCTTCTTTTGGTTCTTCTTTTGATGATTCCTCAGTTATGTCAGATGACTGTGTGGTCTCTGAGTCTGTTGTACCTGTATTTTGAGAATCATTTACTTCATCTATAGACTGATTAGTGTCATAGGTAGTATCAAAAGAGCTGTCTGAAACTTCATCTGATAAAGCATCTGTCGAGTCAGTGGTTCCCTTAGCGAGAGTAGTATTTGTCTCATCCTCAACTAATGTACCGTCATTTTGGGGATTAGCAATTGTTTTAACAGTCTTTGTTATAATACTTTTTCCAATCGAAACAGCGACTGTTTGTTCTGATAAATCTGCTTTTTTAAAATCCAGTGGAACATTAATGATTGCTTTAGTAAATTGTTTCTCTGTGAATATTAAATGCAGTTGGTTGGTATTACGATTAACCTCATAATAACCAATAACTCTTCCTGTTTCATCTTTAATAGATAAATCAGCTTTTTCCGTATTAACAATCGTATTAGGTGACACTTGAATAAGCGCATCCATTTGCTCTGTTTGATGAGCTTCTAAAGTTAGCTTCAAATCAAGTGGTGTTGTGTTTTCTGTCCACTCGTCAGATCCTAAAATCGATAAAAATGTCCAATTTTCTTTAGAATTTAACTCTTCTTGATTATTTAAACCATTTTGTGTAGTGATGTTATTATCTTTTATATTTTCTGCAGCTAGTGCTGTCATTCCTGGTAACAGTGTTGTAGACGATAACAGAACCGTTCCAAACAAAGAGGCATGACGAATCATAGGTTGGTTCATCAATAATTTTTTGTTTTTCATCTTTTAGTTCTCCTTTTTTTATTAAATAAACTATAAATGTTTACTTGATTTATCATTTTATATAAAAACACAAAAACCGTATATTTGTTATATTGGTTTTTAAAAAGTACTTTAATAATACAACTTTATTCTAACATTACCATTAAATCATTAGACGGCGCTATTTTCAAGTATAACTAATTTAATATTAGAATAATTTTAATTAATGTTCTTATTTTAATGACTTAACTAGCTCTAATTTCCTCATACTTTAGGCCGATTTTTTTCTCTCCATCTTGTTAGAGGTAGTTTTTGAGGGTATATTGAATATAACGATTATTTAAGGAAGGAGATACGTATGAATAAAGAGCATTTTTTTATAGAATTAAGACTCTATTTAAATCAATTATCCAAAGAAGAACAACAAGCCATTATTGATACTTATGACCGTATTTTTGATGAAAAAACAGCTCAAGGATTATCTGAATATGAAATTACCCAAACCCTTCCGACCCCAAAGCATATTGCACAATCAATCCTTGAAGAATTAGGCTTATCATTTAAAACGCAAACAACCATTGATGATGATTGGGTGGAAATCACACATGATATCCCTTACTCCCACCATGCAACCAACCAGTATGCTCAAACAGATTCCAAATCCGCGCGCCTTTTTCAATTACTTGGTTTAGGTATGCTCAATTTATTTTTTATGTTCTGGGTCATTCTACTAATCACCTTATTATTAGTTAGTGGATGGTTAGTGATTTTTAGTTTTATGTTTAGTCCTTTAGTTAGTCTATTTTTATTGGGAACAGCTGTATCTACTTATGCTTGGTTTCAATTTTTCGTTACATTAGTTTTATTTGGAGTTGGCCTTTTAGGGTTTTTGATTCTTAAACCCATTACGAAAGGGGCTTTTAAGCTATTTTTGATGTATCATAAATGGTGTTGGTCTGTGTTGAAAGGAGGAGCTCGTTTATGAAAAAAAGAACTCTTTTCGCCATCGTTATAGCTATTCTATTTATGATCATAGGGGGAGTAGGAACTTTTTTCACTCAAAAACAACTCATCAATGAACGTGAGGAAAATGCTATTAACAAAAAAATCCCGACTAAAGAAAATAAAACCTTAAATATCCATTTCAGCTCATCTACCCTTGTCACCATAACGAAATCAGATGATGACAATATTTATATGAATAAGCAGGGCGTGGATTTTAAATTAGATAAAACAACCCAAGCAGACTGTACCTTTACTGAAGAAAAAGATATCTCGTCTTTAACTATTAATAATCCAACAGTCAATCATGATAGTCGCTATCCTTTCTCGATTATCAATTTTAATAGTTATACAGATGACACTGTCTACTTACGCATTCCGCAACATTATGAAGCCATTCATATAAACGGGGAAAATATCAACTTATCGATGTATGATTTTTCTATTGATAACATGGAGTTTAATATCTCAACTGGGAGTATCTCTCTACAAGATGTTAGAGCAAATCATATCTCACAAACTAAGAGTGACACAGATTTTATGATTCAAGACTCTAAAGTATTAGACACATTAAACGTAAATTCCAAACAATATGATATTAACGTATTAAACACCACCGCAAAACAGATGACATTATCCACTGGAATGGGTAACATTTTCACTGGAAATACAAAAGGAGAATTAAACATCTCTTCTGAAGATGGAGATGTATCTATCAATCATACAACTGGAAAATCTACCATTACAACAAAACACGGAGACATTTTATTCCATGATGATGCCATTGATTTTGATACAACTCTTTCTTCAACCAATGGTGATATTACAATCGAAACAGATACATCATCCATTGACCATAACCATATAGATTTTGAAACATCTTTAGGAGACATCTCAATTTTTAATAAAAATTTATCTTCTGAAAGAAAATATAAAACAAATAAAGGAAAAATAAGTATCAAAGCCACTACTAAAAATGGTGAAATTGACGTGGAAGAGCTTGATAGTGAAGACACACATTATGGTTATGACTAAACCATGTTATAATTAACAGGCTTTATTATTTCGTTAATAAAGTCTGTTTTTGATTTTAGGAGGTTATTTTATGAAAACATCGAAATTATATTGGTCTTACGCAGCAAGCATTTGCTTACTACTCTTTGCTGTTCTTGCTTATTTTGTCGTATCAAATGAATCTGTCTTATATGGGATTGACCACCCTGTCCAACAATTAATTCGTGGCTCCATTACGCCTGAGAAAACGGTTGTCTTTAAATATTTTACCAAATTCGGCAACACCGTCACGATTGCTTTGTTATTTATTATTAGCTTTTCAATCTTATATTTTAAAGTAAAAGACAAAATGGCTAGTTACTGGTTAGCTATAAATACTGTTCTTATCTCAGGGATTGGAAACCTTAGTTTGAAGTATCTATTCAATCGCCCCCGTCCAACTGTCGAGCATTTAGTCGTTGCAAAGCACTCAAGTTTTCCAAGTGGACATGCTATGGGAAGCATGCTGTTTTACGGAACACTTATCTTTTTAGCTTATAAATACATTGACAATAAAGCGATGAGACTTGTCATTCAAATTGCACTAGGAATCATTATTTTACTCATTGGAACAAGTCGAATTTACTTAGGTGTTCACTACCCAACTGATATTTTAGGTGGATTCTTATTAGGTGGTTGTTGGTTAACCTTTAGTTACCCATACTTTAAAAAATATGATTTTATCCAACGATTTGAAGGGAAACGATAAACATGTTTACATATAAAAAAGGAGACTCAAAACGTTATTACACTTGGAATGCCGCTCTTAGAGAAGTATTTGATGAAAAAGTCTTTAAAGTTCCAATTGATGGTGGCTTTGATTGCCCAAATAGAGATGGTACAGTCGCTCGAGGTGGCTGTACTTTTTGTAGTGTATCAGGGTCTGGTGATATGATTATCGCGCCAAGTGATCCTTTACCTGTTCAATTTCGTAAAGAAGTCGACCAAATGCATCATAAATGGCCAAACACCACGCAATACATCGTGTATTTTCAAAACTTTACTAATACTCATGCCCCTCTTACTGTCTTAAAACATCGCTTTGAACAAGTCATCAACGAAGAAGGGGTCGTTGGCTTATCTATTGGGACTCGTCCTGATTGTTTACCGGATGATGTAGTAGAATATTTAGCCGAATTAAATAAACGATTATATTTATGGGTAGAACTGGGGTTACAGACAACCTTTGAAGAAACTAGTCATTGTATCAACCGAGCACATGATTACCAAACCTATTTAGATGGTGTTGAAAAACTTCGTAAACATGGTATTAATGTCTGCACTCATCTAATCAATGGGTTACCAGGTGAAACATATGACATGATGATGGAAAACGTCAAACGTACTGTTTTAGACTCAGACATTCAGGGGATTAAGCTACATCTTCTTCATTTGATGTCCAATACAAAGATGGAGAAAGATTATCTTGAAGGGCGCCTGCAACTATTAACGCAAGAAGAATACACCACTTTAACCTGTGACCAATTAGAAATCATTCCACCTGAAATTATTATTCACCGTTTAACTGGAGATGCTCCAAGAGAGGCGATTATTGGACCAATGTGGAGTCTTAAAAAATGGGAAGTGTTAAATGGGATTGATAAAGAATTGGAGAAAAGACAAACCTATCAAGGAATCTATAATGTTAGAAATGGAGGAAAAAAAGATGCTTAAAACAGCACTTCATTTTAGTCACCAACTTTTAACTGAATGTATTAACCCAGGTAATATAGTAATTGATGCGACAATGGGAAATGGACATGATACTCTATTTTTAAGCGAACTAGTTGGATATACTGGACATGTTTATGCCTTTGATATTCAAGACAAAGCGATAGAGAGCACTAAAAAAAAGATAACAGCACAAGCCATTCAAAATACAACATTAATTAAAGATGGCCACGAACATGCAGTCAATCACTTGCCGGAGAATACTAAAATTAAAGCCGCTATCTTTAACTTAGGTTACCTACCTCGTGGAGATAAGCACATTACAACAACTAGTGATACCACACTAACTGCGATTAATCAGTTACTGTCAATCTTAGAAGAAAGTGGTAGACTAATTCTTGTCCTCTATTCCGGTCATAAAGAAGGAATGACTGAAAAATCAGACGTTCTAACATTTGCTCAAACACTCCCACAGGATATGTACTCGGTTTTAACCTATCAATTTATCAACCAACAAAATAATCCCCCTTCTGTATTATGTATCGAGAAAAAGAGAGCCTGATAAAGGCTCTTTTTTTACGAATTCTATTATATATTGTCTAATTTAGGTTATAATTAAGAAATAAGATTGATGAAGGAGTACACAACAGCTATGCAACAAAAAATTAGTCAATTTATGAGTCGCTTTTCTTTAAGAACCATTATTATTTCTATTGTACTTTTAACTACTACCATCTCATTAATTCTCTCTACTTTTTACCTACAAAAATACGTTGTTCAAAACGAATATAAACATGCCAAAGATAAAATGTCCACTATTGCTAAAATATTTGCTACTGATGAACAAGTAAAAAAAGCTTTAATTCAAGATAAAACTTCTAAAGATATTCAGGATCTTTCTTTAGAAGTGGCAAAAATTAGTAATATGGATTTTATTGTTGTATTAGATAAAAAACTCATTAGATTATCCCATCCAAATCCTGATGTTATTGGGAAACCTTTTTCTGATTTAGATGATGCTAGACAAGCCCTTAATGGTGATGCTCATTTCTCTCAAAAAAAAGGAGTCTTAGGTGATGGAATACGCTTTTTCGTCCCTGTTAAAGATGATAATAATCAAATTATTGGTGTTATCTGTGCCGGAATTACACTAGATACATTACAAGGTGAAATTCATAATTTACAAGCAAAAATCACATTAATTTTATTAATCGGATTGTTTGTTGGAATCATCGGTGCTCTTATTAGTAGTACAGCAATCAAACGCATTCTACTTGGACTTGAACCGCAAGATATTTCACGTTTAGTACAAGAGAATAAGTGGATTAATGATGAAATCAATGAAGGAATTATTGCAGTTAATGATAAAAAAGAAATTACACTTATAAATCAAGCTGCCCATAGTCTTCTTTCTTCTATTGATTCGTCCTTCCAATTAACAATGCATCAAAAAATAGATGAAAGATTATTTGCTGCTTTCTTTAATCATTGTTTTGAAACCCAATCTAAACAAACTGACCAAGAACTACTACTGCACACAACTACTTTGATTGCAACCACATCACCTATTACTGTCAACAAAGTATTCAATGGAGCGGTTATCACATTTAGGGATCAATCAGAGATGTATCAACTTATTCATACGTTAAGCGGTAGTCAACAATATATCGAAGCCTTAAGAGCACAAACACATGAATTTATGAATAAAACTCATGTTATTATGGGGCTCATTGAACAAAAAAAATATGATTTGGTTCAAGATTATATCCAGCAAATCAGTCAAGATTATCAAAAAGAAATTGGCTATGTCACAGAGCTTATTCATTCACCTGTTATTGCAGGCTTTATCTTAGGAAAAATCAATGAAGCGCAAGAACAACAGGTCACACTCACGCTAAATCCATACTCGTTTTTGCCTGATTTAAAACTAGATGACACCGTGCATCAAGTAATTCAAATAGTCGGAAACTTATTGGATAACGCCATTGATGCGACTAAAGAAGAAATGATTAAAAACGTTAATCTCCTAATAACCTATGAAATGGAAGGAAACATTCTCATCATTGAAGTCATAGACAGTGGATGTGGTATTCAAACCTCTGATGTTGAACAACTCTTTCAGAAAGGGTTCTCTACCAAAGGAATGGGAAGAGGGTATGGGTTACACGCCATTTACCGGATTGTCAATGAACATGGTGGTTTAATTGATATAACTAATAACGAAGATACTGGGGCGACTGTCTACATAGAATTACCGTTGAAACAAAAAGGAGGACAAAATGAACGTTCTAATTATTGAAGATGATCCAATGGTAGCAAAGTTAAACGAAGACTTTTTAAAAACTATTCCGACTATAAACATTGTAGGAAATTATCGAACAACAGAAGAAGCTAAGGAAGCCTTACAAGAAAAAAAAATAGATGCCCTATTACTAGATAACTATCTCCCAAATCAAACAGGGATTGAATTTTTAGCTGAATTACGTAAAGAAAATAATCAAGTTCCTGTCATTCTTATTACCGCGGCCAATGATATTGAAACGATTCAACAAGCTCTAGCACTTGGTGTGATAGACTACTTGGTTAAACCTTTTACGGCAGAACGTTTTTTATTAGCTATCCAAAAAGTCATGAAACAAAAAAAACTATTTAGCCAACTTCAACACGCTAACCAGCAAAATATTGATGCCCTGTTCAACGAGCACTCTACTAAGAACGCATCTGCTAATGTGCCTTTAAGTAATGATTTACCTAAAGGCCTAGCAAAACTAACAATGGAAAAAGTATTAGAAAAAATCAATGAAGAAACCACTTCTTTTTCAACTGAAGAACTGGCAAAAAAAATTGGCATATCTCGCATTTCGACTAAAAAATATTTAACCTTTTTAGTTGAATCGAATTACTTAACAGAAGATATTGTGTACCAAGAAGTCGGTCGACCTACTATACGTTATAAAAAAACATAAAATGAGGCTGATCCAAAAGTAATTTTTAAATAAAAATCACTCAACTAATAAAATAGAAATCCCATGAAATCAACGTTGTAATTAACGGATTTCATGGGATTTCTATTTTAAGACTTTTTGGTCAGCCTCTGTTTTTTATAAAACACTGTTAGCTGTTTTTCCAGATTCTAATACTGAATGGAAGTTCTCAAAACTTGTTTCAATCATGTTGGTTAAAGCTTCATCTGTGTTTGACCCTACATGAGGAGTAACCAATACTCTAGGGTAAAGAGAAATTAATTCTTCAACTGTTGGATCTGGTAAAGGTTGATCCTCACCAAATTGTTTAAAGAATAAATCTTTCTCATTAGCAAACACATCTGTTCCAAATCCTTCTAAATGATTTGTATTTAATCCATCTAAAATGGCTTGGTTATCTTGTAATTCACCACGAGCAGTATTAATTAGAATAGCACCTTTTTTCATTTTACTAATAAATTCTGCATTAATCATTTGATCGTTTTCACCAGGAATATATGGTACATGAATGCTAACAATATCAGATTGTGCTAATAAATCGTCTAAATCTGTATAGGTCAAAATCTCTTTTGCCGCATCATTTTCATAAATATCATATCCTAATACAGTTGCACCTAATCCATCAAATAACTTCGCTTCTGTTAAGCCAATTTTTCCAGTTCCAATAATTCCGACTTTACAGTTTCTCACTTCTTTACTAAACATAGTATTATCAACAATAAAGTTTTTATGGCTCGTTCTCATGGTCATATATGCAGTATGTCTTAATAACATCATCGCTAAGGTTAATGACAATTCAGCAATAGCATTTGGCGAGTATGACGGAACTCTTGCTACTTCCATGTGATAATCTTTTGCTGCATCTAAGTCAATATGATTGAAACCAACTGTACGTGTAAAGACATATTTCACACCATGTTCTGCCATTTTTTCAATATTTTCTCGATCAGCTACACAATTTCCTCGTAGTAAAACAGCATCATGATGATAAGCTGTTTCGATATTATCATGTGTTAATAATCCTTCAATTAAAGTTAAATCATAATCATATTTATTTAAATCATTGAAATAAGCTACCTCATTTGGTCGTACACCGTAACATGCTATTTTGAATGTCATCTCTATCCCTCTTCTTTCTTAATAATGTTTTATGTTAAAAAATACCCATTTTGCTAATCATTTCTAGTACTACAATCCAAACTGGGGTCATCACAACAGCTAGTACTGTTGAGATAAGTGAAGCGTTTGATGCCAAGATTGGTTTTTTATCAAAACTAATGGCATATGCCGCTGCGACTGTTGCAGTTGGTGCAGCCATCATAATGACGATTGTTGCCAACGCTTCATAACTTACTGGTAAAATATGAGTCACTGTTAAAGCAGCTAATAATACGATGTTGATGATCGGTACAACGATAACTTTCATTACACTGTAGTACCAAGATGTTTTATCTGATGCAGCATCTTTAAAGCTTACTTCACCTAAAGTCGCTCCAATTGATAACCAGGCAAGTGGTGAAGCTAATCCAGCTAAATAAGTCATTGGTTTAAATAACCAAACAGCTGTTTGATCGATACGTAAGAATGCCACTTGATTCACAACACCTTCTGCGTTTGTCACACTTACTTGTGGCAAGTATCCTTGGAAAATCCAGATGAATAAACCAGCAAACGTTGCAATAACAATTGGATTTAAAAACATTGTTTTTATATTTTTAAGTTCCATTTTTAATCCGCTCATTTTAATGTAGCCATATGAGTATAAGAAAATTCGGTACCCAATGTTAAAGATTGAAGAAAACATCACGCCGATTGGACCATAAATGGCACTAACGATTGGTGTACCAAAGAATGTTGTTGATCCAAAAATAGTTAATACGCGTAGAGTATCTTGTTCGTCACCCTTATATTTCATAAATAATGGCTTAGAAACAAAAATTAAAATAATATAAATGACAATACCCCAAATTAAAACGTTCATCCCTTGTTTTAGTGTTTCACTTTTAATATCTTGCATAAATGCGTTAAAAGCCAAGGCTGGTAAAGCTACACTTAAAACAACTTTTGATAAAATTTTCCCTACTTCTGATGAGAAAATACCTTTCTTGCGACAAAAGAATCCTAATAAAATAATAAATACTGTTGATGTTATCGCACTGATAATATTCATATCAGTCATGGTAGTTTTTATGACTTCTCCGATATTCATATATAAATCCTCCATTAATCATTGTGTGTTATATCACAAAAGGTTGCATGCTCCTTTGCTTTACATATACATCTTAATACCAATTTGTGAAAAAGTTAACGATTTGTAAGTAATGATACTTTTGTAACTTATGTAAACTAAATAACCCTCGTTTACTTTCAATAATCTATCAATTAATGAGAGTAATTATTTTATAATGTACCCTATCAACAAAATATTCATCATGTTTTTATTTTCACAAATAGATTGATTTTTTATATTTAGTATTATATGATTGACATATATAAAATATAACGTATGTTTTTCAAAATAATGTAAGGGGTTTATTTATAAAAAGGAGGAGATTTTGTGAAAAAAACAGCTATTTTATTATTTTCACTTTTAGCATTGACGGCATGTGGGGATAGTGAAGCAGAAAAAACTGCTGCATCGACAAAAAAATCTGATACACAAAAAACGACCGCTACATCTGAGGATACAGTCAGTTCAGCTTCTGTGAAACAAGATGTTGAAGTCGCTAAAGTAACTTGGAACACTATCCCAAAAGAAGGACTTATTTCTGGAAATTACTACAGAATGTCTGAACGATTCCGTCAAGGTCATGAAGGAATTTTAGAAGTTGTAGTGAAAGATGATAAATTAGAATACATTTACTTTAATGAGTATACCCGTCCAAATTACTATAATAGGTATTTTCAAGATGTTAGTAAAAGAATGAGTGAATACAATATTTCGATGAAGGAAGCAAAAGGAGCTGCATGGATTGAAGGGGTATTACTAGCTGAAGAACAGATGACCGAAAAACAATCTCTAACAGAAGACGTAGATACTGTGTCAGGTGCATCAAATAGTGTAGAACAAGCTTTAGTTCCGATGGCCAAAAAATTAAATGAAAAAATTGTTCCATCAAAAGATTTTGACGGACCAACTTTTTATCAATTAACAAAAGATTTAGGTGACGGTATTTATGGTATCCTTAAAGTAGTTATTGAAGATAAAAAAATTACAGACCTTCATTATGATGAAGTATTTTCAACAGATCCAGATAAGATAACAGAAGAAAAATTCAAAAGATTTGCGAGTCTATCAAAATATGATAGCGTTGAATATGACGAGGCATCAAGAATTGGTTTTAACGTTCAAATGGATGCTTTAACAGAGCAAATCAAGAAAAACCAAGATATGCTGAATATAGAAGGATTACCTGCCACTGAAAATACTGGTGACTATAAGTCCTCAGGTTATACAGAAAGAAATCCTGCTTGGGATAATTACCTATCTCTAGCCGAAGAAATTCAGAATACTGCAAAAAAAGATGGCAAACTATAATACTTAATAGAAAAGACCTAAACCACTACAAAATGGTTCAGGTCTTTTTGATATTATTAATTTGCACTACTTTCCATATATTCATCCACTAAACGATCAAATGTTGACTCATTATCTCCAACCACTTCAACAATATAATCTTTTAATTGATCTTTTGTATGAATGATATTTGTAATATGTGGTAACACCTCTTGTGCTTCCTCACTATCTTCACGATGAATGACATCAATCAATAAATAATGATTGTGATCTCTTGCTTCAACCACATCACCAATCTCTGGCGCTCTGTTTAAATGACTTAATTTTTTGACATCTTTTGGGATATACAACCCAACTAAAGGCTCTACAATAGATATTTTTTCTACTTTATTATCAAATAATTCAATTAAATAACCAATACCTATATTTTCTCTCATACTACTTATACCACCTTTCTCAAGTTAGTGTTTAGTTTATTACAAAAAAATGGTTTTTATATGTAAAAAAAACTATTTATCTTTTTAAATATTTTGAATTTATTCGACTTTTGTTTACAAAAACTTTTTATTTGACCACTATAATAAATTCTATAAACAAATCGTTTTGAAAAAACTTATAGGAGTGATTAACATGACAGTATCAAAAGCCGAAACATTTAAGGGTATCACTATACATTTAAAAAAACTAAAAGAAGATTTACTTGTTATCTTAGAGAAAGACAGTTCTATCATGGAATCATTAGAATCTGATCAATATGAAGGTATCTATCAAAATGCTGAATCTCTAGTAAAACAATTAAAAGAAGATTTCAAAAAACATCCTGAACAATTTTCTGCTGAGGAGTTAAACTATGCTGAGACGATAGAACGCAATATCGTTAATCTCGGTCATAATTTACATGAAATTAGTACAAATATCTCTGCTGATAAACGTAAAAAATTAACTGAAGATGCTTACCTTAATGTTACAAAAGCTCTAGAAGCTGTTGAATCAATGTAGTCAAAAAGTCATGATGCCAATAATCGGCGTCATGACTTTTTGAATCTTCTTAATTTATTGAAATCATCACTTTATAACAATTATCTGTTTTAGTAATAGTATGATGATAATCACTTTCTAATAACATCATATCTATTAAAAATAAACCAATACCTGTTTGATTATTTGTAAAAATATCTTCTTCTTTAAGGATGGAATCAATTGGATTTATGATAGTGATACTACAACTGGTTATATCAATTTCTACTGTTGAATAGTCTGATGAATAGTAGATTGCATTACTAATTAAATTAGACAACACTTTTTCAATCAATAATCTGTCTAAGTTCATTAGAAAATCCTCCTTCACAGAGATCTTCATCACAATATGTTTTTCATTCAACAACACATAATAATTTTTTTCAATTTTAGTTATTGCCTCACAAACTGAGTTTTCAAAAAATGAGAAGGATTGATTTTTTCTTTGCGCCACAAATAACATCTCTTTAGTAAAATTCTCTAAAAAAACCAACTCCCCAGACAAATCCTCTAATATCCCTCTATTTTTAGTGTTTAAATCATCATACTCTATTCTCTCCATAAGTAATCGAGAGGACATCAAGGGGGTCTTCATTTCATGAGCAATGCTATTAAATAATGAGACACTATTTGCTTGTAATTTATTAACCTTATTAATTTCACTATTCAAAGCTTGTTCTTTTAATTGATTTTCTTGATACATCTCTTTTAATTGCTCTGCCATATCACTAAATTCAGAAACCTTAATATTATAATGAGATAAATTATAGACATAGTTTAAATTATTTTGTTTGATGTCTAATATTAACTCCTTGATTTTATCCATCTCTTTTTTTAATACATTAAGATATAATCTAAGAATTAAAAATACGACAACCATTAGCACAATAATGATAATAGGTAATATACTAAGATATGCCATTGTAGCATCCTCAGAGCTGATTGACATAGGGTAGCTAACAACTACTCGCTGATCATTAACACTAAAAGAGGATACTAAGCCATTTGGATTAAGTAACAAATTTGTTTTATCTGCTGTTTCTGGATACACAATATTATCGGACTGATCGAAAACAATGATACTATATCCCTGTTGAGTATATTCATCTAATACTTCAGCCATGTCTTTCTTTGATAAGCCTACCTTAATATCTTCAATATGACTTTCAAAATTTTCTTTTTGCTTTCCTTCAATTTGTTTACCAATTTGTAAAGTTAAAATAACGATGATAACAAAAAAAGTGAACAGTGTGAGTAGAATCGAGAAAAAAATAGTCATTTTTTTCAAATTATACCTATCTTTTCTTTTCAATTCGATACCCAACTCCTTTAACAGTCTGTATCACATCTGTTTGTATTTTTTTACGAATATTTTTGATATGCACATCAATCGTTCTTGGATCAATAAATTCATCATAGCCCCAATGAACTGTTATCAACTCTTCTCTCGTAAATACTTTTCCTTGATTTAATAACATAGATTGTAGAATTTCAAACTCTCTAGACGTTAAATCAATCTGTTTATTGTCTTCATATAGTATGTAGTTATCTATTTCTATAGTTAATGAATCGTAGTTTAACGCTACTTGTTGATCCTCTACAGCTATCCTTCTTAATATGGCTTCAATTTTTAGTAGGAGAATATTTGTAGAAAAAGGCTTAACAACATAATCATCAATTTTTTTATTATAAAGGTTTATTTGTGTATATTCATCAGAAATAGCACTTATCACAATAACTGGAATCTCACAAAAGTCACTTATTTCATCTAAAAACTGCTCTCCACTCATATCTGGTAACATCAAATCTAAAAGGATTAAATCATATTTTATCTCACTTAAAGACTTAATTCCTTCTTCAGCGGTAGAAAAAGTCCCTATCTGATAGTTTTCTTTTTTCAGGCTATAGCTAATGCTTTTGCGGATAGTATCATTATCTTCTATTAATAAAATAGATGTCCTATCGCTCATTTTTATCCCACCTTATTTTAACTCGACGAGCTGTTTATTTTGTATTGTCATCACAACATCAGCTTTTTTATTTAATGAATTGTCATGAGTTACCATAATTATACACTTATCTTCTTTTTTTAACGACTCAAAAATGGACATAACATTCTCTGAATTCTGTCGGTCTAAGTTTCCTGTGGGTTCGTCAGCGATAATAATCTCTGTATCTAAAGCTAAAGCTCTAGCAATCGCTACTCGCTGTTGTTGCCCTCCTGACAAAGTAGAACAAGGTTCTTCGAGTGTCGTCCCGTGAAGATTTAAACGTTCAAGCGACGACAATAGTGTCTCTTGTGTGACTTTTTTACGGTGAATATCTAATGCAATATTGATGTTCTCAATAGGATTCAAGTAAGAGATTAAATTATATGACTGAAATACATAACTCATTTTCTTACGATAGATTTCAAAATTAGTAACCTCTTGGTCATGGAGAAATATTTTTCCTGATTGTTTATACTCCAAACCAGACATAACAGATAGTAGTGTCGACTTTCCTATTCCTGATTCCCCAACAATAGAATATATTTTTCCTGATTCAAAGTTATAGTTGATATTATCTAGTATCTCTTGATTATTGTAACTATATGATATATTTTCTAATCGTAGCATAAATTATCTCCTTAATCTGTCGTTGATAATATTTGTTTTGGACTTTTTTTCACTATAGAATACGTTGGCAACACCGTTGATAAACAGATAATTCCAGTCAAAGTGACAAAAATAATAGAAATACTTGATGTAGATATTTTTCTTGTCTGACTATCTATTTTAGGTTCTACTGAAAGCTCTGAATCAGTATCTTCTTCAAAATTAGGGCCTTTGAATGGTACGGTAGTTTCTGAAATACTTTCAGACATCGATTCATCCAATTTTTCATTAATCATAGTACTCATATTTGGCGTTACCACATATTTTGCAAAAGCCAACCCAATTAAAAAAGATACAATAAATATCATAAAAACCTCTATAAACATTTGAATTAATACATTCTTTTTATTCTCCCCTAACGATCTCAGTAACCCAATCTCATATCGTCTTTCTCTTAGAGACATCAACATAATCAAAGCCATAATGATACTTGCTACAAAAAATACGACCACTTGGATGACTGAAAATGTTTTAGAAATCCCATCAACAATGTGACTCATAGCCTGGTATTGCTCATAGCTACTACTAAATTTTATCCCTTCGTAATCTTTACCATCTTGTAGTTCAGAAAAAAATAATTCTGTATCCATTGGATCTTTTAAATTAACTTTTATTTTAGAATAGTTAGCTAAATTACTTGATGTATCTCCTTGAAATTGGATTTTTTTTATTGCTGAAACAAGTTTACGATTGGAGTAAAATGTCTGGTTTTCTAATCTTTTTTGCACATCTGAATTATTATCAGATAGTTTGTAGATACCTACAATCTCCACTAGAGTCTTGTCTGCATCATACAAACCGTAATCTGTCAATAAAGAAAGACTATCTCCAATGTCTAAATCTTCTTCATTAGCATATTCTTCAGAAACAATGACTTTATTATTATCTTCTTCTGTTACATATCTCCCTTTTACTAGTTCTGTATCGGCTCTTGATATTGGTCTATTCTGACTATCCAATATTTCAATTGTATTAGTAGGCTCGATGTAATCTTGTGACCCAGTATTATTATGAGAGGCCACTTCAGAATATTGTGTAGACACATCTGCAGACCCATATGCAGAAAATTCTTTAACATAATCTGATTTTTTTACTTTTTCAACTAACTCATCATCAATTGGTTTACTTGTTGAATTTTGTCCTCCAGTCATCATGTCCTTCATCAAGCTATCCAAATCAGTTTCAATGGTTGCAATAGGATTTACCTCTTTTTTAGCACTGTTCAACATATCTTGTAAGGAATTTTTTATAACTGAACCTGATATTAAACAAATCACGACTATTAAAAATAATAAAAACAGTATACTTGTTCGTTTCTTTAACTTTTTTAAGCTTTGGATACTTCTTTTTAAAATAATCATCATTATCCCTCCCCAAAAAAATCTTATCATAGCTAAGTGGATTCAAAATGGAGCCTATATGAAGTTCAAATGAAGTTGGTTTTTTAAGTATACAAAAAGCCAAAGACAAAAAACTATCTTTGGCTAACTCTATTTATATATTTATTCTTTTTCTTGAAAATAGTTGAGCACATAAGACGCAATAACTAAAAACAAACCAATTAAAAATACATTATGAATGCTATTATATAAAATATCTCTTAATCCACCAATTAGTTCGATTGGTAACTCTGATGCGGTATGTGGATTGATTAGCTCATTCATCATATCTTTTGTTGCCCCTGGAACCACGCTACTTTCTAGCTGTGTATCCATCGTTTTGTTTAATGCTAAACCAAAAATTGAAATCATAATTGTTTGTCCAATGGTACGAGATAACGTAAAAAATGATGTCGCAACACCTGTAAATTGCTCCGAGACAGAAGTTTGAGCTAAAACAGTTAATAAAGTCATCGTCATCCCAAATCCTATCCCCATAATTCCAGAGAAAACCAAGAACAGTCCATATGGTGTTCCTTTATCTACTAACGTTAAGAAAACAGAACCAATTAATATTGGCAACATACTAATGACAATCGCTAAACAATGGTGCCATTTTTTCATCGCCCGTCCTCCGGCAAATGAACCGAACATCCAAATAACTGACATAGGAGCCAATACAATTCCCCCTAATGCAGCAGATTTCCCAACAACACCTTGCATCCACATAGGAATATAGACCTCTACTCCCATTAAAAATCCACTGATTAATGCTGCAATTAAGTTCACCAATACAAAGGTGCGATTTTTGAAAAGGTCGAGGGGAATAACTGGGTCTTGTGCTCTTTTTTCTGTTCTTACAAACAATACCAAACTTAGAATAAAAATTGCAAAAGCAATGACTGTAATCAAATTAAAACCATCATTGATTTTTTGAACACCATACAATAATGACAGTAACATAGTCATCATATAAAAACTGCCCATGTAATCAATCGGACTTTTTTCGACCTCTCTTTTATCTTCTATCAAATAAATCCAAACTAAAATCATTAAAATAATGCCTATTGGAACATTAATTAAGAAAATCCAATGCCAACTTAAAGCATCCACTATAAAACCACCTGCCAGTGGACCCACAATACTGGCAATCCCCCAAGCTGCACTATTTAACCCCAATACGCCAGCTCGTTTATCAACAGGATAAATATCTGCAATAATCGTTAAAGATACTGGAACAATCGAACCTGCTCCTATCCCTTGTATGGCACGAAAAATAATCAACTGAATCATATTTTGACTCATTCCTGATAAAGCAGAACCAATAATAAAAATAAATACACCAATCAAATAAATCGGTTTTCTCCCAATTTTATCAGCTAATTTCCCATAAATAGGTGTCATCATAGCATTTGTTAATAAATAAATAGAAAAAACCCAGTTCATAATACTAATTCCTTTTAATGACCCAACGATTGTTGGCATAGCTGTTGAGACAATCGTTCCTTCAACTGCTGTCATAAACGTAGCGATAAATACACACGCTGTGATAATTTTAACATTTGTTTCTCTTTTTTGTTGCATGGTTTCCTCCTCAAAATAATAATCCTTATCAGCATAAATGGTTGCCTAATAAGGATTATTGATAGTATTGTTTTTATTTAGTTAAAAATTGTTTTAATTCATCCACTTTATCCGTTTTTTCCCACGTAAAGTCTTCGTCATCACGACCAAAATGACCATATGCAGCTGTCTTTTTATAAATCGGACGTCTTAAATCCAACATGTTTATGATACCAGTTGGCGATAGATTAAACAAGGACCTTACAGCAGCAATCAATTCTGATTCTTTATATGGACTTGTCCCAAATGTTTCAATTGATATTGAGACAGGTTGTGCCACCCCAATAGCATAAGCTAATTGCACTTCACATTTTGTCGCAAGTTTTGCAGCAACAATGTTTTTCGCAATATAACGCGCGGCATAACTAGCTGAACGATCCACTTTTGTCGCATCTTTTCCAGAAAATGCTCCACCACCATGGCGAGCGTATCCTCCATACGTATCTACGATAATTTTTCGACCGGTTAAACCAGAATCCCCCTGAGGACCGCCAATAACAAAACGACCTGTTGGATTGATATAATATTTAGTCTTTTCATCAAGTAATTCACTAGGAATCACTTCATTTATGACTAGCTCTGTGACATCTTTTTGAATCATTTCTAACGTGGTATCTTCATCGTGTTGTGTACTCACAACGATTGCGTCAACACGTAATGGATTGCCTTCTTCATCATATTCAACTGTCACTTGAGATTTAGCATCTGGACGTAAATAAGATAGCGTCTCATTTTTTCTTAGTTCAGATAATTTGTGTGTGATTCTATGACTTAGAGCAATTGGTAAAGGCATTAATTCTGGTGTTTCATCAATAGCAAATCCAAACATTAATCCTTGATCTCCAGCACCTAAATCTTCTTCACTAGTTGAGGTTTCACGTGTTTCAAGTGATGCATCAACTCCTTGTGCAATATCTGGTGACTGCTCGTCAATGGCAACCATGACCGCACATGTGTCTCCGTCAAAACCATATTTCGCACGTGTATACCCAATGCCTTTTATCGTATCTCTCACTACTTTTTGAATATCAACATAAGCACTTGTGGTAATTTCTCCAAATACTAAGACCAATCCTGTTGTAACACTTGTTTCACAAGCTACTCGAGCCATTGGGTCCTTTTCTAGTATCGCATCTAATATCGCGTCACTTATTTGGTCTGCTACTTTGTCAGGATGTCCTTCCGATACAGACTCTGACGTAAATAATTTTCTTTCTTCCATCTTTCATTCCCCCTAAATATAGTCGGTTACAAGGCATCTTTACACGAGATGTAAATCCTATCGGGAATCTTGCAACATAAATTAGTATAGCAGATTTTTTCCTTTTTACCTACTTAATTCACCCTATAATCTTGACCTTTTTACCTTATTGCCATAAAGTATTATTATCAATAACATACAAGGAGATATACTTTGCAACCAAAACCAACTTTGTGGAAAAATATTCCACTCACCTTCCTTATTGCCATTTTACAAACAGTCATTTCATTGATTCCTGGCATTTTATTTTTAAAAAACAGTAGCCATGGTGCCTTAATTTTAAATTACATGATTCTCTATTTATTAATAAGCGACTTTTTTCAATTAGTTGGGAAAAATACTTATAAAAAAGGGAAATCCATGCCTCTAGCAATTTACGGAATCAAACTTATCATTAGTGCAGTTTTAATCTATCTTATTATCCAACAAACAGCGATTCAATTTGGGATAATTTTATTAGCTTATGAACTCTTTCAAATGATGATTTTTTCAAAACAATTTTACTATGTTGACTCACTTTTTTATTCGTTTACCAACGCTTTTTTTAAAGGAATTGTGTTTAATCAACTATTAACAATTAGTTATCCATTTGATTATGATTTTGAATTGATTAAACCCTTTATTTTCTCATTTTTAATTGTATTATTTTTAACCATCTTTACTCAAGGAATGTACTCGTATCTCTCAAGACAACCAATTTTCTTATTCCTTGGTGTACTATCTCTAGCTGGAACTTATTATCTCGCAATACAACATTACCTGTATCAACAGCTAGATACTTGGAAGTTAGTTTCTTTTATTGCTGCTACTATCATCTCATTTTTCTTGTTCATGAAAACAAAAAAGGCCAAAAAGAAAGAGTTTATCCTCAATCTTTTTGCCTTAGCTAGCTTAATTATCTACTATATCCAATAAAAAACGAGTAAGAAATTCTCCCTTACTCGTTTTTTAATTTAATCTTCTTTAATTAATGTCTCTAAACCAACTATCATCATCTCATTAAAAGTGGTTTGACGTTCTTCTGAGGTGGTTTCTTCACCAGTAATCATGTGATCACTAACCGTCATCAAAGCAAGAGCTTGAACGTTATATTTAGCTGCTAAGTAATAAAGCACAGCTGCTTCCATCTCAACACCTAACACACCATGTTTACCTAATTTAAAAACTTCAGTTAGATCATCTTGGTAGAATGTATCATTTGATAACACATTCCCAACATGAATATTAAACCCTTTTTCTTTGGCGATATCATACGCTGTTGTTAATAAATCAAAATCAGCAATTTGTGGAAAATCAAAATTTGGAAAATCTTTGCGAATAATTGCTGAATTGGTCGCTGCTGCTTGAGCTAACACTAAATCTCTCACATGAACGTCTTCACGAATCGCACCACAAGTACCCACGCGTAATAATTTTTTTACATCATACTCTCGAATTAATTCATTCGCATAAATCGCTGCTGAAGGCATTCCCATACCTGTTCCTTGAACAGATACTTTATGTCCTTTATACGTTCCAGTATATCCTAACATCCCACGAACTTCATTGTAACACTTAGGATCTTCTAAAAATGTTTCGGCAATATATTTCGCTCTTAATGGGTCTCCTGGAAGTAAAATCTTATCTGCGATTTCTCCCTTTTTTGCACCAATATGTACGCTCATTCTCTAGTCTCCTTTAATTATAATTTTTCTAGTGTACGTTTTACTAGTTCTTTAAAATCTGCTTTTACTCGTTCTGTTGTTTCAACCACTTCTTCATGGTTCAAATTAGCCTGCATACCTGCTGCTAAGTTTGTCACACAGGTAATACCTAATACTTTCATTGACATATGATTTGCTACAATCACTTCAGGAACTGTTGACATACCAACAGCATCAGCACCCATTACACGAGCCATACGTACTTCTGCTGGTGTTTCATAAGTTGGTCCTGAAAATCCCATATACACACCTTTTTGTAAGTGAATAGACAATTCTTGTGCCACTTTTTTGGTTACATCACCATATTCTTTGTTGTAAGCTTCTGACATATCAGGGAAACGTGGACCTAAATCTTCTTCGTTTAATCCCATCAAAGGGTTGTCTCCTGTAAAGTTAATTTGATCAGTAATTAACATCAAATCACCAGGTGAAAAACTTGTATTCACCCCACCAGCCGCATTTGTGACAATTAACGAGTCAGCTCCTAATGCTTTCATCACGCGTACTGGAAACGTAACTGTTTGCATTGAATGGCCTTCATAATAATGGAAACGCCCTTGCATTGCCAATACTTTTTTACCTGATAATGTTCCATAAACTAATTGTCCGGCATGACCAACAACAGTTGATACTGGAAAATTTGGAATGTCTTCATAAGGAATCACGACACGATCCGTAATTTCGTCAGCTAGTTCGCCTAATCCTGAACCTAAGATTAATCCAAAATCAACGGCTCCTACCCCTGCATCTTTAATAAATTGTGATGTTGCTGCTAATTTTTCGCTTAATGACATGTTATAGTCTCCCTTATTTCAATAATTCTAAAAAACTTTTTCCGTTTTCAGTTGGTTTAACATCAAAGTTATCTGCAATTGTCGCAGAGATGTCTGAATAGTATCCTTGTGGTAATTGACCATGGCCTTGCATTTTTTTACTATAAGCAAGTAATGGTACATATTCACGAGTATGATCAGTTCCTGGGAATGTTGGATCATTTCCGTGGTCTGCTGTAATTAATAATAAATCATCTTCTTGCATATTAGCATAAATTTCAGGTAAGCGAGCATCAAATTCTTCTAGCGCTTTTGCATAACCTGGTGTATCTCTTCTATGACCAAATAATGCATCAAAATCAACTAAGTTAGTAAAACTTACTCCCTCAAAATCTTGTTTCATCACATCTAATAATTTATCCACACCATCCATATTTGAAGCAGTACGGATTGCTTCTGTCATACCTTGACCGTTAAAGATATCGTTGATTTTACCAACTGCAATAACATCTTTACCTGCGTCTTTCAATTCATTTAAAACAGTACGACCAAATGGATCAAGTGCATAGTCATGACGATTAGCGGTACGTTTAAAGTTACCAGGTTCACCTAAATAAGGTCTCGCAATAATACGACCAATCATATATGGATCATCTTTTGTAATCTCACGAGTATACTCACAGATTTTGTATAATTCTTCTAACGGAATCACGTCTTCATGAGCAGCAATTTGTAACACAGGATCAGCTGATGTATAGATAATCAAATCACCTGTTTTCATTTGTTCTTCACCAAAATCTTCAATTACTTGTGTGCCACTATATGGTTTATTGGCTCCCATAATAATACCGCGACCTGAAAATTCAGTGATTTTATCTAATAAGTCTTGAGGAAATCCTTCTGGAAAGACTCTAAAAGGTGTTTGAATGTTTAATCCAGCAATTTCCCAATGGCCAGTCATTGTGTCTTTACCAACAGAAACTTCTTCTAATTTAGTTGCATAACCCTTGTGGTCTTCAATTGCTTTTACCCCTTTTAATGGTTCAATTGTTCCAAGACCTAATTCTTCCATATTTGGCACATGTAAGCCATGCTCAGCTATATGACCTAGTGTGTGACTACCAACATCGCCAAATTTTTCAGCATCTGGTGCTTCACCAATTCCTACAGAATCTAGTACTACTAAATGAATTCTTTTAAACATTACAATTCCTTCTTCCAAGTCATTTTTATATTTTAAAACCTTCCTCTTTTTAGAGGAGCTAGAGGAAGGAATTAATTACTATTTAGATTTAATATATGTTTTACCGCCTGCTTTAGGACCTGTTGCTTTACCTAGGAACAAGACTAACACAATAATTGTCAATGCGTAAGGTGCACTTTGTAAGTAAACTTTTGGAATACTTGAAATAAATGGAATACTGTCCCCTACAATACTCAAGTTTTGAGCAAAACCAAAGAATAAGGCTGCTCCCATCGCACCAAGTGGGTTCCATTTACCAAAGATCATCGCAGCCATTGAGATGAATCCTTGACCAGAGATAGTTGTCACAGCAAAACGTCCAGCGATTGTTTGAGCAAATACCGCTCCACCAATCCCACCTAAAAAGCCAGAAATTAATACCCCAGCATATTTCATGCCATAAACATTAATCCCTAATGTATCTGCTGCTTGAGGATTTTCCCCAACAGAACGCAATCTCAAACCAAAACGTGTTTTATAAATGACAAACCACGCGATAACTGACACCAAAATAGCCACAAAGGCAGGTGCAGACGTTTTTTCAAACAACAATGGTCCAATGACTGGGATTTTACTTAACCCAGGAACTTCCCAATATCCAAATGTTTGAGGGACTTGGTCTGTTTGACCTTTACCATATAATACTTTAACTAAGAAAATACTTAAAGCAGGAGCCATTAAATTAATAACTGTCCCACTGATAATATGGTCAGCTCGTAAATTAATAGTTGCAACTGCATGGAGTAATGAGAAAATCATTCCGACAATCCCACCAACTAATAAAGCAATCCATGGTGTCCATACACCAAAAACACCCGCATATGTAATATTAAAAACTACCGAACTAAAAGCTCCCATCACCATGATACCTTCTAGTCCAACGTTGACAATACCACCACGTTCTGAAAAGGTTCCGCCTAATGCTGTAAAAACAAGAGGTGTTGAATAAACAAGTGTTTGCGTAATAATTGACGCAACTGTTGACATAGTATCTGCTGCCATCACGCTTTACCTCCTTCAACTTTGCTAGCTTTTGTGTCTTTTTTTGTTTCAAGTTTTGTTAAAATCAATTTGATTAAATAGCTAATGCCGACAAAGAAGATAATTGAAGCAATAACTACGTCAACCAATTCAGTCGGAACGCCTGCTAAGATTGGCATACCTTGGCCACCAAGTTTCAAAATACTGAATAATAAAGCAGATAATAAGATACCAATGGATGAGCCACCACCTAATAAGGACACAGCCATACCATCAAAACCAATGCTTAATGAATTACCTTGAACAAAGAAATTACCAAATGTTCCTAATCCGTATACAACGCCACCCATACCAGCTAAAGCTCCTGAGATGACCATAGATAACACAATGATACGTTTACTACTCATCCCTGCATATTCTGAGGCAAATGGGTTTAAACCAACTGCTGTGATTTCATATCCTAATGTCGTTTTCTTCATTAAAAACCAAATTAAAATTAAGAAAATCAGTGCAAAGATAATCCCTAAATTCAAACGAGAGCCATTACTAATCGATGTTAAAAACTCTGTTCTTAATGATACGTTTGCTCCAACTAACTTAGTTGTTCCTTTTGTTGAAATAAATTTTTGAGGAATCACATTATTCACTATATGTGTACTTGTATAAAGCAAAATGTAGTTCATCATGATAGTGACAATAACTTCACTTGTTCCAAAGTACGCTCTTAATAGACCAGGTATCGCTGCTGTTAAAGCTCCTGCAATCACACCGGCTAAAATAGCTGCAGTTAGGGCAATCAATCTTGGCGAATCTCCCATTGATAGACCTACCCAGATACTTGCCACCCAACCAGCTAAAGCCTGGCCTGAAAGCCCGATATTAAAGAATCCTGCCGCACTTGCCACAGAAAACCCTAACGCTGTAAAAATTAATGGACCAGCTGTTACAAAAATTTCGCCAATACTTTTTGGTGACTGAAACGCTGTTGTTAACATGGCTTGATACCCTTGTGCTGGGTTGTAACCAAAAATCAACATAATAATTGCACCTAATACAAATCCCATGATAACTGATAAAATAGGAACTAAAACCCCATTCATCTTACTAAACTTAAAATTACTCATTAGTTACACCTACCTCTGTCCCTAATTCTCGTCTTGCTTCTTCTAATGTGTATCCTGCCATTAATAAACCTAACTCATTTTCAGTTGTTTCTTTCGGATCCACAATCCCAACAATCTGTCCTGCATGGATAACAGCAATACGATCAGATACGTTTAATATTTCTTCTAATTCAAAACTAACAACTAACACCGCATTTCCTTTATCACGATGGTTAATCAAGCGTTTATGAATATACTCAATCGCACCTACATCTAACCCACGTGTTGGTTGAGAAACAATCAGTAATTCAGGGTCGCGGTCCATTTCACGAGCAATAATCGCTTTTTGCTGGTTACCACCTGAAAGTGACTTAGCTTGTGCATGCTCACTCGTTGTACGAACATCATATTCTTCAATTAATTTTCTTGCATAAGAATCCATGTAACCATAATTCAATACACCATTTTTACTAAATGGTTCATGATAATAAGTCTGTAAGGCGATATTTTCAGATAGCGTCATATCTAAAACTAATCCGTATTTATGTCTATCTTCAGGGACATGTCCGACACTTGATTCCGTAATCTGACGAGGTTTTAAATTAGTAATATCTTTATCTCTCAGCATCACTTTACCTGACTCAATTTTCTTAAGACCTGTAATAGCTTGAATCAATTCTGTTTGACCATTACCATCAATCCCTGCAATCCCAACAACTTCCCCAGCTCTAACATCTAAATCAAGTCCTTTAATGGCTTCAAGTCCACGATTGTCTTTTACATGCAAGTCTTGTACAGATAAAATCACTTCTTTTGGATCAGCTACTTCTTTTTCTGTTTTAAATGATACAGAACGCCCCACCATTAAATCCGCTAATTGTTGTGAACTAACATCTTTCACATTGACTGTTTCAATACTCTTACCGCGACGAATAACCGTACATCTATCCGCCACTTTTTTAATTTCATCTAACTTGTGCGTAATAATAATGATTGATTTACCTTCTTTTACTAATTCTTTCATGGTCATAATCAACTCATCAATTTCTTGAGGTGTTAATACCGCTGTTGGCTCATCAAAAATTAAAATGTTCGCTCCACGATACAATGTTTTTAAAATCTCAACACGTTGCTGCATCCCAACAGAAATATCACTAATTAAGGCATCTGGGTTAACTTCCATCCCATATTGTTCTGAAATTCGTTTTAAATCTTCAACAGATTTTTTCTTATCCAAAACACCTGATTTAGTTGGCTCGTCACCTAAAATAATATTTTCTGTTACAGTAAAAGCATCCACTAACATAAAATGCTGATGGACCATTCCGATTCCTAAACGTTTTGCATCAGTTGGATTAGCAATTGTTACTGGCTGCCCATCCATATAGATTTGTCCACTAGTCGGCTGTAATAATCCTGACAATACATTCATCAATGTTGATTTTCCTGCCCCATTCTCACCTAGCAACGCATGGATTTCGCCTTTTCTAATTTGGAGATTGATGTTGTCATTTGCTTTGAAATCACCAAATTGTTTTGTGATATTTCGCATTTCTATGACATAGTTTTCCTCACTCATGATTTCACACCTCTTTATCATTATCACACTTCAAAGTTTAGACTTTGAAGGAAAGAGAAAACTCCCTTTTCCCATTCCTTTAAAGCCTAAAAGAAAAACTTTATGGAAAAGTTATTCAGTTTATTTTGAACGTTTCCCATAAAGTTTTCTATCAACAACCTTCATTACAATTATTTTTTACTTGGTGCTTCAGGTACTTCTACTTTTCCATCAATAACTTCTTTACGAGCTTTTTCTACTGCTTCAAGTGCTTTTTCGTCTAAATGACCTTTAGATAAATCAACACCGCCTTCTTTAAGACCATATACTAATATGTCTCCACCAGGGAATTCACCTTTTTGAGCTTTTTCAGTCACGTCTTTAACAGCAGTTCCTACACCCTTAATACTTGATGTTAATGTGAAGTTTTCTTCTTTACCATCTTTGTCTTTGTAGTTACCATCTTCTTCTTGATCTCTATCTACACCGATAACCCAAACACGTTTGTCTGCAGGTTGCTTTTCATTTAAATCTTTCGCTTCTTGGAAGACACCTGCACCAGTACCACCTGAAGCATGATAAATAATATCAATACCATTTTGGTACATGTTTGCAGCTAACGCTTTACCTTTAGCTGGATCTCCAAATGATGCAGCATATTGCACATCTACTTTGATTTTTTTATCTAATTCTTTTGCTCCATCTTCAACACCTTTAACAAATCCTGCTTCGAAACGGTCGATAACGGCACCTTCTTCTCCACCAATAAATCCAACTTTATCAGATTTTGTAGAGTAAGCTGCTGCAATACCTGCTAAGTAAGCTGCTTCATTATCTTTAAATGTTAAAGATACCACGTTATCTTTTCCTTCAATAACTGAGTCTACGATACCAAATTGTGTGTCTTTATTTTGATCGGCTGCTGCTGAGATAGCATCTGTTAATAAGTAACCAATCCCAAAAATTGTTTCAAATTTACTTGCCACAGCTTGATCAATATTTGTTGTATATTGAGATGCATCTGTTGATTGGAAATAATCGTAACCATTTGCCCCTTTTTCAAGTTTGTTCGCTTCTCCCCATTCTTTCAAGCCTTCCCAAGCACCTTGGTTAAACGATTTATCATCGACACCACCAACGTCTGTCACAATAGCTGCTGTATGAACTGTTTCATCTGGTTTTTCACCTGAAGTTGATTTTCCGCCAACATTACCAGCTTTGTTACCCCCACAAGCTGTTAACGTCACTGCTAATCCCATAACTAATAGTCCTGCACCAATTTTTGTTGATTTTTTCATTTTTGAAAAACCTCCGCTTATAATTTTTAGTTGATAGTTATTTTTCTACTTCGACAAACGAATAAGGAAGTAGCTCTTGCATTGTTGTTTCTTTTGTATCACCATTCAAATTACATAATGTAATTGGCATATCTGGCTCACAAAATTCGACTAAAACTTGTCTACATGCCCCACAAGGAGAAATTGGTTCTTTAGTATTACCAATAACTACTAAATGGTCAAATTCTTTTTCACCTTCTGAGATAGCTTTAAAAATGGCTGTTCTTTCTGCACAGTTGGTTAACCCAAATGATGCATTTTCAATATTACATCCTTCATACACTTTTCCTGATTTAGTCACAAGAGCGGCGCCTACAGGAAATTCAGAATAAGGAACATACGCTTGTTGATACGCATGTTTTGCATGGTCAATCCAATTTTTGTTTACTGTCATAATATATCTCCTATCTTTATTACCTATGAACATTGCTTTTAGAGACCTCATCAGAAATTATTTGATATCACTCGCCCCCTCTTTTTTGATAAGAAAATATCTTTTACCTACTCAACTATTACAACTATACCAATTATCTGAAGTTTTTTCACTTAACCTGACTTTAAAGGTGAAAACTCTTACTTTACTAACATTAGTTAATAGACGAGTTATAAATCAGACAATCGTTATTTTATAATAAATTAGGTAAAAAAGACTTTAATCATTTATATTACCTCTAAAATTAAAGATACTATTTTTAAGAGAATTTATCAATATCCATTAGAATAATATGAACATTTTTTCATTAATATTTTTTATTATTCGGTTATAATTTTATGGATTAAGACAGGTTCTTCTCCTACTTCCCCAATCTCAATGTTGTCATAAATAACTTTTAAGACATCTTCTACATTTTCTCGATTTGATTGAATCGTCACTAAAGATTCGCCTTCAAATACTGTGTCGCCAACTTTTTTATTTAAAATCAATCCAACTGCGTAATCAATCGTTTCTTCTTTTGTTCTTCTTCCAGCGCCTAAAAGCATTGCAGCCACGCCAATTTGATCAGCTACTATTTTAGAAACCACTCCTGATTTTTTAGCTGGAACTTCGATAATATACTCTGCTTGTGGCAATTTTTCAGGGAAATCGACAACAGAATCATCGCCACCTTGATTACGAATCATTTCTTTAAATTTTTCTGCTGCCACTCCACTTGTTATACTATTTTCCAATAACTGTCGAGCTTCTTGTAATGTTTTTGCTTTTTCAGCCAAAACAACCATCTGACTTCCAAGTGTGTAGACCATTTCCATCAAATCTTCTGGGCCATTACCTTTCAAAGCGTCAATTGCTTCTTTGATTTCGTTAGCGTTTCCAATTGCGTTTCCTAATGGTTGTGACATGTCAGAAATAATAGCCATTGTTTGTCGATTAGCTAAATGACCAATTCTTACCATTGTATGGGCAAGTCTTTCCGCATCTTTTAAACTCTTCATGAAGGCCCCATCACCAGTGGTCACATCTAAAACGATGGCATCTGCTCCGGAAGCAATTTTTTTACTCATAATCGAGCTAGCAATTAATGGGATAGAGTCAACCGTCGCTGTCACGTCTCGCAAGGCATAAATTTTTTTATCTGCAGGCGCCAAATCACCTGATTGACCAGTTACTGCCACATTGCTTTCATTCACAAATTTTATAAATTCATCATTTTCTAATTCCACTTTAAATCCAGGAATCGCTTCTAATTTATCAATTGTTCCACCTGTGTGCCCAAGACCACGACCACTCATTTTCGCTACTTTCGCTCCAACCGAAGCGACCAAAGGAGCTAACACCAATGTTGTGGTATCTCCAACACCACCTGTTGAATGTTTGTCTACTTTAATTCCATTAATTGCTGATAAATCAATCATATCACCTGACTGACTCATTGCTGTTGTCATCCATGTAATTTCTTCATCTGTCATATCATTGAAATAAACCGCCATCAAAAAAGCACTCATTTGATAATCCGTTACATCACCAGTAGTATATCCATTGATAACAAATTCAATTTCATCTTTTGATAAAGGTAAACCATCTCGTTTTTTCTTAATCAAATCTACCATTCTCATCTTTAAATTCCTCAATTCTCAATAAGTAAAACGATTTACTTTATACACGATTTATTAGTAAACCGTTTTACTATCTGTAGTATTTAACTAATAGCGCTTACAATTAGATTTTATCACATTTCACTTATTTGTCAATAGTTATTGTACTACCTCGTTCAATAAACGTGGTTTCGAACGTTTTATTAGGAACAACTTTATTTGGTTGTTCTATTTCTTGCAACAAATACTGTGCTGCCGTATAACCAATATCAAAAGCTGGTTGTTTAACCGTTGTTAATGGTGGATTTAAAAAAGCAGATATTTCTAAATCATCAAACCCAATAATTGATAAATCTGTAGGAATCGCTAGTCCCAATTCATATGCTGCTCGGTAACTTCCGATTGCCATCTGATCATTCCCACAGCACAATGCTGTTATGCTTTGTTTCTTAAGTAATTCCTTAGCAGCAATATAGCCTCCCTCTATTGTAACAGGGCCATCTGCTAAAAATTTAGGGTTATATTCGATACCATTATCCTTCATACATTGGTAATAAGCGTCAAACCGCTCACTCATTTCGTAATAACCAGACTCATTTGTTAACATACCAATTTTAGTATGACCATTATCAATCAAATGTTGAATGGCTTGATAAACACCACTATATTCTTTTACTAACAGGTTTCCTTCTGTTCTCGTATTAAGACCTCTATCTATTAAAATATAAGGGCTTCCCTTTAAATCACTTTCTAATTTTAACGAATTTGGGCTTGCCAATAAAATACCCGCAACGGATCTATTTTGTAATTGTTTTATGTAATCTTTTTCTTTCTCTGCTGAATGTCTTGAGTTACATAGCAAGATCATGTAGTCTTTTTTATTAAAATAGGCTTCGACCCCTTCAATCACTTTTGAGAAGAATAAATCTGTTACGTCTGGAACAATCATCCCAACTGTTTTAGATTCCCGATGAACCATGTTTTTAGCAAAATAATCTGGATTGTAATCGTATTCGTCAACCGCTTTCAAAACTCTTTTACGTGTCTCTTCGCTAAATCGCTGTCCCTTATTATTTAATATCTGAGAAACGGTTGTAGTCGATACCCCTGAAATAGCTGCTATTTCTTTAATGGTTATTTTCATTTTTGTCACCTCAATTCATATGTCGACTTCATCATATCAAAAGAGAACCAAAAAGGATAGAATAAACAACAAAAAAAGGTAAATAATAGAAAAACTATTACTTACCTTAAAAGCATTAAAAGCTTATTTTTTTCTGAAGAATAATAAAGCTGAACCTAACATAGATAATACTCCACCAGCAACTAAACCAGCGTTTACAGTATCATTGGTTTGTGGTAAAACAGCTGCAGATTTTTTAGCTTCTTCTTTTTTAGTCGCAACTTTTACAGCAGCTTTTTTAGAGTCTGTTGTTTTAGTTTCTTCTTTTTTAGAATCAGTTGTTTTTGCTGCTTCTTTTGAAGAGTCTGTTTTAGAATCTTCTGTTTTTGATTCAGAAGTTTTAGTTTCTTCTTTTTTGTTTGCTTCGTTAGCAGCTTTTTCCCATGCATCAGCATGTGCGTCTTCTGCGTCTTTTCCTTCTTTAGCAGTTGGAGTATCCCAATCTTTTTCTACTGAATCTTTTGTAGCTGCTGCTTCCCATGCATCTTTTCCTGCATCTTCTGCATCTTTTCCTTCTTTAGCAGATTCAGTATTCCATGCTGGATTGTTTGCTTCGTTTGCTGCTTTTTCCCATGCATCAGCATGTGCATCTTCTGCATTTTTAGCATCTTTTGCTGATTGAGCATCAGAAACTTTATAAGGGCTTAGAGCTTCCCATGCATCTTGATGTGCTTGTTCTGATTTTTGATCATCAGTTTTTTCGACAGCTGAAGCTGCCATTGGTGCTACTGCCGCACCAACTAATAATGCTAACATAGCAGTTGTTAATTTAGCTTTTTTCATTGTATTTCTCTCCTTAAAACTTTAATTTTTATATAAAATACAACATAAGTATATCATTTTAAAAAACAAATTCAATATATGTGGTCAAAACGATACTATTTATTGTATATTTTTTACATTTAATGGTGTTTTTATAAAAAAGGGGTTTATAAAAAAGAGCTAAAGTTTTAAACTAAAGCTCTCAAATTTCTAATTATTTAATTTTTAATTTTATTTCATCTAATCGTTGATTTAATTCTTTCTTCAAATTTCCATCTTCTAATTTATCAATACTTTTTTTAGCTTGTTTTATATCAGAAGCATTCAAATTTTCCTTTAATTCTTTTTTAGAAGGATCTTCATATAAATTAACTACTTTATTCATAGCTTCACGAATATTTTTTCCTTGCTGCATTTCAGAACTTGATAAAGTACTGGTTTGATTAACTTCTTTATTAATATCTTTTTTAGAAGTTGATTTTATAAAGAAAAAACTAAGAATGCAAATTAATATGATAACTAATACGATTAAAACCTTAGTTATTTTATTTTTTTTCTTTTTGCTAGTTTGCATTCTTTTTTCTTTTCTCATTCCCAAAACTCTAACAACCTTAATCGATTATTTTTTTCTAAAGAACATAAATGCTGATGCTAAAGCTGATGAAATACCACCAATCACTAATCCCATATTCATTTTTTCGTTTGTTTTTGGTAAAGTTTTTTCATTATTCTTTGATTCAGTTTTTACTACTGTTTGTGTTACAACTTTTTTAGAATTATTTTTTACTTCGCCATCTTTTTTAGAATCGTCTTTTACTTCATCATCTTTTTTAGAATCGTCTTTTACTTCGTCATCTTTTTTAGAATCGTCTTTTACTTCGTCATCTTTTTTAGAATCGTCTTTTACTTCGTCATCTTTTTTAGAATCATCTTTTAATGCATTATTAGCTTCATCTTCCCATGCTTGTCCATGGTCATCTTCACCTTTTTTACCTTCTTCTGCTGTTGGTGTATCCCAGTCTTCACTTGGTGTTGATGGTTTTGTTGCATCTTCCCATGCTTGTCCATGGTCATCTTCGCCTTTTTTGCCTTCTTCTGCTGTTGGTGTATCCCAGTCTTCACTTGGTGTTGATGGTTTTGTTGCATCTTCCCATGCTTGTCCATGGTCATCTTCACCTTTTTTGCCTTCTTCTGCTGTTGGTGTATCCCAGTCTTCACTTGGTGTTGATGGTTTTGTTGCATCTTCCCATGCTTGATCATGGTCGTCTTCGCCTTTTTTACCTTCGTCTTTTGTTGGTGTGTCCCAATCTTCACTTGGTGTTGATGGTTTTGTTGCATCTTCCCATGCTTGATCATGGTCGTCTTCGCCTTTTTTACCTTCGTCTTTTGTTGGTGTGTCCCAATCTTCTTTTTCTGAAACCAATCGAACTATTTGTTGACTTATTTTTTCTAAATCTGATATTGTTTTAGCATTTTCAATATCATTAATTAAAACCATTGATTCATCCAAGGTAATTGTTTTATCTTCAAACTTATCATTAATTTCTTTATATAATTCTAATCGTTTTGCTTCTAAAGCTTTCTCGGCTTCTTTTGCTGCTGCTTCTTTTGCTTTTACTTGGGATGCCAAAGCTTCGCTGACTTTATTTAAATCTTCCATTGTCGTTGCTGCTTGAGCTGCTTCTATCAATTTATTTGATTCTTCTGCTGGATCATTAGCATAGTCAAATGAATCATTAATTGCTTTTAGTACTTCTAATCGTTTTGCTTCTAAAGCTTTCTCGGCTTCTTTTGCTTTCGCTGCTTCTTTAGCTGCTTCCTTAGCTTTTACTTGGGCTGTCAAAGCTTCGCTGACTTTGTTTAAATCTTCCATTGTCGTTGCTGCTTGAGCTGCTTCTATCAATTTATTTGATTCTTCTGCTGAATCATTAGCATAGTCAAATGAATCATTAATTGCTTTTAATACTTCTAATCGTTTTGCTTCTAAAGCTTTCTCAGCTTCTTTTGCTTTTGCTGCTTCTTTAGCCGCTTCCTTAGCTTTTACTTGGGATGCCAAAGCTTCGCTGACTTTGTTTAAATCTTCTATTTTTGTTGCATTTTCAATATCTTTTGTTAAATCAATTGAATCATCAAGTGAGATTGTTTTATCTTCAAACTTATCATTGATTTCTTTATATAATTCTAATCGTTTTGCTTCTAAAGCTTTCTCGGCTTCTTTTGCCTTTAGTTCTTCTTTAGCCGCTTCTTTAGCTGCTTCCTTAGCTTTTACTTGGACCGCTACATCTTCACTAACTTTGTTTAAATCTTCCATTGTCGTTGCTGCTTGAGCTGCTTCTATCAATTTATTTGATTCTTCTGCTGGATCATTAGCATAGTCAAATGAATCATTAATTGCTTTTAGTACTTCTAGTCGTTTTGCTTCTAAAGCTTTCTCGGCTTCTTTTGCTGCTTCTTTTTCTTTTACTTGAGCTACTACATCTTCACTGACTTTGTTTAAATCTTCCATTGTCGTTGCTGCTTGAGCTGCTTCTATCAATTTATTTGATTCTTCTGCTGGATCATTAGCATAGTCAAATGAATCATTAATTGCTTTTAGTACTTCTAATCGTTTTGCTTCTAAAG
>NZ_NGJT01000014.1 GCF_003950315.1 Vagococcus bubulae
ATTCATTAAAAGCAGTGTTTAGATGCTTTATAACATGGAATCGATCAATGATAACACCCGCAGTAGGAAACACTTTTTTAGTTAATTGAAAATAGGCAGCATTCATATCAGTGACTAAGAATTTTACTTTCTTCCGTTCTTCCAATGGCGTACGATTAAAATAAACGGTCAGTTTATCTAATTTTCGACTTGGTAGTATGTCCACTAATTCTCCCGTTTTTCCGTCGGCACATATAAAGCTCATTTTATCTTCATTGGTAGCATGAGATCTAAATTCATCTACCATTAAAACTTCAGGAAAACGACGTGGTTTAAGTTGATGAGGTAGTTGGGTTTCAACAGACTTAAGCACTCTTAAAACAGTCGTTAATGAGACTTGACATAGCTTGGCAATCAATGTCATAGAGATTTTTTCGGTTAACAGTTCTAAGATTTTTAAGGTAGTGAACTTACTAATATGGCAATTTTTTTCAACAATTGAACATTGTGCTGTCCAATGATGGCAGCATTTTCTACAATAAAAACGTTGTTTCTTGAGCTTTAAAATAGTAGGTAGGTTTTGATAGGGCAATAGGCGAATAGTCACTTCTTTTTTCCCGTTTTTTACAATTATAGAGTTTCCTTCTCTATCAACAATAGAGGAGTGGCAATTCTTACAAGCCGAAGGCATAGGGGAATAAGTCCCTTTAATAATGAGAGTGTTCATTCCATTGATATTAGCTTCCTCTGTACTAATTAAATTTAAATTGTCATCTGTTATTCTTAGCATTTTTTTGATATGATTATTCATGACATGTCGTCCTTTCTATCTGATATTTTTGTTTGGTACTTAAATTTTACTAGATAGACGACATGTTTTTAAATAAAATAAACTAAAAAAGGCTGATGAATCAGATTTTGATTCATCAGTCCTTTAAATTATAGAGCCAAAATGTAAGCAATGACTATTTTTTATTTTGTTGATTGTTTTTGAATTAAACCATAAGGTAAGACAATGTCTTTTTCATCAATGTCTTCTTTGTTCATTAATTTAGTTAACAAACGCATTGATACCGCACCAATATCATATAATGGTTGAGAGATGCTTGTCACGCTTGGACGAGCAATATCTGAGAACAATGAATTATTACTTGTAATAATTTCAAACTCTTCAGGTACTTTTACCCCATTATCAGTTAAGCTATTTAACAACCCAACTGCTAACTCATCATCCGCAACAACTGCTGCTGTTGCGCCACTATTAACCACTCGATCATGTAAAGCAAGACCTGCTTTATAATTGTACTCTGCTTCAAACACTAATCCTTCATTAAAGTCTATATTATTGTCTTTCAAAGCTTCTTTATAACCTTTCAAACGTTGAATACCGTTAATAGGATCTAATAAAGAACCTGAAATAAATGCTACTTTTTTATTCCCAGATTTAATTAATTGATTGGTCGCATCCTTTGTTGCTGCTTCATAATCAATGTTCACTGACCCCACTTGATTATCTGGATCAATTGAACCTGCTAAAACAACAGGTGTTTTAGAACGAGAAAATTCTCCTCTAATTTGTTCAGTTAAATGATGTCCCATAAAGATGATACCATCTACTTGTTTAGCAAGTAATGTATTTAATACATTCACTTCTTTTACATCATTCCCATCAGAGTTGGCTAGAATGATATTGTATTTATACATTGTTGCCACATCATCAATCCCTCGAGCTAAAGAGGCAAAGTAAGCATTACTTACATCTGGAATAATCACTCCAACTGTTGTTGTTTTCTTACTTGCTAATCCTCTGGCTACTGCATTTGGACGATAGTCTAATCGTTCAATCACTTCTAAGACTTTTTTTCTAGTTGCTGGTTTGACATTTGGGTTTCCGTTAACAACGCGTGACACAGTTGCCATAGAAACAGCTGCTTCTCTTGCAACGTCATAAATTGTAATGGTTTGTTTTTCCATGTTATGTTCTCCTTTATTTTGTTATACTGTCGATTCATAAGTCACACATAGATTATCAGAAAAGCATTGACTTTGCAAGCGTTTTATAGATGTTTTCATGAAAAGTTATGAAAATTACAAAAAACTAGAGAAATATAAACCTTTATTGTGAAAAAAGCGTAGTTGATATAAAAAACCTTTTAATACAAAAGAAATCAAGATAATCTCTATTGTACCAAAAGGTTTGCTTGTTATGTTTTAATTTTTACTTAACGTTTAATCATCTAAACTACTTAAGTAATTATATACTTCTTGTCCTGCAATACTACCATCACCAACTGCTGTCGCAATTTGTCTAAGAACCGTTTCTCTGACATCTCCAATAGCATAAATACCAGGAATTTTTGTTGACATATGAGCGTCTGTTTCTATCCAACCGTGTTCATTTGTAATACCTAAATCCTTAACAAAATCAGTTAATGGATCTAGTCCTATATAAATAAACACACCGTCTGCTAATAAATCTTCAATGTCTCCTGTTTTAGTATCTTTTAATTTGATTGATTGAACACTCATATCATTTCCATTGATTTCAATCGGAACTTTATTCCACATAAATTCAATTTTTTCATTTTTAAATGCACGATCTTGTAATATTTTTTGTGCTCTTAGTTCATCTCTTCTATGGATAATAGTGACTTTGCTTGCAAACTGAGTTAAATACATCCCCTCTTCTATTGCTGAGTCTCCTCCACCAATCACCACTAAATGACGGTCTCTAAAGAACGCCCCATCACAAACAGCGCAATAAGATACACCACGACCTGCATATTCTTCTTCACCTGGGATATTGATTTTACGATGTTCACTTCCTGAAGCAATAATCACTGTTTTCCCTTCATATGTTTCATCATCACACACTACCTTTTTAGTGGTACCATGGTCTTCAATGTTAACAACATTTCCATAAACATGCTTTGCACCAAAGTTAGAAGAGTTTTCATACATTTTAAGAGCTAAATCGGGTCCTGAAATAAGATTAAAGCCAGGATAATTTTCCACTTCATCTGTATTCATTAACTGACCACCTGGTGCACCACGTTCTATTACTAATACAGATAATCCTGAACGAGAGGCATATAAAGCTGACGTCATTCCTCCTGGTCCTGCCCCTATAATAATTACATCATACATAATTAATACCCCCTATAGTTTTCTACTCATACTTTAACCTTTTCTTTTTTTATTGTCTATTGATTCGTCTTGACGCTTAAAATAACAACACTAAACTTTCTAAATTTGAACATAAATAAGAAAAAAGATTAAAAATTCATTTAATTTCATTATTACTATATACTATTATGGATAAAAGTGGTAGCTTATTACAGGTATGGACTTAATTTTTTTAATTAATATAACTAAATAAAGGATAAGATGAAGGCATGAAACGACAAGAATATCAACAACAAAACAATTTTAACTACGCGTTATTGTTGCCAATATTTCTAATGCTTATTTTAAGTATTTGGCTACAGTATTGGGTAGCGTATTATGACCAAAATAATCCCACTAAACAAGCACTAAAACAACTGGCGTTTGTTGGACTAGGAACAGTTTTAATGTTTGGAGTGAAGTACATCAAACGTGATGTCATTTGGAAAGCTGTCCCGTGGTTTTATGTGTTCTCACTACTTCTTATGGGTTCCTTGTATTTCTTTTATGACCCTCACATGTATGATTTAACCAACACAAAACGTTGGCTAGACATTTTTGGCTTTCAATTTCAACCATCAGAAATCGCTAAAACAGCCTATATTCTGTTTATGTCCAAAGAGCTTGTAAAATATAACAAAAACGTTCCTGAAAAAGATATTCATACTGATTTAAATATGGTGAAAAAATTAGTATTATACTCTTTACCTTTATTCTTTTTAATGTTTGTACAAAAGGATTTTGGAACAAGTTTAGTTTTTATTTGTGTTCTTGGTGCACTTATTGTGGCGTCCGGCATTAACTGGCGGATTGTAGCTGTTCTTGGTGGAATTGCTGCTTTACTTGGTGGAACACTTATTTTCTTAGTGTTTACTGATTTTGGACAATCCATACTTGCTTCACTCCATTTTAAAGAATACCAATTAAATCGGATTAGAGCTTGGGTTGATCCATTTGAGTATGCAACGTCTATTGCTTACCAACAAGTTCAAGGACTCTTAGCTATTGGATCTGGTGGATTATTTGGGACTGGAACAACAGGGGTACAAGTTTATGTCCCCGTTAGAGAATCAGATATGATTTTCACTTTTATCGGTGAAGCGTATGGCTTTGTCGGTGCAACAGCTGTCATTTTACTTTACTTTTATCTGTTTTTCCAAATTTTCTATACCGGCATTAAAAGTAATTCTACCTTTAATATTTATATTTGTGTAGGAATTGTCTTTATGTTGGTTTTCCAAACATTCGAAAACATCGGAGCCTCAATTGGTTTGTTACCATTAACAGGTATCCCTCTTCCTTTCTTAAGTCAAGGAGGAACAGCTTTGGTCTCAACAATGTTAGCTCTAGGATTAATTTTTGGAATGGATTCTAAAGCGTAAAAAAACAATCAAATGCGGGGACTGAACCCCTAAAATGAGACAGTAATAAAAACACCTATGCGATTACCTTTTTCCGATATTCAACTGGAGATAAGTAATCGTATTTTTGTTGAATTCTTTCTTTATTATAATAGTTGATGAAATTTTGTACAGTTTCAATTACACTAATTGTAGAGCTTCCAAGCTCTGGGTGTAATGAGAACGTTTCAGCCTTTAGGATGGAGTGAAACGACTCTATTGGAGCGTTATCTGCAGGTGTCCCTTTTCGGGACATACTTCTGATAATGCTCTTTTCTTTAGTTGCTTGATAATAAGCATATGAAGTATACACGGAACCTTGATCTGAATGAAGTATACATTTATTTGGAAGTTTAGGTAATTTATTTAGTGTGTCTAGAACACAAGATATGTCCTGTTTTTCACTTATTGTATAAGAGAGTATTTCCCCATTAAACAAATCCATAATGCTAGAAAGATATAGTCTTTTAGGACCATAATCAAGATAAGTGATGTCTGTTGTGAGTTTTTCTAACGGCTTACTTGAACTAAAGTCTCTATCAATTATATTAGAGGTTTTAAAGTAAATAGAGCCTGGACGTTGTTTTTTCTTTATTTTCACTTTACAGCCCCATCCGTATTTTTGCATAATACACTGAACAACTTTATGATTAATTATTATCTTTTTACGAAGTAAAAAAGTGATCTTTCGATAACCATAAGTGAATTTATTTTCTTTACATAGCTGTTGAATCATTTTAATGCGAATATCCTCTGTATCTTCCTTCTTAGTCCAACGATAATAAGTACTCCTAGCTACACCAAAATAGTGACATAACCATGTAACAGATAGCACTCCTTTATAAGAATCAACTAATTTTATAAATAGTTCTTTTTCCACATCCTTTCCAATTCCTTGTATTTTTTTAAGACATCAATTTCCTGTTTCAAGTATTTATTTTCTCTTTCTAGAGATTCCAAAGGGGATAAATTTTCATTACCTTTTCCATAAGTATATTGTTTTCCTACACCTTGAGAGAATCGATAAGATTCTCCGTTTCTATACCATCTCCACCATGTGTTCACCTGAGTTTCATTCCGAATGTTTAGTTTATTCATAATTTCTCTAGTTGTTTTACCTTCAATCTTCATTTTTATAGCTTCTTCTTTTACTTCTACTGGATAAGAAATTCTTTTGACCATAAAAATACACCTCCGTTAATTTCATTTTACATGAATTCAACGAGGGTGTTTTTATATTTGTCTTACCTTTTGGGGTCAGTTCCGCGCAATATGGCATTTGATTGTTTTTTTATAAATAAATGTCTTTTTCAGCCAAGTTATCTAAACACTCTTTTAAGTAGTCATCATGATGCTCCGGATAAATCGGCGTTTCTATTGCAACTTCTGGTAACCCTGTATAAGCCTCAATTGCTTTTCCCCTATACAAAGGATTTTTCCAAAGTTCATCTGGTTTATAACCTCTGTTTTCCATTTCAGTCATAATCAACCAATGGTATTGTACTAATTTATATGGACTATGATCAAACACATAATTAACGGTTGAATGTGGTTTCCCCCATCCTTTCCCTCTTAACGCACAACACTCTCTATGCTGCCCAAGTAGTTGTTGTCTAGGTAATTTAGGTATTAATACTTCATGCCATAATCTCATGTTTACTCTCCTATCAGATTATTTTACTGTTGGTATCCTACCATAAAATAACTAAATTTCAAAAAAATTAGTCTGATTTACTTATTTCTTTTCTTTACAAACAAAAAGTAACTAACAATCCCTAATACTAGAAGAACATTTAAACTAACTGCTAAAACTAACCATTTATTTAATCCAAGGGTTTTATCTGTTACTAAATCATCTAATTCATTTAGTTCCTTAGCTTGTTTTTGATCAATGTTTATCGTATCTGTTAAAACCCACTCTAATTGTTCTTGCTCTTCTTTATTTAATTCTCCTGTCACCCCACTAACCACTGCTTTATAAAGATACTCTCCATCTTCTAATTTCTTACCATTTAAAAAGGTCGGAAACTCAAAAATAGAATTAGGTGCAATCTGCATTTGTTCTTTTTTATATTCATAATAAGGATCGCTGCTTCCTTTTTTTGTTAACGTACTCTTAATCGTTACCTGATTTAAATAAGCTGAGGATAAGTTTCTAATAGGCGCTGATATACTTGTTCTAGTATTCAGTTCTATGGCTTTAACTTTTCCTAACTTTAACTCAGGTTGTGTTTCGATACTGGCTGACTGTTGCATCAACAACGCTAGCACATAAGAAAACTTATTATTAACCGTTGTTTGACTAGATAATTGATTCGATTTAACATTTCCCTCTTCTTCAAAGGAGATACCACTGGCTATAACTCCTGGAATATCTTTATTTGGCATACTCACTTTAACTGACACTATTTTTTCTTCTTTAGGAGATAAAATAATTGTTTTATCTACTGTTATTTGCTTTGATAAATTTATCGGTAATGTCTCGTCAACTTTATTTTTTGTTGGACTATAATCAATCACACCATTGATATTCGTCGTTGCACTCGCAACAGATGTTTTTAAGACAATTTCTTTTTCTGTATGATTTTTCAATTCAACGCTTAATTGTTGCTTATTTCCTGCCTTTAATTGAATATGAAAATGCCCACTTTCTTTATCAATCTGATTAGACGGTAATACTGGTGCTACTGAAAAGCCGACTTGATTTGCCTGTGTTACCATTGAAAACGACATATTTATCAAAACAAATAATACCATCATATAACCAATTTTTCGTACATTTTTCATCTTCATTCTCCTTAATTAATAAACATAAAAATCGACAGACTAGAGTTTTTCTAGTCTATCGACTAACATTTGAACTTATGGTGTTGGAACCATTGATAATTTATAAGTAATATTTGATTGATACACTGTTTCTTTAGGATTTGCCGTACTTGGAACAGTTAAAATAACAGATGACTGACTAGCATCATTTGCGTTTAATTGACCTATATTATTGTCTTTACTTTGACCATAAGACAATACCCACGTCCCCATTCCTTGCCCTTTATTTGCTTTTAAAATAATTTGACTTTGTCCTGGGATTAATTCTAATCCCCCAGATAAAGTGGCATCAGTCGCTTTTAATGGATGCGCTAAATGTTGTGGCATTGTTTTCACGTCATAACCATCTTGCAACATATTTGGTGAATTCAATTGACCATTTCCTAAAGTTAACTTTGCTCCAGTCAATTCATCATTTGTTGATGATTTAAACTGATTATCTTGTACAATCTGTAATACCCATCCTGATTGTGTCCCGCGTTTATCTGTTACTTGAACATAGTTTCCACTTAAAGCATCCGTTCCTTTAAACCGTTGAGCAAATGCCCCGTAGTTTTTCAATGTCGGCTCAATTGTTGGTTGGCCAAAAGAAAAGCTTGATGCATAATCAACTGATAACAATCCACCAGTACCTGGTTTAGTTTCAGTCCCATCAGGATTAAGTGGTGTTTGTGGTTCATTTGGGTTTTCAGGGTCCACTGGTTTTACTGCATCATCTGATTTTTTAAACTGAATTTGCCCAATGACACTATAGTCTAATGCTTTATTCTCCTCTTCTGGTTGAGGTGTTGGTGTTTCTGTTGCGTCATTTGAAATAGTGATACTTTGTGTTAACACATTGTTTTTACCAAGTTTCACTCGGAAGTTATACTCTCCTTCAAACTCAACTAAATACTCAACTTCTATACTTGCTGTACCTTTATCATCAGCAGATACTGAGAATTTTTCAGAATAACCTATTTTTTCGCTTAATGCTTTATCAGCAACTTTTGTTTTCGCAACTTGATTTCCAAGTTCAAATCCATTTTGAGCAGTTGGAGTGTAGACGCCAAATTGATAATCAGATACGACTGAATTTGGTTTTAATCCTTCCATCTTAATGGTTGCTTTATTTAATTTATTTGCTACTGGTTTGTCAGTAAAGACAACTGATGTTGACGGTTGTGCTTGTGCTTTTTCAGCCGAACCAAAACTCCCTGGTGCAAATGTTTTAGAATCAAACCATTTATAATTAGCTTGTGGTGCTGCCCATGGCTCATCTTGGGGTTCAGTCGTCTTTTCTGGTACTTCATAATCATGAATTTTTGTGATACTTGATAGCACAGTACCATTTTCTGTAAATGTTTTATAGGTTTCTTTTTCAGATAACCAGTCGACTAATTGCATCAAAATCTTTGCATCATCAGCTTCTTTAAATCCATCATATGTTTTTTTCGATTTTCCATTTTCTTCTCTTAAATATTTAGGCGATGCATCTTCAACTAAAGAGGTGTCACCTAAAAAGGCAGCTTTACCATGATCGCGTTTACTAATGGCAACATAAGGTCCTTCTTCAATCCCACCACCATTATAAACGCCTTCATCAACAGCATGACCCCATTTATTGGCACTTGTTAATCCTTTAGGCGGATAAATCAAACCCTTAGCACGAGTATTATCAGTGATTGCTAAAGTACTTCCAGCATGAAGCCCTACTTTTTTTACGCCTTCTGTAATACCAAATGCGTCTTCGATAATCCATTCTTGTGTTTTATTATTAATATTGTCTAGTGCATTGTATCTAAAACGAATACCAAATGTATCACTTAGCCAATCACTACTTTTAACGTCTTTCATAGCATCTGAGTTTTTTTCTTCAGTTGTCATGTCTTTTGTCATATCTTGATAAGCACCACGTCGATACCCATTAAATGCTTCGCTTGAATCAATACGGTTTTTATTGCGGTCGGCATTATAATGATCGGCTATATAAAAAACAGCTCCGCCTCGGCTAACATAATCAGCAATAGCTTGTTGTTCACCAATTTTGTAAGGAATATTTGCTTCAGGTAAAACAAATACATCATACTCTTCTAAATCTGAGAGCGTAATGGGAGTTGTTTTCCTTAACTCTTTCACAAAATACCCTTTTTCTGATAAAGCGTTTGCAAAATCTGAAAATGCTCCATCTATAACCCAGTCAGCAGCTCCAGCTGTTTGACCATGTGTGTTATCAAATAATACTTTTTTATTATTATTCGTCACACTTGAAGCCTTAATTTCTGGTGCTTTATCCAGTGCTGTTTCAGCTCCAACTGAAACGGAAAATAGCATTGCGCTCGCCAACACTACCAACAAACGCGAGGTGAACCTAGACTTTCTCATTTTTTTCTCTCCTTTTCTTCATCAGTTATTTTACTGATTAATTAAAGTATAGATTTGAATTGTAAAGTTTATGTAAAGAAAACGTAAACTTTAACAAATAACTAATTTATACCTTAAAACGTTCGGTTATAAAACGAACATTCCGATTTGATAGCGTTATACACGTGGTGGTCATTCGGTTATTAAGGTATATATTACTTATATCAACGAAAAAAGCTTTAAAAAGAACTGATAATTATTTATTTAACATGCTATAAAAACAATGTTCATTGTTTTTTATTTTTATGATATACTTTAAAGAAATGTTAGGACGTGATGTGTTTGCTATATTTTAAATTACCTGTCAATTCAACGATTGCTTTAATTAAACCTGAATGTCATATGGCTGAAGAATTTTTTCTTCTTGTTAGAAAAAATAAAGAACATTTAGAAACATTTCTCGATTTTGTTGCTTTCACTAATGTCGTAAAAGATAGTGAACATTTCATCGCTCGCTCAATTAAGCAAGAAGCTGAACAAAAAGAGGTTGTTTTATTTATTTTAGATAATACAAAAATTATTGGATGTATTGACCTCCACAATATCAATACCACTCATAAAAAGGCTGAAATTGGCTACTGGTTGGATTATGATTACAATGGGAAAAATATCATGACAGAATGTGTCAAATGTCTAACTGACATTGCTTTTAATAACTTAAAATTAAATAAATTGGTTATAGTTGCTGAAGAGACTAATATAGCAAGCAACCAAGTAGCTAAAAAATCAGGTTTTCATTTTGATGGAGTGGATAGAGAAGATATTTATAGACAACACCATTTCGTCAATTTAAACCGATTTAGTTTATTAAAATCTGAATATCAAAAAGCAAAAAAAGATTAACCCTTTCATTAAAGGTTAATCTTTTTTGTGTCCACTCTTACATACCAAAAATATCAATACCATAAATTCTGGCAGCCGAATCGGCACCTTGACTTGGTTTATCAAGTGTAATACGAACATACTGTGCTTTAACTGGTGCAAAGGTATCTGTTGTTTCAGCAGCAGCATTACTAATGACACGCTTAACTTGTTTGAACTCTTTTCCATCTTCACTCACTTCGATTTTATAAGCTTTTGAATTCATATCTGGACTTTCTCCACCTGCTTCTGCATGGAACATGTTTACTTGGCTCACTGTTTTAACAGCACCTAAATCAATTGTAATATCATGTGGTGCTGAGCCAACTGCACACCATTTTGTCTCTAAATTACCATCTAAAACAAATTGTGGGGCTTCACCATCATTGATAAATGATGATGCTTCAACTTGACTGTCTTTTGTCGATAACTTTTCAAGTTCATCTTTGATTTCTTCGCTCACAACAATGAATTTTTCTTGTTCCATCACTGACTCACCAGATTTATTTTTAGCTGTTAATTTAACTTTATAACTTCCTTCTTTATCAAAAGTTACAACAGGATTTTCTTTCGTGCTAGATTTTATGTCACCACCCTCAAATTCCCAAATAAGCTCATCAGCATTATCTGTTGATTGGTTGGTAAATGTTACTTCTTTACCTGGTGCAATTAATGTTTGTGATGCTGTAAAGTCAGCTTTTGGCAAACTATTATCAGGCCATTCTAAAATGATTGTTTCTGTTTGTTTTCCTCTTTTACCAAATACATCAACTGGCACAACTTCAAGGGTTGTTTTGTTAGATTCTCCTACTCTTTCTAATGCATTGATATAGTGAGTAGTTGATAGTGTTGCACCAATAAAGGAGCGAGACTTATCATCGTTCACTTGATAAATATCATAGTGACTTAAACCATCTGTTTTATCTGATTCCCACGTTAAGCGCACGCCAGCAAAATTGCGTTCTTCTTCATCAAATATGGCGTCTTCTATTGTTAACTTTTTAACGTCCATCACTGATTTTTCTTCTTTTGGTAACATAGCCAATTCACCCAACTTAAACTCATAATCAGGTGCATCTGATGTTGTTTTCCACTCATAAGAGATATCAGTAATCGTTTTTCCAACTAGTTTATCTGTGTCATAAGTGACTCTTGTCCAATCTTCTTTGATTGCTCCATTTGGACTAAGCACTTGCTTTTTGCCACCTTTTAATGTTGCAACCAGATTTAATTCCGTTTCTTCATTTGCTTTAGCGGTTGTAGATATCACCGTATTTTTATCTATGGTCATATCTGTTCGATATAAATGAATCGTGTTGGTTGCATTTTTCTGCATGTTTCCACGATATTTTAGTGAGTTTCCTCCATTATAAGCATCCGCATAGTCAATCGACATGCTACCTTCATTTCCTTTACCATAATCTATTTCCCAGCGGTATGTTGGCATGATATCTTGTAAACTTCGATTGTTCCAATTTCTACTAGAAACTTTCTCTCCATCAATGAAATAATTATAACCATTTCCTAGATTAAAATTCGTTTTGAATGGCACGCTAGTAATCGCTGTTTGCTCGATAGAAAAAGTCGAAATACCAGGCCATTCGCCCTCTTTTGGTAATGTAGCTTGTCTTGGATCTGATTGGGAATTTACCCAGAAAATATTTTCTTTCATTTGGAAATCATCAGGATTATCTGTTGAAGCATACGTCCAACTAGGAACATAAAGACCTAATGATGTATAAGGTTTCCCTTTTTCATTCATAAATAAATCCCACTTAACAGGTGTTGAGTAACCATTTTCCTGAACATCAATCCCTGCATAAAGCGAATAAGGATCAATTCCTTCTTTTTGTGCTTTAATATTTGATTCTTTTAATAAATCATCTTTGGCAAATTTTTCCGTATTCCACCAGAAATTTAAAAACATGGAATCAGATAACGGATTCATCTGACTATCAACAAGATACGATTTATTTTCATCTGTTAAAGCATTTTGCCAATCCATTTTGCCTTCAGATGTCATCGAGTCATACCACATAATATCTAATGTTTCTGGTGCTGTTTCTTTAAATTCTTTGATTAACTCCATCATTAAAGTAGCATGTTCTTTTGTTAAACCATCTTCTGCCGTCTCCTCTGTTTCTTTTCCATCTTTTACATCATCAAAACTGGTCACAAGATTATCTGTTTCTTGATTGATAAACCAGCCATCAAAACCATATGTTTCAGCAACCTCAATCATTTTATCAACTGCTGGAAAATGGCCTTTATCATCTTTTTGTAAAAATTCATCTAGCCATTCAATTTTTCCTCCATGCTCTGTTTGTGGGAAAAAGATTGTTCCTAAAACCGGCACGCCATTTTTATGAGAGGCATCAATCACATCTGAGCTAGGTGGAACAATAATTCCTTCCCCGGAAGAACCACCCCAATAAACCAACTGATCAATGTATTGCCAATAAGAAAAAACATTCGCATCAAATGTGTTAATACCAAATGGTGCATTACCGCTTGTACTACTATTCATAATAGATAAGGCAACCACTTTCGTTTGTTTGTCTTGTATATCATTCGATGGCGTTAACTCTTTTTTATCCACTCGTTTTGCTAAAGGAATATTACTGACATTATATTTTGCATCAGGATCTTTAGTAAAATCCCACGCTAAAAAATCTTCCGGAAACCAATAAGAAGATTCTGGTTGATTATCCATCCCACGATCTATTTTACTTGATGGTGTTTCTGAATAGACAAAGTCATTGGCTGATTTACTATTAGAACATCCTGAAACCACTAAACCTGTTGACATTAACATAATAATCATTGATGAGTGTGTCATTCTTTTTTTATGCATTGTTTTTCCCCCGAATATTATAATTTTATCCCACCACCATAATAACGCTTACATAAAGAAGTTTTAATGAACAAACTAAAGGTTTGACTAAACAAACTATATAATATTCGATAAAAAAACACAGTTTAAACTTTATGCGTTCACATAAAATTTAAACTGTGATGTTTTTTTATTTTGCTTCAACGATTTCTTCTTTAGAATGGATCAAATGAGTTAGAAATTCACAATAAGGCGTTGGAATGCCATATTCTTTTCCTTTACGAACAATTGCACCATTAATGTAATCAATTTCTGTTAAACGATTATTAATGACTAAATCCTGATACATTGATGGGTGATGTAAACCAATTGTTTCTCTGTTGAAACAACCGTTGATTTGTTCGATCACTGCTTCTTCATCTAAAAAGACATTTTCAGCTCGAGCAACAGCTAAAAATTCAGCTACTATTTTTTGAACGATTGGATTAGCACTTGAAGTGTCTCCAAAATCTGCCATATTAGAGTCTAAAATTGTACATAAGCCATTCATTGTTCCATTTACACAGGCTTTTCGGTAAATCGACGTTAAAATATCTTGAGATACTCTAGCATTTAAATCTGCATTCGTTAACACGTCAGCTACTTTTTGCGCCACATCTTCTTTGCCTTCACCTAAATTTTGTAAATCAATGCTTCCATTACCAAATAGCGTTACTTTTCCTGGTCCTTCCATACCAGCTGTCCACATTGTATTTCCAAGTAAAATATTGTCATAGTCTACATATTTTTTAATCACATCTTCATGCCCAATACCATTTAACAAGCATAACACGATGGTATCTTTACCCAACATGTTATCAATTGATTGAAGCATGTTATCTAATTGCATTGCTTTTGTAAATAAAATAACTAAATCTGCAGAAAATTCAACCTCTGATAAGTCATTTTGATTATATGCTGGAATAAATTCCGTGATGTCTTTTCCATTAAAGTTTGCTTTCAATCCATTTTGATTAATTTCATCAATATGTTGTTGCCAGCCATCTACTAAGATGACATTTTCTCCAGCTTGTTTCAACATAATACCAAAGCGGCTTCCCATTGCTCCAGCCCCTGCAATTACTATATTCATTTCAAATTCCTCCAATTAATTATTTACTTTTTTGTCATTATTTATGTTATTATAAATATAAATCGTTTACAAATGTGTTGTTTCATCTGATATATTTAATATATTAAACGTACATTTGTTAATATGAACATTATTTGAAGAGAGGTCCATCTATGAATATTCAACAATTAAAATACTTTATTGAAATCACTCAAACACGAAATCTTTCTAGTGCGGCTAGAAACTTATTTGTTACCCAACCGACTTTATCACTTTCTATTAAAAAATTAGAAAGTGAATTAAATACATCGCTATTTGTTCATACAGATGAACCGTTTCAATTAACCAATTCAGGTGCGTATCTATATGAAAAAGGTATGGATATCGTTGAGCAGTTTGATCAACTCATTGCAGACATGCATCAAATGAATGAACGAACTGAAAAGAAACGAATTAAAATTGGCTTAACTACCCTTTTTTCTGTTCAATTTATGAAAGAAATATCGACTTTTTTGCAAACGCATCCATATATTGACTTAAGTATTGTTCAAGATGGGTCGCCCGAGTTACAATCAAAACTTAAAAATAAAGAAATTGATATTGGATTGATTTCGTTTCCTAATAACCATCCAGAACACATTACTATCGAACCCTTAGAAACAACAACAAAAGGTTATAATGTCTATGTTGTGATTCCTGAGAGTAATCCTTTATCTCAAAAAGATGAATTAACCTTTAAAGATTTAAAAGGACAACGTTTTTCATCTTTATCAACTAAATATATGATTGGTCGTTTGTTGCTAGAAAGAAGTCGTTTCTTTGGGTATGAACCTGACATTGTATTGCAAAACGATGACTTACAAGTGTTAATTCATAGTTTGCAAAAAAATGATTCGATTTGTCTTTTACCGATTGAATACCAAGTTGTTGGAAAAAGCGATGACGTTAAGTGGATTCCGTTAAAAGATAAGTATGCCCACTTTCCAATTGGCATCGGTTTAAGAAAAGATTTTAATTTAACTCCAGATATCAACGACTTCATTCAAGCGATTAAACAAAACTAACCTTGATAAGCAAATACTACTTTACTATCATAAAGTTTTAACACTTTTTCAAAGATGAATTTTGATAAAAGTCCTGCTATGATTGGAACAACAAACCAACAGATAATTAGTAAGATAATATTTAATCCAGAATCAAGGGACGCAAGTGGGCCAACAAGTCCAACTAAACCAAATCCAGCTGACTGTGGTGTTCCTGACACATTTAACAGTGCGACAGGAATGGCAGAAATAACCGCAGTAAATAAAACTGGTACTAGGATGATTGGATATTTAAATAAGTTAGGCATCATCATCTTCATTCCACCTAAAGCAATAGCTAAAGTCACACCTGACTCATTAATTTTCCATGAATTGATCACAAGTACAATCGTTGTAGCTGCTATACCCATAGCGGCTGCTCCGGCTGATACGCCATTTAACCCAATAGCAAGTCCAATTCCTACTGTTGTAATTGGAGAAATGATTAATGCTGCAAATGAACAAGCAATTAAGATACTCATGACAATTGGTTGGAAATCTGTAAAGTTATTAATTAATTTTCCAATAGCAACCGTAATTTGTGTCACAAATGGGTAAGTTAGCATACCGATTAAACCAGCACCAATTCCTACCACAATTGGCATCGCAATAATTTCAACTGATCCAAATTTACTTCCAATGTATAACATCATTAAAACAGCAACTGAAGCAGTAATCATAATGTTGATGATGTCCCCAGTACCTGCTCCCACATAAGAACTAACGTCTGTATTAAATTTGATAACTCCAGACCCTGCAAATGCAGCACCTCCTGCAATCATCATTTTCGCTGGTGTTAAACCAAATTGATGCGCAATGAGTGCCCCAATAATTAGAGGGGTTGCTAATTGAAAAATAAGTCCAGCATGAATAATCATTTGTATAATGTCATATTGAGCAAAATATTTAAGAATAGCTCCCAGCACAGCGTTTGGAATTAAAGCAATAATCGTTCCCTGTGCTGTACCAGCTAATACTTTATTAAGAAATAATCGTGGGGTTAATTTTGTTTCCTCTGTTTTTGTCATATCAAAAACTCCTATTACTATTATTTTATAGTTTGAGAATAAGTTCACTTACTTAAATGAAAGAATGAGATTTCCCGAATATCTCGAGAAATCTAACTCTTTACATGACAGGTCTAACTAAATAATTAAGGTTTAATAAATATCTGATTCAGATGAGAAGTTAGCTAAGTTTTCTTTAACATCTCTTAAGAATTGTCCAGCTTGTTGTCCATCTAAGATTCTATGGTCGATTGACAGACATAGGTTAACCATATCCGCTGTTTTGAATCCACCATCTTTAGTTGGAACGATACGTTTATTGATTGATTCAACTTGCAAGATAGCTGCTTGTGGGTGATTGATAATTCCCATTGATTGAACTGATCCTAAAGTACCAGTGTTGTTCAATGTAAATGTTCCACCTTGCATATCTTTTCCTTGCAATTTACCATCTCTTACATCAGTTGCTAGACGATTAATCTCTTTGGCAATACCAGCTAGAGATAAATTATCAACATTGTGAATTACTGGAACATATAAATGCTCGTCAGTTGTCACAGCAATTGATAAGTTAATATCTTTATGGTAAACAATGTTTCCATTATCCCAAGATGTATTGATTTTTGGATTTTTCTTCATTGCTTGTACAACAGCTTTAGCAAAGAATGGGAAGAAGCTTAGAGACATACCTTCATTTTTCTTAAAGTTATCTTTTGTTTTGTTTCGTAAATTCACAATATTTGTAACGTCTGCTTCGACCATAATCCAAGCATGTGGGATTTCATTCACGCTTTGAGTCATTTTCTTAGCAATCGCTTTTCTCACACCATCAGCCGGCACCACTTCTTGAGAAGCATTTGATGTTGCAACAGGCGTTGGAGCAGATTGTTCTTTTGGTGCTACTACTGTGTCTTCAACTTTAATGACTGTTTCTTCAGCTACTTCTGTTTTAACAACGTTTGACGGATCAAAGTTCATAATATCTTTACGAGTGATACGTCCATCTTTTCCAGTACCTTCAACATCATTTAAATCAATGCCTTTTTCTTGTGCTAAACGAACCACTGCTGGCGAGAAACGTCCTGCTGCTTTATTAGCTGATTTTTTCGCTTTTGGAGCAGATGAAGCCGCAACAACCTCTTCTTTTACGTCCTCTTTTACTTCTACTACTTCTTGTGTTGAATCTTCTTCGCCTTCAACTTCAAGAGTCATTAAAGATGTACCAATTGGAACATCAACATCCAACTCAACCAATGTGTCTTTTACTACACCTGCAAAATCTGAAGGAATTTCAGTCGTTACTTTATCTGATACAACTTCCATTAATGGGTCATATCTTTTTACTGTGTCACCTGGTTTAACAATCCATGATACAACACTTGCTTCTGTAACACTTTCCCCTAAATTGGGCATTTTAATTTCTTTAATAGCCATAACTAACTTCCTCCTAAATTTTTAATACTCTGCCAATTCTCTCATTGCTTCGATTACTTGGTCTTCATTTACTAAGAATTCACGTTCTAGCGTTAACGCATATCCCATACTTGGAGCATCAGGACCAGCTAAACGTTTAATCGGTGCATCTAAATCAAATAATGCGTCTTCTGAAATCATTGCTGCGATTTCACTCATGATACTTCCTTCTTTGTTGTCTTCTGTTACTAATAAAACTTTTCCAGTTTTCTTAGCCGCATTAACTAATGTTTCTCTATCTAATGGATACAATGAACGAACGTCTACTACTTCTGCATCGATTCCTTCTTTAGCTAACTTTTCAGCTGCAGAAATAGCATATTGTAACATCATGCCATAACTGATTACTGTAATGTCGCTACCTTCACGTACAACATTTGCTTTATCGATTGGAACAATATAATCATCTGTTGGAACATCTGCTTTTAGTAAACGATATAAACGTTTGTGTTCGTAGAAAATAACTGGATCATCTGAACGAATTGCTGCTTTAATCATACCTTTAGCATCATATGGATTTGATGGTGTTACCACACGTAATCCTGGTTGTCCTGCAAAGACTTTTTCAGTTGATTGTGAATGATATAATCCACCACGAACACCACCACCATAAGGCGTACGATAAACGATAGGCGCTGTCCAATCACCTTTTGTACGGTAACGCATTGTTCTTGCTTCAGAAAGAATTTGGTTTGTCGCTGGTAAAATATAATCAGCAAACTGGAATTCACCAATTGCACGATATCCCATAACACCTAAACCAACTGCCAATCCTCCGATAAGACCTTCTGTTAAAGGTGTGTTGAAACAACGATCATCGCCATATTTTGCAGCTAAACCTTTTGTTACACCAAACACGCCACCTTTGTCGCCACCTACGTCTTCACCAAAGATTACCACTTTTTCATCACGAGCCATCTCTTCAGATATTCCTAAATTAATCGCCTCTAAATATGTCATTTCAGCCATTGTCATTCATTCCTCTCTTTTTCCCTTAATTATTTCGCGTATACTTCGTCTAATAATGATTCTGGAGCTGGATCTGCCATTGCTTCTGCTTCGTCAGTGGCTTTATCAATTTCAGCACGGATTTCTTCATCCATTTTGTCCATCTCTGCTTGAGTTAGGTAACCTTCGTCGATTAATTGTTTTTCAAATACATCAATTGGGTCACTATCTTTCATTTTTTCAATATCTTCTTTTGAACGGTAAATCGTTTGATCATCGTCTGCTGAGTGAGAAGTTAAGCGATAAACTTTCATTTCAATTAATTTTGGTCCTTTTTTATTACGTGCATCTTTTACAGCTTTTTTGAAAGCAAGATAAACTTCTGTAAAGTCATTACCGTCTACTGTAATTCCTTCAAAACCATAACCATGAGCACGATCAGACATATTTTCATTAGCATATTGCTCTTCAATCGGCACACTGATAGCGTAACTATTGTTTTCAACAACAAAGATAACTGGTAATTTTTTAACCCCTGCAAAGTTCATTGCTTCTTGGACTTCACCTTGGTTAGCAGATCCTTCACCTGTTGTGGTTAAAGCGATATAGTCTTTTCCTTCTAATTGAGCTGCGTAACCAACACCTGTTGCAAGTGGCATTTGTGTACTTACTGTTGAAGCAAATGACACAATGTTATGTTCTTTTGATCCATAATGATTAGGCATTTGACGTCCATGAGAAGATGGGTCAGCGTCTTTACCAAACGATCCTAGAAGAATATCTTTTGTACTCATTCCCCAAACCAAGCAAGCTGTCATATCACGGTAGTATGGTAAAAAGACGTCTTTATCATGTTCGAAAGCCATAGCCATAGCTACTTGAGCAACTTCTGCCCCTTGACCAGAAATATTAAATGATGTTTTACCAATACGAGTTAATTGCCACAAACGTTCATCTAAACGACGACCTCTTTTCACTTCGTAATAAGCTTTTACCAATTCTTCTTTACTCAAACCAGATTTTTTTAACGTTTTCATTTTTCATCAACCTTTCTTTATTTATGAATCGCTTTTTTATAAGTGTCGAGCGCTGCTTCTTGTATTGCTTCAGATAATGTTGGATGTGGATGGATTGCTTCACCTAATTCAAGTGGTGTCGCATCTAAATAAATCGATGTACTTGCTTCTGATATTAAATCTGTCGCATGTGGTCCAATGATGGATACACCTAATAAGTCATCTGTCTCTTCATCTCTTATGACCTCAACAAATCCACCTTCTCCACCATAAACAAGTGCTTTACCATTTCCAGCAAAGTTAAAATTACCAACTTTTGCTTTAACCCCCTCTGGTAAGTTATCTTTTGAATAACCCACACTAGCAATTTCAGGATTTGTATAAACACAACGAGGAACATTAATGTAATTTATTGTCTCTACATCTTCTTCTAGTAAATGACTAACGGCAATTTCGCCTTCTTTCATTGCAACGTGAGCTAATTGAAGAGTATCAATGCAATCTCCTACCGCATAAATATGATCTTCTGTTGTTTGGTAAAATTCATTTACTTGAATCCCTTTATCGTCAAACTTAACAGATGTATTTTGTAACCCAATGCCATTAACATTTGGTTTGCGTCCTATCGCAACCATTACCTTATCCACTGTTAGGCTGTCTTTTCCTTCAATATCTACAACTACTTCTTGGTCTTTTATTTCCGCTTTAGACACTTTACTACTTAATAGAACATTAATACCGCGTTTTTCTAAGCTCTTCTTCAATTCTTTAGAAATTGTAGGGCTTTCATTTATTAGTAATCGATCTAAAAACTCAATAATTGTTACTTCTACACCCAAACTATTCAGTAATGATGCCCACTCAACACCAATAACACCTCCACCAACAATCGCAATTGATTTTGGTAAATCTTGAATTTCCAACATGCCATCTGACGATAAAATAAATTCTTCATCTAATGGTAAATTAGGTAGTGTTTTTGGTGATGAGCCTGTGGCAATGATGACATTTTTAGGAACAATAATTTCTTCTTCTTTAGACTTATCGTTAAATGTTACGGCCACTGCCCCAGAAACTGGTGAAAAGATAGATGGTCCTAATATCGCGCCCTCACCTTCGAGTACACGAATTTTATTTTTCTTAACTAATCCTTCAACCCCTTGATGAAGTTGATTGATAATTCCTTGTTTTCTTTCTTGAACTTTTTTAAAATCCACAGAAAAATCTTTTACGTTTTCAATACCAAATTCTTGTGCCTCTTTAATGGTGTCAAATACTTCAGCACTTCTTAAAAGCGCTTTCGTTGGGATGCATCCTTTGTGAAGACATGTCCCACCTAACTTATGTTTTTCAACAATTGTTACGTCTAATCCTTTTTGGGCTGCTCGGATAGCTGCAACATAACCACCAGTTCCCCCACCTAAAATCAATAAATCTGTTTGTTCTGCCATCTTTTTCACTCCTTATTTTTACTACACTAACGCATAATCTTTCGCTTCTTCTTTACCTGATAAAACTCGCCAAGCTCCTTCATAAAGTGCTTGCATTTCCATTTCTCCAGGGAAAGCTTTTACTGGTGCAATCCATTCAACTCGAGAAATAATTTGATTTCTAACTGATTCAGAGTAAATTGCACCACCTGTTAGAACAATGCCATCTATTTTTCCTTTTAACACAACGGACATTTCAGCAATACTTTTAGCTACTTGATAGGACATTGCTTCTTCATAAAATGCCGCTTCTGTATCTCCCTCGTTGATTCGCTTTTCAACTTCTCTCAAGTCTGTCTCACCAAGGTATGATTTTAATCCACTATTACCTGCGATTAATTTTTTAATATCTGCAAGTGTCAGTTCTTCTTTTATAATGAGATTAGCAAATTCAATTAATGGTAACTCACCACTACGCTCAGGTGAAAAAGGTCCTTCTCCATCTAAACCATTGACCGCATCAATCATTTTCCCATTTTTATGGGCCCCAACGCTTATGCCCCCACCTAGATGAGCCACAATAAAGGATGAGTCGTTATACTCTTTACCCATTTCTTCTGCAGCAACTCTAGCGACAGCTTTTTGATTTAGAGCATGTGTAACACTTCGTCTATCAATACCCTTTAAGCCTGAAACTTTTGCTATTGGTTCCATTTCGTCGACTACTACTGGGTCAACAATATATGCTGGAATATTATATTCTTTTGAAAACTCATTGGCTAAAATAGCACCTAAGTTAGAAGCATGTGTGTTGTACTTCTCAGCTAATAAATCGCTTAATAAGGCTTCATTAACAAGGTAAGTCCCTCCAGGAATTGGTTTTAATAATCCTCCACGACCAACTACTGCAACTAAATGCTGTTCTGCTTCATGTTTTTTGATAAATTCAGAAATTAAATTGGTTCTAAATTCTGTTTGACTAATGACATTCTCAAATTGTGCTATCTCATCAACTGAATGGCGAATGGTTTCTTCAGCGATTAATTCATGATTTGAAAAAATAGCCAATTTTGTTGATGTCGATCCTGGATTAATGACTAATATACTATCCATCCAAATGCCCCTTCCTATATTTGTTTCATGGCAAATTCTAAAGAATCTAGTTTACTTGCTGTAGTATCACTTCTTGATGTCAGAACAACTGGAACTTTGGTCCCAACAATCGTTCCACCCACTGTTGCATTAGCAAATAATGTCAATGATTTATATAGACTATTTCCTGCATCAATTTGTGGTACGACTAAAACATCCGCATCTCCTGTGATTGGACCATCATATCGCTTGTGTTCAACTGCTTCTTTTGACATAGCTAAATCAAAAGAAATGGGTCCAAATATTGTGGCATTCTCTTCTTTTTCAAAGTAACTCGCCACTTCAGTTGCTAAAACTGAGGAAGGCATTTTTGGATTGTAATTTTCTGCTGCACTTAGTAAGGCAATTTTCGGATGAGTTATACCTATCTTATGAGCAACTGTTTTGACATTTTCAACAATTTCAATCATTGTCTGTGTATCTGGTGCAATATTCATCGCACAATCTGTTAATAAAAATGTTTTATCTTTAGAAGGTATCGTAACCATTGCAACATGTGACAAAACAGGTTGTGTTTTTAATCCGTAATCTTTTTTTAATAACTCTTTTAATAATGTATGTGTTTGTATAATTCCTTTAAGGAGAATTTGAGCGTGTCCATCTGCGACATATTTCACAGCTTTCTCGACAATTTCTGCTTCATCTTCGCAATGAACATATTCCCACGTATCACTGTCTCCTATATTTTCTGTTGTATCAAAAACAACAAATTTAAGTTCTTTTTTGAAACGTTTTTTAGCTTCGTTTACCAACGTTAAAATTTCTGGTTGGGAACCTCCGGCAACTGATACCGTTATCAATTTCATTCACCTCATTTATTTCTTTCTGACTACACTCATACTGTACTAACTAATGTAAACGCATACAATTTGTTGTTTTTTATCTTACTATTGATTTAATTTATAGGTCCTATAAACTTTGCTAATACAACATTTATAAACTTGTTATTTCAAATACTCATTATATTTTAATGTTATATTAATAAATTGTTTTACCGATATAACACAAATACTGTACATATATTATTCAAAAAAACATTTTTGTGCATTAAAAAAAAGACCTCGATAAATCGAGATCTCTCTTTATTACATCATTTTTCCTAACGCCACATCATAAACTTGATCCACTAAATCTTCTAAAAAATCCATCTCATGAGACACAAGTAAAACTGTACCTTCAAATTGATTCAATGTTTCTTTTAACGAATCTTTACTTTGTTGATCCAAATGGTTTGTTGGTTCATCTAAAACAAGTAGATTGCTCTTGATTAAAGTTAAATGACATAATTTCACTTTACATTGTTCTCCACCACTTAGTTGGGATAAAGGTTTACTCATATTATCGTCATTAATCCCACTTTTGGAGAGAACTCGGCGTACTTCTTTATTAGATAATTTTGGATGAACAACTTGTAGCCAATCAATAGCTGACTGGTTTGGATGTTCCCAATTTAAATCTTGAGAAAAATAATTAATTTTTACATCATTACTGATTTCAATTGTTCCAGATAATTTATCGATTTCACCAATGAGTGTTTTTAATAAGGTTGATTTACCTATTCCGTTAAACCCTTTAATCGCAATTTTTTCCCCTTTATGAAGTCTAAAATTGATGTCTTCTAATAAAGGAAACTCATAACCGACTGACAAGTCATTTGTTTCAAGGACTAAATGACTATGACTCATCTCATATGGAAACTCAAATTTACCAGGTTTTCCACTTGGTGGAGCAGCAAGTCGGTCAATTTTGTTCAATTGTTTTTCACGACTTTTTGCCATATTCGAACGACTTCCGGCTTTATACTTTCTAACGTATGCTTCAAGTTTATCAATTTCTTTTTGCTGTTTATCATAATCACGTTGATGTTGTTCTGCTTTGGCTTGTTTTTGTTTCATCGCTGCTTCAAGATTACCATTGTATTTTGTTAATGTGTGATAATCGATGTCGCAAATACACGTTGTGACTTTATTTAAAAAATCTCTATCATGCGAGATAACAATATATGTGCTATCTAATTGATTTAAATAATCTGACAACCAATCAATATGAGAGACATCCAAATAGTTCGTTGGCTCGTCCAATAAAAAGACATCTGCTTTTTCAAGTAATAATTTTGCCAAACTTACTTTAGAACGTTGCCCACCACTTAATTTAGCAACTTCTTTATCTAAACCAATCGCTGTTAATCCTAAGCCATTTGCCACTTGCTCAATTTGTGTCTCTATTGAATAGAAATCACTGGCTTCTAATTTTTCTTGTTTTTTTCCAATTGTTTCAAGTAGTTCATCGTCATACGTTATCGCATATTCTTCATACATCTCTTGAATCTCATCACTTATTTGATAAAGGTGACTAAATGCTTGTTTTAAATAATCAAACATCGTATCCCCTTCACTATAGGTTAATTGTTGTTCCAAATAAGAAATACTCAGATTATTTTGCCACACAATTCGTCCTTCATCTGGCATAATGTCTCCTTGAATCATTTTTAATAGAGTAGACTTTCCTGCCCCATTTTTTCCTGTTAACCCAAGGTGCTCACCTTTATTTAAACGAAGTGAACCATTCTCATACAACATTTTATCGGGTAATTCATACTTCAAATCATCAATTTCTAAAATACTCACGGTTGAATCTCCTTTTTACTAAAATCATCATAAAAAAAGAAAACAATTGAAAAATCAATCAATTGTTTTCTACCTAACACTTTATGATTCTATCTAACATCTTTAGTCTATATTATCAGTAAAATATATCATGCAATAGTTTATAAGTCAATTTTTAGCGATGGATGACTGTTATCATCGTCATGATTATTGAATTTTGACTTAGGTAAATTCCAATCATATGTTAAACCGACTACCCTTAACAACACGGTCAATGCAATAATAAAAAGATATACTAATGAGTGTGTTGGTCGATAAACATAAAGTGCGATTGCAATCAAAATAGACCAACTACCATATATTTCAGCACATAACACACTTGGTTTTTTACCTGCTAATATATCACGAATTAACCCACCGCCAGTTCCTGTTAACAATGCTGCCATAATAACAGGACCGATATGACCATTAATTCCTAATCCATATAGAGCACCTTGGATACTAAACGCTGCTAACCCTATCGCATCAGAAATTAATTCTAATGTTTTCATAGATGATAGTTTTTTAGGAAACAAATACACAGTACCAATAGTCGCAAACGAGACATAAAACAAAGTAGTCTGACTCCAAAAAATATCCATTGATAAGCCTAATATTAAATTCCTTAAAGCGCCTCCACCAAATGCCGTGACAAAACCTAAAACGGTGATACCTAATAAATCATACTTCTCCTCTATGGCAACAAGTGCTCCAGATAACGAAAAAGCAATCGTCCCAATGATACTTGTTACTTCTAAAATATCCATTGTTCCAACCCCCTGAAACAGTTTAATCATGTATAAGTCACAGACTCTTTTCATATTATAACTATTTCAAGGCAAAATTACGTCAATTTTTAAAAATTTTGATTTAAACTAAGTATTTTGCTATAACGCTGTTAAAAAAGTAATGAGTCCAAAAATAATTCCTGGGAAATTAGCTAGAACAAGTGGCCAATCTCTAGGATGTTTAAAAAATCCATACGCCACCCATAACGTACAATTTATAGCTGCAACTAATGGTTGGATAGGACTGCCTTTATCTCCTGCGATATTATTACTTATCTGTGGGATATATGACACATACATCAAAATCGCTGTAATTGTTGCAATCCAACTAATATAATTTATCACTTTCGATTGTGTGTCTTTTTTTTTGACAGGCTTACTGTCACTCATTGTTTATTCCTCCTATTTAAACATCACTTTTCAAGATTCTTCTTATATAGTAGGATAACACAATTTGAAAAATAGGTTAATTATTAACTATTCACAATAAAATAATCACTACTTAAAGTCATTATTAATCAAAACAATATATTCTTCTATCACTTTAAAAAAACTCTCTATATCTTGATCAGAGCATTTTTCTTTTAATTGTCCCATTGTTTTTGAAATGTCAATTGTGTCATATAATTTATGTGCTTCACTTAATTCTAAGCCTTTATCTGTTACATATAAATGAAATGTTGTTTTATTATCTTTTGATTTTTCTTTTTTTATATAACCTTTTTTTTCTAATTTTGAGACCGTTTGAGATAAAGCCGCTTTTGTTCTATTCCAATATTTTGCTAGATCGCTTACAGTTGTTCCAGGATTTTCTTCTATATAAGTAATAGTATGGGCCTCAATCATGGACACTTCTTCTCCTGTACCATAATCATGTTTTGAAATAATATAATTATAATATAATATAACAAATTGATAGATATTATTGTGACGATTATTTAATTCACGAAACTGTTTATTTATTCTATTTATTTCTTTATTTTCCATTGTCATTCTCCTATTTACACTAATAATTTAATTATTTCATAATTACTATTTAAACGCAATTAAACCTTTTTTAAAAATACTTATTGACATATCACTTGTATCTGAGTTATTATACGTTTGTAATAGTTAAGGGCCTTAACCATATAAAAAGGAGGATGATTTATGAAACGCTTAATTAGCAAAAAAGCACCAAAAGCAATCGGTAGTTATTCACATGCAACACAAGTAGGAAATTTAATTTATACATCTGGTCAATTACCAATTAATCCAGATACCATGGAACTTATCAGTGATGACGTAACTGAACAGGCAAAACAGAGTTTAACTAATATTAAATATATTTTAGAAGAAAATGAAAGCGATTTACAAAATATAATTAAAGTAACTATTTTATTATCTGACATATCGGATTTTAAAGCTGTTGATGCTATTTATAGTCAATTTTTTGCAGATAGTAACTATCCATCAAGAAGTGCTTATGCTGTAAAAAGTTTACCTATGAATGCAAAAATTGAAATTGAAGTCATTGCACAAATCAAAGGAGAAGATTAAATATGTTAATGGATGAATTTGTTGAAAAATACTCAGTAAATAGATACGATACAAACTCTTTAAAATGGGATGCGTTAGATGTTAGATATGGTGATAAAGATTTAATTCCTATGTGGGTAGCAGATATGGAATTTAAAATTCCTGAAGAAGTCCAACAAGCTCTAAACGAACGAATTGAACATGGTGTTTTCGGTTATTCTTATACACCAGATTCATATTATCAGTCATTTATTAATTGGCAAAAAAAGCGTCATAACATTGATGTTAAAAAAGAATGGATAAATTTTTCAACAGGTATTGTTACTGCTCTATATTGGTTTGTTAATATTTTCACTGAAGAAAATGATGCTGTTATGATTCAAACTCCAGTCTACTATCCTTTCCATAATGCTGTGTTAGACAATAATCGTCAGTTAATCACATCAGAACTTAAAAATGATAATGGGAGTTATTCAATGGATTTAGATGATTTTGAAAAAAAAATCATTAGTAATAACGTAAAAATGTTTATTCTTTGTTCACCTCACAATCCCGTTGGTCGCGTTTGGACAAAAGAAGAATTAGAAGATGTTCTTAGTATATGTAAAAAACATCATGTTTTAGTTATTTCAGATGAAATTCATCAAGACATCATTTTAGGAGACAATACTTTCACATCTGCATTGATGGTAGATAAAAAATATTATGATTCACTTATTGTTTGTTCTGCTCCATCGAAAACATTTAATTTAGCTTGTTTACTTAATTCACATATCATTATTCCAAATGAGGATTTAAGAACAGTTTATCAACAAGAAGTTAAAAAGATTAATCAAACAGAAACAAGTTTAATGGGACAAATTGCTTGCGAAGCAGCTTACAACCATGGGGAAGAATGGTTAGATAATCTACTAGAAGTTATTGAATACAACTATAACTATGTAAAAAATAAACTTGAAAAAAATGCACCTAAAGCAATTATTTCAGACTTACAAGGAACTTATCTTACTTGGATTGATTTAAGAGGTTACATAACGCCTGATGATACTAAATCTTTTATTCAAGATAGATGTCGTTTAGCTATTGATTTTGGTGAATGGTTTAGTAAAGAATGTAAAGGTTTCGTCCGATTGAATATGGCAACCGATCCAAAATATGTTCAACAAGCAACAGAGAATATCATTGCTGAATTAAACAAACTTTAAGCGAGGAAAAAAGGATGACTATTTTAAGAAACTATAAATCGTCTTTTGTTTTACTAGGTGGAATGATTTTAGGCTCCATCATCGGTATCATCATGGGTCCTAAAGCAACCATGTTTATGCCTCTTGCAACTATCTTTCTGAATCTTTTATATTGCTGCATTGTTCCTATGATTTTTACTTCTCTCGTATCTGCAATAGCAAATATGGAAAGTACAAAAAAATTAGGAAAGATCTTATCTATGATGATTGGATTATTTATTATAACAGGTATATTCGCAGCAATATTTATGCTATTAGTAACAATTACCTTCAATCCTGCAAAAGGTGTGAGTCTTGATTTAAAAGAAACCATTGATGCTGGAAAAGCAAGTACAGATTTTGTTGGCATGTTAACTGTTAATGATTTTAATCTGTTATGGAGTCGACAAAATTTAATGGCACTAATCGTTTTCACAATACTATTTGGAATTGCAACATCTTCTTTAGGAGAAAAAGGAATAGTTATCGTTCAATTCTTTGATGGTCTTTCTAATGTTATTATTAAATTAGTTGGATATGTAATGAAATTAGCTCCAATTGGTTTGGGCGCCTTTTTTGCCAGTCTAATTGGGGAACAAGGCTCGCAAATAGCTGGACCACTCTCACGATCACTTATTATTTTTCTATTTGCTTCTCTTGTTTATTATTTTGTATCTAATACATTATTTGCTTTCATTGGCGGTGGACGTGAGGGAATATCATTATTTTGGAAAAATATTTTACCACCTAGCTTAACATCTTTAGGAACCTGCTCAAGTGCTGCAACGATTCCAACTAATTTAATAGCTGGTGAAAAAATTGGACTATCAAAAGAAATCAATAATCTAGTTGTACCAATGGGGGCAAACTTACATAAAGATGGCGCTGTTTTAATTCAGATACTCAAAATCGTCTTTATGTGTGAAGTATTTAATATAAATATTTTAGAACCAAAAAACTTTATCACTGCTATTGTGATAGCTGTACTAGCATCATGTGTCATGGGGGCCATTCCTGCTGGCGGCTATACGGGTGAAATATTTATCATGTCCGCTTTTGGATTACCACAAGTTGCTATGCCTATCATGATACTAATTGGTACAATAACCGATGCACCTGCTACAGCGATTAATAGTACAGGAGATATCAGTGTAGGAATGATGCTTTCAAGATTTATAGAAGGTAAAGATTGGTATAATAAACCTAAATCTGTTGAATCTACTCATATATCCATCACACCAGTCAAATCACCTTCTGTTAATTAAAAAAGAAAAGAAACTATCACTATTTAGTCATATTAATTAATATATAAATCCACCTCGCTAAATTCATGTCAAATGAAGTTCATCCGAGGTGGATTTTTTATCCTTAAACAATAGCAAACGCTCGAACGGTAAATCCTGGAGATTCTTCTATCTTAGGAATACCTATCACAATTGCTCCACCAGTGCTTGGTACATCATATAATCGATCTAATGCTTCTACTTGAAAATTTCCTGTTGATAACCAGTATAATTCTCCTAATAAGGCATTATTTTCGGCAAAGGCTTTTCCACTATCAGTATCTAGTGTTTCATGACCAATCGCCCGAACATTTCTTTTTTCATGCAAAAATGTTAACGCCTCAATCGACCATCCTGGTGTATGCCCTTGTCCTAATTCATCTTTGTTGTAAAAGGCTTCGTGATTCTCCCACTTTTTCGACCAACCACTAGCAAATGCCACAAAACTTCCTGAAGTGATTTTTCCATGTTCTTTTTCAAATGTTAAAATATCTTCTTCTGTTAATTCATAGTCTGGATTCTTTTCTACTTCCCTTTCTTTATGAATCACATATAAAGGCAGAATCGTATCTTGTAGGCTTAACTCTTCCAATAATTCTCTTCCCTCAGCAAAGTGACCTGGCGCATCAATATGAGTACCGTATTGAGTCGCAAGGGTGTACTCTTTTGCAAAAAAGCCATCTTCTTTAATCGTAAAAATCGTTTTTTCTTTTAATGGAGAAAAAGCTGGAAAATATGGAATTTTATTTGATAGTGAGTGTGTTAAATCAATCCATTCTCTTTGTTTCAATTGGTTAATAGCTTCTATAATAGTCATCTATTCTCTTCCTTTCTTAAAACGTTTCCTTGGCAACTTCAATAATGAGTGATAATTTCTTCCATTGGTCTTCTTCTGTTACCTTGTTCCCTTCATGTGTTGATGAAAACCCACATTGTGGACTCAAACATAACTGGTCTAATGGAACAATCTGACTAGCTTCAATAATTCTATTTTTAATGGTTTCCTGATTTTCTAACTCAGGTGTTTTAGTTGTGACTAATCCTAGCACTACTTTTTGATTACCAATATATCTCAACGGTTCAAACCCACCTGAACGTTCATCGTCAAATTCTAAAAAGAAGCCTGAAAAAGCTTCAATGCTAAACAATCTTTTTGCAATGACTTCATATGAGCCATTATATAGCCACTTCGATTGGAAATTGCCTTTACAAAAATGAAACGTCACATCTAAATCTGATGGTTTATTTTCTAACACTTTTTCTGTGATGTCTCCAAATTCTTGAATTAATTCATCTGGATTATAACCATTCGTTTTTATTAATTCTCTAAAACGATCATCAAACAAAGCACCCCAACTAGTATCATCTAATTGAAGATAACGACAACCTGCTTGGTAAAACGCTTGAATCGCGTCTTGATATGTTTTCACTAAATCAGCCACAAAATCGGCTTTGTTCTCATAGATGGGGTTCTCATTATACTGTTTGGATAGTATAAATGAATCCAAGTAAATCATATTAGGACCAGGAATTGTTTGTTTAGTAATGGCATCACCAGCATACTTTTGGGTAAATTTAAAATGATCAATGAAAGGATGTGAATCATTAAATGATAATTGCCCCGACACAAATGTTCCCTGAGCTTCTGTTTTTATACCAAATGCGGTTGTTTCAAAATCATAAACCGTGATACCATCCAATCCTGCTATAAAGTCTAAATGCCACCATCGTCTTCTAAATTCACCATCAGTAACAGCTTTTAACCCTATCTTTTTTTGTTTTTCAATAACATTGATAATTTCTTTATCCTCTATTTTGGTTAATTCTTCTTTGGATAGTTTGCCATTCTTATATTGTTCTCGGGCCTCTTTCAAAATAGTTGGTCTTAATAAACTACCTACTTGATCATAACGAAATGGAATATTACTCATGCGTTCTCCTCCTTAATTTTATATAAAAAAAAGCCCCTAGATATCTAAATAGATATCTAAGGACATGGTTGACATGTGTTACCACCTTAATTTGTTGTTTCTTCACAAAAACAACCTCTAACAGTACCCAACATATGGAGACTGCTGTTTGCTAACGGAACAAGCCGTACTTTCCTAAACGTGTCAGAAAGTCCACTCAAAAGCCATTTTCAGATAGTTCTATTGACGTCTTTTTTCAGCTACCAAGACTCTCTGTTAGAAAATATCATTACCTTACTTTCTTTCTCATCGTGTTTTAATCTTTTTCTTAGAATGACTATACCTTGAATTAAATCACCTGTCAACAAAAAAGGGGGCTATTATTAAAAAAAACAATCCTAAATAACTATTTAAGATTGCTTTTTACATGCTATGATATTTTCCATTTTTTTTATAAATATTTCTTTATCTTTTTGGGTAAAAGCTTTTGGTCCTTTAGTTTTTTTACCTGCTTTACGCATTTGACTTCCAATAAAACGTTGATTTAATAAGGTATCAATTGTCTGTGTTGTGTATTCTTGACCACTATGATGAAACACTCGTACAGGTTTTGTTAACAATAAAGACGCTAACCCATAGTCTTGTGTAATAATAACATCATCGTCTTCTACCTCTTTTACAATACGATAATCTGCACTATCGCTTCCTTTATCAACATAGATAAATTCAATAAAATCAGGATAAATTTTATTTGTGTAGTGATCGATACTTGTCACAATAACTACTGGAATATTATATGCTTCTCCCAAAGCAATCACTTCATTCTTTACTGGAGAACCATCCCCATCTATGACAAAACGCATACGTCACCTCCTAAATAATCATCATCTATAATCGGTCATTAAACCCTTTAAAAAATGTCTTGTATAATTGTCCCCACATACTTTATAATTTCGATGCCCTTCTTTTCTTAAGAATGCACCTAATTCGCTTTTAGATACAGTCACCCCTGCTTCATCCAAATAATGAAGCATGTCATCTGTTGTCAACGATAAGGCTATTTTAATTTTTTTCAAAAAGACATTATTCGCGTTTCCTTCATGTAGCTCGTATACAACCGTTTCGTCTTCTTTTTTTCCGCGTTGAGAAATAATCATGCCATTTAAAAAACGTTCAAACAGTTCATCTTCTAGCATATTTTCATATAAATCATCCTCAATTTTCTTTAGCATCGACAAGTATTCTTCTTTACTTAACTCTGCTCCACCTAAACGAAAAATTTCTACCATATCATTGTCTTTAATATCTAGTGCATACCTTAAACGTGTTAATCGATCATTATTGTTCATACCATACCTCTTTTTATGTTATACAACCATTATATCATAGTGAGCTTTTTAAAGAGCAAATAAAAAAATAGGTGCCTGACCTATTTTTTTAACTTTAAATTTGGATAGTTTTTAAGCAAACGATTTAGATTATGATGTCTTAATTTTAATGGTTTCTTTCTTAATTCATGTAATACTTTTAATCTATTATGATCAGATTCTTCATTTTCAAACAAACGTTTTAAGCGATATTCTTTGATTGAAGCATTTTCTGAATCACTTGTATCAATAGAAGCTGCCACTTCTTTTTTGGTTGTCGCTGTGAAGCTAAGTGTTGTCACCACATCTGTTATAAATACTATAAACAACAAGATTGGTCCAATACTATGTGTCATATTAGAAAACTGATTAATCCCATCTTGAATAACAGGGTTAATCACTTTAATTAAAAATAAACACCCGACTCCCCAGAACATTGATACAGGTACAGCGACACGTCCCTCAATATTAAGCGGAACACTCTTATAATCCCATAAGGACATATTAAATAATTTCTCAAGTAACCAACTTGTGAGGTATTCAATAATTGTTACAATGACAACTGAATTAAAATAAAGATTCAATAACGTGCCAGATTTATCAGGTACTAAAAGTAATACAGCTGTCACACCAAATCCATAAACTGGACAATATGGCCCTAATAAAAAACCACGATAAACGAAATGTCTCGCCTTAAAAGAACAGTACACACTCTCCCACAACCATCCAATGATGGAATACGTAATAAACGTCATAAATATTTTTTCCACAATCAATTCCCCTTTTTGTTTACATTATCTCTCTATGTTATAATCGATTAACTACATTCTATCATGATGATGAATGAAATGCTTTTATTAATACAACTTAATATAGAAAGAAGAATTATTATGACATTTTTAGGTAATATTATTTGGTTTATTTTCGGTGGTTTCGTTGGCGGTATATCCTGGTTTTTAGCTGGATGCCTTTGGTGTATAACCATTATCGGAATTCCTATTGGGCTACAATGTTTTAAAATTGCTGGACTTTCTTTTTGGCCTTTTGGTAAAGATGTTATCTATACTGGTAGTGGATTATCATTTATTGTTGATATTGTTTGGCTTATTATTTCAGGATTACCATTAGCCATTGTTCATTTAACAAGTGGTATCATTCTTTGCATTACCATTATTGGGATTCCTTTTGGCAAACAATCATTTAAATTAGCAAAACTAGCTTTAATGCCTTTTGGTGCACAAATTGTCTATAGAAGATAAAAGATAGCCATGACTTTATATCATCATGGCTATTTTTTTTATTATTTTTTTCCAACCTCTTGACCAGCAATTCTACCAAAAACAATAATATCTGTTATGGCATTTCCTCCTAAACGATTGCTTCCATGAATAACACCTGTTAATTCACCTGCCGCATACAATCCTGGAATTGGTTTTCCCTCTTTATCCAATACTTCTGTTTTGTCATTAATGACAAGTCCCCCCATTGTGTGATGAACTGACGGAGCTGCTTTTTCAATATAATAAGGTCCTTCTTCAAGAGATACAAGTTTTCCACGATGATTAAAGTCCTTATCTTTCCCTGTTTTAGCATAGTCATTTACTTTTTTAACGGTTTCTTTTAAATTGTTAACGTCAATATCAAAAAAGGCTGCTGCTTCTTCAAGAGTATCTGCTTTCGTTATTAATTTTTGTTTTTTCAATTCATTATATTCGGCTTCATGAACTGACATTGTACCAGATATGTCATTAATCTTATCATTCCAAATTTGATACGTATAACCACCTGTTTGTTTTAAAATAGCATTAGAGATAACATCTCTTCGTTCTAACTCTTCAACAAAACGATTTCCTTCTTGGTTGACTAATATCGCACCATCAAAACGAGTGTCGGCTAATAAAGAAATAACACCTGTTTTAGGATTACAGATAGGATACGTTTGAATATTTTCCATGTTGGTTAAATCCGCACCAATCGCTTCTGCCATTACAATTCCGTCACCAGTGGAACCCTCAGTCACGGTTGACATATAGCTTTCGTCCATCTTAGCATTATATTTTTTTCTCATATCAACATTTGAACCAAAACCACCTGTTGTTAAAATTACACCATCTTTAGCATGATAAGTGATTGTATCACCATCTTTGTTTTCTGCTTTAACAGCCGTTACTTTATCATCCTCTTTAACAAGCTCTTTGGCAGTTGTATTTAGTTTGATAGGGATATCTAATTTATCTGCTTTGGCTTTAAATTTCGTTATAACTTCTTGACCAGTATGACCTTTTGGAATCAATGCTCTCTTATAAGAATGTCCACCAAATTGGAACAGCTGATCATCTAAAAACTCTACCTTGATATCATCTTTTAACCAAGTAGCTGCATCTAATGCGTGTTCCGTCATTACTTGAATCATATGTGGATTGCCTAATTTATCTCCTCCTTTTATTGTGTCTTCTGCCATTTTTTCAGGAGAATCACCCTTAATGCCTAATTTCTTTTGTACCCAGTTATTCGGCACATTCATCTCAGCTCCGGAAATCAATGTATTTCCTCCAACTGCGGGCATTTTTTCAATCAGTACAACTGATTTCCCTGCTTCTTTGGCTTCAATGGCTGCACTAAATCCTGCACCACCAGAACCTACTACAACCACATCATAATGTTGGTCGCTGTCTTCTTTTTTCATTTCTTTTGTTGCTTTTTTACTCGCAACTAATGTTAACCCTGATTTTTTTATTGCATCGTTCACCGCTTCAATGTAACCATTACTTGTCGCAGTTGAACCAGATACCGCATCGACATCTGTTGAATTTTGACTAACAATGACTTCTTGTAACTCATCATAAACTGGTTCTGCCAACACTTTATTTTCATCATGATCTACCACTTTGATAGTCTCTATTTTGTTATTTTTTACTGTCACTTGAACTTTAATGTCACCATGCTTTCCATTTCCTACACCTTCAAATGTCCCACTTGATTGTGACGTTGACCCACATGACGTTAACATCATCATTAATAACAAACTGGTTAAACCCTTAACTACTTTTTTCACCTTGTTTCTCTCCCTTACTGTGATATATTATTAATTAACACCTATTTCACTGTGAATTATATAACAATGAAACGGTTTCGTCTTTGCACGAATCCGTCATTTCTTACATAAATCAGTACATTGTTACATTTTTCACTTTAAAAAGGAGACGTTTATGAAAACCATTAAGAAAAAAGTTATCATGGGGATGATATTGTTATTTATTTTTTTATTTATTTTATTACTTTCAGTGATTCAATATGAGATGAAACAAAATGTTCTTCCATTAAATACTAAATTAACACAGCAAATCGTTAATAGTAAAAGCAAAGAAATGAATGATTGGTTTAGCGAACGATTAAGTGAAATCGCTACCTTAGCTGATTTTGCTTACCGTCAAGATTTAGATAGAGAAAACTTTTTTATTGAAACACAACAACTTGAAACAAGACAAGCACCTATTTATGAGTCTATCCGACTAATTGATAACAAGGGAGTATCTCATTCAAAAATATATCCTGACTTTTCTGTGATTGATCGCTTTTATTTCAAAAAATTATTGCTTCACGATGACCAGCACTATCTAATCACTAATAAATTACATTCTAAAGAAGCAAACCAAGACATCATTATTGTGGTCTATCAACTAAAAGCGTCAACAAGTGACGGAATCCAATACATCGCTGCTGCGATTAATATCGATCAAATCCAAAAGTTTACCAAAGAATTATCTCTATATGACGGTATTGGGTCACTTATTAATCACCCTAATACTAACCAAACATCTGTCACTTCAATAAGTCATAATAAGAAAGACATGGTGTTTAAATCCGATATTCCACTATTACCTGACTGGACAGTTCATTATACGATTAATCAAGATGATTTATTAAAGACAGATTTGCATCTAAAGAAAGTGATTATTTGGTTATTTATTATTTTAAGTGCTTCGTTTATCCTATTTTTTATCTTTCAATTGGACTTATTAATAAAACCCATCGAATCACTAACACATACCATGAAAAAAGTGACACAATCTAATAAATATGACCGTTCGACTATCACATCAAATGATGAGATTGGAGTTTTGGCTTCACAATTCAACCAAATGTTAGATGTTATGGAGGTCACACAAAAAGAGAATACTTCAAGACATATTCGTTTATTACAAGAGCAGTTTAAACCTCATTTTCTTTATAATACGCTAAATACAGTTCAATGGTTAGCTGCTACAGGAGAACACAAAAAGATGGATGATACCATTAAAGCATTAAGTGAGTATTTCAGAACTAGCTTGAATGATGGAAATGATTATTCAACTATCAAAAATGAACTAGAACACGTCACAAACTACATCATGATTCAAAATATTCGTTATGAAAATAGCATTCATTTAACTAGTCACAAATCAGATGATGTGAATGAATACCTTGTCCCTCGTTTCATCTTTCAGCCAATTGTTGAAAATGCCATATATCATGGTATTAGGCCGAGTAAAAAAAATCATCAACGAATTGATGTATCAATTGAAGAAAAAGAAAAAATGATGACGATTATGATTAAAAATACAGGTGTGATACCAAAAGATGATTGTTTAACAAAATTAAATGACTTTTTTAATACTCCTAAATACCACAAAGACAATGTGGGATTTGGCTTATATGGTGTATATATGCAACTGTCCTATTTTTATGATGACGCCATTGAAATGTCTGCATACACGCAAGATGATTTCTTTATTATTAAAATGACTGTTCCTATAATTAGTTTGAAAGGAGATTATAATGGATATCTTATTAATTGATGATGAACCTGTCTTTAGAAAAGGACTAGCTCATATTATTCAGCAACACTCAATTGAATTTAAGCATATTTTCCAAGCAGACTGTGGACATGAAGCACTCTCTATTATACAAAATGAAAAAAATATTTCCGTGGCTTTAGTAGATATCAATTTACCTGATATGAATGGGTTAGCTTTAGCAAAAAAACTGATGGCTTTATTTCCATCTATCATCATTGTGATAATTAGTGGTTATGATGACTTTAATTTTACAAGACAAGCAATCCAACTCCAGGTGTTTGATTACTTATTAAAACCAGTTGCTCCTTCTGATATAACCTATCTACTAAACAAAATAGATAATAAGCTAATAGATGAAACGTCGCAAAAAAAGACGTTTAAAAATGAAGACATTAAGCTATCACCTCTTTGTCTTAATGCCATAGATATTATTAAAGAGCGCTATTCTGACAACACTCTTTCTTTAGCTTTTGTTTCTAAAGAATTATTTGTTGATTCTTCTTACTTAAGCAAACAGTTAAAAAAACAAACTGGAAAATCATTTAGTGATTATCTAACCGATTATCGGTTAAATAAAGCAAAAGAATTATTACAACAAACTACGATTAATCTTAGTATTCAAGAAGTTAGCACCAAGGTTGGTTACGCCAATCCTCATTATTTTAGCAGACTATTTAAGCTCCATGAAAACTTAAGTCCTACTGAATTTAAAGAAAAGCATTTTAAAAATCAAACCGTTTTTTAGTATTTTTTGAAAAAACACAAATTTAATGTTAGATAATCTGACATAAAATTTGTGTTTTTCTATTTCTTTAAATTATAATGAAAAAAACAGAAAAAAGGAGAAACTTTATGAAAAATAAATATTCTTTATTTTCATTCATTGCTTTACTAACTTCCATGATTGTTTTAGCTTTCGGAGTTAACGTAAAAGCAGAGGAAAAAACTTATACAATCGGGACTGACTTAACGTTTGCTCCTTTTGAGTATCAAAATTCTAGCGGAACTTATATAGGGATTGATGTTGATTTAATCAACGCCATCGCAAAAGACCAAGGATTTAAAGTTGATTTGAAACCTCTAGGATTTGATAGTGCTGTACAAGCTGTTCAATCAAACCAAGTTGATGGTATGGTAGCTGGTATGAGCATCACAGACGAGAGAAAAAAATCATTTGATTTCTCTGATCCTTATTTTGATAGTGGCATTTCAATGGCTGTTAAAAAAGGAAACACTTCTATCAAAAGTTATGATGATTTAAAAGGAAAGACAGTTGCTGCCAAAGTGGGGACTGAAAGTGCTGCTTTCTTAGAAAAAAATCAAAAAAAGTATGGCTACACAATAAAAAACTTCGATGATGCTACCGGCCTTTATAAATCGCTAGAAAACGGTGAAACAGTCGCCATTTTTGACGATTATCCAGTACTTGGATATGCCATTACAAATGGCCAAGCACTTGAATTAGTTGGAGAAAAAGAAACAGGTAGTGCCTATGGATTTGCTGTTAAAAAAGGGCAAAATCAAGAATTATTAGAAAAATTCAATGCAGGTTTAAAAAATCTAAAAGCGTCTGGTGAGTACGATAAAATTATCGACAAATACATTTCATCAGGTCAAGATACAAGTACTGAAGAAACTGCAGTAGATGAAACAAGTTTTGCTGGTATGATTAAAAATAACTGGAAAAGCTTATTAAACGGTTTATGGATGACCATTAAATTAACTTTAATCTCATTTATTTTAGCTTTAATTATTGGGATTATTATTGGATTATTTAGCGTCTCTCCTTCTAAAGCTTTAAGAATCATTGCCACAATCTATGTTGACATTATCCGTGGTATTCCACTAATGGTACTAGCTTTCTTTATTTACTTTGGTATGCCAGGTATCTTAGGCTTTAATATTCCTGTCTTTTTAGCTGGTATTATTACCTTGACACTTAACTCAAGTGCTTATCTATCTGAAATTGTGCGTGGAGGAATCAATGCTGTTCCTGCTGGTCAAATGGAAGCATCCAGAAGTTTGGGACTTTCTTATCATAGAACCATGCAAAAAATTATTTTACCACAAGCAATCAAAATAATGATTCCATCATTTGTTAACCAATTTGTTATCTCTTTAAAAGATACCACGATTTTGTCTGCCATTGGGTTAATCGAATTGTTACAAGCTGGAAAAATCATCGTAGCAAGAAATTTACAAAGTACGATGGTTTACTTTACCATCGCATTAATTTATTTGATTTTAATCACTGCACTAACTAAATTAGCAAAAATTTTAGAAAAGAAGGTGAAATAGATGGCTGAAAAAATATTAGTAGAACATCTGGTTAAAAAATATGATGAACATACTGTTCTAAATGACATCAATGTATCCATTAAAAAAGGCGATGTTGTCTGTATTATTGGCCCATCTGGTTCAGGTAAAAGCACGTTTTTACGTTGTTTAAACCAATTAGAAGAAATTACGAGTGGAAATATTATTATAGACGGTACAAATCTAACAGATAAAAATACCAACATCAATAAAGTACGTCAACATATTGGGATGGTATTCCAACATTTTAATCTTTTCCCTCACTTAACCATTTTAGAAAACGTGACCTTAGCACCTGTTGATTTAGGTAAATTATCAAAAGACGAAGCGGAAAAAAAAGCCGTTAGTTTACTTGAATCAGTTGGATTAGCTGATAAAAAAGATAGCTACCCTTCATCCTTATCAGGTGGACAAAAACAACGTGTGGCAATCGCTAGAGCATTAGCTATGAATCCAGATATCATGTTGTTTGATGAACCTACGTCTGCTCTTGACCCTGAGATGGTTGGTGATGTGCTAAATGTCATGAAAGAACTCGCTGAACAAGGGATGACAATGGTGATTGTGACACACGAGATGGGATTTGCTAAAGAAGTAGCCAATCGTGTGATGTTCATTGATGGTGGAAATTTCTTAGAAGATGGATCACCAGAGCAAGTCTTTGAGCACCCTCAACATGAGCGAACAAAAGATTTCTTAAACAAAGTATTAAACATATAAGAAAAAGGAATGACAGTAAGGTAATGTAACCTTGTGTCATTCCTTTTTTGATTTAATCCTCTTTCATTGCTGCTTTTAAAGCTGCCGCAAGTGGACTTTCCATCTCTTCTGCTTGATTGTATTTTTTAATCAATTTTCTTTCTTCATGTTTCGAGATTTTTTTCTTACCTTTTGAGCCGCTTTGCATTTTTTCAGTGTATTGACAGCCGCCACATTTGAAATATGACCCATTTTTATTTTCTAAAATCATCATTTTCTTCTTACATTGTGGACAGCGTTTATTCGAGACTTTTGGATCTTTACGTCGTTTGTAGTGACAGGTGTCACTGCTGCAGACATAAATTTTGCCATCTCTTGTATTTTTCTCTTTTAATTGACTACCACAATCTGGGCATGTTTTATTAGTTAATGAATGATCCACATACTTTTCTTCACTCATTTTAATTTCTTTAACCAAACGAGTGGTCTCTTTTTCAATGTCTTTAATAAAAGATTGATGTTTTAATTGACCATTCGCTATTTTTTCTAAAGACAGTTCCCATTTTTGTGTTAACTCTGGTGTCACAAGAGACGGGTTAACCAACTGCAATAATTGTTTTCCTTTTGCAGTCACCACTAAGCGATTAGTTTGGCGTTCAATCAAATCTGAGCTAATTAATTTCTCAATAATCTCGGCACGTGTTGCAGGTGTTCCTAGATTATGTTTCTCCATTTTACCTAAAAGTGTGCCTTCTGATAAGGGATTAGGAGGGGTTGTCAGTTGTTTATTTATTTTATAAATCGCTTTAATCGCCATTCCTTTTTTAAACACAACAGACTGTTTTGCGATATCTTCTGTTTGTTTCCAACCTGATTCAATGACACGTTGTTGCTTAAACACAAAGGTTGATTGTTCCACTTTCGCTGTAATGGTTTCAATCGATACTTTATACGGTGGTAAAAATAGTCCTAAGAAACGTTCCACAATCATACGATAAATTTTCATTTCATCGTTGTCTAGTTTTTCAAGTCGAGCTGATTGTTCAGTTGGAATCAATCCATGATGATCCGTTACTTTCGCATTTTGGAATACTTTTTGCTGTTTCACTACTGCACCATCTTTAACTAAACGTTTTACTAGTTCTGGTGATAACTGTGTTACAGCAATTAATCGCTCTTTCATCGTTGATTTCATATCAGTTGTTAAATGTTTTGAGTCTGTTCTTGGATAAGTGACCACTTTATGTGTTTCATAAAGGCGTTGAATAATCGATAACGTTTTTTTAGCTGAATATTGGTAACGTTGATTAGCTTCACGTTGAATTTCTGTTAAATCATATGGAAGTGGTGCGTGCTCTGTTTTTTCTTTAACTTGAACATCCTCTACAATTAATGATTTCCCATCAAATGATGTGACTAGTTGTTCTAATTGCTCACGTTCTTTGTATTGACGAGGATTTTTCAAGTCTAAATGACCAACAATACCATCGTATTCGGCATCTAGTGTAAAATAGGTTTCTGGTCTAAATTTTTCAACGACCTCTTCTTGCTTTCTAACCATGGCAAGTGTTGGTGTTTGAACACGTCCTGCTGATAAACTATCTTTATATTTCACTGTCAAAGCACGTGTCACATTAAGTCCAACCAACCAATCTGCTTCAGCACGAGCGACAGCTGAATAATATAAATTGTCGTATTCTTTACTAGGTTTTAATTGCTTGAATCCTTGTTTAATGGCTTTATCTGTTTGAGAAGAAATCCATAAACGCTTCACCGGTTTTTTAAATTTAACATACTGTAAAATCCAACGCGCGACTAATTCTCCTTCACGTCCAGCATCTGTTGCAATAATTGCTTCAGATACATCTTTTCGATTGGCTAATTGACTAATCGCTTTTAATTGTGGACGAGTCTTAGGAAGCGGCTTGATTCCCACACGTTCAGGAATCATAGGTAGAGTGTTCATATTCCACTCTGCCCAATCTTTGTTATAATCTTCAGGCATTTTTAACCCTAACAAATGCCCCAAAGCCCATGTGACGATTACGTTGTCACCTTCAATATAATTTTTAGTTTTTTTGGTTGCCCCTAGCACTTTGGCTAAATCTCTGGCAACACTTGGTTTTTCTGCTATTACCAGTTGCTTCATTTGAATTATTATCTCCTAAATCAATTTTTTTGTAGTTACTTACAAGCATTAATCCTTTATACGCTTGTAAATCTTCATCGCAATCTTCACAATAAATGTATTCTTCTTCGTTCCAAAAGGCGACTAAATATGGGTCTTTACATTTTACTTCTTCATACTGATGTTTTAAATCATCATATTGTTTCATGAATTCCTTTTCTGCATCATGAAACTTATCAAATACAACTTCTGATTTTATACTTTTTTCCCATTCTTCAAAAAACCACCAAGGCTCATCTTCACTATAAGTCTGAATAACTTGATACATCTATTTGTCCGCCCTTCTATTACACTTTACTTATAGACTATGTGAAAATATCTAAATTGACAAATCTTATGACTTATCTATTTTATCCTGTAGAAAAAAAAGAAACAAGTTTTCACCTGTTTCTTTTTAAAATATTATTATAATAACTCACCAAAGCGTTTCACATAGATTTTTTTGATAACCATTACAAGCATTAAATAAGCAACAATTGTCAATCCTAGGTATCCCCAATATTGTCCTGGTAATGGCATTAATCCTAAATCTTGACCAAATGCTGTAAATGGTAAGAATGACCCAATTGCAATCCCAATTGATGTAATAGTTGTTAAAATAAATGACGCTCTACTTTGAATGAATGGTAATTTTGGTGTTCTTAATGTGTGAATAACAAGTGTTTGAGACCATAATGACTCAACAAACCAACCTGCATGGAATACCGCAATAAATAACGCTTGTTGTTCTGCTCCTAATGTGTGATAAGAGCCCCCAACAACTGCAGGACAAATCACAAAATACATTAACGCATAAGTTGTAATATCAAAAACTGAACTGGTAGGTCCAAGCCACTTCATAAATGACCCAATACGACTTGCATCCCATTTTTTAGGTTCTTCTAAGTATTCTGCGTCCATATTATCCCATGGAATTGACATACATGAAATATCATAAATTAAATTCAAGAATAGTAATTGAATAGGTAGCATTGGTAAAAATGGTAAGAAAATACTTGCCACAACAACAGAGAACATATTACCAAAATTTGAACTAGCTGTCATTTTTACGTATTTCATAATATTACCAAACGTTGTACGACCTGCTAAAATACCACGTTCTAAAACCATTAAATCTTTTTCTAATAGAATAACATCTGCACTTTCTTTTGCAATATCAACCGCAGTATCTACTGAAATACCAACATCAGCTTCTTTCATCGCTGGTGCATCGTTAATTCCATCACCCATAAAACCAACTGTGTGGCCTGCGTCGCGTAATACTTTCACTAATCGTGTTTTTTGTGACGGTGTTAATTTCACAAAAATGTTATATTTTTCTGCAATGACTTTTAATTCCACATCATTCATACGAGAAATCTCAGAACCAGTAATTAATTCTTCGTCCTCTAATCCCACTTGTTTGCAAACAGATTTTGTCACTAAAGCATTATCTCCTGTCAATACTTTAACGCCAACTCCATGTTCTTTTAATGCTTTTAATGCATCTTTTGTTGTTTCTTTTGGTGGATCAAGGAAAGCAAGGTAACCAATTAAGACCATATCACTTTCATCTTTTATTGAAAACTCACCAACAACACTTGGGTTTGTTTTTTGAGCTACTGCAATAACTCTTAATCCATCTTCATTTAATTCATCCACTGTTTTTAAAATTGTTGATTTGATATCCTCTGTTAAAGGTACCACACTGCCACGATAATCCACATAGCTTGATACTTCTAACATTTCTTCAACCGCACCTTTAGTAATCATTTGCGTTTTACCAAAAGCATCTTCAATCACCACACTCATGCGACGACGTTGGAAATCAAATGGAATTTCATCCACTTTTTTATAAGCATTGACATTCATATTTAATTCTTCTTCTGCTGACTCGATAATAGCTTTATCCATTAAGTTTTTTAATCCTGTTTGATAATAACTGTTAAAGAAAGCATGTCTTAATACTCTGTCATCTTCTTTTCCATCGACATCTAAATGATATTCTAAAATAATTTTATCTTGTGTTAATGTCCCTGTCTTATCAGTACATAAGACATCTATTGCACCAAAATTTTGGATAGAATTTAAATTTTTGATGATGGTTCCTTTTTTCGCCATAGTTGACGCACCTTTTACAAGGTTAGTTGTCACAATCATTGGTAACATTTCAGGCGTTAATCCCACAGCCACTGATAAACCAAATAGAAATGCTTCTAACCAGTCGCCTTTTGTTAAACCATTAATAAGGAATACTGTTGGAGCCATGACCATCATAAAACGAATTAATAACCAAGAAGTTTTTGAAATTCCAACATCAAAACTAGTAATAGTATGTTTTTCGGACACATCTTTGGCGATTTGTCCAAATAATGTACCATTTCCAACAGCGATAACTAGTCCAATGGCACTACCACTCACCACGTTACTTCCCATAAATGCAATATTTTCATAATCTGTTTCTGTGTCTTTTTTTCTCATTGTAAACGTATCTTTTTTCTCAACTGGATAACTTTCACCTGTCATCGCAGCTTGAGAAACAAATAAATCTTTGGTGCGAATCAATCGAACGTCAGCTGGTAACATGTCTCCTGCTGATAATTTAACAATATCTCCACAGACAATTTCTTCAATAGGAAGCTCAACTTCTTCTCCTTTTCTAAGAACGGTTGCTGTGACTTTTACCATATTGCTAAGCTTTTCAGCGGCATTGTTTGATTTAACTGACTGAACAAGTGTCATTGTTCCACTTAAAACAACCATTGCCACAATGATTAATACACCGGTTAAGTCTTTTTCATCTGCTGGGACAATCACATAATCTGTGATGAACGAAATAATGGCTAATGCTAATAATACTGTCGTAAACGGTGTAAAATATGCTTTTAAAACTTCGACGATAAATGGTGTTTTCTTTTTATGTGAAATAACATTTTCACCAAACTCATCTCTTAATACTTCTGCTTCACTGTTATTTATTCCACTTAAACTTGTCTTAAATCCTGATAATAATTTGTCTACATTTGTTTGTGCAAAATATTTGTAGTTTGCGATTTCTTTTTTTTCCATTGTTGTAACCTTCTTTCCCACTTGTTGTATCCATAAGAAACACCCGACCATAAAAAAGAGTATGCCACTCAAATTTGTATGTATCATGTGTATTCCCCCTTAATTATTGGGTCCTTTTTGAGAAGTGGTTACAAGCTATCAACTTATCTTTCTGAGGTAGAAACAGATAGACAATAATAAACTTTTTCTATGTTCCACTTTTCTAGACCCTTGTAACTTCGACCGTGACTACTATCTTCCATGTGTTTCCATCTCCTTTATTCGTTATTTTATTGGTAAGAATGATATTAAAAGAACAGATATCCCTCCTTTTTTTGATTAGCAAACGCGAAAAAGCCTTTCGTCATATAAACTCGACGAAAGGCGTAAAGACACATTAAAGAAACCTGTGAGATCCAATCGTTGAGTTTTAGCACTATACAACGTAAAAGTTACAATGAACTTTAGCTACGTTAAAGAAAACCTTATATCGATCATCTCTGTTATACCCATTGGCGTCTCTCGACATTTTTGGGCAGTAGCCTATGTTTGTATAGGAGCCTCACCTAACTAATCTATTTTTCTTACACAATGAACTATATCGTATTAAAAACATCCTGTCAATACTTTTTTTAACTAAATATATTGACGTTGTTTTTCTTCAAAAAAGGCTGCATCTATTAATCCGCCACCTAAACACTCCATCCCATCATAAAATACAACGGCTTGGCCAGGTGTAATCGCTCTAACTGGTTCATCAAAATAAACCGTTGCTTTTGTTTGATTTTCTGACAAAATTACACGGACACCAACATCTTGTTGTCTGTATCTAAATTTCGCTGTACATTTAAATTCTGTTGGTTTTGGTGTATCTACAGTAAAATGAACTTCACTTGCTTCAAGGTGTGTTGAATACAAGTTTTCATGATGAAATCCTTGACCAACATATAGTGTATTTGTTGCTAAATCCTTTCCAACAACAAACCACGGCTCGCTTGATTCACCTTGACCTCCACCAATACCTAATCCTTGTCTTTGGCCAATAGTATAGTACATTAAACCGGCATGATCTCCTTTAATATCACCATCTAACGTTACCATTTTTCCAGGTTGAGCTGGTAAATATTTTCCAAGAAATTCTTTAAAATTCTTTTCACCGATAAAACAAACGCCTGTTGAATCCTTCTTTTTAGCTGTCGCAAGTCCAGCTTTTTCAGCAATCTCACGAACTTCTTTTTTCTCCATATGTCCTAACGGAAACATAGTTTTAGCTAACTGTTCTTGAGATAATTGACTTAAAAAGTAAGTTTGGTCTTTATTTTGATCAACACCTCGTAACATATGTGATAGGCCTTCTTCATCACGAACGACTTGGGCATAATGACCTGTTGCCACATAATCTGCTCCAAGTTGCATCGCGTAATCTAAAAAGGCTTTAAATTTAATTTCTTTATTACACATGACATCGGGGTTTGGTGTTCTACCACGTTTGTATTCAGCTAAGAAATATTCAAATACGCGGTCCCAATATTCTTTCTCAAAATTCACAGAGTAATATGGGATACCAATTTGATTGGCTACTTTTGCGACATCTTTATAATCTTCTGTTGCTGTACAAACACCATTTTCATCCGTATCATCCCAGTTTTTCATAAAAACACCGACAACATCATACCCTTGTTCCTTAAGTATCAGGGCTGTAACGGATGAATCCACACCACCACTCATACCAACTACTACTTTAATTTGACTATTATCTGTCAAATTTCTCACCATCATTTCTTTTATAGATTCTGAAAACCTACTACGATTTGAAGGTCGTATTTTTTTCAGTTATTATATTATATCGTTTTTACTTGATAAAATCATCTCTTTGACACAAAAAAAGAACTGTCATATGACAATTCTTTTAAGGTTTTACGCTTTTTCAAGGCAATCAAAAGACATTAAATCTTCCATAATGTAATAAAATTGTTCTTGTTTATCCTTTTGGTCATCTGATTTAAAGATATTGATTGCTTTCAATCCATTAGCAGTTGTTAAAGACATTTTTAAAGTCTTCAAATCTTTTGCCACAGTAATTTTTAATTTTGGACTTTGTTTAGCTTGTGGTGAAATATCTAATGGTCTAGCAAGTTGTAAGTTACCTGAAGACGTCACTTGAAACCCATAATCTTTAAATGTATAAGTTCGTGCTTTTGGATTTATTTTATAAAATTGTGGGCACCCTTCCACTGTTGCCTTTTCTAAAAATGACATATTTATCCCCCTAATAAAGTTGATACTTACATTATAATGAATCTGTTTACAAATACCAACTATTTTTTCAAAATTGATTGAATCGTTGCTACTAATCTTTGTGAAAAATCACCAATGTTATCTTCTGTTACCCCTTGACCAAAACTAATTCGAACAGATTCTTTTGCAGCTACTAACTCATCAGGATGAATCGCTTCTATCACTCGTGAGGGTTTCACATCTCCTGCACTACAAGCAGAGCCAATCGAAATGGCAAAACCAGCCAAATCTAATCGTGATAACAGTACATGATTTGGCACATTTTTAAACCAAATATTTAAAATATGAGGTAATTTATTAGATAAATCGCCATTAATAACATACTCAATACCTGCTTCATCAAGCATTTCTAAAATTGTTTTTTCAAAAATAAAATATTTTTCTTTATTGGTTTCTTTTTTCTCTGGCGTTAATAGTGATACAGCTGTTTTTAATCCCACTATTCCAGCAAGATTTTCGGTTCCTGCTCGTCTTTTTTCTTCTTGGTCGCCACCTTGTATTAAGACAGGCGTTGGTTTAGTCGAACGAATATAAGTAAACCCTACTCCTTTAGGGCCATTAATTTTATGAGCAGAGATAGTCAAATAATCAACGAACAAATCATTCACATCTATTACTTCACTACCAAATGCTTGTACCGCATCTGTATGGAATAAAATATTTTCTGAGTGAAGTAACTGACCAATCTCTTTAATTGGATTCAATGTTCCAATTTCATTATTTCCATACATTATGGACACTAATATGGTTTCAGGGGTCAAAGCTTCTTTAATTTGTTCCACGGTGACTTTACCAGTTTTGTCTACCGGTAAAAAAGTCACATCAAATCCTTGTTCCATTAATGTTTTTAATGGTTTAATCACCGCAGAATGCTCAACATTAGTGGTAATGATATGATTCCCTTGATGTTTCATTTGTTTCGAAACATCAAGTAACACTGTATTATCTCCTTCAGACCCTCCACCATTAAAGACTATTTCTCTTGGTAGTGCACCGATTGACTCCGCGATGGTCTCACGCGCTAAATCTAACTCAAACTCTGCTTGTCTACCGAATTGATGGACACTAGATGGATTACCAAATGTTGATGACATAATTCGTGTCATTTCCTCAATCACTTCAGGAGCCATCGGGGTTGTTGCTGCGTGGTCTAAATAAACTGCTTGCATAGTTCTCACTCTCTCATTTTCTATCTTTTTGTTATTACAATAGCGGGGCAAAAACGGATAAACACGCCCGTACAACTTTTTTAGGGAATGACACGTTTCTTGCTTCTTCTAATGTTATTAATTGACTTAAATTTTCTGTTTGCAGATGATCTTGTAACACGGCTTCGACACCATTCGTTTGATACATCCATACACCACATTCAAAATGTAAAAATAAACTACGATAGTCCAAATTCACTGTTCCAACGGTTGCATATTCTCCATCCACCACACAGGTTTTAGAATGAATAAATCCTGGTGTGTATTCATATATTTTTACTCCTGCTTCAATCAGTTGAGCATAATTTGATTTGGTCACAGCATGAACATACCATTTATCAGGAATATGTGGGGTAATAATCCTTACATCTACACCACCTTTAGCCGCGTTACATAACGCTTCCATCAATAGATTATCAATGACTAAATAAGGGGTTGTAAAATAAACATACTCTGTCGCACGGTTAATTAAATTTAAATAAACGTTCATTCCAACGGTTTCTTTATCAAATGGCGAGTCAACATATGGTTGATAATACCCCTTGCTTTTTGGTAACTCACCTGGTGCATAAGTTGGCATAAATTGTTCTACGTTACTTTCAGTTGAGTTGATAAAGTCCCACATAGATAAGAATAACAATGAAAATCCCCAAGCGGCTTCACCAACCATTTTGATTGAATTGTCTTTCCAATGACCAAAACGCTCAACTGTATTGATGTATTCATCCGCTAAATTAATCCCACCAGTATAGGCGACTTTTCCATCAATCACGGTAATTTTTCGGTGATTTCGATTATTAAAGATAGGAGATAATACTGGAATAAACGGATTAAATACACAGCATTTGATTCCTTCTTCTCGTAATTTTTTCTCATATCCATGAGGTAAAGTAAATAAACACCCAAAATCATCATAAATAAAACGAACATCTACGCCAGCTCTGGCTTTTTTTATCATAATATCAAGTATTGTATTCCACATTTGTCCTTCATGAACGATAAAATATTCCATAAAAATATATTTTTCCGCTTTTTCTAAATCTTCAATCATTGCTTCAAAAGCTTGCTCTCCTAATGGAAAATACTCACTCGTTGTATGTTCAAACAACGAAGCCTCTCCATGTTTACTTAAATAATTGGATTGTATAACCGCATTTTGGTTTCCATCTGTTATGGTTGCTTTAGCAACTGTTTGTTCATTAGCACGTTGTTCTCTTTCTTGAACCATTGCCATTTTCATCTTTTCTTTTTTACTAAAACGAACACGACCAAACACTAAATAAATCACCGTTCCAAAAATTGGAATCAACATAATTGGAATAATCCAAGCAATCTTATAAGCTGGATTACTACGACTATTGATAATTTTTATAATAACTGAACTAGAAATTAACAAATAAAATGTATAAAAGTAAACAAAAAAATGTTGAAATCTAAACACTATAGCAAATAATACTCCTAATTGAATAAGAATTAATAACACGATAATAACTGCTCTATTTGAAATAACTTTTAATAACTTTTCCATCCATCTCTCCCAATCTACTCATCTTTTTTAAATGAAGAAAAAGGCTCTTTTTTAGAGAGCCTTTTAAAAGGTAACGTCATCCGGATTTCTTGCCTGACCAGCTTTTCCTTGTAAAGCATCAATAAGTCCCATATCAAATTCAGATAATTCAAAGTCAAATAGTTCAATGTTTTCTTTAATTCGACTTGGTGTGACAGACTTAGGAAGAGGTAAAAATCCTTTTTGAAGTGACCAACGCAACACAACTTGTGCGACAGTTTTATTATGTGAATCGGCAATTTCTTCTAATTCTTTTAATTTAAAGATATCTCCTGTTCCTAAAGGACTATATGCCTCTAGAACAATGCCTTTATTTTTACAATAATCAACAATCACTTTTTGTTGATCACTAGGATTGAGATAGATTTGATTAATCACTGGTTGGATTGTCGCACTTTCCTCTAATGCTTTTAGGTGATGTGGTAAAAAATTAGACACCCCTATATTTTTTATTTTTCCCTCTTCAACAGCTTCTTCCATCGCTCTCCAAGCATCAGCGTTTGCTTGTTGCCACTTTTCACGATAATCAACTGGGTTAGGCCAGTGAATTAAGTATAAATCCAAATAATCTAGATTCAATTTCTCCAACGAATCATTAATAGCTTGTTTGGCTTTTTCATATGAGTGATCTTTATTCCACAATTTTGTGGTTATAAATAACTCTTCACGTGCAATGCCACTTTCTTTAATTGCTTCTCCAACACTTGCTTCATTTCCATAAATCATTGCTGTATCAATGTGGCGATACCCTGCTTCTAACGCAGATTTTACAGCTTGCTTGGCTACTTCTCCATTTTCTGCTTGCCACGTACCAAATCCCACTACTGGAATTTTGTTGCCATTTTTTAGAGTATAGTAAGTCTGTTCTGTCATCATTACATCCTCCCTTATTTTTGAACGAAAATCATCTACGAGATTGTCGTTTTACTCTCGCCTTCATTCTTTTTCGTTGGTTTCTTTTTCTAATATACCATATTATTAAAAATAGTAAAAAAATTAGGCTACAAAAACCAATGGCTAGTTCTTTCCAAAATCGTTTTACTGTCTGTAACCACTCAGATTGCGTTGTTGGAATGTTTGATGCGATTGATTCAACTGGTGTATTTTTTAATGCTTTTTTAACAGGATGTTCTTCTTCTTTTTCTTTATATGACACTTTCACTACTGGAATAGTCGCTGAAATTTTTTCTAGTCCATTATCAACAAGTACATTGCCATCAGCTAAACTCAACGTATAAGGTTCATCCTTTTTCACTATATCGTATAGCGGTTTATCTGTCATAATAATTTTATCGTCTATTTCATGTTCACCAGTCTCTAAAATATTTTTGTATTCATAATGATTAAAACCATAATTTAACATAGCATTGGCAAAAGGATGTCGTTTATATTCGCCAGTTTGATCTGACCAATCACCTACACCTAACACGATGGCAATTAAACGTAACTCTCCTTTTTTTGCTGTCATATCAATGTTAAATCCACCAGATGGACTCGAACCTGTTTTTAATCCATCCACCCCTTCATAAGAATATTCTAATCCTGGCAGCGAATAATTATACGTATCAAATGTTTCTTCAAATGGTGTTCCAGGCATTGATGTCACTTTTGGTGAATTAGTGATAGTTAAAACATCAGGATATTTTGATAGTAAAAAATAAGTAAATGTTGCTAAATCTCTTGCTGTTGTTGTATTGGATGCATCGACTTCTAAGGTTGATGTGTCAACGCCTTCTGACGCATATAATCCATGAAACGCACCGATTTCTGCACCCGTAATGTTGACGATTTTCGTATTTGTCATGCCTAATTCTTGTGCTGTTTGGTTCACTTTATTTAAAAATTCTACGGCATTTGGTTCAACCAAATCTGCTAACATTACCGTTGCCACATTTGAAGAAGGTACAACAGCCATTTTTAGTAATTCTCTTACTGGATAAGAAACACCTAATTGAATCTTATTATTACTTAATTGATAAATTTGAGAAATCGCCACATAGCGTTCATTGGCTTCAACTGTTGTATCTAGCGTGATTCTTCCTTCTTCAATCGCTTGATAAACTAAATAAACAACCATTAATTTCATAATACTTGCTGGATTATGTGGCGTATCAGGGTTTTCTCCCCACAAATACTGCCCTGTATTTGCATCAATTAACACTGCACCTTTTGGTTTATCTGCTTCATTGACAGTAAAACCCGATTCACTAATTAAATCCATCATACTTGGCATCTCTTGAGCCAAAACATTCCCACCACTTACTAAACAACTAAAAAAGATTATTCCCACAAATAATCCTTTCACTAACTTTTTTAATTCCATCCTATTCTCCTTTAATAATAATCAATCACTATCATAACAAATTTTTATTGATTTTTCCGTTCTTTTAATAAAAAACAACCAATTATGCCATAAACTACTGTCATAACGGGTTGTTTTTCTCTATTATCTTACTTCAATCCCTAACTCATTGATTAAAGATTTTTCTATTTTATTCATAACAGAAACCACTTCGTCTTCCACTAATGTTTGATCATCATTTTGGAATACTAATGAATAAGCAAGTGATTTTTTACCTTTACCTAATTTCTCTCCGGTAAATAAATCAAATAAATGAATGGATTTCAGATTTTTACCACCATTTGCTTCAATCACATCGACAATTTGCTGATGTGATACTGTCTCATCAACTAATAAAGCAATATCACGTTTAATTGAAGGGTATTTTCCAACTTCTTTGTATTCATTGTCTTCTGGAACAAATTCAAATAATTGATCCAAGTCAAGTTCAACAACGTAAGTTTCCTTCAAGTCCATTTCTTTTAATAATTTTGGATGCACTTGTCCCACAAAACCAACACGAGTGTCACCAACAAATACATCCGCTGTACGTCCTGGATGCATCTCTTTTAATGAATGGTTTGGTTGATACACGACTTTTTTATCAAGACCTAAGAAACTCATTAAAGATTCTACGACACCTTTCATCGTATAAAAATCAACCACTTCTTGAGACTCTTTCCAATCTTTTTTACGAGAAAGTCCTGTCATCGCCATAGCCAAATGAGTGGTTTCTTTCGGTAAATCTGATTTATCATACCAATTAAATACGTGACCAATTTCATAAAATGCCACACCACTTGCTTTTCTAGCAACGTTGTATGATACATCTTTCAACAAACCATTGACTAAACTTTGACGTAAAACTGAATGCTCTTCACTCATTGGGAAATCAAGCTCAACAATATCTTCCGTATTATCGGACTCTAGTTTAAATTGAACAGCTGACTCAGGAGAGGTTAAAGCATAACTAATCGCCTCGGTTAATCCTTTTCCTTCAAGTAATGATCTAATATGTCGAATCATTTGTTGTTTAAAGGTTAATTTACCTGGTAAAGAAAAGCCACTTGGTAGTGTCGATGGTAAATTATCATAACCATAAATACGCGCAACTTCTTCAAGTAAATCAGCAGGAATACTAATATCCCAACGTCTTAATGGAATCGTCACATCAAATGTTTCACCACTTAAAGCTACTTCAAATCCTAATTGCAAGAATATCTTTTCAACATCCATTGCTGTTAGATTAGTCCCTAAAGAACGATTTATTTTTTCTAATGTAATAGATACAGTTGGTTCTTTCGGTGTCTTAGTTTCTACTAGTGCTTCTCCCGTAACAATCGTTCCACCACCTAGCTCTGCCATTAAGTTAGCAGAAAATTCACTTGCTTGGCGAATGACTGACCAGTTAATTCCACGTTCAAAACGACGGCTTGATTCACTTGATAAGGCTAATCTTCTTGCCGTACGACGAACTCGTGTTGGGTTAAAAACAGCTGTTTCTAATGCGATTGTTGTGGTTTCATTTGTTATTTCAGTATCTTCTCCGCCCATTACACCTGCTAAAGCGATGGCTTTCTCACCATTTGTAATGACTAAATCTTCCACTGTTAATTCACGTTCTACCCCGTCTAAAGTCGTTAAAGATTCTTTATCTTTCGCACGACGAACAGAAATTGTTTTTGTTGCTAATTTATCATAATCAAATGCATGTTGTGGTTGACCAAATAATAGTAAAGTATAGTTTGTCACATCGACTATATTATTAATTGGTCGAATGCCCTCATTCATCAAACGATTTTGTAACCACATTGGGCTTTCTTTGATTGTTACATCTTTAATGATTTTCATACCATATGATGGCACATCTTCTTCATTATCTAATGTAATTGAAACATAGTTTTCCACTTGTTCATCTGGATTTTCATTAATTGTCACAGTTGGCAATATGATGTCTTTATCATAAATAGCTGCCACTTCATATCCAACACCAATCATGCTCAAAGCATCCGCTCTATTCGGTGTAACAGATAACTCAATAATCGCATCATCCATATCTAAATAAGAAAAGACTGGCTGACCTGGCACAGCATCATCAGGTAAGAAATAAATCCCTTCAGCGTATTCTTTTGGCACAACACTATCAGAGTATCCTAACTCTTGTAATGAACAAATCATTCCTAGAGAAACTTCTCCACGCATTTTACCTTTTTTAATTTTTACATTTCCAGCAATGCGTGAGTTAGGTAACGCAACAATCACTTTTTTACCTGCTGTTATATTTGGAGCACCACAAACGATTTGATATAAATCGTCTTCTCCCACATCAACTTGACAAATAGATAAATGATCACTATCTGGATGAGGGACGCACTCTTTGACGTCACCCACCACAATTTTTTTAAGTCCCTCTTCAGGAATCGTTACATCTTCTACTTCGATACCTGATCGAGACATTTTATCTGCTAAGTCATTAACATCGATATCTTTCACATCAACTAATTCTTGTAACCATTTATATGATACTAACATTATTCTCTACCCCTTTACCTTAAATTGCTCTAAGAATCGCACATCATTTTGATAGAAGTAACGGATATCATTGACACCGTATTTCAACATTGCGACTCTATCAGGTCCTAATCCAAAAGCAAACCCACTGTATTCATTTGAATCAATTCCAGACATTTCTAGTACACTTGGATGCACAATCCCTGCTCCAAGGATTTCAATCCAGCCAGTATGTTTACAGACATTACAGCCGGATCCGCCACATTTGAAACAGCTAATGTCTACTTCAACTGATGGTTCTGTAAATGGAAAATAACTTGGTCTCAAGCGGATATTTCGATCTTCACCAAATAATTTTTTAAGCAACACTTCAAGTGTTCCTTTTAAATCTGCCATGGTGATATTTTTATCAACGACTAATCCTTCAATTTGATGGAATTGATGACTATGAGTGGCATCATCACTATCACGTCGATAAACTTTCCCTGGACTAATCATACGAAGTGGAGCTTTTGAAAAATCATGTTTTTCCATTGTACGTGCTTGAATTGGCGACGTATGCGTACGAAGTAACATGTCATCTGTAATATAAAATGAATCTTGCATATCACGAGCAGGATGGTCTTTCGGCAAGTTCATCCGTTCGAAATTATAGTAATCTTTTTCTACTTCATATCCTTCAATAATTTCGTAACCCAATCCCAAAAAGACATCTTCAATTTCTTGCATCACTTGCGTTAAAATGTGAGGTGTTCCAGTACTTGATACTTTACCTGGCAGTGTCACATCGATTGTTTCATTTAATAATGCTTGATTAAGGGCTTCTTCTTCAAGTTCTTGTTTTTTCTCATCTATTTGAGTGGATAATACATCTCTAATTTCATTAGCCAAGCTTCCGACAACTGGTCGCTCTTCGTTTGATAAATCTTTCATTCCACGAAGAATTTCTGTCATACTTCCTTTTTTCCCCATTACCTCAACACGTATGCTATTTAAATGGTCTAATGATTCCACTTGCGCAATTTTTTCAATAAAATCTTTACGTAGTGATTCCAATCTTTCTTTGATTTCCATTTGTTTCATCCTTTCTTAATCCAACAAAAAAGACACCATTCCTTAATGAAAAGGAACGATGTCTCGTGGTACCATCCAATTTTTATGCTAAAAGCATCTTTATTTGTTAACGATGATGCTAATCACCGGTTTGACAATCAAACAACTAAGGAAGTGAACTTCATCTAGCCTTTTCACAGATTGCTTTCAGTCTATGGCAATCCTCCCTAATGAGAAACATACTAAACTACTCGTTTCCTATAACGTTTTTACTATATGTCTAAAGTGTACAAGAAATAAAATGGTCCGTCAAGATGATTCTTACATCCATTTTTCTCCCCAACTTTGGACTTCATTCATGACAGAGCGTAACGCTTCTCCTTTTTCAGTCAAAGAATAATCAATGCGTTTTTTTTCTACCGGATGTTCATCTCGTGTCACAATTCCCTTTTCTTCCAATTCTTTCAAACGCTCAACCAGCACCCTATCACTAACGTCTGGTATTTTATTAGCTAATTCAACAAATCGTTGTGTCCCATCTTCTAGTAACACATCAATAATTAAACCATTCCATTTTTTACCTAACATATCAAACGTTTTTTCAAACTTTGGACAAAGTTCAAACTGTCTTTTTTCACAAGAATTCATAAACTGCCCCCTCATCAACTACCAATTTCATCATTTATACTTACTAGTATAAAACAATAAGCTGACAAATACTATCTGTCAGCTTACAAATGTACCACTTTAGAATATTCTACAGCTTTTAATTTTGCTTTTTTAAACAATGGTTTAATAACTTCTTCACAGGCACAATATTTATCAACCAGTGTGACAATATAACTTTCCTTGTACTTAGGCGGAGCAATTGTTGCACCAAACATATGCTTAATAATGATATCTTCTTCTAAAGGTGAGATATCCGTTAATTTTTTCGCGTTTTCTAAAGCGATACGCGGATGAACATAAGCATGCGTGCCTTCACCCATTTTTTGTTCACGCCAATCATAGAAAAACAAATCATGAAGTAAGCCTGCTCGAGCAGTTGCTCTAACATCTCCACCCCATTTTTTTGCGAGTTTATAACTCTTATAAGATACTTGAATCGAATGTTCCAAACGATTTGAGTAATGATGTTGTGTATATTTTCTTAAACTTTGAACGTCATCTGTATAAATTAAATCTTCAACAAGTTCTAAGTAAGCAGTATCTTCTTGCCAGTTTAACGACATTTGCAATCACTTTCTTTCTTAACAATCACTTTTGAATAGTTTTATGATAATAATATATCAGTTATGTTTCAAAAAACATATCAAAAAACATGACTTTAATAAATTTATAATAATTTAAAAATGAAACATGACAATCCCCGCTGCAACCGCGACATTTAGCGATTCTGCTTGACCTTTCATTGGAATGTACACTTTTTTATCAACTTGTGATAAGACTTCCTGTGACACGCCTTGACCTTCATTCCCCATAATAATAGCAATTGATTCTGTTATATTTAAGTCTTTAAAAGACATGGCTGTATCATCTAACGCTGTTGCTACTGTCAAAATATCGCGTTTTTTTGCCTGTTCTAGCCAATCATTTAAAACAACATTCGTCTTAACAGACACATGAAATTGACTTCCTTGTAATGCACGTTGAACTTTTGATTGATACACATCCACGCATCCTTCACTCAATACAACCTGATCAAAACCTGCTGCATCTGCTGTTCGAATCATTGTTCCAACGTTTCCAGGGTCTTGTACATGATCCAAAACTAAGATTTTTTCTCCGAATTCTGCTGTTTCTTCTGATTTTTTCATAATCGCGATTATTTCTTGTGGTGTTGGCAATTCAGATAACTGCTTTAGTATTCCTTCTGTCACCACAATCAATTGCGCTTCTGATATTCTTGATATAATGGATTCATATTTTACCAACCCATTATCTGTTGTAATCACGCAATCAATCAACCCTTTATTCTCTAAAGCTTCTTGAACTGAATGTTCTCCTTCTAAAATATATTGATTCATTATATCTCGATATTTTTTTTTATGTAATTTTTTTGTTTCCTTTACCCATTGATTTGTCAATGACTCAATTCGTTTCATAATCTGTATTCATTCCTCTCAATCCTGAATTTATTATATCAGATTTTTTATTTCTTTCGCTTATTTATCATTAAAAATTGTATAATAGATGTAAGAAAACACAAAGGAAGTGATTGAATGAAAATTTCTATGACCGTCTACGGTCGTGTTCAAGGTGTTGCGTTTCGCTACATGACAAAAATAGCCGCTGATGAGCTAGGTGTTTGTGGCATCGTTCGTAATTTAGATGACGGCGGTGTTTACATCGAGGCAAATGGAGATAAATTAGCTGTCCAACAGTTTATTGAAGAAGTAAAAAAATCACCTGCTCCGATGGGAAAAGTGACAAACTACTCGATTGATTTCGAGCCAACTTTTAAAGAGCATCATAAATTTAACGTTGTTTATTCTTAAATTATTTCTATAAAATAATTGAATTATAGCGAAAAATTCGATATAGTAATGCTTGTGTAGATTTATGAAGATTATAGTAAAGGAAGAAATAAATGAAAAATTTAAAACGTTGGATGATCGGTTCTAGCCTTTTCGGAATGCTTATCTTTTTATCCGGATGTGTCAAAACTGACTCCACAGGTGCTCCTACAGGCGAAGGTTTCGTCTATAATTTATTAGTAAAACCCATGAGTCATCTGATTACCTTCTTTGCAGAAAACTGGGGATTAGGATTTGGTTGGTCAATCATCTTATTAACGATGATTGTGCGATTAATCATTTTACCACTTGGTTTAAGTCAAATGAAAAAATCAATGATTCAACAAGAAAAAATGGCCGCTATCAAACCTCATATGGATGTTATTAACGAACGTATGAAAACAGCTACTTCACCAGAAGAAAAAATGGCAGCACAACAAGAGTTACAACAATTCTACAAGGATAATGATATCAACATTATGGGTGGTATGGGTTGTTTACCATTATTAATCCAAATGCCAATCTTTACCGCTCTGTTCTTTGCAGCAAAAGTGACACCTGGTATTTCTGAATCAGTATTCTTTGGAATAAACTTAGGAAAACCTAGCTTAATTTTAGTAGCCTTAGCTGGTATTAGTTACTTTTTACAAAGCTATATTAGTATGATTGGCATGAGTGATGAACAGAAAAAACAAATGAGAATGATGACATACATGTCACCTCTTATGATTATTTTCTTCTCTTTTAGAGCTCCTGCTGGGGTGACATTGTATTGGGTTATCGGCGGTATCTTTAGTTGTATCCAATCATTGATTACTAACCTATATCATAAACCAAAAGTAAAACAAGAAATTGCTGAGCATTTTGAAAAAAATCCAGTGAAAGTTGTTAAGCCTGCTGTTAAGCCAACGCCTGCAAAACAAAACACACCGAAAAATAAGATTAATGCAAACACTGGTGGACGCAATCAAGGAAAACAAAATAAAAAATAAGACTAAAACTGATGAAAACTTCCTGTTTTTCATCAGTTTTTTTATACGTTACTCTATTAATGATCTTTTTCTTTAAATTATTAGTTGCAATAATACTTTTAAAATGATACAATTATAAAAGGAATTTCGTTATGAACGTTTTAGTTGCCTTTCGTTACGATTAAGAAAGGAGAATGCTATATGACATTCAATAACACTACAATAGAGTACCGAGTAACATTAGACACTGAGTTAAACTTATTTATCGTTTTTCTAAAAGATGATGAAAGTAAAGTGGCTACAGGTACAACTATTCAAAACGCAGTACATGAATTACAAAAAATTGCATAAGGAGTAACGACCTAATGGATGACACCAGTTCGTACTGAAGAGCATTTACCTTTTAATGACTATTAATGGTAAATGCTTATTTTATTGCGTAAAAAATAAGCTTTGTTTTTTTCTCCATCTTGTTCATATATCCTTCTAATATTTTTGGCTCTCCGTCAAATGATGTGGATGAGTAAAATTTAGTGAATTTAAGCAACGAAAGACAACAGGTTTTCGTTGCTTATTTATTTACCTTGAAAACTAAGTAAAATTCTATATTTATAGTTTTG